>DASQML010000065.1:0-175082 GCA_035645515.1 Microvirga sp.
GATCTGGATCCCCGCCTGCGCGGGGATGACGGCAGAGCGGCGGGGATGACGGCGCTGAGCAAGCATGACAGCAGAGGGGGATGACATGAGGAGCGGAAACGGCAGGAAGGCGGCGGGGATGACAGCGCCGAGGTTCGACACCTGCCTCGTCGCCCCGTCTTCTGGCGCTGCCGTTTCAAAGACGGGGATGGCCGGATCAAGTCCGGCCATGACGGCATGGGCCGGAGCGCCTTACCTCAACCTGTCATGATTCTGGATCCCCGCCTGCGCGGGGATGACAGCGTTGAGGCTCGACACTTCACTCGTCATTCCCGGTCCTGTGCAGGGGAGCGCCGTCTTCGACGCACCGCGCCTGCAAAGACATGGGTGGCCGGGCTGATCCCCGGATCAAGTCCGGAGACGGCCATGCGGGAGAGGGCTCGAAACGGTGAGACGAGGTTCGGCGAACGGAGGGGTGGGCGCGACTCGCCCCTCCCGTCCCGGAGACGTCGAGGCGCGTGAGCGCGGCGGGTGGGGGAGAGGTCGTAACCCTGTCGTATCTTGCGGGATCAGCCTGGCACCTGGACCCTCAGGCTCTCCGCCGTCCCTCCGTCACCCAGGCCGCGAGCGTCGTGCCGATCAGCAGCGCCAAGCCGACGAAGCCGAGCGCCAGGGGGAAGACGGACACGCCGCGAACGATGGCGCTGTCGCTGGGCTTGAGGCCGATCCAGTCGCCACCGGACAGGCGCGAGCCCGAATGCACGGCAAGGATGCGCGGGACAATGATGCTCTGGTTGCCTTCTGTTGCCACCCGCCGCACGGAGCCGCCGGTCGCCTCCGCGATGGGGGTGAGCGCTTCCGTGTTGCTGAAGACATCCATCAGCTCGCGGGGATTGGCGGGTCCGATGCTCACGAAAGCGATCAGTTCGCCCGAGCGCACCGTGTAGAGGCCCAATTCCTTCCCTTCGACTTCCGCCGTGAAGAGACCGGGGCGGCTCTCCGACAGGGCGAGGCTGGTCTGCGTGCCGCCCGGTGTGGTCAGGGTCACGTCCTCCGCCGTATCCTTCATGGTCTGCCGTTCGATGCGGATGGTGCGGCCGGCGGCGGACGCGCGCAGCGCCTCTTCCTCAAGCGCAGGTTCCTTCATGAGCCAATGGGCGAGGCGGCGCAGCAGGTCGAGATGCGGGCCGCCATCCTGGTAGCCGCGCGCCCAGAGCCAGGCGTGATCGGACAGAAGCAGCGCGACACGTCCCTTCTCCTCGCGGCGCAGCACGAGGAGCGGAAGGTCGTTCGCGCCCGACATGAGGGTCGAGCCCGATTGCACGTCCGAGCCGATGATGCGCAGCCACTCGCCCCAGGATGGAGGCGATGTCTCGGAGCCCGGAAGCTCGCGCGTCACCGGATGGCGATTGCCGGTCTCGGTGATGCTGGCCTTGTAGGGCTGCTCCACGACGCGGCCGTTGGGGATGCCGGGAATGACCGGCGCGAGGCGCGTCTGCGCAAGGCTGCCATAGCTTGCGAATTCCGGACCCGCCGCCACGAGGATCGCGCCGCCCTCACGCACGTAGCGCACGATGTTCTCGAAATAGCTCGAGGGCAGGATGCTCTGGTTCGCGTAGCGGTCGAAGATGATCAGGTCGAAATCCTTGATCTTCTGCTGGAACAGCTCGCGGGTCGGGAAGGCGATCAGGGACAGTTCGTTGATCGGCGTGCCGTCCTGCTTCTCCGGCGGGCGCAGGATGGTGAAGTGGACGAGGTCCACGTTGGCATCGGATTTGAGCAGGTTACGCCAGGTGCGCTCGCCCGCATGGGGCTCGCCGGAAACGAGCAGCACGCGAAGCTTCTCGCGGATGCCCTCGATGGGAACGACGGCGCGATTGTTGGCCTGCGTCAGTTCGTTGGGGAGGCCTTCCACTTCCAGCTCGACCACGTTCGTGCCGCCATGCTCGATCTGCACCTGCAGGGAGAAAGGCGTGTCGGCGCGCACCTGCTGCCGGGAAAGGACCTGTCCGTCGCGCCGCAGCGTGACGAGCGCGGAGCCCGTGCCGCCGCGCTCCATTACCTGCGCGCGGATGGTCTGCTCCTTTCCGACGATGCCGAAGCGCGGCGCTTCGATCAGCTTGATCTGGCGGTCGCGCTCGTCGGGACGCCCCGTGATGAGCGCATGCAGTGGCGCCCGGAAACCGAGGGCTTCGACGGAGGGCGGAATGTCGTGCACGACGCCGTCGGTGATGAAGATCACCCCCGCCAGGCGGTCCGGCGGAACATCGGCGAGGCCGTTCGAAAGCGCTGCGAAGAGGCGGGTGCCGTCGTCGCCGTTGCCGTCGTCGGCTTCGATGGTGCGCGGCTCCACATCGGTGAGCGAGCCGAAGCGCCGTTCGAGCTCGGCTCTCACCTGATCCGTCATGGCCGCGCGGTCGCCGAGGGTCTGCGAGGTCGATCGGTCGATGACCACCGCCACGATGTCCTTCACCTTCTCGCGCTCTTCCTGCACGAGGGCGGGGTTGGCGAGGGCCAGAAGCACCAGCGCCAGCGCGAGGGCGCGCAGGATCGCGATGGGGCCGCGGGAGACGATCGCAAGAACGGCGAGCAGCCCGGCGAGCGCTCCGACGGCCCACAGCGCGTAAACGGAAATGAGGGGTGAGAAACTGATCGAGAGCACCGACATGTCTTGCTATTGCCCCAGCCGCTCGAGCAGGGCGGGCACGTGCACCTGATCGGCCTTGTAGTTTCCGGTGAGCGAATACATCACGATGTTGATGCCGCTGCGATAGGCCATCTCGCGCTGGCGCGGATCGCTGCCGACGACGGGGAAGAGGTATTCCCCGCGGGTCCCGACGGCCCAGGCGGCCGCCAGATCGTTCGAGGTGATGATGATCGGGGACACGCTGTCGCCGGAGCGGGCGGGGCGGTTCTCCTCGCCTTCCGCCTGCGGCGGCAGGGCCTCGACCCAGGTCTGTCCCGTGGCATAGCGGCCGGGGAAGCTTTCCAGGATGTAGAACGTCTTCGTCAGCACATGATCCGTCGGCACCGGCTCCAGCTCGGGAATGTCGAGGGCCGCCAGCATGCGGCGAAGGTATTGGCCCTCCGCGCTCACTGCGCCGTCGGGACGGTTGTTGAAGGCGTCGCGGGTATCGAAGATCACCGTACCGCCGCCCTTCATGAAGGCGTCGAGCTTGCGGATCGCCGCTTCAGGGGGCATGGGGCGCGAGGCCACGATCGGCCAGTAGATCAGCGGGTAGAAGGCCACTTCGTCTCTTGAGAGATCGATGCCGATGGGATCGCCGGGCGTGAGCGCCGTGCGCTGCGACAGAACCTGCGTCAGGCCTGTAAGACCGGCCTTGCTCGCCTCGTCCACGCCCGCATCGCCGGTGATCACGTAAGCCAACCGCGTGACGAGGGCGGGGCTTGCATTCTCGTCGATCCGGCGCGGTCCCAGATCCTGCGCTCTCACATCCATGGCCGATGCAAGGAGAACCGTCGCAGCAAGAAGCACGGACGCCGCCGCGCCCATCTTCCGGAAACGTCCCGAAAGGTTCGAGAGATGCCCGCCGAGCCACAGCGAGGCGAGCGTATCGGCCAGGAGAAGGAGGAGGGCAATCATGAAAAGAGGCATGCGCAGATCGATGGTTTGAGCGCCAGCAAGCGGTGCGACCCGCGCGTTGAGCGGCGCGATGTCGAGCGGCGCGAGTTTGTCTCCCGGCAGGAGCGCATTCACCGCCAGACCCGAATCCGCGGGGCCGTAGAAACCCGGCGGATGCTCGCCGGTGGCACGCTCGCTGTAATTGCGCGAGACGGCGCGGGCGTTGGCGGGCGGCGTCGTGAACACGCCGTAGCCGTCGAGGGTCAGACGCGGCGCGACGGTTTCGTTCGCGGCATTGCGAGCCTCGGCATTCACATCGCTCGGCGCGCCGGCCAGGACGGTGATCCGGCGCAGCATGTCGACGAAGAGACCCGAGAGCGGCAGGTTCGACCAGGTGGTGTCGGCCGTCACGTGAAAGAGCACGATCAGGCCGTCGCCGCGCTTGTCGGCCGTGACGATGGGCGTTCCGTCCGCCAGCGACGCCCAGGTGCGCGACGGCAGGTCCCCATCGGGCTCGGCAAGGATCTGGCGGCGGATGCCGATCTCTTCCGGCACGTTCAATCCGAAGAAGGGGCTCTCGCGGGTAAAGGGCGCGAAAGTTTTCGGGGTGTCCCAGGAGAGCGACCCGCCGAGGCTGCGTCCGCCGCGGCGTAGGCGCACGGGAACCAGCTCGTCGTTGCCCGCAGCCAGGCGCGAACCGGCAAAGCGCAGCAGCAGGCCGCCCTGTTCGACGAAGGCCGTCACCTTGCCCAAGGTCTCCCGGTCAAGTCCGCCCACATCGGCGAGGACGAGAATGGACACCTGCTCCTCGATCAGCTGGTTCACCGCATCGGCGACGCCGCCGCGGCCCATGCGGATCTCCGAATACGGCGAGAGGGCGCGCTCGATATAATAGAGCGGCGAGAGAAGAGGCTGCGTCTGGTCGGCGGTACCGCCGAAGACGAGGCCGACGCGCCGGCGTTTGCCGCGCTCGTCCAGCAGGCTCACGGCGCCCGCGGAACCTTCGCCGAGGATCTCGATGCGGGCGATGGCGTTGCGGATCTCGGTGGGAAGATCGAAGGAGACGGTGGTCTCGGTGGCGTTTGCATCGAAACCGAAGCGCATGTCGGCGAGCGGCAGGTTCTTCATGTCCACCGCGCGGAGCGTGCCGGAATCGCGTCCGTTGGGTTCGGGGCGCACCACGCGCGCGCTCAGACGGCCGCCGGCATTCTCGACGCCTGCGATGGCAAGCGTGGAGGCGCGTTCGGATTTGAGCACCGTGATCCGCCGACCGTCTGCCATGCGCGCCAAGCCGTCGATGAAGCCTTGCCCGTCAACGCCGGCCACCCCGTCGCTGATCCAGACGATGTTCGCGTCCGGCGTGCTTTCCAGAAAGCGCCTGATGGAGTCGAGATGTGCGCTGCGATCCTGCAGATAGGGCTGTGGCTTGAAGGAGCGCAGCCGCTCCAGGGCTGCGGCGGGGTTCGACGGCTCGAGCGCCGCCTGCGGTTCGGCCGTTGCGACCAAGGCGACGGTGCGGCCGTCGCGGCCCGCCGCTTCGATGCGCTCCGAGGCGAGATTCAGGCGCTCGCGCCAGTCGTGGGCTGCGGCGAGGCCGTTATCGACGATGAGGAGGAGCGGCGCGCGGCTGTTCTCCTCGGCGAGGGGATTCCAGATCGGGCCCGCCGCTGCGAGGATCAGGAAGGCCGCGAGAGCCAGCCGCAGGAGCAGGAGCCACCACGGCGTGCGGGCCGGCGTTTCCTCTTCGGGCCTCAAATCGGCGAGGATCTTGAGCGGCGGAAAATCCACGCGCTTGGGTTGCGGCGGCGTGATGCGCAGGAGCAGCCAGATCGCGGGCAGGGCGGCGAGCGCCGTGAGCACGAGCGGAACGGCGAAGGTGAGGGGAAGGCCCAGCATGACTCAGCGCCCTCCCATGGTGATGCCGCGCGCGGCCGAAACCAGGGTCATGAGACGCAGGGCCGCCTCGCTCGCCGGACGGTCGGTGCGGTGGATCGTGAAGGTCCAGCCGCGGCGGCGGGTCATCTCCAGCAGGTCGGCCCGGTGCTGCGCGATGCGCTCACGATAGACGCGGCCCCAGGCTTCCGCGTCGCCGATGCGAAGGGAAAGGCCGTCCTCCAGATCGTGCAGCACGGCCTGCCCCTGGAAGGGAAAGGTCTCCTCGACCGGATCGACGATCATCACCAGGTGTCCCCGCGCCCCGCGCGAGGAGATGCCCTCCACGATGGCGGCGATGTCGCGCACCGGCGAGAGGAAGTCGCCGATCAGGATCGCTTCGTGCTGAGGCGCGATCGGCGCAGACGGGGGCAGATCCTCCTCGAGGGAAGAGCGGTCCGCCACCAGGGTCTGCGCCATGGTCTCGGCGATGCGCCGGGTCGCCCGCGGGGGCATGAGCCCGAGCATGCCGACCCGCTCGCCCGCTTCGACGAAGCAGCTGGCGAGGGCAAAGCCCAGCACGATGGCGCGCTCGATCTTAGGAGCCTGCGCGAGATCCGAGGCATAGCCCATGGAGGCGGAGCGGTCGATCCAGAGCCAGAGAGTCTGGGCCGTCTCCCATTCCCGCTCGCGCACGTAGAGCCGGTCGTCGCGGCCGGAGCGGCGCCAGTCGATCCGCTGCGCGGCTTCCCCCGCCACGAAGGGGCGGAACTGCCAGAAGCTCTCGCCGATGCCGGCGCGCCTTCGGCCGTGGATGCCATGAGCGAGGTTCGCGGCCACCCGCCGGGCTTCGAGCACGAGGCGCGGCATGCGATGGGCGAGCGAGAGCGCGCTCTCGGTTTCCTGGCGCCCGGGCGAGCGGGCAGTCTCGGGGAGGACCCGGATACGGGCCATGGGGGCGATCCTTAAGCCACCAGCCGCGCGGTGAGGCGGCCGATGACGCCCGAGAGCGTCTCTCCGTCGGCCCGGGCGGAGAAGGTGAGCGCCATGCGGTGCTTGAGAACAGGTTCGGCCAGCGCCACCACGTCAGCGATGGAGGGCGCGACACGGCCCTCGATGAGGGCTCGCGCACGCACCGCCAGCATCAGGGCCTGGCTGGCGCGGGGGCCGGGTCCCCAGAGAACCTTGTCGGTGACGCCATCGAGGCCTTCGCCCCCGGGACGGGCGGAGCGCACGAGATCGAGGATCGCCTCGACGACGCTCTCGCCCACCGGCAGGCGGCGCACGAGGCGCTGGGCGTTCATGAGCGCCTCGGCATTCATCACGGCGACCGGCTTGTGGTCCTCCGCGCCGGTGGTCTCGATCAGGATGCGGCGCTCGGCCTCGCGGCTCGGATAGCCCACGTCGATCTGCAGCAGGAAACGGTCGAGCTGCGCCTCCGGGAGGGGATAGGTACCTTCCTGCTCCACGGGGTTTTGGGTCGCGAGCACGTGGAAGGGCTGGGGCAGGTCGTGCCGCTCGCCGCCTACGGAGACGTGATGCTCCTGCATGGCCTGCAGCAGGGCCGACTGGGTGCGCGGGCTCGCGCGGTTGATTTCGTCCGCCATGAGAAGCTGGGCGAAGACCGGACCCTTCACGAAGCGGAAGGAGCGGCGGCGGTCCGCGCCCTCGTCGAGGATTTCGGATCCGAGGATGTCGGAGGGCATCAGGTCCGGTGTGAACTGGATGCGGCGGGCATCGAGGCCGAGCACCGTGCCGAGGGTGTCGACGAGCTTGGTCTTGGCAAGGCCCGGAACGCCCACGAGCAGGCCGTGACCGCCCGCGAGCAGGGTGATCAGGGTCTGATCGACCACGTCTTCCTGGCCGAAGATGACGGTGTGAATGGCCTCCCGGGCGCGCCCGACGGTCTCAAGCGTGGCCTCCGCATTGCGGATGATCGCATCGTCCAGAGCGGTGGGCGCTTGAGAAATGCTGGCCGTCATGAGGTCATTCTCCCTCTCGTTGCATACGCCCCCAAACACCTAGTCTGCCTTCGTTTGCCATCGAGTGGCAAGGGTCGATGCGCCGCAGCGGGGAACCGGAAGGATTGGACGTGGCTTCTGGGGACTCTATGCTTAGGAAGTAGCCGATGGCAGCCTTTCGTCGATCCTCTATCTTCACATTCCTGTTCACGCTTGCGTCATGACGGATTCCAACACCTCACCTTCCAGCGCCCTTGCCCGCCTCATGCAGGCGCTCGGCCCCGAGGGGAAGCGGAGGGGGCCTCCCCCCGTCGAGCGCTGGAACCCGCCCTATTGCGGGGAGATCGACATGCGCATCGCGGCGGACGGCTCCTGGCATTATATGGGCACGCCCATCAACAGGCCCGCACTCGTGAGGCTGTTCTCCACGGTTCTGCGCAAGGACCCGGAGCGCTACGTGCTCGTCACTCCCGTGGAGCGGGTGGGGATCGTCGTCGAGGATGCTCCGTTCCTGGCCGTCGAGATGGCGGTCGAAGGCGAGGGAGAAAATCGCCAGATTGCCTTCCGCACCAATGTGGACGATCTCGTACAGGTCGATTCCTCCCATCCCCTGCGGTTCGAGCGGGACGGGCATGACGGCGTGAAACCTTATGTGAAGGTGCGCGGCGACCTGTGGGCGCTCGTCACCCGTGCCCTGGCGCTGGACCTGATCGCCCTCGCCGAGGAGCGTGAAATCGAGGGGCAGACCATGTTCGGCATTGCGGCCAGGGGCTCCTTCTTCACCATCGCATCGGCGGACGAGATCGAGGGCTTCGCATGAGAGCCGCTCCCCTGGATGCGCCCGATTTCCTGATGCTCGCCGCCGAGCGGCTGCGGCCCGAGCCGCCGCATCTGGAAGATGCGCTGGCCAACCCGCGCGGCGACCACAGCCTCGACGACGTGCCCCTGGTTCATCCCCTGAACCCCAAGCCCGCCGCCGTGCTGGTGCCCGTGGTGATGCGCGACGAGCCCACCCTGCTGCTCACCGAGCGCGCGGCCCATCTGCGCCAGCATTCGGGGCAGATCGCCTTTCCGGGCGGGCGGGTCGATCCGACGGATGAATCGGTTCTGGCGGCCGCCTGCCGGGAAGCGCAGGAAGAGATCGGCCTCGACAGCCGCTTCATCGTGCCCCTCGGCTATCTCGATGCCTATCTCTCCACCTCGAATTATCTGGTCATTCCTGTGGTGGCGCGGGTGTCGCCGTCCTACACGCTCAACCTCAACCCCAACGAGGTGGCGGACGCTTTCGAGGTGCCCTTGAGCTTTCTGATGGATCCCGAGCGGCACGAGCTTCACTCAAGGGAGTGGAAAGGCAGGCTCAGGCGTTATTATGCGATGCCTTACGAGGGGCGCTATATCTGGGGCGTGACGGCGGGAATCATCCGCAACCTGTACGAGAGGCTCTACACACCATGACACGCGCGTTCCTGCAGGGATTGGTGCTGTTTCTCCTGCCCTTCGTTCTGTTCGGTGTGTATCTGGTCATCCGCCGCCGCAATGCGCTCGCCTGGTCGTCCTGGAGCGATCAATCGCTCTGGCTCGCCATCGCAGGGGTTGCCATGGTCATCGCCTCGCTCGTGGTCACGGGGCTCGTGACCGAGCGGAGGACCGGCGCCTTCGTGCCGACCCATATGGAGAACGGACGAGTCGTCCCGGGGCAATTCCAGTGACTGACGCTCTCGATCAGAACGCGCTTCTGGCGCTGCTCGAGCGCCCGGCCTTGCGCCGCCTGCTCGAAGCCTTCAACGTCCGCGGCGAGGAGACGCGCATCGTGGGGGGCGCGGTGCGCAACGCGCTGCTCGGGCGGCCTGTGACGGAAGTGGATTGCGCCACCACCATGCTGCCGGATGCCATGGTGAAGCGGGCCGGAGAAGCGGGATTCAAGTCCGTTCCCACCGGCATCGACCACGGCACCCTCACCGTGATCGTCGACGGCGAGCCGTTCGAGGTGACGACTCTGCGCGAGGATGTGGAGACGGATGGGCGTTATGCGGTGGTGCATTTCGGACGGGATTTCGTGCTCGATGCGAAACGGCGCGACTTCACCATCAATGCCCTCTCGCTCGGGCTGAACGGACAGCTCTACGACTACACGGACGGCGTCGCCGATCTGAGCGCGCGGCGCGTGCGCTTCATCGGCGATGCGCATCGGCGCATCCGCGAGGATTACCTGCGCATCATGCGCTTCTTTCGCTTCCACGCGGAATATGCGGAAGGCGAGCCCGATCCCGAGGGGCTTGCTGCCTCCGGCGCGGAACGGCAGGGTCTGGCGATCCTCTCGAAGGAACGAATCCGCCACGAACTGCTCAAGCTCCTCGTGGCAAGGCGCGCGGAAGAGACGCTGCACGTGCTGAGCCGCCACGGCTTTCTCACGTGGCTCCTGGGGGGAGCCGCCGAGTTCGGCCGCCTCGGCAGGCTTGCCGCTTTCGACAAGGACAGCCCTGTTCCGATCTGGCGACTTGCTGCGCTCGCGGTCATGGTCGAGCAGGACGCGGAGCGCCTGCGCGAGCACCTGAGACTCTCGAACGATGAGCACAAGAAGCTCGTCGCTTATGCGCGTCTGCTCGTCGTCCTCAAGACCTGGGCCCTGCCGCTCGATGCCATGGCGGTCCGCCGTCTTGTCGCGGAACACGGAGCCGAGACACTGAGCATCGTTCTCGCTGCGATCGAAGGCGAGCCCGCGCCTGTCATCGGGAACGATGCATTAAGCGAACTCAACCGATATCGGAGCGGTGCCGAGAACGTGCCGGTCTTTCCGCTGCGCGGCGCCGATCTCGTCGAGCGCGGCGTTCCCAAGGGGCCAAAGGTGGGAGAGATGCTTGCGCAAGCGCGCCAGGCCTGGCTCGCTGAAGGATGCCGGACGGACGAGGCTTACGCGAAGGATTTGCTCGAGCGGGTTCTGGCGCAGGCATGACCAGGGCAGCGTCATCCCGGACGAGGCGGAGCGAAGATCCCGGATCGTTTGCAGGACACGGACTTTGGAACCGCACCGCTGTCATCCCCGCGAAGGCGGGGATCCATCAACACAACGAAAAGAGGAAAAGTGCTGCGGCTTCCGCTCGCTAAGTTCAGTTCCGTCGGAAGATATGGATTCCCGCTTTCGCGGGAATGACAATGTTAGCGTTTCCGCGCCATTGGCGTGTTGCGATCCCGGGTTCTGCTCCGCAGCCCCGGGATGACGCTTGAGGAACTTTAAGGCCACCGGACCGTCGGCGGCATGGAGGACAGGATCGAGGCGATGTTGCCGCCGGTCTTGAGACCGAAGATCGTGCCACGGTCATAGAGCAGGTTGAACTCCACATAGCGCCCGCGCCGCACCTGCTGCTCGAAGCGGTCTTCCTCAGTCCAGCTCGTCGTCACGTTGCGGCGCACGATCTCGGGGTAGATCCTCAGGAAGGCCTCGCCCACGTCCCTGGTGAAGGCGAGGTCCTCGTCCGGGTTCCCCGTCCAGTGGTAATCGTAGAAGATGCCGCCGATGCCGCGCGGCTCGTGACGGTGCTTGAGATAGAAGTACTCGTCGCACCACTTCCTGTATTTCTCGTAGGCCCCCTCCGGCGCATGGCGGCTGCACGCATCCTCCATGGCCTCATGGAAAGAGATGCTGTCGGGATCGTCCTGGGTGCGGCGGCGGTCGAGCACGGGAGTCAGGTCGGCGCCGCCCCCGAACCAGGCCTTCGTAGTCACCACGAAGCGCGTGTTCATGTGCACGGTGGGCACGTTCGGATTCCACGGATGGGCGATGAGCGAAATGCCGGCGGCCCAGAAGCTCGGGTCCTGGTCTGAGCCGGGGATCTGTCCCCGGAACTCGGGCGCGAATTCGCCGTGCACGGTCGAGACATGCACGCCCACCTTCTCGAAGACCCGGCCCTTCATGATCGACATCACGCCGCCGCCGCCCGGCGCGCCGCTGTGGTCCTTGCGCTCCCAGGGGGTGCGCTCGAATCGGCCGGCTTGGGAGGCCTCCGGCGGCAGCGGAGCCGTCACCTCGTCCTCGAGCTCCTCGAAGGCGGCGCAGATCCGGTCGCGCAGAGAAGCGAACCAGAGGGGGGCCTCGATCTGCATGCGTTCGATGTCGGCTCTGTCGGTCATGGCGCGGCTGTCCTTCAAGTCAGATAAAGACCTCATCCTGAGGAGCCGCGTAGCGGCGTCTCGAAGGAGTGTCCAGAGCGCACTGGAACCTCCTTCGAGACGGGCCTGCGGCCCTCCTCAGGATGAGGGCGGTGTTTGCTGCGACGGATTTCGTATTTCCGTGCAGGGAAAAGTTTGGGTCTGCCGCAAGGCTTCGCCGAGAATCATGGCGGCGGTCACGGCCACGTTGAGCGAGCGCATGCCCGCCTGCATCGGCACGACGATCCGGGCGTCCGCCGCCGCATGAACCTCGTCGGGCACGCCCGCCGATTCACGCCCCACCATGACGATGTCGTCCGGCTGAAAGCGAAAATCCGTATAGGGCAGAGCGCCCTTGGTGGTGGCCAGCACCAGCCGTCCTTTGCCCGCGCCCCGCCAGTCCTCGAAGGCGCGCCAGGAAATGTGACGTGTGATGGTCACGTGATTGAGGTAATCCATGCCGGAGCGGCGCAGGTTCCGGTCGGAGACGTCGAAGGCCGCAGGCTCCACGATCTCAACCGGGACGCCAAGGCAGGCGGCCAGCCGCAGCATGGTGCCGGTGTTCTGCGGGATATCCGGCTGGAAGATGGCAAGACGAGGCATGACACCCTCATCGGGGCAGGCGGGGCTCTCGTCAAGTGAACGCTTGCGGTCTCCTCGTGTTAAAGCAGGGGGACTTCAGGCGAGATTTGGGGAAGACATGTTCCGTTGGCTGGAAAAGCGGATCGATCCGTTCGCGCCGTTCGATGAGACTGAGACGCCGCCGAACACGGTGGGCGGTTTCACCTGGCACTATCTCAAGCCGGTCCGCTTCTGGCTGATGGTTCTGTTCGCCGTGGCGCTGGTTGCAGGCCTCTTCGAATCGTCCCTCTACATCCTGCTCGGCTGGCTGGTGGACATCCTGGCCAAGTCAACGCCGGATCGCATATGGGCCGACCACGGCACGACGCTCGTCGTGATGGCGGCCCTCGTCATTTTTGTCAGGCCTGTCCTGCATTTTGCGCATGAGCTGGTCTCCAACCAGGTCATCATCCCGCAGAGCACCAACATGATCCGCTGGCGGACCCATGTTTACACGCTCGGCCACGCGGTGAGCTATTTCCAGGCCGATTTCGCGGGCCGCCTCGCCAACCGCATCATGCAGGGCGGCGGCGCGATCCGCAGCATCGCCGTGACGCTGATCGACACGCTCCTCTATGTGGTCATCTATGCGATCACGGCTCTCGGCGTCTTTTCCAGCGTCAGCCCCTGGCTGGCCCTGCCCATGGCGCTCTGGATCGCGGGTTATGGCCTTCTCCTGCGCTTCTTCGTGCCCCGCGCCAAGGAGCGCTCCCTCAAGGTGGCCGATACCCGCTCGGCCCTCGTGGGCCGGGTGGTCGACAGCTACACCAACATCCTCACGGTCAAGCTTTTCGCCCGGGCCGACGAGGAGCGGTCGGCGGTCAGGGATGCCGTGGCGGCGAACACGGACGCGTTCCTGCGCTCCCTGCGGCTCAACTCCGTCGTCGCGGGTCTCCTGTCCGTCATGAACAGCCTTCTGCTCGCGGCCACGGGAGCCCTCTCGGTGCTCCTGTGGAGGCAGGGCGTCATGACCAGCGGCGAGGCGGCGGCGGGGCTTGCCCTCGTCATGCGCATCCTCGCCATGTCCGGCTGGGTGATGCACACGGTGCGCGACATGTTCGAGAATATCGGCACGGTGCAGGAGAGCATGCAGACCATCGCCCGCCCGCACGGGCTCGTGGACGCCCCCCAGGCGCCGGCCCTGAAGGTCACGCGCGGCGAGATCCGCTTCGAGGACGTCTCCTTCCATTATGGCAAGGAAGAGGGTGTGATCGAGGGCCTCACCCTCACGATCCGCCCCGGCGAGAAGGTCGGCCTTGTCGGCACCAGCGGCGCAGGCAAGACCACCCTCACCTCGCTGCTCCTGCGCCTGCACGACGTGGAGAGCGGGCGCATCCTCATCGACGGGCAGGACATCGCCAAGGTGTCCCAGGATTCCCTGCGCTCCTCCATCGCGGTCGTGACCCAGGACACCTCGCTCCTGCACCGTTCGATCAGGGACAACATCGCCTACGGCCGGGTCGGGGCCACGGACCGGGAGATCGTGGAGGCGGCCCGCCTTGCCCATGCCCACGACTTCATCATGGGCCTTGAGGATCACCGGGGACGGCGCGGCTACGATGCTCATGTGGGCGAGAGGGGCGTGAAGCTCTCCGGCGGCCAGCGCCAGCGCATTGCCATCGCGCGGGTGATCCTGAAGGATGCCCCGATCCTGGTGCTGGACGAGGCCACCTCAGCCCTGGATTCGGAGGTCGAGGCGGCCATTCAGGAGTCCTTGTCGACCCTGATGGAGGGCAAGACGGTGCTCGCCATTGCCCATCGGCTCTCGACCATCGCCGCCCTCGACCGCCTCATCGTGCTCGAGGAGGGAAGGATCATCGAGGAGGGGAGCCACGCGGATCTCCTGCGTCATGGCGGCCTCTATGCCCGGCTCTGGCGGCGCCAGTCCGGCGGATTCCTCGGGGAGGGGCAGGACGCTGCAGAGGCGGTGTCTCTCTGAGGAAACAGGCTGGAACATCTCCAATCTAGCCCAATCCGGCTATGGACAGCGGGGCTTGGCCGTGCCAAAGAGCCACCGCGCGGCGACTCCCAGTCGCATTGCGTGCGCGTTGACGCGTATGCTTGTTCCTTCATGAAGGAACCTGCGTGCCGAATGCCTTGTCCTCCAAGGCATTGCCGACGTGCGGTTCTCGTTTTTGATCATTGCTGGAGAGCCACGTGGCCGAGACCACCACTCATGTCGCTGAGCCGACACGGCGCGATTTCCTTTACATCGCCACGGGCGCGGCCGCCGTTGTCGGCGGAGCGACCCTGGTATGGCCCTTTGTTCAGTCCCTGGCGCCCGACGCGGCGACGGTGGCTGCAGGCGCCCCCGTCGAAGTGGACCTGACCCCGATCGCCGAAGGGCAGATCGTGAAGGTCTTCTGGCGCGGCAAGCTGATCTTCATCCGCCACCGCACGGCCGAGGAAATCAAGGCCGCCCAGGACGTGAACGTGGCAAGCCTGCGCGATCCGCAGCCCGACTCCGCCCGCGTGAAGCAGGGCAAGGACCAGTGGCTCGTCGTCTACGGGAACTGCACCCATCTGGGTTGCGTGCCGCTCGGCCAGCAGGGTGAATACAAGGGCTGGTTCTGCCCGTGCCACGGCTCGGTCTTCGACACCTCCGGCCGCGTCCGCGGCGGTCCGGCTCCGATCAACCTGCCGATCCCGCCCTACACCTTCGCGTCCGACACGAAGATCATCATCGGCCAAGAAGCCACGGCGTAACCCAAAGCGACGATCAGGCGACATCCATGAGCCAGCACCCCACGACTTACGTTCCCAAGAGCGCCTTCGGTAAGTGGTTCGAGAGCCGCTTGCCCATCGCAGGCCTCATCCATTCCTCGTTCATCGCCTTCCCGGTGCCGCGGAACCTCACCTATTTCTGGACCTTCGGCGCGATCCTCGTGTTCATGCTCGTCTCGCAGATCGTGACGGGCGTGTTCCTGGCGATGTATTACACGCCGAATGCAAATCTCGCCTTCCAGTCCGTCGAGCACATCATGCGCGACGTGGAATATGGCTGGCTGCTGCGCTACCTGCACGCCAACGGCGCGTCGATGTTCTTCGTCGCGGTCTACGTGCACATCTTCCGCAACTTCTATTACGGCTCCTACAAGGCGCCGCGTGAAGTGCTCTACATTCTCGGCGTGATCATCTTCATCCTGATGATGGCCACCGCCTTCATGGGCTATGTGCTTCCCTGGGGCCAGATGAGCTTCTGGGGCGCCACCGTGATCACCAACCTCTTCTCGGCGATCCCGGTCGTCGGCGAGACCATCGTCAGCTACCTCTGGGGCGGCTACTCGGTGGGCAACCCGACCCTGAACCGCTTCTTCTCCCTGCATTACCTGCTGCCCTTCATGATCGCGGGCGTCGTCGCCCTGCACATCTGGGCGCTGCACGTGCCGGGCCAGAACAACCCGACCGGCATTCCGATCAAGTCCGGCAAGGACGCGGTTCCGTTCACGCCCTACGCGACGATCAAGGACATCTTCGCCGTCGTGGTGTTCATGCTCTTCTTCGCCTATTGGGTGTTCTACATGCCGAACTATCTCGGCCATGCGGATAACTACATTCCGGCGAACCCGGCCGTGACGCCCGCGCACATCGTGCCCGAGTGGTACTTCCTGCCCTTCTACGCGATCCTGCGCGCCATTCCCGACAAGCTCGGCGGCGTCATCGCCATGGGCGCGGCCATCGTCATCTGGGTGTTCATGCCCTGGCTCGACACCTCGAAGGTGCGCTCCACGGCCTATCGCCCGCTCTACAAGCAGTTCTTCTGGCTCTTCGTGGCGGTCTGCATCCTGCTCGGCTGGCTCGGCTCCCGTCCGGCCGAGGGCTGGTACGTGATCGCATCGCAGATCTGCACGGCGTACTACTTCGCCCACTTCCTCATTGTCCTGCCGGTGCTCGGCTTCATCGAGCGTCCGCTGCCGCTGCCCAACTCGATCCTCGAATCCGTGATGGGCGTGCAGAAGGGCGGAGCTGGAATGCCGGCCGGCGCCAATGCCGAGCCGCATTCCAAGGGCTGATGCGAGAGTAGAGGAAACAGAACAATGATGAAGCGTACTCTTCTCATCGCAGCCGCCGTCATCGGCTTCACTGGCGCCGCATTCGCTGCGGGCGAGACCCCGGTCCCGCCGCAGCAGAAGTGGAGCTTCCAGGGTCCGTTCGGCACCTTCGACCGGGCTCAGCTGCAGCGCGGCTTCAAGGTCTACCGCGAGGTCTGCGCCTCGTGCCATGGCTTGACCTATGTTGCGTTCCGCAACCTTGCCGAACCCGGTGGTCCGGAATTCTCCGAGGCGCAGGTCAAGGCTCTGGCTGCGGAATATAAGATCCAGGACGGCCCGAACGAGGCCGGCGACATGTTCGAGCGCCCTGGCCGTCCCGCCGACCGCTTCCCGGCTCCGTTCCCGAACGAGAACGCGGCCGCTGCGGCCAATGGCGGCAAGGCTCCGCCGGACCTGTCTCTGATGCCCAAGGCCCGGACCTACGAGCGCGGCTTCCCCTGGTTCATCACGGACGTGTTCCGCCAGTACTCGGAGAATGGCGCCGACTACCTCGTCGCGCTGCTCACCGGCTATGAGGAAGCTCCCGCGGGCTTCACGGTTCCGGCCGGCGGTCACTACAACCACTACTATCCGGGCCACGTGATCGCGATGCCGAAGCCGCTCAGCGACGGCCAAGTCGAGTACCCGAAGAACGAGGCCGGCCAGCCTCAGGCTCCGGAGACGGTCGAGCAATACGCCAAGGACGTGACGGCCTTCCTCACCTGGACGGCGGAGCCGCACCTCGAAGCCCGCAAGCGCCTCGGCTTCCAGGTCATGCTGTTCCTGCTGGTGCTCTCGGGCCTGCTCTACTTCACCAAGAAGAAGATCTGGGCCAATGTGGGCGGCGAGGTCGATGGCCACGCCACCCCTCCGATGACCCACAACCCGTAAGATCAAAGGCCCCGGTTTCCGGGGCCTTTTTCTTTTGACCCTACGCGATCAGCGAACCGGAACGACGCAATCGTGTTGTCGAAGAGGGCCTGGGGCCTGGAGGTAACATGCGCCTTCGCTTCGGGATGCATCATCTAGTGTATCTCGCCCTGTTGGCAGTGAGCTTGGGCGCAACATCCTATGTTGCCTGGCGGATCGCTGGTTTTCTCGGGATAGGGGTCTTCGGCCTGATTGTCGGGCTGATCGCGCTGACCGTCGAACTGGAGGGCGGAAGACCTATCGTCCATGGTCAGGCTGCAAGTCTCTACATTCAGTTCATGGCTGCCGAAGAGAAAATGTCCTCGGCCGAGAAGGCTGCAAGGCGTGCCGAGATCGAGAGCGCCGCATTGCCACTTCTTGTGGCCAAGATCGTAAGTGCCGGGCTGATCCTTATCGGATTCGGGGCGTTCTTTGCCTTCGAGCGCGGTGCGTAGACCTGGATCTTAGCCTCCGGGCTGGTGACACCCGTCCCCAATGGCCTTAAAGCCTTTGCCATGCTGCAGACCATCGCCGACACGATCTGGGGCCAGCCGTGCCTCGCCTATCACGTCCAGCCGGAGCTCTCGCTTGAGACCCGCGCTGCCCTCGGAAAACTTCAAGCGGCCATTGCCGAACGCTGGCCCGTGCCGCTCCACCTTGCGCCGCCGGAGGCCTTGCACGTCACGCTCTACGCCCTCATCAACGTCAAGGACCACTTCGACAAGGAGGGCTACTGGCGCAGCATCGCTGAGCCGAGCCGCGCTCTGATGGAGAACCTCTGTGCCGGGCATGGTCCGCTGAACCTGCGGTTTTCGAGGTTGAAGGTGACAGACACGGCGGTTGTTGCCGTCGCTACTGACGAAACCGGCCTGATCGAGCGCCTGCGCAAGACGATTGCGGAGATCATTCCGCCGCCCCCCGGCCTCAAGCCCATGCGATATAACCTCATCCACTCGACGCTCGCGCGGTACCGGACCGCGGATGCCATCCCGGATGATGTCGTCCAAGCCGTGGAGGCTGTCCCGGTTTCCATTGCGGCGCCCGTGCCGCGCCTCAAGATCATCCGGGAGACCATCTTTCCCTGCCAGGTGCTCGACGAAATCTTCTCGTTTCCGCTTCGCTGAACATCGATTTGGGTTCGCGCCCGACAGCCGCTATGGTCCCCTTTCGAGACTCAACAGGACGGGGCGGACAGGATGACGAAGGCTGTCTTAGGCATCATCGGCGGCTCGGGGGTCTATGACCTGCCTGGGATCGAGGATGTGCGCGAGATGCGCATCACTTCGCCCTGGGGAGAGCCTTCCGACGTTCTGCGCATGGGCCGCATCGGTGAAACCGAGGTAGCCTTCCTGCCGCGCCACGGCCGCGGTCATCGTCTCTCGCCGTCGGACATCAATTACCGGGCCAATATTGACGTGATGAAGCGCGCCGGCGTCACGGACCTGATCTCGGTCTCCGCCTGCGGTTCCTTCAAGGACGAGTATCATCCCGGCTTCTTCGTGCTGGTGGATCAGTATGTGGACCGCACGCACAAGCGCGAGAACTCGTTCTTCGGCGCGGGCTGCGTGGCGCATGTGCCCATGGCCCATCCGGTCGGTCCGCTGCTGCAGCAGCGCATCGCGGATGCCGCCTCGGCCGAGAAGATCCCGTTCGCGGTTGGCGGCACGCTCGTCTGCATCGAGGGGCCGCAATTCTCCACTTACGCCGAGTCCATCACATACAAGGAACTCGGCTACGACGTAATCGGCATGACGGCGATGCCCGAGGCCAAGCTCGCTCGCGAGGCCGAGATCACCTATGCCACTATCGCCATGGTGACGGACTACGATTGCTGGCATCCCGAGCACGACAGCGTCGATGTGGCGTCCGTCGTTGCGGTCGCCCAGCAGAACGCGGCCAAGGTGGCGCGCCTCATCGCCCGCATCGCCCGCGATTTCCCGGCCGAGCACGAGCCGTGTCCCGTGGGCTCCGACCGCGCGCTCGACGGCGCCATCATGACCGCTCCCTTTGCGCGCGACCCCGAGCTTCTGAAAAAGCTCGATGCCGTTGCAGGGCGCGTGCTAAACCGCGCTTGAGCCCGATGGCAGGCGGGCTGCCCCCGTCTGCCTCTTCCAGACCGAACGACATTCGCATTCACGGCAGGCAATCCATGGACCAGCGCCTCATCACCGATCTGAAAGCCGCGATCCGTTCGATCCCGGATTACCCGAAGCCCGGCATCGTGTTTCGCGACATCACCACCCTGCTCGGCGATGCGCGGGCGTTCCGTCGCTCGGTGGACGAGTTGGTTCATCCCTTCGCCGGCGGGCGCGTCGACAAGGTGGCCGGCATCGAGGCGCGCGGCTTCATTCTCGGCGGCGCCATTGCGCATCAGCTCTCGTCCGGCTTCGTGCCGATCCGCAAGAAAGGCAAGCTGCCGCACGAGACCGTGCGCATCGCCTATTCGCTGGAATACGGCGTGGACGAGATGGAGATCCACACGGACGCCATCGGTCAGGGCGAGCGCGTGATCCTGGTGGACGATCTCATCGCCACGGGCGGCACCGCGGTGGCCGCCACGCAGCTCCTGCGCCAGATGGGCGCGCAGATCGTGGCAGCCTGCTTCATCATCGACCTGCCGGATCTCGGTGGCGCCAAGAAGCTGCGCGATCTCGGCGTCGAAGTGCGCAGCCTCGTGAGCTTCGAGGGACATTGAACACCGGAACGAACGCTGCCCTCATCCTGAGGAGCCGCTGGAAGCGGCGTCTCGAAGGATGATCCAGTGTCTTCTGGAGGCGCCTCGTCCTTCGAGACGGACCTGACGGTCCTCCTCAGGATGAGGCTCAGGGCGGTTTCGTGACGAGCGTTCAGGAGCCTGTGGTGGACACAAATCGCATCCTCGGATCCTTGGAATTCCTGCGCGAAGCGGAGCGGCTGAAATGCACCCTGCGCAGCGGCTACACGTCGGACGGCCGGCCCGAGAGCACGGCCGAGCATACATGGCGCCTGTGCCTCATGGCTCTCGTCTTCGCGGACGAGTTCGAAGGCATCGATATGTTACGTCTCCTCAAGCTCTGCATCGTGCACGATCTCGGCGAAGCGCTGAGCGGCGACATCCCTGCGGTGATGCAGACTGAAGGCAGCAACAAATCCGCTCGGGAAAGGGCGGATCTGGAAATTCTCACACGGGCGCTTCATCCCGAAAAGCGCTCCGAGATCCTCGACCTGTGGGAAGAGTACGAAGCGGCTGCGACGCCAGAGGCCGTTCTCGCCAAGGGGCTCGACAAGCTGGAGACCATCCTCCAGCACAATCAAGGCCGGAACCCTGCGGATTTCGACTATGCCTTCAATCTCGGCTACGGGCGGAAGCAGACATCCGCCCATCCGGTGCTCGCCCGGATCCGCGCCGTTCTCGACGAGGAGACGCGGGCGCGGGCCGAGTCCTCAGCTGTCATCCCGGGGCCGCGTAGCGGAGCCCGGGATGACAGCTGACGGTACCGATGGCAGCGCTACACTTCTTCATCAAACGGCGTGTTTATGGATCCCCGCCTTCGCGGGGATGACATTCAGGCCTCAAGCCCGCCGTTCCCAGAACACCATGCCCTCGAAGGAGAAGACCTCTTCGCCGTGCTGGTTGATGCCGCTGTTGTGGTGGAATACGAGGCCCCAGCCGGGGCGGGAGTTCGAAACGCGCTTGCCCGTGACAGTGGAGCGATAGGTGATGGTGTCGCCGGCATAAACAGGTTTCAGCCATTTCAGGTCCGTGAACCCGGGGGAGGGGCCCAGACGGGCAGGCCGTGCGCCATGAGCGAGCGCATTCTCGCGGATGCGGCTGCGATGCCCCACCATCTGCTTCATCCACACGCTCGCCGTGTGCCAGCCGGAGGCGCAGAGCGCGCCGAACAGGCTGTCCTTTGCAGCCTCCGCATCCACATGGAATCGCTGCGGGTCGAACTGCTTGGCGAAGCCGATGATGTCCTCGGGCTCGAAGGTGTAGGAGCCGAGCACCTCCGTCTCGCCGATCACGAGATCCTCGAAATAAGGATTGGAGGAGATGTGCGGCCCTTCGCGCTGCGGCGCGCTGTCCGGCATGGCGGGGATGGCGGCTGCAGGCATGTTCGAGCCTGGACCGTTGACCGGCTCCGCATCACGGCGTCCGAACATGATCCAGTTCGTCTGCGTGAAAACAGTCTCGTCGGACTGGTTCAGCATCTCGAATTGAAAGCGCACCAGGCCTATGGAGGGACGGCTCTTGGAAGGGCGGCTCTCGAGAATCCTCATGCGCGAGCGCAACGTGTCGCCGGGCCTCACGGGCTTGAGCCATTTCACCTCCTCGATGCCGGGCGAGCCCATGGAGGTGGAATCGAGGATCAGGCCGTCGGCGACAAGGCGCATGTTGATGCAGCAGGTATGCCAGCCCGACGCGATCAGCGTGCCGATGAAGCTGTCCTTGGCGGCCACTTCGTCCACATGGAAGGGCTGGGCATCGTATTCCCGCGCGAAGGCAAGCAACGCCTCCTTCGTGACGGTGCAGGGGCCGAGCATCTGCGTCGTCCCGGGCGTGAGATCTTCGAAAGCGTAACGGGGCATGGCCTGGTCCGTGCGGTTTGAAGCGCTTCGTTCGTCTGCGGACGGTTCAAGGGCTGAACTGTCCGGCTGCGTTGTGCGCCAAGCGGATCGGTTCGGGCAAGCGATACTTTGGAGAGCAGCGCAGCACGAGCTCCGCCGCGGTGGGGATATCGGCCAGGTGTCCAGGCGAAATGAACATCGGGTTCTTGGCCGTGCGGGTGCGCAGGGCCACGCCGATGGTTTCCTTTTTGTCGATCAGGGGAGCTGCCGATCCCTTCTCCTCCCCGAGATCCTTGTAGCGGCCGCAGAGCAGGGTCTTGCCGCAGCCGATGGTGGGGCGCTCCAGCCACAGGCCCATATGGCTCGCAATGCCGATGCGGCGGGGATGGGCGATCCCCATGCCGTCGAACAGGAATACATCGGGTTCGGATTTGAGTTTCTCGAAGGCTTCCTCCAGAACGGGGCCCTCACGGAAGCTCAAGAGGCCAGGAACGTAGGGAAACGGGGTGGGCCGCTGCGCCAGCACCGTCTCGACCGGCAGAAAGCCCGGATAGGTGACGACCACGATCGCAGCCTGAGACTGCTCGTTCTTCACGCTCACATCCACCCCCGCCACGAGCTCGACCGCATCGAGATCGATAGGCCGGTCGGACACGACCTCCCGCCGCAGCTCCTGCTGCAGGGCGATGGCCTCGGAGGGGGAGAGGTCCCAGGAATGACGGCGGGTGAGATGCATGAGAATCAGGAATGAGGAACTCGAAAGCTCAACGCTCAAGGTGGATGAACGATCCAGGCTTTCGGCGCTCCTGAGGAGGCCCAAGGTCACGCTAATGGCCAAGGTGTTGGCGATATAGGGAAATTCCTTAGGCACATGATCTGAATGTCCGCCGCTTCAGGGCGGATGTATCTCTCTCGCGACCTGAAAAACTTCCGTACCTTGAGTCACGAGGATACCATGCACACCGTGATGACTACGAAACGCGCCGGGGCAGCCCTTGCCTCCCTTGGCGCCGCCCTCTGGGCGCTTCCTGCCCAAGCGCATGTGAAGTGGTTTGCCCCTTACATCGTCGATGCCGCGCCGCAGCCGATCAGCGCCACGCTGACCAACCCCTGGTTCTGGACCGGCATCGGCCTCGTGCTCTCTTTCTTCCTGGCGACGCTCACGGTCGAGCGCACCTTCATCGGCCGTGGCATTCTCTCGGGCCTGGATCGCGTCAGCGCACCGCTCTGGAACCGTTCCGACGATTTCATGCGCGCCTCCATCGGCGGCTTCTTTGTCGCGATCTTCGCGGTCGGCGGCATCTATCTCACGCCCGACCTGAAGACGAGTTCGGAACTCATTTCCTGGGCGCAGCTTCTGATCGCAGTCTGCGTGTTCTCGCGCCGGACCATGCCGATTGCGGCTGCCGGCATCATCGCCCTCTGGGTGGTGGCGCTTCGTGAGTACGACCTGTTCCACCTGCTCGACTATCTGGCGCTCGGCGTCGGCGTCGCGGCCTATCTCGTGATGGCCTCCACCGATAACCCGAAGTGGCATGCACGCCGCTTCATGGCTCTGCGCTGGGGCATCGCGATCGCGCTGATGTGGTCGAGCCTCGAGAAGTTCGCTTATCCGGAGTGGTTCTATCCCCTCGTCGAGGAGAAGCCCTTCCTGACCTTCGGCATGCCGCGCGACGTGTTCATCCCGATGGCCGGCGTGTCGGAATTCACCCTCGGCTTCGGCCTGCTCTGGACACCGATGGTGCGCCGCCTCTCGGCCGTGTCGCTGCTGCTCATCTTCTTCACGGCGGTCTATCCGTTCGGCCGCATCGACCTCGTGGGTCATGCCCTGATCATGGCGGCTCTCTTCCTCGTCGCCGCTGATCCCTGCCGCGAGGCCAAGGCCCTTGCGGTGAAGGTGCCGACGACGCTGCCGCGCCTCGGCAGCCTGGCCTCGGTTCCCGCCGGTCTCGCGGTCGCTCTTGTGGTGTTCGTCACCGGATACTGGGGCCTGCACGGTATGTTCTACGGCGCGGAAGGAGGCGTCCAGCCCACCGAGATGAGCACCCACACTCACAATGTGGAGCATCCTCACGGGGTGCGGATCGTGACCCCTGCTCCTCACAGCCATCACTAGCAGCCTCGAACCGGACCGTCATGAGCGGTCCGGTTTGATCGCGAGCAAAGACATTTGACCGGGATGGGAGCATCTGCTTTCCATCCCGTTCTGCGAAGAGGAGAAGGTCTCTTGCCACAGCACGTCCCGACAGGCCGCAGCATCCCCCTGATGACTCCCGCCGAGGGTGTGACGGAGGCGATGATCCGTGAACTCGTCGTCACGTTCTATGATCGTGTGCTGAAGGATCCGGATCTCGGCCCCATCTTTCACAAGGCCCTGTCGGGCCGCTGGAGCGAGCATCTGGCGATCATGGTAGATTTCTGGTCGTCGATCGCCCTAAGGACCGCCCGCTACAGCGGCAAGCCGCAGGCGGCGCATTTCGGGCTCGATCTGACGCCCGAGCTGTTCACGCGCTGGCTCGCGTTGTTCGAGACGACGGCGCGGGAGATCTTCGAACCCGATGTGGCGGAGTTCTTCATCCTCCGTGCGCAACGGATCGCGGAGAGCCTGCAGATCGGCCTCGGCATCGGGCCCAAGGCGCTGCGGCTGCCTTAACGCTCCCACCATTCCAGATCGTCGGCGGTGCCTCTCGGCAGGAGGGACGAGATCGCGATCATGAGAAGGCCGCAGGCCACGAGCACGGCGACGAAGAACTCGGCCGTTCCGAGCCCTGGTGAAACGAACGTGGCAATGGCGTTTTCAAAAGTGTCCTGCATGGATCAACCCTCCATGCAGGACATCAAAGCAGAGCGGTCCTGAACATCCGAAAAAGCGCGTATTCAGGTTTCCGACAGGTTGGTTAACGGCTACGTGTTGAAGCGGAAGTGCATCACGTCGCCATCCTGGACGACGTATTCCTTGCCTTCCAGGCGCAGCTTGCCTGCATCGCGCGCACCGGCTTCACCCTTGAGCGACACGTAATCCGCATATGCAATGGTTTCGGCGCGGATGAAGCCCTTCTCGAAATCCGTATGGATGACGCCGGCGGCGCCGGGAGCCTTGGTGCCCCTGGTGATCGTCCAGGCACGGGCTTCCTTGGGACCAACAGTGAAATAGGTGATGAGCCCAAGCAGCTCATAGCCCGCGCGGATCACGCGGTTGAGGCCGGGCTCGGCGAGGCCGACCGCCTCGAGATATTCCTTCTGCTCCTCGGGCGGCAGAACGGCGATCTCGCTCTCGATCTTGGCGGAGACCACGACGGCTTTCGCGCCCTCTTCCTTCGCGCGCTCGTAGACCTTGGCCGAGAACGCGTTGCCCAAGTCGGCGGAGGCCTCTTCCACGTTGCACACGTAGAGGACGGGCTTGGAGGAGAGCAGGCCCAGCATCTGGAACAGGCGCTCTTCCTCGGGCTTGCGCTCCACCATGCGGGCGGGCTTGCCCTCACGCAGCAGGGGAAGGGTGCGGTTGACGAGGTCGAGGGTTTCCTTCGCCTCCTTGTCGTTGCCCTTGGCCTTTTTCTCGAGTGCAGTGACGCGCTTCTCGAGGCTGTCGAGGTCTGCCAGCATCAGCTCGGTCTCGATGGTCTCGATATCGGCAATGGGATCGATCTTGCCCTCGACGTGCGTGATGTCCGTGTCCTCGAAGCAGCGCACCACATGGGCAATGGCGTCCACTTCGCGGATGTTGGCCAGGAACTGGTTGCCGAGGCCTTCGCCCTTGGACGCGCCGCGCACGAGGCCCGCGATGTCCACGAAGGTGAGGCGGGTCGGGATAATCTGCGCCGAGCCCGCGATGGCGGAGAGCTTGTCGAGCCGGTCGTCCGGCACGGCCACGTCGCCCACGTTCGGCTCGATGGTGCAGAACGGATAGTTGGCAGCCTGCGCCGCCGCGGTCTGCGTCAGCGCGTTGAAGAGGGTGGACTTGCCCACGTTCGGCAGGCCGACGATGCCCATCTTGAAGCCCATGGCCTCACTCCTTTTTTGAAGCGGCCTGTTCACCAGGCCGTTTGACGTCCGTCCAGCCTCTCGCCTCCATGGCGAGGTGGACCTTGTTCTGGAAGCTGCCGTCCTCACCCTTGGCGAGGAGGGCGGCATTGTCCGCGATGATGCGGCACAGGTCGTCCACCCAGGGCTCCTCGCTCTTGGCAAAGTCACCGAGCACATGGCCCTGCACGAGAGCCTTGTGGCCGGGATGGCCGATACCGAGACGCACGCGGCGGTAATCGTTGCCGCAATGGGCGGAAATCGAGCGCAGGCCGTTATGGCCCGCATTGCCGCCGCCGATCTTCACGCGCATCTTGGCAGGCGGAAGGTCGAGCTCGTCATAGAAAACGGTGACATCCTGAAGCGGGATCTTGAAGAAGTTCTGCGCTTCTCCCACCGATTGCCCGGACAGGTTCATGAAGGTCTGCGGTTTCAGCAGGAGCACCTTCTCGCCGCCGATCACCACGTCTGCGGCCTCGCCTTGAAAGCGCTTGCGCCAGGGCCCCGCATTGTGCACGCGCGCAATCTCGTCCACGGCAATGAACCCGATATTGTGGCGGTTTCTGGCATAGCGGGGGCCGGGATTACCAAGGCCGACGAAAAGGCGCATCGCAAGGTATTCTCATAATGAAACGCTCCGGCCTTGCGGTCGGAGCGTTGAAGCCGGTCAATGGGCTTGAACGCCCGATGAAGCCGATGATTAGGCGGCAGCGCCTTCGGCAGCCGGAGCCTCGGCCTCGTCCTTCATGCCGGTCGGGGCCACGACGGTGACGAGGGTGAGGTTCTCGGTGGAGGTCGCCTTGGCGCCGTTCGGCAGCTTAATGTCGGCGAGGTGGACCGAGGAGCCGATGTTGAGGCCCTCGACCGAGGCTTCCACGTAGTCCGGGATCGCGTCGGGGGAAACGGCGAGCTCAACCGAGTGCTCGACGATCTGGACCGTGCCGCCGCGCTTCACGCCGGGGCTCTTTTCCTGGCCGACCACGTGCACCGGAACCACAACCTTGATGGTCTGGCCGGCGGAGACGCGCAGGAAGTCGACGTGCATGGGGAAGTCGCGCACCGGGTCGAGCTGGTAGTCGCGCGGAATGGCGCGAACCGTCTGGCCGTCCACATCGATGTCGAAGATCGTGGTAAGGAAGTGGCCGGCGAAGATCAGCTGCTTCGTCTGGTTGAAATCGAGAGCAATCGCCTGGGCCGGCTGGCCGGCACCGTAGATGACGGCAGGAACTTGGCCTTGGCGACGAACGGCCCGGGCGGCCCCCTTGCCGCTCCGGTCGCGCGCCACGGCCTTGATTTGCTTAATTTCGCTCATGGTCGTGGTCCTTAAAAGGGTGGTGAAAAACCGATGGCCGCCGTAAGGCGGCCATGAGGTTCGCGCCCGTGCCTCCAAGGGTGTCGAGCGGGCGCGAGGCGGCTTATAGGGGATAAAGCCTTCAAACGCAAGAATGAGAGCGCTCGTCTCGGACGTCGCAGGATCAAGCGAACGGACGTGTGCTCGTGATCGTCAGCACGAGCTTCTTGAGAAGCCGGGCAAGCTCCCTTTGCTCTTCTTCCGTAAGGCCTGCGAGCATGGCCGCTTCGATGGCCATGTCGTCCCGAAAAGCGGCCTTAGCGCGCAGGATGCCCTCATCGGTGAGTTCTACGGGCAGGCTCCTGCCGTCGCCTTCCGCCGCGGCTCGTCGGATCAGCCCGGCTTTCGCAAGCCGGTTCAGGCGGTCTGTGAGCCCGCCCGACGAGATCATCAGGGAACGAAAAAGCTCTGTCGGCCGGAGCCGATAGGGGGGACCGGAGCGGAGCAGCGTGAACAGAACATCCGCTTCGCCGCTGTCCAGACCATAAGACTTGAACAGGTCTTCGATCGGAGGACGCGCCGTCAGGGTGATCCAACGCGCCCTGCCGAGGATCGCCATGCCGCGGGTATCCACATCCGGCAGCTCGGCCGCCCACTGGGCGCGGCGCTCATCGAGCCCGTCCTGGTCTGGCACGTTCGTATCCTGGTTGAATTGTCTTGACATCGAGATAACCTGGGATTTATCTTAGCGTCAAGATAAATCGACCCGGCATCCGATGCAATGAGCCGCGGCCCTTGTCCGCTGCAAGCACCATGGCGCCGTTGCTGAGTCCAGGAGAGCCGTCATGAGCTCGGCCATCGCTGCACGTTCCGTCATTCCTTCGGGATCTCCCATCGCACTTCTGGGCTTGTGCGGGTTTCTGTTCGCGAGCCGGATCATGATGTCGAAGGCGGCACTCGCCGCGGGTGTCCAGCCGTTCCAGCTCGGGGCCGTCGGCAACCTCGGGGCGGGACTGTGCCTGCTGCCATGGCTTATTGCCAAAGGGCAGAGAATCCCGACCGGGCCGGACCATCTGGCGCTTTACAGCATCCTTGGGCTCATCAGCTTCGCGGTGCCGACTGTGCTGTCCTACTTCGTCGTTGAGCGGGTCGGGCCAGCCTACACGTCGATCGTCTATTGCCTGTCGCCGCTGCTCACGATGACCTTTGCGGCGGGGCTCGGCATGGAGCGCATGTTCCTGCGCCGTTTCGTCGGGATCGTGCTCGGTTTCCTCGGGATGGTCGCGCTGGTCCGGCAGCAGATCCTGCAGATCGACATCGGCCAGCCGGTTTGGGTTGCGGTCGGGCTGGCAATTCCGGTCTGTGCGGCGACGGGCAACATCATCCGCTCGGCCTGGTGGCCGAAGGACACGTCGGCCCTGGCGTTCTCATGTGGCGCCTCGTTCAGCTCGAGCGTGATTGTCACCCTTATGGCACCGCTCTTCGAGGCGCCGCTGGAATGGCGCTTCGACGATGCGGGAATCCTGTGGTGGATTGCGGCTGTGAGCGCCATGTCGGCCCTGTCTCAGCTGATGAACTTCCGTCTGCAGCAAGTTGCGGGGCCGGTGGTCTTCAGCCAGATCGGCTATTGGGGTACCGGCTTCGGGGTGCTGCTCGCCGCCCTTCTGTTCGGGGACGTGCTGACGGCTTTGTCCTTCGCAGGATTGTTCTGCATCGTCGGGGGTGGCGTTCTGGCCAACCGCCGCCGCGAACCCTGACGCCCGCGGAAGGGGATCACGGCTCCGAGACGACCGTGGATCCTTTGCTCAGTCGAACAGGCTCGACACCGAACTCTCGGTCGCCGTGCGGCCGATGGCTTCGCCCATGAGGGGGGCGATGCTGATGACGCGGATGTTGTGGGCCACCTTCACGGCTTCCGTCGGCATGATGGAGTCGGTGATGACCAGTTCCTTCAGGCGGGAGCTGGCGATGCGCGAGACCGCGCCGCCCGAGAGCACGCCGTGGGTGATGTAGGCATAGACCTCCTTCGCGCCCTTGGCGAGGAGGGCGTCGGCGGCGTTCACCAGGGTGCCGCCGGAATCCACGATGTCGTCCACCAGGATGCAGGAACGGCCGGCCACGTCGCCGATGATGTTCATGACCTCCGACTCGCCCGGGCGCTCGCGGCGCTTGTCCACGATGGCGAGTTGGGCGTCGATGCGCTTGGCCAGCGCACGGGCGCGCACCACGCCGCCCACGTCCGGCGAGACCACCATGCGGTTGCCGCCGTCGAGGCGCTCCTTGATGTCGCGGGCGAGCGTCGGCGCGGCGAAGAGGTTGTCGGTGGGGATGTCGAAGAAGCCCTGGATCTGGCCGGCGTGGAGGTCCAGGGTCAGCACGCGGTCCACGCCCGCATGGGTAATGAGGTTGGCCACCAGCTTGGCCGAGATCGGGGTGCGGGCCGCAGGCTTCCGGTCCTGGCGGGCATAGCCGAAATACGGGATCACCGCCGTGATGCGGCGCGCGGAGGCGCGGCGGAGCGCATCGGTGATGATCAGGAGCTCCATGATATGGTCGTTCGTGGGGAACGAGGTCGACTGGATGATGAAGACATCCTCGCCGCGCACATTCTCCTGGATTTCGACGAACACTTCCATGTCCGCGAAACGCTTCACCTGGGCCTTGGCCAGAGGCACATTGAGATAGGCGGCGATGGCCTCGGCCAGGGGACGGTTGGAATTTCCCGCAACGAGCTTCATGCAAGCAACTTTAGCTTTGAGTGACCTGTCGGGCCCGCTGCGCGACAAGCATCCATCTGCGCGGCCAGGCGCAAGGCTCTTAGCAGCGATATCAAACCGTCACAATACGAGTCGTGCTGGTGAAGTGCCGCATTCTCGGTTTGCGGCCATGCGGTCACTGCAAGGCCACGTTCGGTTCGTCATCCGAGACCTCGGCCGTCCGGATCGCTTTGGAGCTGCTCAGGAACTCGGCGATCTCGTCCATGCTGGCCTGGGCGAGCTTGGCCAGGGTGTCCTTGTCGATCGTCGAGATCGAGCCCGACGCCAGGGTGACGGGGCGGGACCCGGCGAGGCGCTTGGCCCGGCGCTTCTGGGCATCGAACACATCCCAGACATAGGAGACCTTGGTCTCACCGTCTTCCATGGCCGTGGAGAGATAGCCACGCACGCGATAGCGGGCCTGCGCGCTGGAGCCGACCAACTCGACCTTACGGTCGGAGGCGGCAGCCGCCAGCTCACCGATCAGGGCCGTCTGAACCGGGGCAGGGGCGCCGTCTATGCTCTCCAGCGCCACCGGCACACCCTCGGGCGAGCCGCTCATGAGGGAGCCTTGGCAGGCGCCCAGGGCTGCCGTCAGTGCGATGGCTGCGATCCGTCCCCAACGTTTCGTTCCGGCCATGAAGGCTCCCGTTCTTCCTGATCGTAAGGAAACATTAACCGTGGCGGGAGTCTTCGTCCAGATCAGCCACGCTTGCGCAGACGGATCGCCAGATAGTCGAGCCCAAGGGTCATGAGGCCGGCGGTCAGGCCCCAGAAGGCGGAGCCGATTCCATAAAGCGTGATTCCGGAGGCTGTCACGGCAAGGGTGAGCACGGCCGGAAAGCGCTTTCCCTCCTCGGAGAGGGCCGAGCCAAGAGCTCCGGCGAAGGCTCCCATGAGGGCGAGACCCGCCACTGTCTTGATCAGCTCCGGCGGTAGGGCCGCGATGAGGCCGATGAGAGCGGCGCTGAAGGCGGCGAAGATCAGATAGCTCAGCGAATAGAACGGACCGACCATCCAGCGCTTGCCCGGATCGGGATGAGTATCGGGGCCCGTGCAGATGGCGGCCGAGATCGCGGCGAGATTGCTGGTATGGGCGCCGAACAGGGCCGTGATCATGGAGGCGAGGCCCGTGACGGCGAGAATCGGCCGCGTCGGCGGCATATAGCCCGAGGCGCGCAGGACCGCGAAGCCCGGCAGGTTCTGGGATGCCATGGTCACCAGGAACAGGGGAATCCCCAACCCGATCAGCGCCGCAGGCTCGAAAGCGGGTGCGATGAAGGTCAGCGACGAGAGGCTGAGATCCGAGGAAAGAGGCCGGGCCAATCCACCGCCGAAGGCGATCCCCAAGCCTACGAACAGCACCGCGAGGACCGCCAGAGCGGGATTGAACAGGCGCACGACCAGGAACAGGCCGACCAGGGGCAGCACGAGGCCGGGGGCTCCCTGCGCGCTCTCGAAAACGGCCATGACGAATCGGATCAGGACGCCGGCGAGCATGGCGGCGGCAATGGAGGTGGGGATCCGCTCGATCAGCTGGCCGAAGGGTTTGATCAGGGCCGCCAGCATGATCAGCAGGCCAGCCAGCAGGAAGCAGCCGATGGCGGCGTGAATGGACATGCCGCTCGAGGCCGCGATCAGCGCCGCCCCCGGGGTCGACCAGGCCGTCACGACCGGCATCCTGTAGCGGATGCTCAAGTAACCGCTCGTGCCGGCCATGGCGAGACAGAGCGCGGCCACCCAGGACGACGTCTGGGCCGCATCGGCGCCGACGGCCTGGGCCGCCGCGATGATGATGGCAATCGTACTGCCGAAGCCCACAAGGGCCGCAACGACGGCTGACGTGATGATCGACAGGCGCATGATCCGCTCCCCAAGTCCGACAGGCTTAGCCGTTTAGCCCGATTGACGCGGACGCGCCAGTTTGGCCGCTGCACTTTCCTCGAGGGCTGCCAGCGCTTAAATCTCCTCCATGAGTCGCAACACCTATAACGACGTTCCGCCGGATATCCTGGACAACGAGGAGGATGACGACAGCGTAGCCGTGGAAAGCGGTTCGGATGTCGAGTTCGACCTCGAGGCCAATCCCAGTTCCGTCCAGCGCGGCACGGAAGTCATCCGCCGGTTCTGGACGACGCTGCCCAACGCGCCGGGCGTCTACCGCATGCTCGATGCGAAAGGCGACGTGCTCTACGTGGGCAAGGCGAAGAGCCTGAAGAACCGCGTGGGCTCCTATGCCCGGGGACAGGCGCATTCGAACCGTATCGCCCGGATGATCGGCGAGACGACCTCGATGGAGTTCGTCACCACCGCGACCGAGACCGAGGCGCTGCTGCTCGAAGCCAATCTCATCAAGCAGCTCAAGCCCCGCTACAACGTGCTTCTGCGGGACGACAAGTCTCTGCCCTACATCCTGCTCACCACCGATCACGCCGCGCCGCAGCTCGTGAAGCATCGCGGCGCGCGAAAGCGCAAAGGTGACTATTACGGACCCTTCGCGAGCGTATGGGCGGTCAACCGCACGATCAACGCGCTGCAGCGCGCGTTCCTGCTGCGCTCATGCAACGACAGCTATTTCGAGAACCGCACCCGGCCCTGCCTGCTTTTTCAAATCAAGCGCTGTTCGGGTCCGTGCACCAACGAGGTTTCGCCCGAGGATTACGCCGAGCTCGTGTCCGAGGCGCGCGCGTTCCTGTCGGGCAAGTCGAACGCCGTGAAGCAGCGCATTACAGAAGAGATGCAGGCCGCGGCGGAAGAGCTCGAATTCGAGCGCGCCGCGCGCTGCCGCGACCGCCTGGCGGCGCTGTCCGCCATCCAGGGCGTTCAGGGCATCAACACTCAATCGGTGGAAGAGGCCGATGTGTTCGCCCTCGACGAGCAGGCGGGTCAGTTCTGCGTGGAAGTGTTCTTCTTCCGCAACTGGCAGAACTGGGGCAACCGCGCCTATTTCCCGAAGGCCGACAAGTCCATGACGCCCGACGAGGTGCTCAGCTCCTTCCTCGCGCAGTTCTACGACGACAAGCCCGCGCCGCGCCTGATCCTTCTTTCGCACGAAATCGAGGATGCGGAACTGATGGCGGCGGCGCTCTCGACCAAGGGTGAGACGCGGGTGGAAATTCATGCGCCCCAGCGCGGCGAGCGGCGTCAGCTCATCGATTATGTCTTGCGCAATGCGAAGGAGGCGCTCGGCCGGCGCCTGGCGGATACGGCCTCGCAGCAGAAGCTTCTCATCTCCCTCGGCCAGGCCTTCGGCATGAGCCGGACGCCCAAGCGCGTGGAGATCTACGACAACTCGCACATCATGGGCACCAATGCGGTAGGCGCGATGGTGGTGGCTGGTGCCAACGGCTTCATGAAGCAGCATTACCGTACCTTCAACATGAAGTCGGAGGATCTGAAGCCCGGCGACGATTACGGCATGATGCGCGAGATGCTGCAGCGCCGGTTCGCGCGGCTCGTGAAGGAGGAGCCGAGAACGCCCGACAGCCAGGAGAATGCGGCCTCCTCGCATCCGGACGATGCGTTTCCGGCTTGGCCCGATCTCGTTCTCATCGACGGCGGCAAGGGGCAGCTGGAAGCCGCGCGCCAGGCCCTTGCCGAGGTTGGCGTCAGCGAGGACGACGTAACCCTCGTGGGCATCGCCAAGGGACGCGACCGGGATGCGGGACGCGAGACGTTCTTCAAGGTGGGGCAGCCGCCCTTCAAGCTGCCGCCCCGGGACCCGGCCCTGTATTTCGTGCAGCGGCTCCGCGACGAGGCGCATCGCTTCGCCATCGGCACGCATCGCGCCAAGCGCAAGCGCGAGATGGTCAAGAACCCGCTCGACGAGATTCCCGGCATCGGGCCGACCCGCAAGCGGGCGCTGCTGCATCATTTCGGGACCGTCAAGGCAATCCAGCGTGCGGCTCTGGAGGATCTCATGAAGGCTCCCGGCGTGAACGCCGCCACGGCCCGCGCCGTGTACGACTTCTTCCATGAGCGAGGATAAAGGCCCGAGGTCACGGCAATGTGGGACAGCTCACGGTTGACGGAACGCGCCGAGACATGCTTCCTGCCTGTCTTATGAGCACTGCACGTTCCATGCGCCGGTCGAAGGCTTTCAATCTCGCCAACCTCTTGACCTATGGCCGGCTGGCGGCCGTGCCGGCCGTGGTGGGGCTGCTGTTCTGGCCGGAGGATCACTGGTCACGCTGGTTCGCGCTTGCCATCTTCGCGCTCGCCGCCATCACGGATTATTTCGACGGATACATTGCCCGCACCTACTCGCAGCAATCGGCGCTCGGCCGCATGCTCGATCCCATTGCCGACAAGCTTCTCGTGGCTGCTTCCCTGCTGATGCTGGTTTCGGACAAGACCATCTACAGCTGGCACATCTGGGCGGCCCTCGTCATCCTCTGCCGCGAAATCCTGGTCTCAGGGCTGCGGGAGTTCCTGGCCGAGCTGAAGGTTGGAGTGCCGGTCAGTCGCGTCGCCAAGTGGAAGACGACATTCCAGCTGCTTTCTCTCGGCTTCCTGATTGCAGGTCCCGCAGGCGATACGGTCCTGCCCGGAAACACGATGATCGGGCTGAGCCTTTTGTGGGTTTCCGCGATCCTCACGATTTATACCGGTTGGGACTATCTCAGGACCGGCATCCATCACATGATCGACGAGGACTAGAACCGATGAAGCTCGTCTACTTCGCCTGGGTGCGCGAGCGAGTGGGCAAGACCGACGAGACCGTCGACCTGCCGGACGGCATCGCCACGATTGCCGATCTCGTGCGCTGGCTGAAGACGCGCGGCGAGGAATACGAATACGCCTTCGAGAACGAGGCTATCGTTCGAGCGGCCATCGATCATCAGCATGTGAAGCCCGAAGCCCCGATTGCCGGCGCGCGGGAGATCGCCTTCTTCCCGCCGATGACGGGCGGGTAGGGGATGATGGCCACCATCCGCATCCAGGCCGCAGCCTTCGATGCCGCTGCCGAAACGGCGGCTCTCACGCAAGGGCGGGGCGATATCGGAGCCACGGTGGCTTTCACCGGCTTCTGCCGCGACGAAGGCGGGCGTCTCTCCGCCCTGGAACTCGAGCATTACCCTGGGATGGCCGAGGCCGAGGTCGCCCGCATCGCTGGCGAAGCCGAGCGGCGCTGGCCCCTTCTGGGGCTCACCGTCATCCACCGCTTCGGCCTGATCCGTCCGGGGGAACCCATCGTGCTCGTGCTCGCGGCGAGCGCTCACCGCCATGCCGCATTCGAGGCCGCTTCGTTCATGATGGATTACCTGAAGACCCGGGCGCCCTTCTGGAAACGGGAGCATCTGACCGACGGCACGATCGGGGCCTGGGTCGAGGCCAGGAGCGACGACGATGCGGCGATGGAACGGTGGGGCTGATCCGCAGGTGGGACGCGCAGGGCAATGACCGCTTCTTCAATCATGCCTCTTCTGCTCTCCTTGACCCCGCTCGGCGACAGGAGGAGCATGGCATGGAAGACGACAAGCGGAGGCGTCCATGCCCAGCGTCTTGGTTCTTCTGGCGTTGATGGCGAGCGCGCCCGCCGACGCTCAGCACGCGCAGGCGCCCGGGCACAATCCCCTCGAGTGCTATTGCCGCGCTGAAGGGCGGATTTATGCCGAAGGCGAAACGATCTGCCTGAGGACGGCGGAGGGGCCTCGCCTCGCTTACTGCGACATGGAGATCAACGTGATGTCCTGGAGCATCACGTCCAAGCCTTGCCCCGAGTCGTGAAAAAGCCGCCCGAAAGGGCGGCGCCAGAAAACGTATTTCGCTGCTTCGGCTGCGACGGGCGTCTCAGAAGACGCCGACGACGACGGCGCAGATGAAGGAGAACGAGAGGCAAGCCGCGGCGATGTTGAACTTTGCGACCCAATAGGCTGGTGATGTCAGGTGCATGACGGCCCCTCTCTGAGCGAAGAGGAACCTACCAAAACAGAGGGCGTGTGAAAAGGTCGAATTCGGGTTCCTGGGGCTGAAAATTGAAGCTTCCAATGGTTAATAAATCGTTAACTCATTGGGTTTTCTGAACCTGAAGTGCTCTGGTTCCAGCGGAATTTTTTAACTCCCTCCCTTACTGTCAGGCTTGGAAGCGCCTCGGTGCTGCCAAAAGGGGCCGGAAAGGCCGCTTGGAAGCAGAATCGCTTCTGGACCATCGGGGAGGGCATTGACGGGATGTTTACCCGGGCCCGCTAGGGTCGTGTCCATGCGTCGTGGGTTAGTTGCGTTTGTTGCCCTATCGCTTGTTGGGCTCGGCTTGACCGGTTGCGGGTTGTTTCGGTTCGAACAGCGCGAGCCCTGGCGCGCGCAGGCCGAGGAAGCCTGCCTCGCCCAGCGCCTCGTTCAGCCCTCGGCCTATGTGGCCATGTCGTCCAAGATCGACGGACCCGGCGTCTGCGGCATGGAGCACCCTTTCAAGGTGGCTGCCTTCAACAATGGCGAGGTGGGCCTGAAATCCAAGGTGACCCTGGCCTGCCCAATCATCCCCCGAATCGAGACCTGGCTCGACGAGATCGTGAAGCCGGCAGCCTCGATGTATTTCGGCGTTCCGCTGGCGGATATCAAAGCGGGGTCCTATTCCTGCCGCCCGCGTAACAACCAGCGCGGCGCCAAGCTTTCAGAGCATTCCTTTGGCAATGCCATGGACGTGATGGCCTTCATCTTGGCCGACGGCCGCGAGATTTCCGTCGTGAAAGGCTGGAGAGGAGCCCCCTCCGAGCAGGACTTCCTGCGGGAGGTTTTCGTGGGCGCCTGCCGCTACTTCACGACGGTGCTGGGCCCCGGCGCCGATGCCTTCCACTATGATCACCTGCACATCGACCTGGCGCGGCATGATCCGCGCGGCGAGCGGCGCATCTGCAAGCCCATCATCAAGTTCACGCCCCGGATCGATCCCGAGCAGGGCAGCCAGGTTCTGCAGAGCGTGAGCAGCCAGGGCGATCTGCCGGCGGCGGATCTGGAGCAGGACGTCCCGGAGGGAAGCGTCGAGGCGGCCTATGAATCGGACTCGCCCATGGGGGCTCCCATGGCGCCGCCGGTGGTCTCGGCCCCCGTGCCGCCGCCTGCGCCGCGCTACCCCGCCAACACAGGGTACTCGGCCAGCCAGCCTCAGGACCTCTACACCCCACCGCCGCCTCCCGGCTATGGCGGTCAGGCCTCCCAGCAGGGCTACCAGCCTCAGCAGACCTATGCTCCGCCGCGCCCGACGGCTGCACCCCCGCGGCCCGCCGCCGGGCAGCCCCTGGTGCTGAACAGACACGCCGTTTATTAAACCGCAAGCGGAGCCTTGACCTTCCGGGTTCTCGCCCACATGGTCGACGTTACACAATCGGTCGACCTTCTGGAGCAATAGAATGAAGTGGCTGGCGGCAATTCTCTCCTGCATGCTGTTGAGCGCGCCCGCTTTCTCCCGTGAGATAACTCCGGCCGAGCGCCGCGAGAGGGCTCATATTCTCGACCTGAAGGATTTCGATGCAGGCCTCCCGGCCTGCGCCGATCCGGCCGTGCTTAACAACGTGGCCTCAACCTTCGAGACCAAGGAGCGCCGGTTCTGGAACTCCGATCTCAAGATCCTCGGCTTCGAGCAGGTGCGGCAGGTGGCCTGGCGCCCCTGGGGCCTCGACTACATTCCGCGCCGCTACTGCACGGGCACGGCCATCGTTTCCGACGGCTACAGGCACAAGGTCAATTTCTCCATCCGTGAGGACCTGGGCTTCATCGGCATCGGCTGGAGCACCGATTCCTGTGTGGACGGCTTCGACCGGAGTTACGCCTACGCTCCCCATTGCAAGCAGGCTGCCCCTTGAGCTCGAGCCGGTGCCTCGCCTTCGCGGGCGCCTGCCTTCTCCTGGCCTCGCCCTCGGTTGCGCAAGCGCCGCGTGAGGCGAGGGGAGCCCCCATGGGGCAGTTCGATTTCTATGTGCTTGCCCTTTCCTGGTCGCCCGGCTTCTGCGAGATCAGCGGGCGGACGAGCAAGCAGTGCGAGACGGGCAGCGGCCTCGGCTTCGTCGTGCATGGCCTGTGGCCGCAGATGGAGCAGGGCTATCCCAGCTTCTGCGAACCCGGCGGCCGATTCGTGCCGATGGCGGCCATGGCCGAGGCGAATAGCCTCTTTCCGGACGACAATCTTGCCCGCTACCAATGGCGCAAGCACGGCAGCTGCACCGGCGAAAGCCCCAGCGGCTATTTCAAGGCCGTTCAGCGCGCCAGGGACCGCATTCGCATCCCTGACGGCTTCAAGGACTTGAGCGAGCGCTCGAAAGTTCTGCCGAGCGAAATCGAACAGGCCTTCATGAGCGTTAATCCAGGGCTTCGCGCCGATATGATCGCGGTGTCCTGCGGACGGCGCATCTTCAAGGAGGTCCGGATCTGCCTCGACAAGGATCTGCGCGGCTTCCGCCAATGCCCCGAGGTCGACCGCGACGGCTGCCGTTCCGGTGAGCTGACGATCCCGGCGCCCCGGTAAGGACGACAGATGAATTATCGCCACGCCTTTCACGCCGGCAATTTCGCCGATGTCATGAAGCACGTGCTCCTGGTGCGGATCCTCGTCTATCTGCAGCGCAAGGAGACGCCGCTTCGCGTCATCGACACCCATGCGGGCATCGGGCTCTACGATCTCACGGCGGACGAGGCCGAGCGGACGGGCGAATGGGTCCAGGGCGTCGGTCGTCTCGACGAACCCTTCTCCGCGCCCATCGAGGATATCCTCGCGCCTTATCGCAAGGTGATCGCGGATGTCCGCGCCCGGCATGGGCAAACCATCTATCCCGGCTCCCCCGGCATCGTGCGTGAAGTGCTGCGCCGTCAGGACCGTGGCGTGTTCGTGGAGCTGCATCCCGCCGATTACGAGGTTCTGAACGACGCGTTCAATGAAGTCTCGAACCTCAAGGTGATGCATCTCGACGGCTGGACGGCGCTCCACGCGCTCATTCCGCCAAAGGAGAAGCGCGGGCTCGTGCTGATCGATCCGCCTTACGAGAAAACGGGCGAGCTGGAGCGTCTTGCCACGGAGCTTCTGGCGGCGCTGAAGAAATGGCCCACGGGAATCTATGCGGGCTGGTATCCGATCAAGGATGCGCGCGCAGTCGATGCAGTCGCTGCCCGGCTCAACGAGCATAGCCCCCGTCCTGGCCTTCGTCTTGAACTCTATGTGGACGATCCCCGCGATCCGTCGCGGCTCAACGGCAGCGGGCTGTTCGTGCTCAATCCGCCGTGGCCCTTGAAAGACGAGGCGGAGACGCTTCTTCCGGCCTTGGCCGAGCGACTCTCCCGGAGCGGCTATGGCGCCTATCGCTGCGAGGCCTTCGGGCCTCCTGCCTAAGATGGGTTGCGGCTTTCATCGGCAGGGCCCATGAATGCTGGCGTTCACCGGAACCACCCTTCGATAGGAAGCCCTATGCTCGTTCTTCGCTCGTCTCCCGCATCCCCCTTTGGCCGCAAGGTCAAGATCGCGGCGTCTCTCCTTAGCCTTACGGACCGCATTCAGATCGTCGATGCCGATACGATGAGCCCGGAGGACAGCATCCGCCAGCAGAACCCCCTGGGCAAGATCCCTGCGCTGGTGCTGGAAAACGGCGAGGCGCTCTACGATTCCCGCGTGATCGTGGAATATCTCGATCATCTTGCCGGCGGCGGACGTCTCTATCCGGCCGGCGAGGCGCGCTTCATGGCCTTGCGCGAGCAGGCGCTTGCCGACGGCATCATGGATGCCGCGCTGCTGCAGGTCTACGAGGGCCGTTTCAGGCCGGAAGACAAGCACGAGGCGAAATGGCTCAACCATCAAGCCGGGAAGGTGGAACGAGGACTGGGCTTTGCGGAGGCGCATCTCTCGACGCCGGCAGACGTCCTGCATATCGGGCATATCGCCTTGGCCTGCGCGCTCGGCTATCTCGATCTGCGCTTCGCGGGACGCTGGCGCGAGACGCATCCGAAGCTCGTCGCGTGGCTCGCCGACTTCGAAGCGCGCGTTCCGGCCTTCGCGAAAACCAGGGTGGCGCCGTAAAACCAAAAAGGCCCGGATTGCTCCGGGCCTTTTCTTCTGTCGCTGAAGCGACGGATCTTAGTAGGTGCCGAACTTGAAGTTCAGACCGGCGCGGACGACGCCGAAGTCGCGCTCGCCGGTGCTGTAGGTCGTGCCGGCGAAGTCGAAATCGTCCTCATCGAGGTTCACGTACAGACCTTCGACCTTGGCGGTCAGGTTGTTCGTGAAGGCATACTCGAGACCGCCGCCGACGACCCAGCCGTTGCGGTTGTCGGTGAAGGCCCAGCCGCCGGTCGCGTAGATGAGAGCGCGGTCGAAGGCCACACCGGCGCGAGCGCGGACGGTGCCGAACCAATCATCGGAATCGACCGTGACGGTGCCGGTGGGGAACACATAGGTGGTGCTGCCGAAGTCAGCCCACTGCAGGTCGCCTTCGACGCCGACCACGAACGAGCCGATCTGGTAGTTGTAGCCGACCTGGCCGCCGCCGATGAAGCTGGCGTCGTCGTCGCTTTCGCCAAAGATCGTGTCAGTGCCGAACACGACGCCGTCGTCGTCGCTGCCGTTGAAGCCGATGCCGGCGTTCACACCGACGTAGAAGCCGGTCCAGGTGAAGATCGGGGCAGCCGCCACGATCGGAGCCGGAGGAGCAGCACGGGCGGGAAGGTCCGCAGCCGAAGCAGCACCGGCGAAGCCGAACAGAGCGACGCTAGCGAGAAGAATCTTCTTCATGGTTTCTCTTTCCTTATCGATGTCATACTCCGCCCGGCCCAAGGATCCTGGGGCGAGCGGCGTACTATCCATTTATAGAGCGACAACCGCACGAGGGCTGTGACATGACAACCACAACACCCCAAAGGTACTGTGGCAGCAATGTGGCGTTGAAATTGAGTTTCCCCTTATGGCCTCGCTGGACTCCACAACGCGCAACTCGGCAATTAGTTCGCCGGCCTGGTGAAAAAATGTCATTTTCTGGGCAATGATCTCAATTAACGCTACGTCCTAGCGTTTCAAGAGGTGAAAAATGATTAAGAATGCTCTCGTGACGGGCGGAGCGCAGAGAATCGGCCGGAGCATCGTCGAGCGCCTCGCGCGGGAGGGGTACGGCGTCGCGATCCATTGCCGCCGCTCCACCGACGCGGCGGATGACATCACCGCCCGCATTCGGTCGGCGGGAGGACGCGCCGCCGTCGTGCAGGCCGATCTCGCGGATGGAGCGGCCGTCGAGCGACTGGTGCACGACGCGGCGAAGGGGCTCGGCTCTCCCCTGACGCTGCTCGTGAACAATGCCTCCGAGTTCGAGCCCGACGAGGTGACGAGCCTCTCGCTGGACCGCTGGGATCGGCACTTCGCCGTGAACCTGCGCGCACCGGCTTTCCTCGCGCGGGATTTCGCGCGTCAGCTGCCGTCCGATCATGATGGCTCCATCATCAACATCGTCGATCAGCGCGTGTGGAAGCTCACGCCGCAATTCTTCTCCTATACGCTGACGAAGGCGGCATTGTTCTCCGCAACGCAGACCATGGCGCAGGCGCTCGCGCCGCGCATCCGCGTGAATGCCATCGGCCCTGGCCCGACATTGGCCAACGAGCGGCAGGGCGAGGAGGATTTCGGCAAGCAGGCGCGCGCGGTCCTGCTCGGGCACGGCGGAACGCCGGAGGAGATCGCGGATGCGGTCGTCTATCTCGCCAGCGCCCGCAGCGTGACAGGGCAGATGATCGCCGTCGATGGCGGCCAGCATCTCGCCTGGGAGACGCCGGACGTCGTGGGCATCAAGGAGTGATCGTGATCGCCGAAATCAGGCGTCCGTAATCGGGCTCCTTGCGATGGGTGGTGCGGCGATAGCTGAAGAACCGCTCCTCATCGGAATAGGTGCAGAGACCGAGATTGGCGAAGCTGCCGATGCCGGCCGCATTCAGGCGCGCGCCGATGAAGCCGGGGAGGTCGAACATGGCATGGCCCGCCGTCTCGCTGGGACGGAAGAAGCGGTCGTGGCCAGGGGCTTCCTCCGCGAAGCGCTGGACGAATTCCGGGCCGACCTCATAGGCTCTCTGGCTGATCGTGGGACCGAGCACCGCCACGATCCGGCTGCGCTCCGCACCGAGCCTTTCCATGGCCCCGATGGTGGATTCGAGAACGCCCGTCACCGCGCCGCGCCAGCCGGCATGGGCCGCGCCGATCACGCCGCTCTCGGCATCGGCAAACAGCACCGGGCCGCAATCGGCCGTCGTGATGGCAAGCGCCAGTCCCGGCACCTTCGTCACCATCGCATCGGCCTTCGGCCGCTCCGGCCCCCAGGGGCCTTCCACGAGAACCGCATCGGGCGAATGCACCTGATAGACGCTGATGAGCGCATCGGGCGCAACATTCAGGGTCTCGGCCATGCGACGGCGGTTTTCCTTCACCCGCTCCGGCTCGTCCGACGAGCCGATGCCGCCATTGAGGGAAGCATAGATGCCCTCCGACACGCCGCCCTGGCGCGTGAAGAAGGCGTGGCGGATGTTCGGCAGGGCGGAGAGGATGGGGGCTTGGATGAACATGATGCGGGAAACTTTTACGGTGATGGCGAGAAGGGCGGCAAACCGGGAACGGCCTCGAGAGCCCTATGGGTAATGGCCAAAACCTTAAAGAGCCCTCCCATGCCCGTTTCGCTGCGTTCCGTCAGGCGTGCCAGGGCAGCGTCGATGTCGGCAGCCTGGGAGGGGGTCGCGCGCTTCTTCAGCGAAGAGGCGCGCGCTTCGATGCCGAGCGCCGTGAGAAAATCACCCTGTGTCGCAATGCCGTGGATCTGAAGGTCCTGTGCCGAGGCGGCTTGGGCCAGGCGCTGGAAATCCAAGTGGGTGGTCAGATCCGCCTCGCCGGGCTCTGCCAGCGGGTCGACGGGGACATGCGCCTTGAGGGCTTGCAGCGTGTCGCCGAAGGCAGGGCCCCAATAACCATAGTCGATGATAAGTGCCGCGCCTGTGCCGCGCGCGATCCTGCCCGAGATATCCTGCATCATGTCGATGGCCGCAGTGGGCCATTCGAGCATGTCGCCGATGCGCAGCGGTTTGCCGAGCGATGGTTCGGCCTCGGCGCGCAAGCCGAAGATCAGGCGATCCTCTTCGAGGCCGACGAGACGTTCGCACCAGCCGCGGTCCGTGGCGGCGAACTGGCGGACGGGAAGCGCATCGAAGAACTCATTGGCGATGAGAAGCAAGGGTCCCTCGGGCACGTCCTCCAGCTGCTCGTGCCAGGCGATGCTCAGTTCCGACGGAGCCATCGCCGCCTGCTGCTTCTGCCTGAGAACCGGGCTTGTCTCCACAAGGTGCACCTGAACCGCAGCGCCGAAATCGGGCAGCAGCTTCGTGGCGCGCAGAAGATCCGCCATCAGCGTCCCGCGCCCCGGCCCCAGCTCCACGAGATGAACGGGGCGGGGGCGGCCCATGGCGTTCCAGACCTCCAGTATCCAAAGCCCGATCAGCTCGCCGAACATCTGGCTGATCTCGGGCGCCGTGGTGAAATCGCCGCCAGCGCCCAGCGGATCCCGCGTGGCGTAGTAGTGCCGGAGGCACAGGTCCATGTAGCGCTCGATGGTGATCGGCCCCTCGATGGCGATCAGCTCCCGCACATGCTTTCCAAAAGCTGTCATGCCGCCTCGACGGTTTTTACAGGGCGGGTGTGGCCGCGCGCCGCCATGACGATGACGGCGGCACCGACGAGGGCCATCGGCAGAGAGAGCAGCATCCCCATGGTAATGCCACCGCCCAAGCCTTCGACGGAGGAGCCGAAGAGGAACCCGAGCTGTGCATCGGGCTCGCGGAAGAATTCGCAGACGATGCGGGCGACCGCGTAGCCCAGCACGAAAATGCCGCCGAGAAGGCCGGGGCGCTTGAACCCGACTTGGCGCACGGCAATGGCCATCACGATGAACAGCACGAGGCCCTCGCCGAATGCTTCATAGAGCTGGCTCGGGTGCCGGGGCAGGGGTCCCGCATGCGGGAACACGATGGCATAGGGAAAATCCGGTGCGGGACGGCCCCAAAGCTCGCCGTTGATGAAATTGGCGATGCGCCCGAAGAACAGGCCGATGGGCGTCACGACCGCTGCCATGTCGAGCATCGCCAGCGGATGCAGGGAACGCGAGCGGGCGAAGAGCACGATGGCCAGCACCGCGCCCAGGAAACCGCCATGGAAGGACATGCCGCCGTGCCAGATGGCGAGGGCCTCGAGCGGGTTCTGGAGGTAGGTGCTGAAATTGTAGAACAGCACGTAGCCGAGGCGCCCGCCGAGCACGACGCCGAGCGCCACCCACACGATAAGATCGTCGATGTCGATGGGCTTGGGCTGGCGCAGGGGGCTCCAGAGGGCCGTCTTGGCGGCCAGGCGCTTGGCATAGAACCAGCCGCCCAGGAGGCCCGCGATGTACGCGAGTGCGTACCACCGGATTGCGAGCGGGCCGATCGAGAAGGCGACGGGGTCGAGAATGGGAAAGGAGAGCGGCATGGCAGGCCTTGTCTGAACTCCTCGCCATTGGACCCTGTGGGGACGGATCGTCAACCCTGTTGCAGTTTCCCCCGAATGCGCCCACATCTGGCGTTCCTGGGCTGCAAGGCCTCCTTCAATGGTGTGGATTTTCGATCATGACCCAATCCTCTAACCGGATCTTCGATGAACTCGCCCGTCTGGCGACGGATGCCGCAGGCGCCGCGCAGGGGGTTCGCCGGGAGGTCGAGACTATGGTCCGCAGCCAGTTCGAGCGCCTGATCAAGGACATGGATGTCGCCACTCGCGAGGAGGTGGAGGTGCTGCGCGAGATGGTTCTGGCCGCCCGCGCCGAGAACGAGCGCCTCGAGGCACGCCTGAAGGCGCTGGAGGAAAAGATCGGCCAGACCGGTGCCGCCTCTTGATCTTTGGGGGTAGAGGCCCCCTGCTTCAGGCGCATCCCTCCTGCTGTGGACAGGTCTCCAAGGCGCATTGTGACGGGAGTCAAAATCTAAGACTGTGATTCATGAGCTGATTCGGGCCTGACGTGACAAGAATCCTGAATGCTTTTGCGTATTCGGGAAGTTCTTCTCAAATATAGCTCGAATTATCGAAGTGATATTGCCTGGTTGTGTTTGCCATAATTCAGGCGTTCAAGCTTTTTGGATCGACATGTCGCAGCATTACATCGAAATCGATCGCATGGAACATCCTCTCGACGTGGTTGAGCGGCTCGCTTCTCTGCGGCACTGGATCTTCGATCGAGCGGATGCTGACGAAATGTCGGTCTCCGTTGCCGGGCGCTGGGCCGATTACGATATTGCCTTCACCTGGATCGAGGACGTGGAGGCGCTCCATGTCGCCTGTGCCTTCGACCTGAAGGTGCCGGAGCGCCGACGGCAGGACGTGCTGCAGCTCATCTCCTTCATCAACGAGCAGCTCTGGGTCGGCCATTTTGACCTCTGGAGCACGGAAAACGTGGTGATGTTCCGTCATTCCCTGCTGCTGGCAGGCGGTGCGGATCCGACGCAGGGGCAATGCGAGACCATGCTGCGCGTGGCGGTGGAGGCCTGCGAACGCTATTTCCAGGCCTTCCAGTTCGTGATCTGGGCCGGCAAGTCGGCGCGGGAGGCTCTCGACAGCGTTCTGTTCGAAACCGAGGGCGAGGCTTGAGCCTAAACACGATCCAAGCCTCGACAGGGCAGGATGGCCTGTGAATAGTAGCGGCCGTCGCTTCACTCACATGCCGGAAGATGTCTCATGCCCGTCGATGCTCAGCACCTGCCCTCGTCCCTTATCCTCGTCGGTGCCGGCAAGATGGGCGGCTCCATGCTGGAGGGCTGGCTGAAGGTCGGCATGAATGCTTCCGGCGTGACGGTCGTCGATCCGCGCCCGTCCGAAGAAATGGCGCGCTTCTGCTCGGAAAAGGGCATCGAGCTCAACCCCGCCAATCCCTCGCCCGCCGATGTGCTCGTCCTCGCGATCAAGCCGCAGATGCTGGATGACGCCGCGCCTGCCCTAAACGGCTACCTCGGGCCTCAGACGCTCATCATCTCCATTCTCGCGGGCAAGACCATTGGCGATCTCCGGGTCCGCCTTCCGGCCGCTTCCGCCATCGTACGCGCCATGCCGAACCTGCCTGCCAGCATCGGCCGCGGCGCGACGGGCGCCGCGGCCAGCGCCGAGGTGAGCGAGACGCAGCGCCGGATGGCCGATGCCCTTTTGTCGAGCAACGGCATCGTCGAATGGCTGCCGTCGGAGGATCTGATCGACGCCGTGACGGCCGTCTCAGGCTCTGGTCCCGCTTATGTCTTCCACCTCGTGGAGTGCCTTGCCGAAGCCGGTGCGGCGGCCGGCCTGCCGCCGGAACTCGCGCAGCGGCTGGCGCGGGCCACGGTGACGGGGGCGGGCGAGCTCCTGTTCCAGAGCGATCTGCCGCCCGCGACCTTGCGTCAGAACGTGACCTCCCCCGGTGGGACGACGGCGGCGGCGCTCGACGTGCTCATGCGCGATCCGGGCGGGCTTGAAGCACTCATGCGCGAGGCCGTGGCTGCGGCCAAGCGCCGTGCGGAGGAGCTTGCGGGCTGACAGACGGCGCCAGGCGCCTAAATCAACCCCGCAGAGTGCAGGTTCAGGAGAGTGCCATGACGGATGCCCCGGTCGACAAGCGCAAGGCGATCATCGACGCCCTGATGCGCCTTGCCGCCACGCGCAACTGGAGCGAGATCGAGATCGCGGACATCGCGCAGGAAGCCGGCGTGACGCTTGCGGAGTTTCGCGATCTCTTCCCCTCGAAGGGCGCGGTGCTCGGCGGTCTCTCGCGCCAGATCGACAGGAAGGTGCTGCAGGATACGACGGACGATCTGGCCGGCGAGCCCGCCCGTGAGCGGATCTTCGATGTGATCATGCGCCGCTTCGATGCGCTGGAGCCTTACAAGGAGGCGCTGGGGCGGATCTCGCAGGACATCCGGTACGATCCGCTGTCGGTGGCTGCTTTGCATCAGGTGGCCGTCAATTCCATGCGCTTCATGCTGGCTGCGGCCGGCATCCGCACGGAAGGTCCGCTCGGCGCGCTCAAACTTCAGGGCGCGGTGCTCGTCTATTCCAACACCATGCGCACATGGCTCGATGACGACGATCCGGCCCTGGCGAAGACCATGGCGCGGCTCGACCGTGAACTGCGGCGCGGCGAGCGCGTCATGGAGCGAGCCGAGGATCTGCGGCGCCTGACGGCGCCTTTGCGCAGTCTCGGACGCTCGCTGATGGAGGGGCGCCGCACCTCCCGTCGCGAGCGTCGCGCGGGCGATGAGGGCGAAGCAGACAATCCTGCCGCTGCCATTTGAACCATCACGAGGGGCACCATGGACCAGGCGAGTTCGCTGACGCCGACAATCACGTTCGACGACTTTCTGAAGGTGGACATCCGCGTCGGCCGCATCGTCGCCGCCGAGCCGTTTCCGCAGGCGCGCAAGCCTGCCTTCAAGCTCACCATCGATTTCGGCCCTGAGATCGGCACCAAGCGTTCGTCCGCGCAGATCACCGTGAACCACACCCTCGAAGAGCTCGTCGGTTCGCTGGTCCTCGCCGTCGTCAATTTCCCGCCGCGCCAGATCGGGCCTTTCATGTCGGAGGTGCTGACCCTGGGCGTTCCGGACGCCAACGGCGACGTGATGCTCATTCGTCCCGATAAAGACGTGCCGGTGGGCGGAAGGCTTTATTGAGGAACGTCATCCCCGACGGCGCAGCCGATCCGGAGCCGGTGTCAGAATCGGGCTCTGGAACCGCAACCTCGTTATCCCCGCGAAGGCGGGGATCCATAACCACGGCGTTCTGAGAAAAAGCGCAGCAGAACCCGCTCGTTCCCTTCTGCAATGTTAGCGGATCTGGATTCCCGCCTGCGCGGGAATGACGGTGGTGGTTCAGGGCTTCATCCTGACAACGATCCCGGATTCCACTTTGCAGACCGATTAAGCCGGCAGCCTGACCGTTGCGCGCAGCCCGCCGAGCGGGCTGTCCCCCAGGGTGATGTCGCCGCCATGGGAGCGGGCGATATCCCGCGCGATCGCAAGACCAAGGCCTGAACCGCCTTCGTCCTGATTGCGCGCCTCGTCGAGGCGCACGAAGGGCTTGAACACTTCCTCGCGCATGTCGACGGGAATCCCCGGACCGTCATCGTCCACGTTCAGGACGAGCCAGCGCGTCTCGTGATTGGCGGAGATGGCAATGCGGTCGCCATGGCGCGCGGCATTCGAAACGAGATTGAAGAGCAGGCGGCGGAAGGCGTCGGGGCGAACGGTGATGATCGGATCGCCGGTGATCTCCAGCTCTGTCGCGTGGCCCTGGCGCTCCGCGTCCGACTGCGCTTCTTCGAGCAGCTGGCGCAGATCCGTTTCGCAGGCCGTCTCACCCGCATCGCCGCCTTCGCCGCGGGCAAAGGCGAGATAGCCTTCCAGCATGCGGCTCATCTCGTCCACATCCCGTTTGAGATCTTCGATCTCCGGCGTCTGCTGCATGAGGGCGAGAGAGAGCTTGAAGCGGGTGAGAATGGTGCGCAGGTCATGGCTGACGCCATTGAGCATGGTGGTGCGCTGCTCGATGTTGCGCTCGATGCGCCGCTTCATTTCAAGGAAGGCATGGCCGGCCTGACGCACCTCGCGCGCGCCGCGCGGACGGAACTCGATCTCGCGCCCTTTGCCCAGCGCTTCGGCTGCTTCCGCGAGGCGCAGGATCGGGCGAATCTGGTTGCGCAGGAAGAGAATGGCGATGCCGAGCAGAACGAAGGACGAGCCGCCCATCCACACGAGGAAGATGTGGGAGTTCGAAGCATAGGCCTGGCTGCGCCGCGCCAGCACGCGCATCACCGTGCTCTGATCGAGCTTGACGCGCACCTCCACATAGTTGGAGCGTCCGACCGTATCGAGCCAGTAGGGCCGGTCGATCTGACGTCGCAGTTCGTTGGAGAGGGTCTCATCGAGAATCGAGAAGAACGGCTTCGGGCCGGGCGGCGGCAGGTCCGTGTCGTGCAGAATGTCCACGTCGAGCTGCAGGCTGTCGGAGGCAATCCGCGAAAGCTTCGTCGCTTCCTTGTCCTGCGGGTAGCTCTCATAGATCTGAATCAAGGCGGCGATGTCCGCAGTGACGGCAGAGGAGAGGCGGCGGGTCACCAGCTCGTAGTGCCGCTCCATGAACACATAAGCGACGACGGATTGCAGCAGGATGACGGGCGCGATGATGATGATGAGCGCGCGCGCATAGAGCCCTTTCGGCAGGAACCGCCCGAACCAGCGGACCGCGCGGTCGAGCGGCGTGTAGTGAAGAGCCGCGCCGATCTTCATCGGTCGATCACGAGGCGATAGCCGATGCCGCGCACGGTCTGCAGGAAGATCGGGTTGGCCGGATCGTCCTCGATCTTGCGGCGCAGGCGATTGATCTGCACGTCCACTGTGCGCTCGTTCGCGGCGGCACCATTGCCCGCGAGCGCCTCGCGGGGCACGTTGTCGCCTGTTGCCGAGCCGAGGATCGTGAGGATCTCACGCTCGCGCTCCGTGATGCGCACCACCTCGTCGCCGCGCCGCAACTCGCCCCGGTCGAAGCGATAGGAGAAGGGGCCAAAACGGATCACCTCCGGCACATCCCCGCTCGGCATGCCCGCAGCGGGCTGTGCGCGCTTGAGGATGTTGCCGAGTCGCAAAAGCAGTTCGCGCGGCTCGAAGGGCTTGGGCAGATAATCGTCCGCGCCGATTTCAAGCCCCGTGACCCGGTCCGACGTGTCGGCCCTCGCGGTGAGCATCAGGATCGGCACCTGCGAGGTCGTGCGGATGCTGCGCGCGTAATCGAAGCCGGACTCTCCGGGCATCATCACGTCGAGCACCAGGGCATCGAACACGAAGCTCTCGGCGATGGAGCGGGCTTCCGCCGCGCTCGCCGCCGCGGTTACGCGGTAGCCGTTCTCGCTCAGGAACCGGGTGAGCAGGTCGCGCAGACGCCGGTCGTCATCCACCACGAGGACGTGGGGGGCGTGGTCGGGAATGTCGATGCGGGGTGCTTCCATGGGCTCCGGGGCGCTTGGGTTGTGAGGGCCCCCTGCTTTATCAGGTTTTCTCCGGCCCGAATACGAGGTGCTTCACATGCTCGCGGTCGTCCGGATCGATAAGGCACAGGAGGTATTGGCTGATCGCCTCCTTGGCCTCGGGGCTGGCGTCGACAAGGGCGCGCATGATGCGGCGGGTCTGGAGCTTGGCGAGCTTCAAGGCGAGATCATGGCCTTGCGGCGTGGCGTGGAGCAGCCGCTGGCGCCGGTCGGAGGTGCCGGTCCTGCTCTCGATGAAATCCTTCTCGATCAGTTCTTTCAGAACCCGGTTGAGGCTCTGCTTGGTGATCCGTAAGATATCGAGGAGTTCGGCGATCGTCAGGCCCGGCTGGCGGCTGACGAAGTGCAGGACTCGGTGATGAGCCCGGCCGAACCCGTATTCGTCCAGGATCCTGTCCGGATCGCTGACGAAGTCGCGGTAGGCGAAGAAGAACAGCTCGATCAGGTCATAGGCGGGCAATTCGGCCAGGATGTCCTGGTCTGAGGTCTGCTGAGGAGCCTGTCGTTTGAAAGCCGGGATCGCGTCTGGCACCGTCCTGTCCAATTTTATGTCAGCCTTGTTGACATATCTCAGGACGATTGTTACTCGTCAAGCCGCTTTCGTGAAATGAATGAAACCGAAACAGCACGGAAGCGACCGGAAATTACTCGGCCCCGGTTGGAAGCCAAGGTCGACAGTTTAGGAGAGAACGATGTCCGCGCCCCCCTTCGATCAACGTGACGGATGGATTTGGTACGACGGGCAACTCGTACCCTGGAAGGACGCCAAGGTCCATGTGCTCACGCACGCCCTTCATTACGGCTCGAGCGTGTTCGAGGGTGAGCGCGCCTATGGCGGAGAGATCTTCAAGTCGACCCAGCATTCCGAACGCCTGAAGAGATCTGCCCAGATCCTCGACTTCGAAATCCCCTATACGGTCGCCGAGATCGATGCCGCAAAGCGCCTCGTTCTGGAGAAGAGCGGGCTGAAGGATGCCTATCTGCGGCCCGTCGCCTGGCGCGGCTCGGAGATGATGGGCGTGTCGGCTCAGCACAACAAGATCCATCTCGCCATCGCGGCTTGGGAGTGGCCGAGCTACTTCAATCCGGAAGAGAAGATGAAGGGCATCCGCATCGACATGGCGGAGTACCGCCGTCCCGATCCAGCGACTGCGCCCTCCGCGGCGAAGGCTGCGGGTCTCTACATGATCTGCACCATCTCGAAGCACAAGGCAGAGCGGAAGGGCTTCGCCGACGCGCTCATGCTTGATTGGCAGGGCCGCATCGCCGAGTGCACCGGCGCCAATGTGTTCTTCGTGAAGGACGGCGTGGTTCATACCCCCATCGCCGATTGCTTCCTCGACGGCATCACCCGCCAGACCGTGATCGAGCTTGCCAAGCGCCGCGGCCTCGAAGTCAACGAGCGCCGGATCATGCCGGAGGAGATGGCGAGCTTCCAGGAATGCTTCATCACCGGCAGTGCCGCGGAAGTAACGCCTGTCGCCGAGATCGGTCCATACAAGTTCACCCCGAGCACCATCAGCAAGATGATGATGGACGACTACATGGCCGAGGTGCAGCCAAAGGCCAAGGCAGCCTAAGGCTTCGTCCATCTTCTAGCCGCCTCGTCATGCCCGGGCTCGTCCCGGGCATTTACATTTTCATGGCGGAGCGATGCCGCAGATGCAGCTGGCTGCAACCCGTGCGGCCATCAAAAATCCTCCGCGTCGGGAATGCGGTTGAAGGCGATCTTCGCGCCGGCATAGCCCCCGGGAATGTCGATCCAGGGCCCGAAGTGCAGAAGCGTCTTTTCGTGGCTGGTGTTGAGCCGGTCGGCGACGACGGACAGATATTCCATCCGGCGTTTCGCCTGCGCCTCCGCCGTATTCCCGAACAGATCCTCTTCGATGTCCTGCAAGGGCACCAGATCGTGCAGCGCCACATGGACGCTGCGGCTGCGGCGCATGTCCTCGCGCTCAGCGTGCAGGAAGAGGCGGCTCAAGGAGGCAAGGAGCGACGGGTCGTCCCAGGTCGGTGCAAAGCGCTCCTCCCCGTACCAGCCGGCGCTGTGCCTGTCCGTGAGCCAAAGAGCGAGGCTGCGGGCCGAAAAGCCCGCGCGGCGCATGCGGCGGGCGGCTTTCACCAGCAGAACACGGGCTGCGGCATAGGCGCCGTTCAGATGCCGCCAATCGGCGGGCAGGACGCGCCCATGGCCGAACATGCGCCGCTGCGTCTCCGCGCGCTCGACCGTGTAGCCGTGGAGTCCCATCCAGAGGCGCTCGCCCTCCACGCTGCCCCAGAGGCGGCGCAGCTCCTTGGGCTGGAGCCGCCAGAGTGCCGCCATGTCGGTGACGCCGGCCCGGGCAAGCCTTGCCGCGTTGCCGCGCGCGATGCCGGGGATGTCGGTGAGCGCGAGGGAGAGCAGGGGACCCGGCAGATCCTCCGGGTGGATCGCCGCGAGCCCATCCGGCTTGTTCGCCTCGGCGGCGATCTTGGCCAGGAGATCGTTGGGTCCCAAGCCTACGGAACAGGTGAGCGTCGGCCCGATCTCCGTGGCGACGGCCTCCTTGACCCGCCGGCCGAGAGCCAGTCCTTCGGCCTGTTCGGAGGGCACGAGGGCGCAGACCACCTCGTCGATGGAGCACACGGCCTTGATCGGCACGACGCTTTCGATGACCGCGACGATTTTCCGGTGAAGCTCCACGTATTTTTCATGCCGGGCGTTCACGAAGACGAAATCCGGAAACTGGCGCCGCACGTCGCGCACGGTGGCGCCACGCTTGATGCCGAGCGCCTTCGCCTCGCGGCTGACGGCGATCAGGCCCGTATGCTCGGATACGACTGGGATGACCCCCATGGGTCTGCCGCGAAGGTGCGGCTGCAGGTGCTGTTCGGCGCTTGCGAAGAATGAATCGAAATCCACATAGAGCCGCTCCAGCCCTGCCGGCTTGCGCATGATTGCCACTCGCTTTTCCTTGAGCGAACAAAATGAGAACATAAGCTTTGCAGGGAGTCGAGCGCGTGATCTGTGGATAACGGGGATGGTTCACCGGAGGTAGCTCCTCTTTCCGCTGAGGAACCAAGGGGCTGATTCCAATGTTCTCCTTTAAGAACATATAGGGAACAATAGGAGTCTCCCATGTCTGCGAAAACAACAGCCTCTCGACACGCCAAGCAGGATGGCAAGCACGGCGCCGGCATCGATAATCCGAAGATCAACCCGGATGCATCGGACAACCAGATCAAGGACCCTGAGGAGTGGGTCACCGGGCATGAGCCCATGACGGGTGCCCAGGTCTCCTATCTGAAGACCCTGTCCGAGCAGGCCCACGATCCCGAAGCCTTCGATCCGAACCTCGACAAGGCGGAAGCCTCGAAGCGGATCGATCAGCTCAAATCGGGCAAGAAGGATTGACCCGCCCGGACCCGTCCGGACCCATCCCGTCTCCATAGCGTTGGAATTGATAGGCCCAGCCCTTTTGCAGGGGCTGGGCCATCACCACATAGGGGTGGGAGCGTCGTGCTCCCTTGGGATGAAAACGAAACGATGATGAAATTTGCTTCTCGCCGAAGCCGCGTCATGGTCGCCTTGGCCGCCGCTTTGGTGCTGGCCGGCAGCGCCGCCGAGGCACGCGTCGGCGGGGGACGTGGCAGCTTCGGATCGCGCGGTTCTCGCACCTACACGCCGCCTCCGGCAACCCAGACCGCGCCCGATGCGGCTTCGCCGATCCAACGCTCGCAGATTCCGAACCAGGGCCCGAACATCAACCGTCCCGGCACTCCGGCTCCGAACGTGGCGCAGCCGCGCCGCTTCGGCTTCGGCACGGGCCTGATGGCTGGCCTCTTCGGCGCGGGCCTGCTCGGCCTGCTCATGGGCAACGGCTTCTTCGGCGGCCTCGCCGGCCTCGCCTCGGTCATGGGCCTGCTGCTGCAGATCGGCCTGATCGTGCTGCTGATCTCGTTTGCCATGAAGTGGTTCCGCAGCAGGCGCCAGGAGCCGTCCTTTGCCGGTCCGCAGGCTCATCTCCACACGATGGCCGGCGGCAGCGTGCCGCCGACCGGTGGGCAGCCCATGGCGGGCGGACTCGGCGGAATGCTCGGTGGTGCCTTGGGCGGGCTGAATCAAAATCGCCGCGGCACCGGGGTGCGCGATGAGATCGGCATCGGCGAGCAGGATTATGCAGCCTTCGAGCGTTCGCTCGTGGAGATGCAGGATGCCTATTCGCGCCAGGACATCGAGACGATCTGGACTCTGGCTACGCCTGAAATGGCCGGATACATCCAGGAGGAACTCAACGATTACGCCGGGCGCGGCGTCGTGAACAAGGTCTCCGGTGTGCGCCTGCTCCAGGGCGACCTCTCTGAAGCATGGCGCGAGGGCTCGACCGAATACGCGACGGTCGCCATGCGCTTCTCGGTGATCGACGTTCTCACCGACAAGGCGACCGGCCGGGTGGTGGAGGGCGATCCTTCCACGCCGCAGGAAGCCAGGGAGGTGTGGACCTTCCGCCGCGACCAAGGCGGTCCTTGGAAGATCTCCGCGATCCAGCAGGCCTAAACGCCTTCGAAAGACCATGAAGAAGCGGCCGGTGAAAACCGGCCGCTTTTTGCTTGGCACGTACCGGAAATGTCATTCGGCCGCGTGGCGTCGATGGGCGTGAGAGCCTTCACGCATCTCCTCGATGATCTTGTTCACGAAAGCATCGAGATCGCCAGGATTGCGGCTCGTGATGAGTCCCTGATCAGCCACCACCGTTTCGTCGCGCCACTGGCCGCCCGCATTCACCACATCCGTCCTGATGGAGTGATAGGAGGTGCATTTCCTGCCTTTGATGATGCCCGCTTCCACGAGCAGCCACGGCGCATGGCAGATCGCGGCCACCACCTTTCCGGACGAAAAGAAGGCGCGGATGATTTCGATGGCTTTCGGCTCCGCGCGAAGCTTGTCGGGATTGATCTGACCGCCGGGAAGCACGAGGGCATCGTAGGCGGAAGGATCGACAGTTTCGATGTCCCTGTCGACCTTCACGCTCCTGCCCCAGTCCTTCTCGTCCCAGCCGCGGATCTCGTCAGACTTCATGCGCGACTTGGGCGCGGCCACCTCGACCTTTGCACCCGCCTCGGAAAGCTTCTGCTGCGGGACCATGAGTTCCGATTGCTCGAAGCCATCGGTGGCCATGATGAGAATTCGAGCCTGTTTGATGTCAGGCATGATGCTCTCCATCGTTCTTGTGGGGACCGCGGTGGAACGGATGAAAAGGGCCGGGGTTCCGAACTAGGCGGGGTGCGGAACCTGTGCCCCATGGCCTTGTTGATCCCATCACGAGCAATTCATGAGGATGGGAAAAGAATGGCCAATCCAGGGATGCCCACGAACGAGCCGCAACCCGGCGGCAACATTCCAAGCGAAGTTCCGCCCGGCACCGATCCCGACGAGCTGCCCGATACCGGGCCGACGGGGCCGCGCACGCCCTATCCCGTCAACGATCCGGGGATCACCGATCCGAAAGGCCCTGGCTCGGAACCCGATTATCTACCAGGCAATCCGACGGATCCGGGCACGCGCTTCTGACCTTGGGGATCAGATTTCGAGGATCGCATAGGGCTTGCCCGTCGGCTTTTCGATGTGTTTGGCCACATTGTAGACGGGTTGTCCGCCTGGCGTGCGTCCCTCGAAGCGGCCGCGATGCGCGTGGCCGTGCACGATGGCGTTGACCTTGAAGCGATCGATCGTCTCGGCCAGACGCGACGAGCCGAGGAACGGGTAGATTTCCAGAGGCTCGCTCTCGATGGTGTCTGCCACCGGCGCGTAATGCAGAATGACGACGGAACGCTTGGCCTTGACCTGCCGCATGGCATTCTCGAGCCGCAGCGTTTCGTTCATGGTCTCGTTGACGAACTGCTTCATGGCGGGTTCGCCGAAATAGCCGAGCATGCGCCGCCCGAAGCCGCCGGCAAATCCTTTCACGCCGACGAAGCCGACACCGTCGATCTCGACCGATTGCCCGTCGAGCACCTTCATGCCCGCATCGCGCAGAATGTGCGCCACCTCTTCATGGGCGCCGCACTCGTAGTCGTGATTGCCGAGCACGCCGATGACGGGGATGGAACAGACCTTGAGATCCTGCGCCAGGATCTCCGCTTCCTTCGGCTTGCCGAGGTCCGTCAGGTCGCCCGCCAGCACCAGAACATCCGCTTCCCTCGAGATTTCTCCGAACAGATCGCGATAGGAAATACCATTGTCTTCACGCACATGGAGGTCGCCTATGGCGGCGACCTTCAAGGGCTTCTCGATCTCACTCATTCCGCCATTCACCTTCGCCGCCCACATCGGCGAAGCCCCATTGCTTGACGTCAATCTCGTAATCGATCCGGGAGAACATGCGCCCGCGGCAAACCTTCATCTGCGGCGGCGGCAGGTCGAGCTGTTTCGCCAGTCTGTCGAGCAGCTCGTCCATGACCCAGCGCGGAACCTTGTCGCGCTCCGAGGGGTAGATCCAGCGGAAATTGAGCAGGTGCATGAGCAGCACCTCCCAATGCACTTCCATGTAGGCGAGCAGGCGGTGCCAATCGATCTGGTCGTGGGCCTTCAGGATGGTGTGGGCCACATCCGCGCCGTCATAGCGGTGGCGCAGCTGGATGAAGCACTTAGACCAGATGAGTTCGGTCGGCCCGACGATGCGCACGGGTGAGCCGAACACCTCGATCTGGCGCGCATGCTCGAACCATGGATCGCCGATCGGCATCGTGCCGTTCGAGGAGGCGAAGATCACGTCGAAGAAGTATTGTCCCTTGAAGACCTTACCCAGCCAGCGATCATCCTCGATCTCCACGGAGTATCCGAGATTCTTGAAATGCGAGAGAACACGCGTGTAGTCGCCGGCCTTGCAGAAGATGTCGAGATCCTTCGTCGGGCGCGTGATTCCCGTATAGGCCGAAAGCGCATAGGTGCCGGCCAGAAGGAAAGGAAGGCCCAACTGGTTCAGCTCCCGGAGCGCCTCCGCATAGAACGCTTCGGATTCGGGATATTTCAGCGTCGGCTCCGCCTTGGCATCCATGACAGGGACGCTGCTGGGAATGTTTGATGTGAGGTCCGGATCGTGAGCTGCCATGGGCCTGTCCAAAGCGGGGCCGATGATGACCCGCGTTCGACAACCGCATGGCAGTAATGAAGTTCCGCAGCGGCTCAGCTTAAGCCGAGCATGCCTCCATCCCGATGAATGTCGATGGCGTCAATGATCCCCGTGCGAGATGCGCACATCGCGCGGGCTGTTGAGGATTTCCAGAAGGCTGGTGGCGATGTGCCGGGCTTCATCGTCCTTGAGCCGCAGGAGAAAGGGGGGCAGGAGGCCGGCCTGCAGGCCCAGCACCGCCAGCCCGTGCTCGTCGGTTCCCACATCGATCGTCGAGGACGTGACCTCGACGAGCTCTTCGGGGGCCTCCTCGCTGTCCTCGGTGCTTTCGCCGATGGCTATGAGAAGTTGACTCAAGGCCTTCACGAGGGAGCGGGCGGCGTGCGGATCCATTACGACCGCAGTCGATTGCTCCCCCTTCTGGAACGCCAGCTGGATGTTGTCGCCCTCGAGTGTGACGGAAATGCCTGCCATTGCTGTCCTCATCCTTGCCCCAACATATGGGGTCCTGCCCATGCAGGAAAAGGCGGGGTTCTTGGTACGACAGATACGCCCCGTTCCCAAGGGAAGGAGGCGCACCCGTCCACGCAGCCGCAGGATTTTCAGGGGAAAAGGTTTCCGGTGGCTGAAGAATCAGGTCTCGCTCTTGCGCCCCGTGGGGCTGCCTGTCCCTGTCGAGCCCATTCCAGGCTGTTCCGTCGTTCCGGCTCCTGCCGCCCCTGCGCCGGAGAGCATGCTGCCGCCCATGCCCATATCCGCATATTGCTGAACGCGCAGGTTGTTCTGCACGTGGGTCACGCCGGAGACGGATTCAGCAATGTCCTCCGCATGCCGCTTCTCGAACCGGCTGTTCACCGTTCCGCTCAAGGTGACCTCGCGGTTGGAGACGGACACCTCGATCTCCAAGGCGTCGAGATGGGGATCCTCGGTGAGGCGGTCGTTCACATCTTCCATGATCCGCGCATCGGACCGCTGATACCCCTTGGGACCGCGCCCGCGATGCTGGCCGGCCTGGCGCATGTCCTGCTCCCGGCGGCGTTCCGCATCGTCGTCGCCGAACCACGAGCGCATCTCGTCTCCGGCGCGTTCGAAGAACCCTCTGTCCTCATGATAGTCGCGCGATCCGCGGCCGAAGGTGTCGGAGCTGTTGCGGTCCTGGTCGCGCCCGTAGCTGCCCACGGCCCGGGGGCGATAGCCGCGCTCGCGATCCCAGGTCCTGTCGGAGCGGAAGATGGAGGACGGGTCGTAGTCGCGATCCTCACCCACGACATCGTGCCAGTCGCGGGCGGAACCGCCCGTGCCGTAGCCGGCGGAATCGCCATAATCGCGCCTTGGGGTTCTCTCGTAGCCGGCCTCCCGGCTGCGGTCGCGGTCGTATCCGGCCCGCTCGTTGCCGAAGCCCCTGCGGGCGATATAGCCGTCGTCATCGCGGTGGCGGTCATTGGCCATGGGAGCGCTCCTTCCGTTGTTCTCGCCATTGTTCTCAGGGGTGAGCCCGCCCTGCGGCGAGGCCTGCTCCATCAACGTGAGGCGCCATAACCCGTTCCTCCCGAGGCTTTTTGACGGACAGCGCGAACGGGTTGGCAGGAGCCGCATTGAAGGGGTGTGCGGCAACTCAGGAGACGGGGTTTGACATGTCGGATCTGTCCGGTTTGAGCGACGAAGCCTTGGCGGTCTTCGCCTTTGCGGCCTATCACCAGCTTTCCAGCGGCCAGAGGGTCAGAAGCGTGATCCGGCGCGACGGCGCCGGACACAAGGCCAGCGACGCGGCCGTCTCGGAGCTGAAGGGCAGGGGACTGGTCGACGCCGACGGGGAGGAGATCCGCTTCACCGCCGCGGGAGAGCAGGCCCTGCAAGGCTTTATCGCAAGCCTCGGGAGCAGGCGGGATACCTAAGAAGGCTTAAGCTCTCTGCCTTGCAATTGCCCTATCCTTACCCTACCTTGCCCGTCATCGACATTTGGCCGGACGACTGGGCTACACCGCTTTGGCACTGCCGGGCGCACGTTCCTTCTCTCTACCAATATCGACTAACGGGCGTATTGGCTTTTGGCCCCCGCCCACGTGCAAGCGACAGTGAAAGGATTTCCCATGGAACAGGGAACCGTGAAGTGGTACAATGAAACCAAGGGTTATGGTTTCATCCAGCCCGACAACGGCGGCAAGGACGTGTTCGTTCATGCAACGGCGCTCGAGCGCGCCGGCATGCGTGGCCTGCGCGAGGGTCAGAAGATCTCCTACGAGCTTCAGACCGACCAGCGCACCGGCCGCACCTCTGCAGTGAACCTGCAGAACGCGTAAGGTTTGATACTTGAGGGTGCGCCCGGCGCACCCTCTTGCCTATCGGCCGTTCCGCCTGAGGAGCGGCTTTTTTGTTACGAGGAAGGCTTTGCATGGCAAAGGAAGAACTGATCACCTTCGAAGGACTTGTGACTGAGATCCTGCCGGATGCCCGCTACCGCGTGCAGCTCGACAATGGCCATGAGGTCATTGCCTACACTGCCGGCAAGATGAAGAAGAACCGCATCAAGACGCTCGCGGGCGACCGCGTGACGGTCGAGATGTCGCCCTACGACCTGGAGAAGGGCCGGCTCATCTTCCGCCACAAGGACTCGGGTGCAGCCTCCGGCCCCCGCCCGCCGCAGCGCGGCAGCCAGCAGTTCCGGCGCCGGTAGGCCGGTTGCGCGACCTGACCCGCGCAATCTCTGTCCTCTGTCTCGTTCAATGAAGAAAGCCCGGGAGCGGTCGTCCGCTGCGCCGGGCTTCGGCGTTTGAGGTGCTGCGGCTCACGCGACCGCGTGCATGGCCGAGCGGATGACGCGATCGGGGCCGATATCCTCGTCCATATCCTCGAAATGCATCAGCTCCGCGAGGCGGTTGCGGGCGCGGTTCACGCGGCTCTTGATGGTGCCCACCGCGCAGCCGCAGATCTCGGCCGCCTGCTCGTAGGAGAAGCCCGATGCGCCGACCAGGAGGAGGGCTTCACGCTGATCGTGCGGCAGGCGTGCGAGAGCCTTCTGAAGATCCTCGAAGTCGAGATGCGGCATCTGATCCGGTTGCACCGAGAGAGCAGCCGCGTACTTGCCGTCGGCATCCTCAACCTCACGGCGGCGCTTGCGGTATTCGGAATGGAAGAGGTTGCGCAGGATCGTGAAGAGCCAAGCCTGCATATTGGTGCCGGGCTGAAAGCGGTCGATATTGGCAATCGCCCGCAGCAGCGTTTCCTGCACGAGATCGTCTGCACGGTCCACGTTGTTGGTCAGGGAGATGGCGAAAGCACGAAGGTTTGGCGTCGCCTTGAGCATGGAATCGCGAAGATCGGTATCGATGCTCATGATTGCTGCTTCTCCGGCTTGCGCGCATCCAAACGATTGATGATTTCGATGAAGCGATCCGGAACCGGCTGCTCACCCAGGGCAAGCGCCTCGTAGAACTGGCGCAGACGCTGGCCGAGCTGGGCCTGAACCGAGCGGCTGAGCGCCGGCGATGAGGATCTTCTGAGGCCCGGAACAGGCTCTGGATCGTATGGGGGGATGGTCCTTGGATTCTTTTTTTGCATCGGGTCGTCCTGATCCGTCTGGGGCGGCGACTTCCCTCAGGGGTCGCACAGACGGCGGCACCCAATCGCCGTGTTGGTAACGCCAAGCCATCTTGATCGTTCCGTTACGGCATAGATTCATTCCGGTGGATTCCAAGGGCTGGAGCGGGAACCAAACCCAAACGGCCAAGTTTCCCTGCAACAGCTCAGTTTCGGCTGAGGGTTGCGGATTTTCGGCGCGGTCACCCGCGACTGAAGAGGCGCGCCTTCTGCCGGGATGCATCGGAGGCAACATCATGGCAATCAGCACCATTCTTCTCATCATCGTCATTCTGCTGCTCATCGGCGCCGTGCCGGCATGGCCCCATAGCCGCGGCTGGGGCTACGGCCCGAGCGGCCTCCTCGGCGTGATCCTGCTGATCCTCATCATCCTGCTGCTGATGGGACGGCTCTGACGAAGCCGGGAGCACGGCAAGACGAGGCGGCCTTCAAGGCCGCCTTTTTTGTTTTGCGAGCAGGTTCTTCGGCAGGACCTATAAGATTCTGCCCTTCGAACCCATCTCACCCCACCACGTTCTCCCTCGCGCCAGGAGAACAATTCATGCCTCTTTCCATTCAGGCGGGTTTGTGCGCTCGGCGCGCTGCTCGGCGGCATACCCGAATCCATCCTCATCGGCGTGAGCCTGCTCAGCGGCGACGGTGTGGGTCTCGTTGCAGTGGCGGCGGTGTTTCTGTCCAACCTGCCGGAGGGCCTCTCCAGAGCCGCAGGAAAGCGCAAGGCCGGGGCTCGAAAGCCTATATCTTCGGCATCTGGGGCGGCATCGCGCTGGTCTCCGGTCTCGTTGCGATGATCGACGCCTGCGCCTTCGCCGAAGCCTCGTCCGGCGTGATCGCTGCCGTGACGGCGATTGCCGCCGGCGCGATACTTGCCATGCTCATCGATGCAGCGGGTTGTTTCTTGAAGCCCACGTTACGAGCTGTTTCAAAACAAGGGACAGGCTGTGACGTGACTCGGCGCAAGTTTCTCGAGTGACGAGTTCGTGACGCGAAGAGGGGCGATATTACCGCCCCTTCCGTCCTTTGTATTTCGGCTTCTGTCCCGCGAACCCTTGCGTCGAGCGGCCCGTGGGGCGCTCGCGGAAATTCAGCGGGACCTCGCGGTCCGTGCCGGGGCCCATCTCGTCGAGGCCGGGCTTGCGGATGCGGGTGCCCTCGTCGGAGCGGCCCTTGCCGAGCGGGCCGTAGGACTCCGAATCCTCGTCGCCCCCGCTCGCTCCGTCCGCCGATGGCGGAAGGCCCTTCGGCGGCAGATTGGCGCTGCGGCCGTATTTGCGTGAGCCGCCATACTTGCCCGCATCCCGCTCCACATCGCTTTGGCGGGCCATGGGATCGTCGCTGATGGCAAGCTCCGTCGCCTGCAGGCGCTTGAGTTCGTCGCGCAGCCGCGCGGCTTCCTCGAACTCCAGGTTCGCGGCTGCCTCGCGCATGCGCTTTTCCATATCCGCGATGACGGCCTTGAGGTTGTGGCCGACGGTCTTGTCGGCGAGGCCCGTATCGACGGACACGTGGTCGCGCTCGTAGACGCTCTCCAGGATGTCCGCGATGTTCTTCTTCACGCTTTGCGGCGTGATGCCGTGCTCCGCATTGTAGGCGAGCTGCTTTTCGCGGCGGCGGTTGGTCTCCGCGATGGCGCGCTCCATCGATCCGGTGATCTGATCCGCATAGAGGATCGCCTTGCCCTCCACGTTTCGCGCCGCGCGGCCGATGGTCTGCACCAGCGATGTCTCGGAACGCAGGAAGCCTTCCTTGTCCGCGTCGAGAATGGCGACGAGCGCGCATTCGGGAATGTCGAGACCCTCGCGCAGCAGGTTGATGCCGATGAGCACGTCGAAGGCGCCCAGCCGCAGGTCGCGGATGATCTCGATGCGCTCCAGGGTGTCGATGTCCGAGTGCATGTAGCGCACGCGCACGCCGTTTTCGTGGAGATACTCGGTGAGGTCCTCCGCCATGCGCTTGGTGAGCGTGGTGACGAGGGTGCGGTAGCCTTTGGCGGAAAGCTCCTTCACCTCGTGCAGCAGGTCGTCCACCTGCGTGCGGGCGGGACGGATCTCCACCACCGGATCGACGAGACCCGTGGGGCGAATGACCTGCTCCACGAAGACGCCGCCGGTCTGCTCCATCTCCCACTTGCCGGGCGTTGCCGACACATGGATCGATTGCGGGCGCATGGCGTCCCATTCCTCGAAGCGCAGTGGGCGGTTGTCGAGGCAGGAGGGCAGGCGGAAGCCGTATTCGGCGAGGGTCGCCTTGCGGCGGAAGTCGCCGCGGTACATGCCGCCGATCTGCGGGATGGTGACGTGGCTCTCGTCGGTGAAGACGAGGGCGTTGTCGGGGAGATATTCGAACAGGGTCGGGGGCGGCTCGCCGGGCTTGCGGCCCGTAAGATAACGGGAATAATTCTCGATGCCGTTGCACACGCCCGTGGCCTCGATCATCTCGAGGTCGAACTGGGTGCGCTGCTCCAGGCGCTGCGCTTCGAGCAGGCGGCCCGCGCGGGTGAGCTCCTGCAGGCGGTGCTGCAACTCTTCCTGAATGCCCTTCACGGCCTGCTGTAGGGTCGGGCGCGGCGTCACGTAGTGCGAGTTGGCGTAGACCTTTACGAAGGAAAGGTCGTTGGTCTTCTTGCCGGTGAGCGGATCGAACTCGACAATGCTCTCGATCTCGTCGCCGAAGAGTCCGATGCGCCAGGCACGGTCTTCCAAGTGCGCAGGAAACAGCTCGATCACGTCACCGCGCACACGAAACGTGCCGCGGGCGAAATCGCTCTGGATGCGCTTGTACTGCAGGGCCACGAGATCGGCGATGATCTGGCGCTGCTCGATGCGCTCTCCCACCTTCAGGGAGAAGGTCATGGCCGTGTAGGTTTCCACCGAGCCGATACCGTAGATGCACGACACGGAGGCCACGATGATCACATCGTCACGCTCCAGCAGCGCGCGCGTCGCCGAGTGGCGCATGCGATCGATCTGCTCGTTGATGGAGCTTTCCTTCTCGATGAAGGTATCCGAGCGCGGAACATAGGCTTCAGGCTGGTAATAATCGTAGTACGAGACGAAATATTCCACCGCGTTGTCAGGGAAGAACGACTTGAACTCGCCGTAAAGCTGCGCCGCCAGGGTCTTGTTCGGGGCGAGGATGAGGGCGGGACGCTGCGTTTCCTCAATCACCTTGGCCATGGTGAAGGTCTTGCCCGAGCCCGTGACGCCGAGCAGCACCTGGTCGCGCTCCTGCCGCCGCACGCCGTCCACCAGCTCGCGGATGGCGGTGGGCTGGTCACCAGAGGGGGTGAAGTCCGATTTGATCCTGAACGGAATGCCGCCTTCCGATTTCTCGGGACGGGGCGGGCGGTGCGGCACCCAGGGCTTGCCGTTCTTGAAACGCGGATCGCCTTCAGTGAGAAGCCTGGTCAGCGCATCGACCGTGGCGGTCACGCCGGAGCCCGGCGAGAGATCCCCCAGCTCGTCCGCCACGTCCGGCCCGTCGTCCGGGCCTTTCAGGCCGAGCTTCTTGGCAAGGGCGGGGTCCACATCCGCGATGTCGCCGTGGATGAAGGTTTCCTGCGCGCGCTCGGCAAACCCTTCGGCGGCCTCCCGCTCCCGGTTCACGGCGGGATTGAGGAGGTCGGCCAGATAGGGATCCAGCGGCTTGAGCTCGGGTTTGGACGCCTTCCCGGTGGAAAGCTTGGGCTTCTTCGGTGTCTTGGCCATGGGAACGAATATGGTACAAATGAGCGAGGATTGAAAGGGTCCGGGTTCTCTCCCGGGTCGTCATCCACCCGTCATGAGAATGACGCAAAACCTCCCCGCCAAGCTTCACCATCTTGCGGGGATATCATGCACCGTTCTCTCGTCGCCGGCTCCCTGGCCGCCGCTTTTCTGTCGGGTACCGCTTTTAACGCCTTAGCAGCCGAATATTTCGATCGTGTCGCCAGCTTTCCGATCACGGCTAATCTTTCGGCCGATGCCGACAAGAAAGCCGAGACCGTGGCCGAGATCATCTCGGCAACCGAGGACGGCAAGCTGTTGGTCTATACAGACAGCCCTCGCAAGTCTCTGGGCTTCATCGACATCACCGATCCGGCGCAGCCTAGGGCAGGTGGAATGCTTAGCCTCGGCGGCGAACCGACGTCGGTGAAGGTGGTCGGCGCTACCGCCTACGTGACCGTCAATACCTCCGAGAGTTTCACCAATCCCAGCGGCAAAATCATGATGGTCGATCTGTCGAGCCGCAAAGTCGCCTCGGAATGCGTGCTGCCGGGTCAGCCCGATTCCGTTGCCGCCAATGCGGGTATTCTGGCCATTGCGATCGAGAACGAGCGTAACGAGGACGTGAATGAAGGTGCGCTGCCGCAGCTTCCCGGCGGCGCAGTCGTGGTCGCTTCCCTCAACGGCAATAAGCTCGACTGCGCTGCGCTCAAGACAGTTGACGTGACAGGGCTCGCAGCGGTGGCAGGCGAAGATCCTGAGCCCGAGTTCGTTGATGTGTCGAGCGAAGGGAAAGTCGTCGTCACACTGCAGGAGAACAACCACATCGTCGTGATCGATGGAAAGACCGGGAAGGTCGAGGCTCATTTCTCCGCAGGAAACGCCGATCTTAAGAACATCGATATCAAGAAGGATGGCGAGATCGATCTGAGCGGTTCTCAGGCTGGTGTGCCTCGCGAACCCGATGCGGTGCACTGGATCGACAACAATCGCTTTGTCACGGCCAATGAGGGCGACTGGAAGGGCGGGTCACGCGGCTTCACCATCTTCAACAAGGATGGATCTGTGGCGTATGAATCCGGTGCCGACTTCGAGCACGAGATCGTGTCAATCGGCCACTACCCCGACAAGCGCAACAAGAAAGGCGCGGAAATCGAGGGGATCGAGGTAGCTCGCTACGGTCATGATCAGCTGATCTTCGTCGGCTCCGAGCGCGCTTCCGTCGTGGGCGTGTATCGCGATACCGGCGCTGCTCCCGAACTGCTGCAGGTTTTGCCGACGGGCATCGGCCCGGAAGGGTTGCTCGCCATTCCCTCTCGTAATCTTTTCGTCGCAACGAGCGAAACCGATCTCCATGGTGACGGCGGCGCAGCACCGCACGTGATGATCTACCAGCGTGCTGAGCGGGCGGCTCCCGCCTACCCGACGATCCGCTCGGTGAAAAAGGCGGATGGTCTGCCCGTTGCGTGGGGCGCACTCTCCGGTATCGCGGCCGACAGGACACAGCCTGGCAAGCTCTATGCTGTGACGGACAGCGCATATTCTGCAGCGCCGCGCATTCTGACCATCGACGCCACGAAAAAACCTGCCTTGATTACGCACGAAATGCTCGTCACCCGAAATGGACAGGCAGCCGAGAAGATCGATCTCGAAGGCATCGCGGTTGCCGGTGACCGTGGCTTTTGGCTTGCCTCCGAGGGCAACCCCGAAAAGGGTCTCAAGAATCTCCTGATCAAGGTTGATGCAAAGGGCGCGATTCAGGAAGAGATCACTCTTCCCGCAGGCCTTGAAGAAGGGGCCAAGAACTACGGCTATGAGGGCGTCACCGTCACTGGCTCAGGCAATAACGAGACCGTCTGGCTTGCCGTACAGCGTGAATGGGCCGATGACGGCAAAGGCGCGGTGAAGCTCCTCGCGTACAAACCATCCGACAAGAGCTGGGGGGCTGTCCGATATCCGCTGGACAAGATTGAGAACGGCTGGATCGGGCTGTCTGAAATCACCGCTGCGGGGGATCGTATCATCGTCATCGAGCGCGACAATCAGATTGCCGAAAAGGCGAGGGTGAAAAAGCTCTATGCAGTCTCCATGGCCGACATGAAGCCGGTGGCGCTTGGCGGTGAACTGCCTCTCGTCAAGAAGACGGAGCTGCGTGACCTCCTCTCCGATCTCGGAGCCCCGAAAGGCTATGTGCTCGACAAGGTAGAGAGCTTTGCCATCGATGCGGCGGGCGAGGCCTACATCATCACGGACAATGACGGTGTCGACAACTCGTCCGGCGAGACGCAGTTCCTCAAGCTCGGCAAGCTCTGACCGCGAGCCGGAATAGGTTGGAAACAAGGACGAGGGCCCATCTTGGATGGGCCCTCGTCCTATTGACGGTATGCTGTTCTGATCGTACCCGCCGTCTGCCTAACCCTCGGCACGGGTCAGGCGGTATGTTTTTCCGACTTGCGTTTGCTGCCCCGCAATGCCTTCGCCAGCGGCACCGCTCCATAATGGATCAGCGGAATCAGCACGGCGCCGAGGACGAGGCCGAACAGGCCAGATCCTGCCGCGGAGACCAGCCATTCCACGGTGCCGCCCATGGCGGGAGCTGCATGGCCGGCAGCGACGGCGATGTCGTGAATTGCATGGCCGAGCCACGCGAAGCCATAACCTTCCAGGCCATGAATGATGATGCCGCCGCCGACCCAGATCATCGCAGCCGTACCGATGACACTGAGAATGCGCAGGAAGACCGGCATGGCGCGCACGAGGCCGCGTCCGAACCCGCGTGTGAGCGGGGCGAGAGCCCTGTCCGCGGACGAAGGCGCAGCCTTTTCATCACGCCGTAGGAGTTGGGAGAAGGGCCGGTCGCTGGTGGCCAGTGCCACGCCCGCATCATCCGCCTTCACGATCAGCGCCACCCCGCCATAGACCAGGACCGTGATGCCGATGCCCACCGCTGCGAGCACGAAAGCCTGCATCACGGTCGAGGATTCCGAGACCGTGCCGAGCGTGATCGCCATGATCTCGGCGGAGAGAATGAAATCGGTCTTGATCGCGCCGCTCACCTTCTCGTCCTCGACGCTCTGGGCGCTTTGCACGGCCTCGCTCAAATGGGCTTCGTGCTCCTGGGCGCCATGAGGGAAGAGGGCCTCGAATACCTTCTCCGATCCTTCGTAACAGAGATAGGCGCCGCCGATCATGAGAAGCGGCGTGATCGCCCAGGGAGCGAAGAAGCTCAGAAGGAGCGATGCCGGCAGGAGATAGATCAGCTTGTTCTTCAGCGAACCCAGAGCAATCCTGCCGACGATGGGCAGCTCACGGGACGCTGCGAAGCCCATCACATAACGCGGGGTGACGGCCGCATCGTCGATCACCACGCCCGCCGCCTTCGCGCCGGCTTTCGCAGCCTGCACTCCCACGTCGTCCAGGGAGGCCGCGGCCACTTTGGCCAAGCCGACAATGTCATCCAGCAGGGCAATCAGACCGATGCTCATGAGGTCTCCTGTCGAAAGGCATTCAGGGAAGAACGAGAAAGCGAACGAGAGCTAAACCGTTCTTTTCCAGTTTCGACAACGTTCAAGACCCGGTTTTGGTACAAAAGGCTGTGAGGAGCTTTCAGACCTTCACAGCTTTCAGGGAGAAGGAGAGCGGGATCGGCACCGCACCGTCAGGTAGGCGGAATAGACCCTGGCCCGCAGGCACCATCATGGGGAAGAGCTTGTAGGGCAGGACCTCGTGCTCATGCAGGAATTCCAGGCGCAGGCCAGCTTCGAGAAGGCCGCCGATGATGTCCGAAAGCGGGTGGACCCACACATAGTCGGTGATCGTCTCTGGGTATACATCTCCGGTATAGGATTGCGCCTCGGGGAACGCATCCGGCTTTTCCATGGGTGTGCGCCAGCCATAGGTTGGCTCAAGCCGTCCTTCCCGCTGGTCGAGCACCTGTGCAGAGGGATGGGAGTCGAGGAAATAGAATGTCCCGCCTGGAGCCAGCATGTCCGCGACGACCTTGGCCCAACGCTTCACGTCGGGCAGCCAGCAGATCGTCCCCCAGGTCGAGAACACCATATCGAAATGGCCGTCGATGGCTGTGCGCGCATCGTAAACATCCGCTTCCACGAAGGTTGCCGGAAGATCCGCCTTCTTCGCCAGATCCCGAGCGCCGGCGACGGCAATAGGGGAGAAGTCCAATCCGGTGACGATGGCGCCCCGCCGTGCGAGCGAGAGGGTGTCGAGGCCGAAATGGCATTGGAGGTGCAGGAGCCGCTTGCCCTTCACATCGCCGATCTCCGAGGCCTCGATCGCGTAGAGCTTGTCTTCACCGGCGAGCAAACCATCCACGTCATAGAAACCCGCGGCATCACGGATGTGCAGCGCAGCCCGTTTGTTCCAGTTCGCGAGGTTGGCTTCCTGCCAGGACGCGCTCATCAGCACCCTCCATGGTTACTCTGTTTCCCGCATCGTGCTTAGGACAAACCTGCAGAGATGTAAAATCAGGCATGAAAAAGGGCGGCCTCACACGGGAGGCCGCCCAGTACCAGCTGCTTGAGCAACATCAGGGCGAGGTGGGGAGAGCTTCGCCCCGGATCTCATCAGCCCGGCAGGAGAACAGTGTCGACCACGTGGATCACCCCGTTCGACTGCATCACGTCAGGAACGGTGACCATCGACATGCCGCCCTTCTTGTCCTTGATGCTCAGGCCGTTTCCGGAGGGCATCACGGTCAGGGTCTCGCCTTCCACGGTCTTGAGGGTGGCCATGCCGCCGCCTTGCTTCACCTTTGCCATCAGCTCCTGTGCCGTAAGACGCCCGGGCACTACGTGATAGGTGAGGACGCCGGTGAGCTTGCCCTTGTTCTCGGGCTTCAAAAGCGTATCGACCGTGCCGGAGGGGAGCTTCGAGAACGCCGTATTGGTAGGGGCAAAAACCGTGAACGGACCCTTGCCCTGGAGTGTCTCCACGAGACCGGCCGCTTTCACGGCCGCTACGAGAGTGGTGTGATCCTTCGAGTTGACTGCGTTCTCGACGATGTTCTTCGACGGATACATCGGTGCGCCGCCGACGGTCTTCGTCGCTTCCTGCGCAACGGCAGGCAGCGACAGGGCGGCGACAGGAGCCGCAAGAGCCAGTGCAGCGGTCAGGCATGCGATGCGAGGTGTCATGGGTTCCATCCCTGAATTGATAAGCGTGAGGTTCCGATGAGTTTTCGGAACCGAAGGCTCGACCTTCAGGGTGTGTACCCGGCACGACGGGTGCTGGATGCAGGATGCGGGAAAATTTTTTGCGAAATTCGTCGAAGGCTCAGGCGGTAAAAACCGTCGGTCCCTGCAGGTAGAGTTCAACACGATCGAGCTCGGCCTTGCTCCCTCCTTCCGGCTGGACAGCCAGAACAGGCGCATCGTGCTGCAAAGGTTCTCCTTGAGTGCTCGTCGCCTCGTTGGGAGATTGATGAACGGCCCGCAGAATCTCGTCCTGCTCGGCCTTTTCTCGGCTTTCTTCGGGATTGCGCGGAGTCATGACGTCCTCCTTCGGCAGGAACGGGAGTGTTTGCTCAATCCGTGTTCCAAATAGGGCACCGTCACAGTGCCGTCGATGCCGTACCTTTCATGACCACCGGCCCTGTCGGCAGCCCCGTTGGAGACCCTGCAAGCGGCTCGATGGAAATCGCAAACAGCTGATTCGAATGCGGCCGAGGCAGATTCTCGATATCAAGCAGCACCGTCTTGGCGACTTGGACGACGCCTACGGAGACAGGTGCGCTGGTCGGGTTCGGGAATGTCCAGACCTGGATCGAATGATTGTGCGGGATCTGCATGTCCCCCAGCGGCGTCAACTCCGCGCGGCCATCCGCGAATGTGCGCAGCACGGCGCCAGGCTGATTGGCATCGGTCATGAGAACCGCCACCAGCACAGGCTGGCGGGAGGCTTTCACGGCAAAGAAGCTCAAACCGACAGCAAGGGCAAGCGCCGCAAAAGCTCCGGCCAGACCAAAGCCCCGCCAGAAACGGAGGTTGTCCCAGAGTGCCCGCCATCGGCTTGGAGAGGCTTGTTGCGGAGCCCGGGGCGCGGGACGGGCTGCGACGGGCGGCGCATCCGCGAGACTGGCTTCGATGCGCTGCCAGAGCGCTTCGCCGGCAGGAACGTGGACGGCAGTCTCGTCCCACTCGGCGAAACGCCGGCGCCATTGCTCGACATCGGCCTGGAAAACAGCGTCGGATGTGAGCATGCGCTCCGCCAGCCCGCGATCCTCACCATCGAGAAGACCGAGGACGTATTCTGCTGCCAGACGATCCTGCTCGTCGCGCCTCATGCCATGCACTCCCGCAGGGAGATCAGCGATCGGCGGATCCAGGATTTGACGGTGCCGAGCGGAATTCCGAGCCGGCCGGCGAGTTCTCCGTGACTCAGGCCGTGAATATAGGCGAGCGTGATTGCCCGGCGACGCGAAGGCTCCAGACGCTGCAGGCAGCGCTTCAGGTTGCCCGCATCGGAGAGGCGCAGCATCAAGGCTTCCGCATCCTCCTCGTCATTCACGAGCCCCATGGGCTCGAAATCCTCGACGAGTTCCGTGCGGCTTTCGCCTCGAAGGATATTGAGGCACCGGTTGCGCAGGATCGCATAGAGCCAGCTTCGCCCCTCGCCCCGCGCGGGGTCGAAGCTGGCCGCCTTTTGCCAGACCTGCATGAAGACGTCGTGCACCGCCTCCTCTGCGAGCGGGCGGCGGCGCAGAAGCCGCAGGGCGACGCCCAGCATGCGCGGGGCCTCGTTGTCGTAGATGGCGCGCAAAGCCGTCCGGTCGCCCCTGGCGCAAAGCGCCAGGGCGTCGTTCAGGTCGAAAGCTGATGAGGTAACATCCCCGAAGGCTGCCCTCACACGAGGTCTCCATGCTGATCCGCCAAGATTACACGCGACAGATGGTTTTGGATGCAGCCTTGATGAAAATTTTTCTCAGCCGGCCGGGGAATTCATGCTGGCACTCGAATGGTCCTGGTCGGCCATTGCGCGTCGGCAGATCGCTCGCCGTCTCAGGCGCAGCTGCGGCCCATGGCGTTGAGGCCTTCGTCCAGCAGATCGGCGAGGTTGGGAATGCCGATGAGCCAGTCCGCCGTCGACAGGGAGCTGGCTTCCTCGCGCTCGCGGGCAAGACGCACGGCATCGCCCCATTCTTCGGGCTCCATGTCGCCGCGGCCGATATAGACAAGGGCGATGAGATCTGCGCGCTCGTCGTCGTTGAGGCCCGCAATGACATCCCTCAGCTCAGTCTCCGTGGCGTCGTCCGGCGAAGCGGTGAGGGCGTCGACGGCGCCGTCGTCGATGGGATTGGAGCCCGAAGCGGGATCCGTGGGCCCCTCCTTCACGTCAATGGCTCTGACCCGGAGAATGAGTTCGCAAACCTTGTCGAGCGCGATATCCATCGAAATCCTCTTGAGAGCGTCCTGAAGCGGTTCTGTGACAGGGAAACCCTCAAGACGGCGTTCGGTTCAGAAGCGGCGAGGCCTCCAGCTTCCAGGAGCAAGTTGCATTCCTCACCGGAGGCGCGAGTGTGTAAACGCACCCCATTTTCGCCGACGGCCCTTGTCAGTGCGGAATGAACATTATTTCATGATCCGACGGGATCGGTTCTCAAGGAGAATACCATGAGCTGCAGGGCGCCTGGCCTGAAAATGTTGATGGCTTCCATGGCACTTGCCTTGGGCCTGTCCGGCGCCGCGCTGGCTCAGCCCGCATCCAAACGCCTCGCTGCCTCCCAGCCCGGGACCGATGTGTACATCCTCTCCTTCGGCCTTTGGGGAACGCAGAGCGTTTTCGAGAGCGAGGCCAGAGGAGCGGCACGCATCCTGGAGTCGAGCCTCAGGACCAGGAACCGCACCATCGTCGGCTTCAACAGCAAGCGCAGCGCCGGTGCGACACCGCAGACGATCCGCAAGGCCGTGAAATCCGTCAGCCAGGTGATCGACTCCGATGACGTTCTCGTGTTCTTCCTCACCTCTCATGGCAACACGGAAGGCGCAGGCATCGTCACCAGAGATCATCAAACGATGATCACGCCCGATCACGTCCGGCAACTTCTGGAGGAAAGCGGTGCGCGCTACCGCGTGGTCATCGTATCCGCCTGCTATTCCGGCGTGTTCGCGCGAAAGCTCGCGGATGAGCGCACGCTGGTGATCACAGCGGCTTCCGCAGACAGGCCGTCGTTCGGCTGCCGCGACGGCGCGACGTGGACCTATTTCGGCGATGCCTTCTTCAACAAGGCCCTGCGCGGTGAAAGCCGTCTCGATGCGGCTTTTCAGAAAGCGCGGGCTCTCGTCACGCAGCGTGAGCAGCGCGAGGGGTTCGATTCCTCGAATCCTCAGATGGCAGGCGGAGCCGAAGTGCTCGCGCGCTTGAGCAAGCGTGATACGTCTTCTGAGCCCCAGGCCTGCCGAGCACCACAAGTCAGCGCACGCTCTTCCTGCTGAAGACGGTCCTGAAGGTGAGGGTTCTTCGTCGCAGCCGGGTTCCGGTTACTTGACACTCTGCTGCAAACGAATAGGGCAGGACGATCTCCTTGTTCGCGTGCCGGATCGAACCTCATGAACCCTCAGATCGCGCCCATTTTCATGCTCGTCGCCTCGAATGTCTTCATGACTTTCGCCTGGTACGGCCATCTGAAATTCAAGACGTCGCCTCTCTGGATCGCGGTGATCGCATCCTGGGGCATCGCCTTCATCGAGTATTGGTTTGCAGTGCCTGCCAACCGGATCGGCTCGGCCTTCTATTCGGCAGCCGAACTCAAGACCATGCAGGAGGTGATCACCCTCGTCGTGTTCGCAGGCTTCTCGGTGCTTTATCTCAAGGAACCGCTCGGCTGGAGCCATCTTGTGGGCTTTGCTCTGATTGCGGCAGGGGCGGCCTTCATCTTTCATGCCAAATGATGCCTGAGCCAAACCGGCCGCCGAAGCCCGCCGTCTGAGACCTGCCATCTACTCGGCGGGTTTCATGCGCAGGATCCGCCCCTGCGGCGAATCCGTGAGAAGATAGACCAACCCGTCTGGTCCCTGGCGCACGTCGCGGATGCGTTCGCCGAGATTCTGCAGCATGCGCTCCTCCCCGGTGACCTTGTTGCCGCTGGTTTCGAGGCGCGACACGAGCTTGCCGGCGAGCGCGCCCACGAGAATGCTGCCGCGCCAGGCGGGAAATTTGTCGCCGGTGTAAAAAGCCATGCCCGACGGAGCGATGGACGGGTCCCAGTAATAGACCGGCTGCTCCATGCCGGGCTTTCGGATGCCTTCGCCGATCTTCTGACCGGAATAGTGCACGCCATAGGAAATCACCGGCCAGCCGTAGTTCTTCCCCTTTTGCGGAATGTTGACCTCATCGCCGCCGCGTGCGCCATGCTCCACCGTCCAGAGTTCGCCCGTTGTCGGGTGGAGGGCGGCGGATTGGATGTTGCGGTGGCCGAGGGACCAGATTTCGGGGCGAGCATCCTCGCGGTTGAGAAAGGGATTGTCCGGTGCCGCACCGCCGGTGGGCCTGATGCGGATGATCTTCCCGAGATGGTTGTTGAGACCCTGAGCCTGATCGCGAAGATCGTTGCGCTCGCCCAAGGTCACGAAGAGATTGCCGTCTCGGGCGAAGATCAGGCGCGAGCCGAAATGATGCGTGCCGGCATAGGACGGCTCCTGGCGGAAAATGACCTGCAGCTCTTCGAGAGCCGTGTCGTCCTGGCTCAGGCGCGCCCGTGCTACGCTCGTGCCGTTGCGGCCATCGCCACGATCCTCGGAGAAGCTCAGGTAGACGAGACGGTTCTGGGGGAAGCCGGGATCGAGCGCCACGTCCAGAAGGCCGCCCTGTCCCCGCGCCGAGATACGGGGGAGGCCCTTGAGCGGCTCGGAGAGCCTGCCCTCCGGGTCCACGATGCGAAGCCGCCCGGGCCTTTCCGTGACGAGCATGCGGTTGTCCGGAAGGAAGGCGAGGCTCCAGGGATTCTGAAGGTTGCGGGCAACCGTCTCGACAATCACTTCGACCTTGTCCGTGCGCAGGCGCTGCGTGTCCTGGGCCGAGGCAGTGGGGGCTGCGGCAAGGGCCAAAAGGCAGGCGAGGGCAAAGCGAAGTTTCGTCATGAAAGCTCTCCGTTGATCGTAAGGTCGAAGAGCTAACCTCTCGGCTCAAGGCGTCAACCTCGCAGCCGTTCACTCACGTGTTACCGCAGCGAATAGAGGGGGATGCTCGTCTTGTCCTGTGCGGAGAGCGTTTTCGTGGTTGCCAGGACGGAAAGGGTGGCGAGGCCCATCAGCATGATCAGGGCCAGCGAGCAGCGGCTCTGCTGGCGAAGATCCATCCGGTGAACGCGGGAGGCAACGTGATTCCTGTGACGATAGGTCTTCATTGGCTCTTTCCCCAGCAGGGCCAAGGTGGATCTGGACAAAAAACCCTGCAATTTCAGAAAAGTTCCCGTCGGAACTGAAGTCTTGCTTGTAAAGACCTTTCCAAGTGTCCGCGTTAACACATTATTAACCAATATTAACGCGTCGATGCTCCTGTAAAAGCGACCGGAATTTCTTCTGGTCGTCACGAAGCGAGAAGCCCAGGGCTATTCAGCCGCGATGTTGGCGGCCCTGATGATCTCCGCCCAGGTTTGGATCTCCCTGGCGAGATAAGGTCTGAAGGCCTCCGGATCACGGACGTTCAAAGTAAAGCCGAGCTTCGTGATGCGCTCCTTCACCTCGGACTTGTTGAGGATGGCAATGATCGTGCCGGAGAGTTTGTCGAGGACGGGCTTGGGCGTATCCGCCGGCGCAAAGAAGGCGGCCCAGGATTCCGCGTCTGCATCGGTGACGCCCTGCTCGCGCAGGGTCGGCACATCAGGCGCCAGCGGGTTGCGCTGCGGGCTTGCCAAGCCGATGGCGCGCATCTGGCCGGCCTGAAATTGCGACAGCACACTCGGCAGGGTGGAGTTCGAGACGTCGATGCGGCCTCCCATGAGTTCGGTCACCAGAGGAGCCGCGCCCCGGAAGGGCACATGGGTCATGCGGATGCCCGTGCGGGTCATGAACAGTTCCGTCGCCAAATGCGAGCCGGAGCCCACGCCCGTCGAGCCGTAGTTGAGCCTGCCAGGGTCCTTTCTGGCGAGTTCGACCAACTCCGGAATGGACTTCACGGGCAGGTCGTTCTTCACCACGAAAACATGCTCGAAGGCGCCCGCGCCCGCCAGCGGAGCGAAATCCTTTACTGCATCGTAGCCGAGGTCTTTCAGCAGGAACATGTTGTTCCCGTGCGTCTGGTTGTTGCCGAACACGAGGGTGTAGCCGTCGGGCTCGGCCCTCGCGACAGCGCGCGTGCCGATGGCGCCGGAGGCGCCGGCGATGTTCTCGACGATCACGTTCTGACCAAGGTCCTTGCCCATCTCTTCGGCCACGATGCGGGCGATCACGTCCGTGGGGCCGCCAGCCGGGTAGGGTACCACCATCTTGATCACATGGTTAGGATATGACTGGGCGACGGCAGCCTGGGAGAACAGGGCAGTCCCTGCGAGAAGACCGAGAGCCGCGCGGCGGGTCGGGGAAATGGTCATGAAGGGCGTCTCCTGAAAAACCAGTTCGAGCAGGGCTGTTTTGCTTGCTTGGACAGCTTGAGCGGATTAGGGTCCGCCCGCGTCACGCTCCCTACCTAATCCCCGACCGGAGGTTTCCCATGGGCTTTTTGTCTGATGCCCTCTCGCGCGTTAAGCCGTCTGCCACGATCGTCATCACGCAGAAGGCGCGCGATCTCAAAGCTCAGGGCCGGGATGTGATCAGCCTGTCCGTCGGCGAGCCGGATTTCGACACGCCCGACAATATCAAGGAAGCCGCGATCGCGGCCATCCGCCGGGGCGAGACCAAGTACACCCCCGTTTCGGGCATCGTCCCGCTGCGCGAGGCGATCGCCCGCAAGTTCAAGCGCGAGAACGGCCTGGACTACAAGCCCTCGCAGACCATCGTCTCCACCGGCGGCAAGCACGTGATCTACAATGCCTTGCTCGCCACCCTGAACCCGGGGGACGAGGTCATCATCCCGGCGCCGTACTGGGTGTCCTACCCTGAGATGGTAGTGCTCTGCGGCGGCACGCCCGTGTTCGTGGACTGCACCATGGAGCACAACTTCAAGCTCCAGCCGGGCGACCTCGATCGCGCCATCACGCCGAAGACCAAGTGGATCATCCTCAACTCGCCGTCGAACCCGACCGGCGCGGCCTATACTCGCGCCGAGATGAAGGCGATCACCGACGTGCTGGTGCGTCATCCGCACGTCTGGGTGCTCACCGACGACATGTACGAGCATCTCACTTATGGCGACTTCGAGTTCGTGACGCCCGCGCAGGTCGAGCCTAACCTCTACGAGCGTACCCTCACCATGAACGGCGTCTCCAAGGCCTATGCCATGACCGGCTGGCGCATTGGCTACGCCGCCGGCCCCGAGCACCTCATCAAGGCGATGGATTTCGTCCAGGGCCAGCAGACTTCCGGCACGAGCGCGATCTCCCAATGGGCAGCCGTGGAGGCTCTCGACGGGCCGCAGGATCATCTGCCGCGCTTCAAGAAGGCCTTCGAGGAGCGCCGCGACCTCGTGGTCTCCATGCTCAACCAGGCGAAGTACCTGAAGTGCCCGATGCCGGAAGGAGCGTTCTACGTCTATCCGTCCTGCGCCGAGGCCATCGGCAAGACCGCGCCGTCCGGCAAGGTCATCCAGACGGACGAGGACTTCGTCTCCGAGCTCCTGGAGACCGAGGGTGTCGCCGCCGTCCACGGCTCGTCCTTCGGTCTGGGCCCCAACTTCCGCATCTCCTACGCCACCTCCAATGCGGCGCTGGAGGATGCCTGCAACCGCATCCAGCGCTTTTGCGGCTCTCTGCGATGAGCGGCCTGCCTCGGACATTCCATCCGGATCCCGAGGCCGAGCCCTACCGGGTCAACCAGCAATCCGCCTACCGGGTGAAGTCGGATTTCAGGGTCGACTTCACCAATGGCGGGTACGTGGAGGCGAAGGACTTCATCCTCGACATCGAGGGCGACAGCGTCAGCCCGGAGCGCCTGGCGGAGATGATCGTCTCCTCCATGAACCTGCTCCGCGCGGGTCCGGTGACGATCTTTTCCATGGAGATTGTGCGCCGCGGCGAGCATCAGGATTCGAATCCGGCACATATGCGCACCACGTGAAGAGCGGCCTGGCGGAAGCCGGGCCGTTTTCTTTTGCGTGAAAGACCCCTTGCCAACTCCTTCCGACAGGCAGACCATCCCTTTGACGCGACCGCCAAGATCGCGCTGACGGGGGCAGGGAGGAGACTACCATGGCACCCAACGGCAGAGGACCTGCGGGCCCGCGATGCATCGCCATCGTCGGCCCATTCCAGAGCGGCAAGACCACGCTCCTTGAAGCGATCCTGGAGCGCACCGGCGCGATTTCCCGCGCAGGACGGGTCGCCAACGGCGACAGTGTCGGCGATGCGAGCGCAGAAGCGCGCGCTCACGGCATGAGCATCGAGCCGAATGTGGCGACCGTGCAATTCCTCGGCGAGACGATGACCTTCGTCGATTGCCCCGGTTCCACGGAATTTCTGCATGAAATGCGCAACGTCACGCTGGTCTGCGATGCAGCCATCGTCGTGTGCGAGGCGGACGAGCGCAAGATTCCTGCCCTCGAAGTCATCCTGCGAGAACTCGAAGAGGCGGACATTCCGCGCTTTCTCTTCATCAACAAGATCGATACCGCGACGCAGCGCGTGCGCGAGACATTGGGACTTCTGCAGGAAGCATCACGGACACCGCTGCTGCTGCGCCAGATTCCGCTTTGGAAGGACGGCATCGCCGTCGGCTTCATCGATCTCGCTCTGGAGCGAGCCTTCATCTATCGCGAGCATGCGCCGAGTGAAGTTGTTGAGATACCAGACGGAGAAGCGCCGCGTGAGCGTGAAGCCCGCTTCTCGATGCTCGAGCGCCTGGCCGATTACGACGACGAATTGATGGAGGATCTGATCTCCGAGATCGAGCCTCCGCGCGACCGCATCTTCGACGATCTGTCGAAGGAAGTTCGTGAGCGCCATGTCGTGCCCGCTCTGATCGGATCCGCCGAGCGCGGCAACGGTGTCACGCGGCTTCTGAAAGCGTTGCGGCATGAAGCGCCGGCACTCACGGAAACCCGCGCAAGGCTCGGCATTCCGGACGAAGGCGCGCCGCTCGCGCATGTGATGAAGACCCTGCACATGGGGCAGGGCGGCAAGCTCTCCGTGTCCCGTGTGATGCGCGGCACGTTCCATGAGGGGGACATGGCGGTGGGCTCGCGCGGCGCGGAAAGCCGCATCGGCAGCCTGCTCACCCTCATCGGCGGCAACACCACGCGCAAGAACGAGGCGATCGCCGGCGAGACCCTTGGTTTCGGACGCCTCGAAGGCATTGCGACGGGAGACAGTTTCGCAGCGGGCAAGACCAGGCCTGAGACCATCGTCTCCTCTGCCCCGCCCGAACCGGTCTATGCCGTGGCGCTGAAGGTGAGGGATCGCAAGGACGATGTGCGCCTCTCGAGCGCGCTTGCCAAGATCACGGAGGAGGACCCTTCCCTGGTGGTGGAAAACCGGCCCGAGATGGGTGAGATCCGGCTGCTCGGGCAGGGCGAGATGCATCTGCGCGTTGCCGTGGAGAAGCTCGCCTCCCGCTTCCAGGTCGGCGTCGACATCGCCAAGCCGCGCGTGGCCTATTGCGAGACGATCAAGCTCCCGGCCTCGGCGCGCGGTCGGCATCGCAAGCAGACTGGCGGCCATGGGCAGTACGGCGATGTGATGATCGAGATCAAGCCGTTGCCCCGCGGTGGTGGTTTCGCTTTCGAGGACCGCATCACCGGAGGCGTCGTTCCGCGCCAGTATATCCCGTCTGTGGAAACCGGCGTCCGCGACGCGCTGAAGAACGGCCCGCTGGGTTTCCCCGTGGTCGATCTGGCCGTGAGCCTTACGGATGGTTCCTACCACACGGTGGATTCCTCCGATGCGGCCTTCCAGGCAGCGGCGAAGCTCGCCTTGGCGGAAGCTCTGCCTAAAGCCAAGCCCGTGCTGCTGGAGCCGATCCTGTCGGTGGAGATCACGATTCCCACCGAGGCCCTGTCCAAGGCCACCAGCCTCGTCACGGCAAGACGCGGACAGATCCTCGGCTATGACGGGCGGCCCGGCTGGTCGGGATGGGAGGTGCTCAACGCCACGATTCCGGAATCGGAGATCGGGGATCTGATCGTCGAACTGAGATCCGTGACGGCCGGTGTCGGGACCTTCTCCACCCGCTTCGACCATATGGCCGAACTCAGCGGCAGGCCTGCCGAAATGGTTCTGCAGAAGGCCCATTGAGCAGTTCACGATATGAACGATCTTCGTCAGATCGTTCATATCTAAACTATTCCATCGACAAACACGCTCTTCCGCGCCAAGTTAAGCTCTGATGGAGACGCCATCTCCTATGAAATAAACTCGCCTTGAGCGGGAGGATAAGAATGAACGTGACGACCCAACCGGCTTCTGTGACGGATCCGGCGGGCCAAACCTCAAGCAGGCCTTGGCTCAAATCCTATCCGTCGAAGGTACCTCAGACCATCGAGGACGCGAAGATCGGCACCCTCAACGAGATCTTCCGCAGCGCCGTCAAGCAATACCCGAACCGTGCCGCCGCCGAGAGCTTCGGCAAGCGCCTCACCTATGCCGAACTCGGCCGAGCCGCCGATGCTGTCGCTTGCTGGCTGCAGCAGCAGGGCCTGAAGAAGGGCGACCGCGTTGCGATCATGCTGCCGAACGTGATGGCCTATCCGGCGATCCTTTACGGCGTGCTCATCGCTGGCGGCACCGTCGTCAACGTCAATCCTCTCTATACGCCTCGCGAGCTGACCTATCAGTTGCAGGACGCCGGGGCGCGCTTCCTGTTCGCCCTCGAGAATTTCGGCGCGACGGTGGAAGAGGCTCTGCCCGATCTTGCACTCGATCGCATGATCGTCGTGACGCCAGGCGACATGCTGGGCTTCAAGGGCAAGATCGTGAATCTCGTCTCGCGCCATGTGAAGAAAGCGGTCAAGCCTTACCGGCTGCCGCAGGCCGTGCCGTTCAAGGCGGTGCTGGCAGAGGGCGGGCGCGAGGCGCCGCAGCCCGTCACCGTCACGCGCGACGACGTTGCCTTCCTGCAATATACCGGCGGGACGACCGGCATTTCGAAAGGCGCAGTGCTTCTCCATCGCAACGTGGTCGCCAACGTGCTGCAATGCGAAGCGTGGATGCGCCCGTTCTTCGGAGAACGTGAAGACCATGTGATGGTAACGGCGCTGCCGCTCTACCACATCTTTGCTCTCACCGTGTGTGCGCTCCTCATGACGAGGATCGGCGGCTGCCAGCTTCTCATCGCCAATCCGCGAGACATTCCAGGTTTCGTGAAGACGTTGAAGAAGAGCAAGATCACGCTCATGTCCGGTGTGAACACGCTCTACAATGCGCTGGCCCATGCTCCAGGCATCCGCGAGGTCGACTTCTCGCAGCTCGTCTTCGCCGTTGCCGGCGGCATGGCCATGCAGGAGGCGGTCGCGAAGAAGTGGAAGGAGATTACCGGCCAGCCCATCATCGAAGGTTATGGCCTGTCGGAAACCTCCCCGGTGGTCTGCGCCAATCGCCTCGACATCGAGGAATTCACCGGCACCATCGGCTATCCGCTCCCATCCACCGATGTGATCGTCCGTGCAAACGACGGTTCGATCCTGCCGCCGGGCGAACGCGGCGAGCTGTGCGTGAAGGGACCGCAGGTGATGGCGGGCTATTGGCAGCGGCCGGATGAAACCGCGCGTGTGATGACCGAGGACGGTTACTTCCGCACCGGCGACGTAGCCGTGATCCTCCCCGATGGCCAAGTGAAGATCGTGGATCGGATGAAGGACATGATCCTGGTCTCCGGCTTCAACGTCTACCCGAATGAGGTCGAGGATGTGATCGTGAAGCATCCAGGCGTGATGGAGGCCGCCGTCATCGGCGTGCCTGACGAGCAATCGGGCGAGGCGGTCGTAGCTTATGTGGTGCGCAAGGATCCCGCTCTCGATCCGGAGGAGTTGCGCCGCTTCTGCCGGGAGAATCTCACCGGCTACAAGGTGCCCCGCCGGATCGAATTCCGCGAGACGCTGCCCAAGACCAATGTTGGAAAGGTGCTGCGCCGCGTCCTGAAGGAGGAGGTTGCCTCGCGCCGTTAGGGTGTCCCATGCCGACAAGAAAAAAGCCGGGCCAAAGGCCCGGCATGAAGTGAGGTCCGACAAAAACGTCAAAACCTTCCAGAGGGAACGGCCGACACGGCAGCGCCGGGAGGAAGAAAAGCGGTGCCGCGTTGAAATCAGCCAATGCCCATATCGGCCGCATTCGACTTATTTGCAATGCAACATGCCTCATGAAAGGGCTGCATCAGGTGCATGGCTCCCGGGAGGTCTATGACATAAAACTGCCACGCTTCTCTCGGTGTTTGGGAAAGAGGACCAGAGCCTGACGCCCTGCGCGCCGGAAATCGGATCCACGCGGTGGGACCGGTTTTTCGCGTCGCCCGGTGGTCCGCCCTAGTAGGTCCAGCGCTGGGCCTTCGAGATCAGGAAGTCGCGGAATGCCTGGACACGGGCGACGGAGCGCATTTCCTCTGCATAAACCAGATAGCTGTCGAGGGAGGGCATCTCGACGTCCCGCAGGATCTGGATCAGCTCCGGTTGTCCCACCACCGCATAATCCGGCAGCACGGCAATGCCCGCTCCGGTCTCGACGGCAATCTTCAGGGCCGTGATGTTGTTGACCACATAATGGTACTGCCGTGGCTCTCGCCCGTCCCGTCCTGCGGTTGCCAGCCAATGCACGGCCAGAAGGTACGAGGGTTGGTCGCCGCCGAAGGAGATGATGCGGTGCTCGTCGAGTTCCTCCAAGGACTTCGGCTCGCCGAAGCGCTTGATATAGTCGGTCGAGGCATAGACGTGGAAATGCACCGTGAAGAGCCGGCGCTGGATCAGGTCCGGCTGGGCGGGGCGACGCAGGCGGATCGCCACGTCCGCCTCGCGCATGGCGAGATCCAGCTCCTCGTTGGAGAGGATCAGTTCCACCCGTACCTCCGGATAGAGATCCATGAACTCTGCGATACGCTGGGCCAGCCAGATGGAGCCGAGGCCGACCGTCGTCGTCACCTTCAACTCGCCGGAGGGGCGTTCGCTGGTCTCGACGAGGCGGGCTTTGGTGGTTTCAAGGCGCATCCGCATGTCGCGGGCCGCTCGGAACAGGAGGTCGCCCTGCTCGGTCAGGATGAGGCCGCGGGCATGGCGATGGAAGAGGGGAGCTTTCAGCTCACGCTCGAGGGCGCTGATCTGGCGGCTGACGGCGGATTGGCTCAGACCCAGATCGTCACCGGCGCGGGTGAAGCTGCCTGCTTCCGCGACGGTATAGAAAATCCGGATCTTGTCCCAGTCCACGGCATTCCCCTCAGGCCCCGCATTCCTCCGGCGCAGGGCTCCTTATCTCCAATGAGGAGAGGGCAGGATGCAATAGGAATCCTGCCCATAGGATAACCAGTTGTGAATAAACTTATTCGGCAGCCTCTTGAGTAGCCTCCAGAGCAGCCAGATAACGCTCTGCATCCAGGGCAGCCATGCAGCCCATGCCTGCCGATGTCACGGCTTGTCGGTAGACGTCGTCGGTGACGTCGCCGGCAGCGAAAACGCCGTGAATATTGGTGCTGGTGGAGCCCGGCTTCACCTGGAGATACCCGCCCGGCTTCATGTCGAGCTGGCCGACGAAGAGTTCGGTCGAGGGCTTGTGGCCGATGGCGATGAACACGCCGTCGGTCCTGAAGTCGGAGACCTCGCCGGAGACGAGGTTCTTCAGCTTCACATGGGTGACGGAGGAGGGGTTTTCCGTGCCGCAGATTTCCTCCACGGCACTGTTCCAGAGCACCTCGATCTTGGGATGCTTGAACAGGCGGTCCTGAAGGATGCGCTCGGCCCGAAGCGAGTCCCGGCGGTGGATCAACGTCACCTTGGAGGCGAGGTTGGCGAGATAGAGCGCTTCCTCCACGGCCGTGTTGCCGCCGCCTACCACCACGACCTCCTTGTTGCGGTAGAAGAAGCCGTCGCAGGTGGCGCAGGCCGAGACGCCGAAGCCCTGGAACAGGCCCTCGGAGGGCAGGCCCAGCCACTTGGCCTGGGCGCCGGTGGCGACGATCAGGGCGTCGCAGGTATAGGTATCGCCGGAATCGCCTTCCAGGCGGAAGGGACGCTGCTTCAGGTCGACCTTGGTGATGTGGTCCGAGATCATCTTGGTGCCGACGTGCTCGGCCTGAAGGCGCATCTGCTCCATGAGCCAAGGGCCCTGAATGACCTCGGCGAACCCTGGATAGTTCTCCACGTCGGTGGTGATCATCAGCTGTCCGCCGGGTTGAAACCCCGAGATCATGACGGGCTCGAGCAGGGCGCGCGCCGCATAGATCGCCGCCGTATAGCCTGCAGGCCCCGAGCCGATGATGATGAGCTTGGCGTGAGAATGGGCCATCAGGACGTCTCCAGAGAAAAAGCCAGGTCCGGCAAGCCGAGTGCGCGGCGGTGAAGGCTGAAGCCCCGGACGATGGCAGCAGCAATCTTGAGAGTAGAATTTAGGGGGTCGTAGGCCTCTCCTACAAGACGGCCTTCGAAGGGATGCACAATTCCATGAGCCTTCAGGCGTGCCATGTAAACATCAAGTTTCGGATGCCCTCCGGAAGGCTCGAAGACCAGGATCGGCCTGCCCGAGGCGGCTGCCTCGCCGATCATGTTGAAGGAATCCGCGGTGGCGACGATGAAGTCCGCCAGGCTCAGGAGCGCCACATAGGGATTGTCCCCCGTGCCGTCCCAGAAGAAGGCGCCGTGGCGGCCCACGAGATCGATGAGGGCTTCGCGCAAGGCTTCGGGGGTGCGGCGCGAGGCCGTGATCATCAGTCCGGCTCCCGACTCTGCCAAGACGGTCAGATGAGCGCTCAGGCGGGCAATGTCCCGATCCGTGAACCGATGATGGCGGCTGTCGCCGCCGACGAGCACCGCAACCCGAGGGTGAGGCAAGGAGGCGAGGCGCGGATCCGGGCGGGCACGGGCGGCGGCAATCCTGTCTGCTGAGACCCGGTGGGGCGGCGTCAGGCTCGTGAGCACGTTGGGGCCGCGCAGGCGGTCGTATTCCGGCACCCAGATGAAATCGGCGGTTTTCGGACCAGTGCGCGGGTCCTTGAGGAAGACTGTATAGGTTCTTGCGCCCGAGGCGCGCTTGACGAACCGCAGATAAGGCACGGCCCTGCGCCCAGAAGCGATGAGGAGGTCCGGGTAGGGCAGGGCGAGGGGGCTATTCCTGGCGCCGGGCCGCTCGCGCGGATCGATCGGCCCCCAGGGCATGGCCCAGGTGAACGGAGCACGGGGAGCGACTCTGCGGATCTCCGGCTGAACACCCAGGGCCTCGGCCACGCTCAAGGCCTGAAGTTCGTCGCCGGCCTTGCCATCGGTTAGAACCCAGGTGATAAGGCCGGTGTTGTCACGCAACATTTGATCAATGAGCCTGTGGAGTTCATCCGGTTCGTTGCGACTTAATCGCCTGTCCGGCTTGTGCAGACCCTTTACACGGTCTACTCAGCCAAGACGAGTTTTTTGACGTGAGTTTTCCATGACCCGGGCTGACAGGAGCCGGTCATGCGCTCTATTGGAGTGACTGTGCGCGGACGCCTCGATTCCATCGATTGGGCCATTCTGAAGGAACTGCAAGCCGACGGCAGCATCACCAACGTGGAGCTGGCCCGCCGTGTCGGCCTGTCTGCCCCGCCGTGCCTGCGCCGCGTGCGCGCGCTGGAAAGCGCCGGCATCATCAAGGCCTATAGGGCTATTCTCGATCCGAAGGGCTTAGGCTTCGAGATCGTGTGCTTCGCCATGGTGCAGCTCGATATCCAGGGCAAGAAGGAACTGCAGGAATTCGAGCAGCGGGTGAAGGATTGGCCCATGGTCCGCGAGTGCTGGACCCTGTCGGGCGACATCGATTTCATAATGAAGTGCGTCGCCCCGAACCTCTCCTCCTTCCAGGGCCTCGTCTCCGAACTCACGTCCCTGCCCAACGTCCGCAACGTCCGCACCGCACTGACCCTCGACCTCGTCAAGGACGAGCCGCTGGTGCCGATCGACGACGTGGCGGAAGTTGCGGAGTAAAGCCGGGATTTCCGGTCAGAGCCTGCGCCTCAGCCACCAGACATAGTGTTGGGCCATGGCGACGGCGCGGCCCTGCTCGTTCGGGTTCAGGCTGCTGGTATCCGGGTCCCGCGCTGCATGCTGCGCATGCCGGGCAAGGATCTGCCCTCTCGGGCCTATGGCGAGGGCTTCGCCGTCCATGCCATCGCTTCCACCGCCTCCGCCTCCCCGCCGCCAGCGGCCGCCGCCGCCATCGGGAAAGGGTGTCAGGAAGATCCCTGTCACCACCAGGACAAACCGCGGGCCGCGCGGATCGACCCGATCGGCGAAGGAGCGGCGCAACTCATCGAGAGCCGCCTGACCCACGAGATCCGCAAAGGGGCCGAGGCCCTTGGCCTTCAGCGGACTGACATCAACCGAAAAAGAGGAAAAACCTGGCGGAAAGCCCTGGGCCTGAGCCGGGGCAGTCGGCAGGCATCCCGCACCGGCCAGGCCGGCGCAGGCGAGACCCATCAGGAAGGAGCGTCGGGAGGAAGGGAGCATGATCTGATCTCTCATCTGATGCCCCCTGCCATCTTATCAGGCGCTGAACTGAACACCCACGACTTCGTAGGATTTGCCGCCGCCGGGGGTCGACACCTCTACCGTATCGCCGATGGTCTTGCCCATCAGGGCGCGGGCGATGGGGGAAGAGACAGAGACGCGGCCGGAGCGCACATCGGCTTCGGGCTCGCCTACGATCTGATAGGTCTTCTCTTCCTCGGTGTCCTCGTCCACCAGCTTCACGGTCGCGCCGAACTTGATCCGGTCGCCCGAAAGTTTGGTGATATCGATGACTTCCGCACGGGAAATCAGGCTTTCCAGCTCCAGAATTCGCCCCTCGTTGAGGGACTGCGCTTCCTTGGCGGCGTGGTATTCGGCATTTTCCGACAAGTCGCCGAGCGCGCGGGCTTCGGCAATCGCCTGGATGATCCGGGGGCGCTCAACCTGTTGGCGGTGCTTGAGTTCTTCCTCCAGCGCCGCAAAACCCTTGATCGTCAGAGGGACCTTGTCCATCGTTTGTCTCGTTCAAAAAGAGGTACGAGGCCGCTGTTCCCAGCGCCCTCGCATGTCAACGAAAACTCCACTGAAGCTTCGCAGTTCCATTGTGCAGGCAGGAATGCCTCAGGCGAAATAGTCCTGAAGCGCCCTGACCTCGAGATCGCCGCCGAGATAGGCCTTGATGCCTTCGGCTGCAGCGATCGCTCCTGCAAGAGTGGTGTAGTAAGGTATCTTATGCAAGAGGGCAGCCTGCCGAAGGCTGCGAGAATCTGACAGAGCGCCCGCGCCCTCGGTGGTGTTGAAGACCAGCTGGATGTCACCGTTCTTCATGGCGTCCACCACATGGGGGCGGCCTTCCAGCACCTTGTTGATGCGCTTGGCCCTCACGCCCTGCTCCTCCAGGTATCTCTGGGTGCCTGCCGTCGCGACGACCTGGAAGCCGAGCTCTTCCAGCATGCGGACCGCCGGCAGGATGCGCGGCTTGTCCGAGTCGCGGACGGAGACGAAGAGGGTGCCGGTCTTGGGAACCTGGCTGCCGGCGCCGAGCTGGCTCTTGGCGAAGGCCACGCCGAAGCCCCGGTCGAGGCCGATGACCTCGCCCGTGGAGCGCATTTCCGGTCCAAGCAGCACGTCCACGCCCGGGAAGCGGGCGAAGGGGAACACAGCCTCCTTCACGCCGATATGCGGCAGCTCCTTGGGGGTGAGAGCGAACTTGGCCAGGGTTTCGCCCGCCATCACCCGGGCGGCGATCTTGGCGATGGGCTCGCCGATGACCTTGGCCACGAACGGCACCGTGCGCGAAGCGCGGGGGTTCACCTCCAGCACGTAGATCACACCGTCCTTGATGGCGTATTGAACGTTCATCAGGCCGCCGACGTCGAGGGCAAGGGCCAGCGCCTTCGTCTGGCGCTCCAGTTCGGCGATGGTCTCCTGCGGCAGCGAACGGGGCGGCAGAGAGCAGGCCGAGTCTCCCGAGTGGATGCCCGCTTCTTCGATGTGCTCCATGATGCCCGCGATGAACACGTCCTTGCCGTCGCAGAGGCAGTCCACGTCCACCTCGATGGCATCCGAAAGATAGCGGTCGAAGAGGAGCGGGTTCTTGCCGAGAACCGTGTTGATCTGGCCGGTCTTATCGTTGGGGTAGCGGGCCTTGATGTCGGACGGGATCAGGCTCGGCAGGGTGCCGAGCAGGTAATCCTCGAACTGGGTTTCGTCGCGGATGATCGCCATGGCGCGGCCGCCGAGCACGTAGCTTGGGCGCACCACGAAGGGCAGGCCGAGATCGGCGGCGATGAGGCGGGCCTGTTCCACGGAATAGGCGATCCCGTTCTTCGGCTGCTTCAGATGCAGCTTGTCGAGAAGGCGCTTGAAGCGGTCGCGATCCTCCGCGAGGTCGATGGCATCCGGGGAAGTGCCGAGAATCTGCACATCCGCCTCTTCCAGGGCATGGGCGAGCTTGAGCGGCGTCTGGCCACCGAACTGCACGATGACGCCGTGCAGCGTGCCCTTGGAACGCTCGGTCTCGATGATCTCCAGTACGTCTTCCTGCGTCAGCGGCTCGAAATAAAGCCGGTCGGAGGTGTCGTAGTCGGTCGAGACCGTCTCCGGGTTGCAGTTGATCATGATGGTTTCGTAGCCCGCATCCTTGAGCGCGAAGCAGGCATGGCAGCAGCAATAGTCGAACTCGATGCCCTGGCCGATGCGGTTCGGGCCGCCGCCGAGAATGATGACCTTCCTGGCATCCGACGGATTGGCCTCGTCCGCGGGCTGGCCTGCGAACGGAGCCGTGTAGGTCGAATACATGTAGGCGGTGGGGGAGGCGAATTCCGCCGCGCAGGTGTCGATGCGCTTGAAGACCGGGCGCACGCCGAGCGCACGGCGCGCCTCGCGCACTTCGGCCTCGGTCTTGCCGGCGAGCACCGCAAGGCGCGCATCGGAGAAGCCCAGCGCCTTGAGCTGACGGAAGGCGCCAGGGGTCTTCGGCAGGCCGTGGGCCTTCACCTTCGCTTCCATGTCGACGATGTCCTGGAGCTGTTCCAGGAACCAGCGGTCGATCTTGCAGCTGTTATAGACTTCGTCGTGGCTGACGCCGAGGCGCAGGGCCTGCGCCACTTTCAGGATGCGGTCCGGAGTCGGCGTGCCGATGGCAGCCTTGATCGCGTTCTTGTCGTCACCCTTGCCGAGACCTTCGATCTCGATCTCGTCGAGGCCGGTGAGGCCGGTTTCCAGGGAGCGCAGAGCCTTCTGCAGGGATTCCGGGAAGGAGCGGCCGATGGCCATGGCCTCGCCCACGGATTTCATGGCCGTGGTGAGGGTCGGCTCGGCGCCGGGGAATTTCTCGAAGGCGAAGCGCGGGATCTTCGTGACCACGTAATCGATGGTGGGCTCGAAGGAGGCGGGTGTCGCGCCGCCGGTGATGTCGTTGGCGATCTCGTCGAGGGTATAGCCGACGGCGAGCTTCGCCGCGACCCTCGCGATGGGGAATCCCGTGGCCTTCGAGGCCAGCGCGGACGAGCGCGACACGCGCGGGTTCATCTCGATCACGATCATGCGCCCGTTCTCGGGATTGATCGCGAACTGCACGTTCGAGCCGCCGGTTTCGACGCCGATCTCGCGCAGAACCGCCAGCGAGGCGTCGCGCATGATCTGATATTCCTTGTCGGTGAGCGTCAGCGCCGGCGCGACGGTGATCGAGTCGCCGGTGTGCACGCCCATGGGATCAAAGTTCTCGATGGAGCAGACGATGATGCAGTTGTCCGCCTTGTCGCGGACGACCTCCATCTCGTACTCCTTCCAGCCGAGCACGCTCTCCTCGATCAGCACCTCGTTGGTGGGGGAGGCGTCGAGGCCGCGCTCGACGATGTCGAGGAATTCCTCGCGGTTGTAGGCGATGCCGCCGCCGGTGCCGCCCATGGTGAAGGACGGCCGGATGATGGCGGGCAGGCCCACCTCGGCGAGCGCCAGCAGAGCCTCGCCCATGGCATGCTCCTGGTAGCGCTTGCGGCGGTCGTTCTCGCCGGCGTCCCACTTCAGCTTGTAGGCTGCGATCATGCGCTTCTTGTCGCCGGGATGGATGTCGAGCGCTTCGAGGCGCGCGAGTTCGGCGAGATAGGCTTCCTTGTCGGCCTTCTTGAGCGCCGAGGCGTTGGCGAGGCGGGATTTCGGCGTATCGAGGCCGATCTTGGTCATGGCCTCACGGAAGAGCTGGCGGTCCTCCGCCTTGTCGATGGCCTCGGCGGTGGCGCCGATCATCTCGACATTGAACTTGTCCAGCACGCCCATCTTCTTGAGCGACAGGGCGCAGTTCAGAGCCGTCTGACCGCCCATGGTGGGCAGGATGGCGTCTGGCCGCTCCTTCTCGATGATCTTGGCGACGATCTCGGGGGTGATCGGTTCCACGTAGGTGGCATCCGCGAGATCGGGATCGGTCATGATCGTCGCAGGGTTCGAGTTCACCAGGATGACTCGGTAGCCCTCCTCCTTCAGAGCCTTGACGGCCTGCGTGCCCGAATAATCGAACTCACAGGCCTGACCGATGATGATCGGTCCCGCGCCGATGATGAGAATGGAGGAGATGTCTGTCCGCTTCGGCATAGGCCCACCCAGGCGTGTCCAGCCGCGCGGCCGCTCAATGCGGCGCTTCTCGCGCAGCCGGGATGTGTCAGATTGAAGGTTGAGAGAGGCTCTTACACGGACATGCCGCAAATTCAAAGGCCTTAGCGCATCAGGCGGGAAAAGTTGGTTCGGTTTTCGCCCATGCAGCCCGCCGAGTCCGCGTCCCACGATGCATTTGTGCAAGAAAGAAGCGCCGAACGGCTCCCAAAATGCAAATCTGCTTTTTGTGTCCGATGCTTACCCACGATTTGGCGGCAGGTCGCCCCATGCGGCATGATCGCCGGGCTGAAGGCTGAAGGAGGAATGGTGATGGCCGAAGAGCCGCGCTGGGCCGTGATTACGGGTGCATCGAGTGGAATCGGAGCGGAATTGGCACGGGTTTTCGCCGCAAAAGGCTATTCTCTCTGTCTCACCGCTCGCCGGCATGAGCGTCTGGAAGCTCTGGCGGAGGAGATCCGAGCCAATCATAAGGTCGGAGTGGAGACCATGGCCCTCGACTTGGAGGATAGGGAGGCGCCCCAGGACCTCGTCGAGATGCTCCGGGACAGGGGCATCCAAGTCCATACGCTCGTGAACAATGCCGGTTTCGGCCTGAGAGGCAGTTTCGCAACGCTGCCTTTCGAGCGCCAGCTCGCCATGATCGACCTCAACGTGAGGGCCCTCACGTCCCTGTCCCGCCTGATCTTGCCGGCCATGCTGGAGCGGGGAGAGGGCGGTATCCTGAACGTGGCCTCGACGGCAGCCTTCCAGCCCGGCCCCTATATGGCCACCTATTACGCTACCAAGGCTTTCGTGCTCTCCCTGTCCGAAGCGCTCCATGAGGAGGTGAAGTCCCGGGGCGTGACGGTGACGGCCCTCTGCCCCGGATCGACCGAAAGCGAGTTCTCCGCAACGGCCGATGTCGAGTATTCCCGCGCCATCAGGCCTAGCATCATGTCGGCTGCTGAAGTGGCGCGGATCGGCGTCGAGGGCTATGAGGCGGGCAAGGCCATTGTCGTCCCGGGAGGTGCCAACAGGATCGGAACTTTGGGAGCCAAGCTCCTGCCGCGCAGGATCGTCCGCAAGATTTCCGGCCGCCTTCAGAGAGGCGGCGTGACGGGACCGGCAGAAGAGGCTAACGGGAAGGTGTGACCGCGCTTTCTCCCCTCCCTCGCCTGGCTCGCCAGTTCGCCGCTTTCTTCGGCGTCGGCCTAGCCGCCGCCGTGGCGCATTACGGCCTGCTCATCCTTCTCGTGGAGAGAGGAGGGATGCATCCCGTTCCGGCCACGCTTGCGGGCTATGTGGCGGGCGGGCTTGTCTCCTATGGGCTTAATCGAAGGCATACCTACCGGAGCAGCAGGCCTCACCGAGAGGCGACGTGGCGATTCGCCCTGGTCGCCTTCGTGGGCTTTCTGCTGACCTGGTTCCTCATGCACGCCCTGACCGTCTGGCTCGGCGGGCCGTACCTGCCCGCCCAGGTCATCACCACGGGCGTGGTGATGCTGTGGAGCTTCATGGCGCACAAGATCTGGACATTTGCCTAAAGAAGCGGCGCTTTGCGCTGGCCTGGAATACGTTCCAGACCTTTGCTGCAAGCCAGGGCTGCGTTCCTGCGGGTCGCAGGAATCTTTTTGCGATGCAATAAGTCGGTTTCCAATTCTCCCGATTTTTAAGGTTCTCTATGTCCGATCTGGCGATTGCAGAGGAAACCCACCCGGCTGCGGCAGGCATCGAGCAAGGAGCTCCTAGGTCACGTCTCGCCGTGGCACTCATCGAACTGGCGCTGGCGGTCGGCAGCTTCGGCATCGGTACGGGCGAGTTCGCGATCATGGGCCTCCTGCCCAACCTCGCGCAGGAGTTCGCCGTCACGACACCTCAGGCGGGCTATGCGATCAGCGCCTATGCTCTCGGCGTAGTCGTCGGCGCGCCCATCATTGCCGTTCTCGCGGCGAAACTTCCGCGCCAGACGCTGCTCCTCATGCTCATGGCCATTTTCGCCCTTGGCAATGCAGTGAGCGCGATTGCGCCAACCTTCGAATCCTTCGTGCTTCTGCGCTTCCTCACCGGCCTGCCACATGGCGCCTATTTCGGTGTTGCTGCGCTGGTGGCGGCCTCCCTTGTCGAGCCCAGCAAGCGCACGCAGGCCGTCGCCCGCGTGATGATGGGGCTCACGGTGGCAACCCTGGTCGGCACGCCCATCATGACGTTCTTCGGCCAGATCCTGAACTGGCGCATCCTGTTCGCCTCCGTCGGCGTCATGGGCGCGCTGACGGTCGCGCTCATCTGGCTGTTTCTGCCGAAGGACAAGGTGGAGGAGGGTGCGAGTCCCATGCGGGAGCTCGGCGCCTTCAAGCGCAAGCAGGTCTGGTTCACGCTCGCCATCGGCGCGGTCGGCTTCGGCGGCCTGTTCTCCGTGTTCTCCTACATTGCATCGACGGCAACCCAGGTCGCCGGAATGCCGGAGAACGCCGTGCCGCTGATGATGGCCCTGTTCGGTTCCGGCATGATCGTTGGCAATCTTGTCGGGGCATGGTTCGCGGACAAGAATCTGATCGGCACCATCGCCGGCACCTTGGGCGGCAGCGCGGTAGTGATGACCTTGCTCTGGCTCAACGCCTCGAACCCCTATTTGCTGTCGCTTCTCGTCTTTCTCGTCGGCTGTAGCGTCGCGCTCGGTCCTGCGCTTCAGACGCGGTTGATGGATGTGGCCGCCGATGCGCAGACGCTCGCCGCCGCCTCCAATCATTCCGCCTTCAATATCGCGAATGCACTCGGCGCCTGGCTCGGTGGACTTGCGATTTCGGCGGGCTACGGCTTCGAGGCGACTGGATGGGTCGGCGCCGTTCTGGCCATCGCGGGCCTTGCCGTGCTAGCCTGGTCGGTTGCGAGCGAGAAGCGCTCCCTCGTCAGCGCTTAGGCCACACGCCCGATGAAGGTCATGCGCGCTTGGTTATGACCGAAATTGCGCGGGGGCCGTTCAGGCGTGAAGCCGGCATCCTGGAGGATGTCGATCACCTCGTCCTCGGCGTATTGAGAGAGGCCGATTTCCTCGCGGATCTTGCGGTATTCCGAGAAAGCCGTGCGGACGAGACCCACGAGGGCCGACCTGAGAAAACCTCCGTGCCAGGCAAAGGACAGCAAGGCCCTGGCATCCATGAGCGGGCTCACATCCGGCGGGATCACGTCGGCGATGACGAGCTTGCCGCCGGTCTTCAGCTTCGCGCGCCAGAGCTTCAGCAATCCGCGCAATTCATCGAGCGAGAGATATTGCAGGAGCGAATTCACCACGATGAGGTCGAGCGAGGCATCGGCGATGCGCCCCACCTGATCGGGAGCCAGCACGGCGATGCGCTCATTCGTCCCGAACTTCGCCTGCAATCGCTCGCGCACCAGAGGAGCGGCATCGCTCAAGTAGAGCTTCGCGCACTTGGCTGCGACCTGATCGGCAAAGAGCGCCTCGCCGCAGCCGTAATCAAGCACGATCGCGTGACGTGACGGGATGTGCCCGATGATGTCGCCCGCCACGAGCTTGTAGTGCAGGAGCTTGTGCCGCTCGCCCGAATAGATCGGCGTGTCTTGGTTCCAGTAATCGCGCCAGTTCATCATGGGCCAAGTTCTAGCCCAAGCTTAAGCCTTCGTCATCACGTCGGGGGCCACAACTTCATTAGTGGCCCGTCCACCCCATCCACCGGATCCGCGTTCGGCAGGGGAACCTGGGGGATCCGCTGCCGAGAGGAGGCGAGAGCTCCGGGATCGTCGCGAACAGTGTCATAGTCGTGACCGTCCGGATAGGCTCCGACAACAGCGAAGTCATCGCTTGCGTTGATCAAGGCATGCGCCACGCCCGCCGGAATGATCACGACATCGCCCGCGGAGACGGCGACGAGTTCGCCATCTTCACCCCCGAAGCGTACGGAGGCACTACCTGAGACGACGCCAAGCACCTCATGAGTGTTTGGATGGTAGTGGTGATAGTCGTGGATTGTGTCCAGCCACACGTTGGTCCAGCCGTTCTTAGCGAATGTCGTCTTGAAGGCCCTGGGCGGGTCATCCTGCGCGGGAGAAACGGCACCGCGGCGTACGATGAGCGGCAGAGGATTGTTCGGCACGATGCCGTTGCTCTGGAAGACATAAGTCTCAGTGCCGAGGGGTGCGTTGTAGCCTCGCGGATCACCGTAACCTTTTGCTTGAGCCATGCGTGTCTCCCTTTCCGAAGTGGAGAGGGAACGCATGGCTCAAGTGAAAGATCGAGCTGGAGCGTGAGGTTCGGCTCACATTCCCAGCAGCATCGCCGCAACCGCGCGGTCGATGGAGAGATAGAACATGGCGAAAGCCACCGCCGCCGCAATGCCGAATTCCACGGCCTGGTTTCTCAGGAGGCGGAACTTGGCAAAAATGTTCTGCCCGAAGATCGAGATCAGCCACGCTGTGGTGAGCACGACGGGGAAGATGAAGAGATAGGACCACGTGCTCTCAACTGTTCCGATATTGGTCGGATCGAGAAGCGGACGGATGTTTCGGACCCAAGGCGCGTAGAAAGCGGCATAGAGCGAGGTCAGCCACGAGAGCGTGACGGCAATGCCGAGGTGGAAGGTAAAAAGGTTGTGCAAGCGGCTGAATTCGCCGGATTCGTGATCGAAATCCATCGGAGAAACCCCCAAAAATATAGCCCAGAATCATTGATTTTTATGGTTAACCCCTGGTTAACGTGATTTTGCGGAAGGAGGCAACACTCGCGTTTGTCGCGCCTGGCCCCTCGTGCACAAAAGCGCATGTCACCTAAATATCGCGAGGCTCAAAAGCGATGCGCCGCCGCTCGGCGTGAGCGACGGCGCAGGAGCAGAATGCGTCTGAACGGTTTGGCGGTTACTGCTTCGCCTTTCCCTCGTCCATCAGCTTCACGAAGCGGTCGAAGAGATAGTGGCTGTCCTGCGGTCCGGGCGAGGCTTCCGGGTGGTACTGCACCGAGAAGGCTGGACGGTCGGTCAGCGCGATGCCGCAATTGGAGCCGTCGAACAGGGAGACGTGAGTCTCCACCGCGTTCTGCGGCAGCGTGGCCGGATCCACGGCGAAGCCGTGGTTCATGGAGGTGATCTCCACCTTGCCGGTGGTCTTGTCTTTCACCGGATGGTTCGCACCGTGGTGGCCCTGGTGCATCTTCTTGGTCTTGGCGCCGACGGCCAGGCTCAGCATCTGGTGGCCGAGGCAGATGCCGAAGGTCGGGATCTTCTCTTCCAGCACCTTCCGGATCACCGGCACGGCATATTCGCCGGTCGCCGCCGGATCGCCAGGGCCGTTGGAGAGGAATACGCCGTCGGGCTTGAGAGCCAGGACCTCATCGGCGGTGGCGGTAGCCGGTACGACGGTAACCTTGCAGCCGGCGCGGGCCAGGAGGCGCAGAATGTTGCGCTTCACCCCATAATCGATGGCGACCACGTGGTGCTTCGGCTCGCCGTCCTGATGGCCATAGCCTTCGCCCCGGTTCCATGTGGTCTCGACCCAGTCGAAACGCTGGGTGCTGGTGACGAGCGGCACGAGATCCAGGCCGTCCATGGAGGGAAGCGAGGCCGCCTTGGCCTTGAGGGCAGGAATGTCGAACTCACCCTTGGGGTCGTGGGCGATGACGGCGTTCGGCATGCCCTTGTCGCGGATCAGCGCCGTGAGGGCCCGGGTGTCGATGCCGGTGATGCCGACGATCTGACGGGCCCGGAGCCAGGCGTCCAGGTCGCGGGAGGCTCGCCAGTTGGACGGTTCCGTGATGGCGGCCGCGAGCACAACGCCCCGCACTCCGGAGGACGAGGCGGCGTTCACGCTCTCGATATCCTCGTCGTTCGTGCCCACGTTGCCGATATGCGGGAAGGTGAAGGTGATGATCTGCCCGGCATAGGACGGGTCGGTCAGGATCTCCTGATAGCCCGTCATGGCCGTGTTGAAGCAGACCTCGCCGGTGGCCTCGCCCTCGGCACCGATGCCGAAGCCCTCCAGGACTGTACCGTCCTGGAGCACGAGAACGGCCGTCGCGCGCGGCTCTTCCCAGCCACCCGCTGTGTCTTTGTCTTGCAGCATCGTCATGATCTCTTTAAGTCCGAGGCCAACAGGCCGTGCTTGAACAGGCCCATACCGGGCCGCCCGTGAACTGTCCTCGTGACTTAAGGGGCCGCTCGCGTTCCGTCAACGCTTCAAGCACCTTAAATTTAAAGGAGATCCGCATGCTGCGAGACCGCTTCACCGCCGATATGAAGGAGGCCATGAAGGCCGGCGACAAGGGCAGGCTTGGCGCGATCCGCCTGATCCAGGCTGCCCTGAAGGACAAGGACATCGAGGCCCGCGGCAACGGCAAGGAGCCGCTCTCCGACGAGGAAATCCTCGCCCTCCTTCAGAAAATGGTGAAGCAGCGCCAGGAATCGATCGCCATGTACGAGCAGGGCGGGCGCCAGGAACTGGCTCAGCAGGAGAAGAACGAGGTCGAGGTGATCTCCTCCTACCTGCCCAAGCAGATGGACGAGGCCGAGACCAAGGCCGCCATCGAAGCCGCCATCGCCGAGACCGGGGCCGCCTCCATGAAGGACATGGGCAAGGTCGTGGGCGCGCTTCGCGCCAAGTATGCCGGCCGCATGGATTTCGCCAAGGCCAGCGGCCTCGTGAAGGACATGCTGCCGAAGGGGTGAGCCGATCGGCATCGCCCCGTCATGGCCGGGCTCGTCCCGGCCATCCACGCTTTCCCGCGAACGGCGTGGATCCCCGGAACAGGTCCGGGGATGACGAGGGGAGGCCTCACGCCGCGACCGTCTCGGAGCCCGTGAGCGCCTGGACGAGCTCCCGCGTCGTGACGACCTTGGCGAATTCGAAGCCCAGGGTCGCCACGTGGCTGGCATGGACGGTTTCCGCCGGGATGGTGCCGCCTTTGCCGTCGGGCAGGTCGAAGCAGTCGCAGGCATCCTCCACCAGGACCATCCTGTAGCCCATGTTGGCGCCCATCCGCACGGTGGTGGAGACGCACATGTCGGTGGAGATTCCGAAGACCACGATGGTGTCCACCGCGAGCCGGCGCAGGCGCAGGTCCAGGTCGGTGCCGATGAAGGCCGAGTTGACGCTCTTGGTGACGAGTGGCTCATCCCCCTTCGGGCCGAAGCCGTCCCGGAAGGCATTCCCCGGATGGCCCAGGCGCAGGGTGGAATCCAGATGCACCGAATCGTGCCGGACGTGGACGAGCGGGAGCCCCGCCTTCCGCCAGGCTTCGAGGAGCAGGAGCCCGTTGGTGTCGAGGCCCCCGTTCCAGCGGCGCGGCCAGGATGGGGTGTCGAAGGCCTTCTGCATGTCGATGGGCAGAAGAACGGCATGGGCGAGGTCGAGAAACATCGGTAAGCTCCTTGTGAGACGATGCCTATTCTTCACAGGGGTTCGGCCGGTTTCACTCGACAAGACGACGGCTTGACCGGCTAAATGCCGGTTCGGGAGCTTTGCTGCGGCAGAATGGGCGCCATGCTGGACGACAAGGACAAGATCCTCATTGCCGCGCTGCGGAAGAATGCCCGGGAGAGCCTCGTCGGCTTGGCCCGCATGGTCGGCCTGTCCCGCAGCGCCACCCAGGAGCGGATGCGCCGCCTTGAGCGCGAGGGCGTCATCCGGGGCTATACGGTGGAGCTGGCCTCGGAGAACGAATCCTCCGTGCGGGCGATGATCACCGTCACCTTCGAGCCGGGCTTTCGCTGCAAGCAGGTGGTGCCCCATCTGTCCGGCATTCCGGAAATCGTCGCGTGCCACTCGCTGACGGGATCGATCGACCTGATGGTGACGGTGGCCTGCGATTCCAATGCGACCCTCAACCGGATCCGCGATACGGTCGCGACCGTGAAAGGGGTGGCGACCGCCACCACCCATATCGTTCTGGCAACCGAGTGGACGCGGGACTAGGCCCGCCGCGGAACCGGCCGATCCCATCTAGGCCCTGGCGCCCGACATTCCTGCCTCCTGCGCCACAGGGGCGAAGGCAGAGCGGCTTTCTCGGGCGCGGCGGAGAATGCGCCAGGCGAGCGCCATGAGAGCGGGGAGCGCGAGACCCGCGACGGAAAGAGGCGCGTCGCCCGGGTCGAACTCCGCCGCCTTGGGGCCGAACTCGGCCAGAAGCCGGACCGACTGGGCCATGCCGAAGCCGCCGGCGAAGAGAGCAAGCCCGTAGAGGGCCGCACGCTCAGATTCGCGGCCCCACCGGATCAGGTCGGGCAGGAGCAGGGCGAGGCCGATGCCGAGGACCGGCAGGTCGTAATCATAGGCATAGGGGCTGATCAGCAGCGACGCGAGGGCCGTAAGCCCCAGGGATTGCCGGAGAGGCAGGCCGCGATGAACCGACAGGCCCACCGCGCCGAGCGCCAGCCCGGCGACGAGGACCTGTGCGGCCATGGCCATCCCTGCCGGCGCGCCGAAGGTGTGCAGGGCCGCATAGGGAGAGACCATCCGGAACAGGGGATACATGCCGTGTTCGAGGAAGACCCGCGCCTCCTTCGCTCCCCGCAGGAAGGCGGCCCAGACCTCCGGCCCGAGCAGGAGGGTGGCCAGGGCCGATGCCGCCAGGGCGGTCGCGGCGGCAAGGCCGGCCGCCGCCCAGCGGCGGGTTGCCAGGGTGTAGACCGCAAAGGCGACGGCGAGATGCGGCTTGATGATCATGAGGCCGAGGGGGATGCCAGCCCACGCGGAGCGGCGCTGAAAGCCGAGGCAGGTCAGACCGATCAGCGTTCCGGTCAGAAAGCCGTTCTGGCCGCAGCTGATCGTCACCGCCAGGGTGGGCAGGAGCACGATCAGGGCTACGGGGAAATGCTCCCCCGAGATCCGCTTCAGGATGGCGAGATAAGCCGCGAAGGTGCCGCCCGTGAACAGGCCATAGGCCAGCCCCAGGGGCAGGAGGGCGAGGGGAGCGATCACGAGATCGAAGGGCGGCGGATAGGTCCAGGGCATGAAGGATTGCGTGCCGCTCATCGCCTTCTGGGCCTCGAACATCGTGGCGAAGTGATAGGCATGCACGAGCTCGCCGCGCCGGATCATCTGCGCCACGATGTAGAACGCATCGAAATCCATCAGCTGGCGCGGGCTTTCGCCCTGCAGCAGGTTGGAAAACCAGACCGTCTTCACAAGCAGCAGCGCGACGAGCGTCAGGATCACGAGCCTGGCGTACCGGGCACCCTTCGGTGTGGAGGATTGCGCGGCCTCGAAGAGGGAGATGCTCATGGCGGAATGCTCGACGGGTGACGGGGCCGGACGGCCCCATCAATAAACACGCCCGGGCATTGAGCCTTCAACTCGACCACATGGCCTAGAACGGCTGGCCCTTGCGGGGCGCCGGCTCTTGTTGCGGCTGCGCGGCATGGGGTGGCGGCGAAGCGGATCCGCTTCGCCGAAGAACCCTGAACGTCGGATCGGGGCCGCTCGCTCATGCGCTTCCGCAGGGGCCTGTTGTCCTCAAGGCCGCAGCGTCGCCGTCACGGTCTTCCGCTGCCGGTTCCAGTAATCCCGGTATTCCTCCATCTGCCCGCGCACGCCTGCCACGAAGTCCTCGTGGTTTTCGAAATAGCAGGGCGGTCCATAGCCGCCCTGGCACTGGCCCTCGCGCCGGCAGCTTTTCTTGCGGCAGGTGAGGGGGATCTGCAGCACGTCGGCGAGACGGCGCAGGGTGTCGTTGCAATCGGGAAACGGGAAGAGAGGAGGAGCGGCACGGCTCATGAAAAGCTCCGTCGAATGTTCGTGTGCAATGAGTTGTTCTGGAAAATCGGCATGGGCCTGCGGGCTCCGGGCTGAAAAGCCCGAAGCCTGGAAAGCCAATCGAGGGTGGCGCGACATGCAGCCCGGCTCGATCATATGTTGGTGTGGAGAGCAGGACTGCATCTCGCGCACGGTTCTTTTAGGCGGACACCGCGTCTTTCAGCGGGCGGCCTCCCACAGGCAGGCTTGCGAGGCCTGCCGCAGGACCGTGCCCAACCCCACACATGCGACGCCTCGCGAGCGCGCCCCTCGTCAGGTCGGGACAGGTCAGGTTATAGCCGAGGTTAGGAGGATTGTCAAGAACAAAGAGTGAACATACATTCTCATGATAATATTATTAGGCTTCAGGTTCCTGTCCCTATTTTTGTTTCTGCTTTTGACCCATTACGGACCTTAGGCGTTTCTCGCAAAAGGGACTTGCCGGAGGTTCGACAAAGCTCTTACGCATCTGCTTCGTCCCCACGCGCATCGAAATGCCGTTGTGCAGCCTCAATCTCATCCTGATGTGATCGCGCCCACGCGGCCAAGGTTTTCAATGGCTCAGTGAGCGAGTGTCCTGCTTCCGTGAGCTCGTAATCAACCCGAGGCGGGATCGTGGCGAAGGCTGTGCGCTTCACAAGGCCATCCCGCTCCAAGCCACGTAGCGTCAGCGTCAGCATACGATGCGAGATGCCCGGAATGGAACGTTGCAGAGCATTGAACCGCATGGGGCCATGGGACAGCACACCCACAACCATGATCGTCCACTTGTCGGCGATCCTGTCGAAGATGCGCCCCAACGCCTTGCAGTTGGCCACACCCTCGGTGGCATCATCGAACTCGACGGGTTTCAACCGCGCCTTCGTCATTCCAAGCCTCATCCTGTTACGAACATCCGTGTTCGTGATGCACAAAATCATGCGTTCTTGCGCGGGTTCGACGCTTACCATCATATCGCTACGAACAAAATGTTCCCTACAGATTTGATGGAGAAACCAATGAAGATCGGTGTCAGCGGCGCCAGCGGCAAGCTCGGCCAAGGTGTGCTTCGTGAACTGGCAGCAAGAGCCCAAGGGCACACCATCGTTGCCATTTCGCGCACGCCCGAAAAGGCTGGTCCAGGCTTTGAAGGGCGACTGGGCGATTACGACCGGCCCGAGACCCTGGCCCAGGCTTATGCTGGCCTCGAACGCCTGTTGCTGATCCCGACTTCCGATCAGCGTCCCGGCAAGCGGGGCGAGCAGAATGTCGTGGCCATCAAGGCGGCGATCCAGGCTGGCGTGAAGCACATCGTCTTCATGTCCGCTGCCGGAACCCGCGAACAGGAGGAGCCGAACATCGGAGCCTCCTACTGGGCGGGCGAGCAATACCTGATCAAGAACGCCCCGCGCTGGACCATCCTGCGCATGAACTACTATGTCGAGGCGCTTGCTATGGAGGTGGCCTCTGCGGTGGGACAGGGCGGGCTCACCGGAATTGCCGAGAACCGCGTGGCGTTCGTGGCCCGCGATGATGTCGCCGCTGCGGCTGCGGGCATCCTGGTCGGTGAGGGCCACGCAGGAGCGATCTACAACGCCACCGGTGACAAGGCTTACTCGGGTGCGGAACGGGCTGCGCTGATCTCCGAGATCACCGGCAAGCAGGTCGGCTTTGTTACAGTTCCGGCTGAGGCGCTGCGGGCCGGTATGGCAAAGGCCGGATTGCCTGAGAACGTCATCAACAGTTGGGTGAGCATCCAGAACGACTTTGCGGCTGGAGCCTTCGACATTGTGACGGGCGATGTTGAACGCCTTGCAGGCCGCGCCCCGAAGTCGCTTCGCGAAGCGCTATCGGCGGCACTACGCTGAGGTCTATGGGCAGGCCGGAGGACTCCGGCTTGCCACATCATGCTCTCGCCAGCTCTATCATGGATCAGGACTGCGAACAGGGAACGTCTGGAAATGGCACACAGCGGACCTGGGCCAAATGATGCTATGGCACGCTCTACATCGGTGTCACCGACGATCTGTCGCCTCGTGTGGGCGAGCATCGGTCCAAGACCGTTCCCGGTTCGACAGCGCAATACAATGTGATGCGGCTTGTTTGGTATGAAGGCTAGACGCACATTGAAAAACGATTGCGCAGGACGCTCACCGCTGTCATCCCCGCGCAGGCGGGGATCCATATCCGCGACGGTTGTGGTAAGGGCAGAACGGTGCCCGCCTGCATTATCCTGCGTTGATTGTGTCTCTGGATTCCCGCCTTCGCGGGAATGACAGGGAGGCGTCTTGCAGTCGCCACCGAGCTTGTGCCGTTGATGCAGAGCAAGAGCAGAAATCGACCCGCTTGCGCTCGCAGAAGACCGTCTGCACTCTCTGCACATGACCTATCACGTCTACATGCTCGCCAGTCGCCGCCATGGCACGCTCTATATCGGCGTCACCAACGATCTACTGCGTCGTATGAGCGAGCATCAGGCGAAGGCTGTGCCCGGCTTCACGGCGCAATACGATGTGACGCGGCTTGTCTGGTATGAAAGCTATGAGCGCATCGATGAAGCGATTGCGCGGGAGAAGGCGCTCAAGAAGTGGCGGCGGGATTGGAAGATCCGGCTGATCGAGGAGATGAATCCAGAGTGGGAGGATTTGTCTCTGGTGCTCAATCGATGAGGCGCAGAAACCTCGACGATGTCAGTCCCGCGCAGGCGGACCAGAAGGGCCACGCTGCAGGCGTGGAAATCCATATCCGCTGACGGTGCGGAAACGAGCGCGTCGGTTGCAGTGCTTTCCTTTTGAACGTCGTGGTTATGGATCCCCGCCTGCGCGGGGATGACATGGGGTGCGGGGATGACAGGGCGTGCGGCGATGACCGGGGTGCGGCGATGACGGAGGCGCGCGGATGACGTCGAGAACGCGGGGATGACGGTGGAGGGTTGCGCCAACGTCATCCCCGGACTTGATCCGGGGATCCACGTCTTTGTCGCACAGCGGCTCCCAGGACGTGGGTGGCCGCAACAGGTGCGGCCATGACGGTGAGGGTCCGGCAACCGGAGTGCGCAAATCCCATTGACCCCGCACCGCCTTTGCGTGTTACGTCGTCACCGGAACCGGGCGCACCCGGTTCCGGGGCCTAGAAACCCCGTCCGAGAGCGGTCGGCATCGACCGCAACGATGTCTCCCTTGCCCTATGGCCGGGGAGGTGTTGGCGCATGTCCAAGGCGCAAGCCCAAAGGCCAATGCGGCCGTCTCTCGGCGGCTTTCTAGCTCCCCGGCCACCAGCGCGTTGCTGGTGGCTGCTTCACCTTGAAAGGGGAGTTGCCGATGGAGCCGTCCTCCAGCGTTCACGCCTACAGTTTTCTGGCCGACGCCCTGTCCAAGTTCCACACCGCGCCGGAATGGATCCAGGCGCTCTGGCTCGTGATGGTGCCGGTGACTGTGGTGGGCGTGAGCGCCTGCCTCATGCGGGCGGTGCAGCACATCGCCGCCGCGCTCGTCCGGCGCGAAGAGGCGCGCGGCGTCTGGCAGGGCAATCCCGTTTACGCGATCTACCAGGCGCCCGACGGACGCTGGATGCTCTATGCGCGCGGGACGGTGCGGGAGTTGAGGAGCGAGGATGCAAGGGGAGAGGAGGCGCTGCCTCTCCCGGTGCGGCGCCCTTGAGAGCCTCAACGCTGTCATCCCGGGGCCGCGGAGCGAAGGCCCGCGCTTGCCAATCGGGCGGTGTACCGGCAAGCTCACGCTCAGCTCAACATTCAGCGGGTATTGCCGGAGCATCGTCTCGTCGGCGAGAGAACAGGGGAGAGGACCACATCATGATCTGGAACCGTGAGAATGCCGCCCCTGGCGAGAGGGACGGGACGGCTGCGATTGAACGGAGGGCAGGGCTTCTCACACGCCGGTCGTTTCTGGCCGGATCGGCAGCAGGCGTCGGCGCGCTGGGGCTTGCCGGCTGCGTGTCCGACGGGATGAGCACCGCCGAGGCTGCGAGGCTCTACGGGCCGGTGCCGGACGAGAAGTTCCCGATCCCGGCGATCGACATCAGCAAGGTCAATCCGAAATATTACCGCCGGACCGTCCGCTACGACACCAAAGAGGCGCCGGGGACGATCATCGTCGATCCCGGCAATTACTACGTCTACCGCATCGAGGAAGGCGGAATGGCGACCCGCTACGGGGCCAATGTGGGCCGCGACGGGTTCCGGTGGAGCGGTGAGGCTTATGTCGGGCGCAAGAGCGAATGGGCGACCTGGACCCCGCCTGCAGCGATGATCAAGCGCCAGCCGGAAGCCGCCAAATGGGCCCGCGGCATGCCGGGCGGCCTCGACAATCCGCTCGGCGCCCGCACGCTTCATCTCTATCAGAACGGCGCGTACACGCTCTACACGATCTATGCCAGCCTCGATGCGGAATCGATCGGCACGGGCATCACGAGCGGCTGCGTCGGCCTCCTCACCCAGGACATGATGCACCTGTACGACCGGACGCCCGTCAAGACGAAGGTGATCGTCCTGCCGGCTTGAGCACCGGCGCCGGCCTCGACATGCCCGGCCTTGTGCCGGGCATCACGCTTTCACGCAGCGCCACCGAAGACGTGGATGGCCGGGACGAGCCCGGCCATGACGTAGGAGGCTGGGCGTTTGGGAGCGACCGGACGTGACAGAGGAGCCCTGTGGATTGCGGGCAAAGGAAAGCGTGGCCGCTGCGTTTTTAACCTCGTCTCCACCGCCCTAGTTTATGGAGCAGGTTTGGAGAATTACGCTTCGTGCGCTACCCGCCCCAAATCCTCGAGGAGATCCGCGCCCGGCTGCCGGTATCGGCGGTCGTGGGCAAGCGCGTGCGCCTTAAAAAAGCGGGGCGGGAATGGAAGGGCCTGTCGCCCTTCAACGCGGAAAAGACCCCGTCCTTCTACGTGAACGACCAGAAGCAGTTCTACCACTGCTTCTCCTCCGGCAAGCACGGCGACATCTTCACCTTCCTCATGGAGACGGAGGGGGTCTCGTTCCCCGAGGCCGTGGAGCGTCTGGCGGCGGAGGCCGGCGTGCCCCTGCCCAAGCTCGCGCCGGAGGACCGGGCGGAGGAGGTGAAGCGCAAGACCCTCTACGACGCCATGGAGCTGGCGGCCCAGTTCTTCGAGGCCTCGCTCCAGGGCCGCTTCGGCATGAAGGCGCGCGATTATCTCGCCGGACGCGCGTTGAGCCCGGAGACGCAGAAGCGCTTCCGCATCGGCTATGCGCCGCCGGAGCGGTTCGCCCTGCGCGATCACCTGGCGGAAAAGGGCATCTCCATCGAGATGATGGTGGAGGCGGGCCTGCTGGTCTCGGGCGAGGACGTGAAAGTGCCGTACGACCGCTTCCGCGACCGGGTGATGTTCCCGATCTGCGATGTGCGGGGCCGCGTGATCGCCTTCGGCGGCCGGGCCATGAGCGCCGACGTGCCGGCGAAATACCTCAACTCGCCCGATACCCCGCTCTTCAACAAGGGCCGGCTTCTCTACAACTACCATCTCGCCCGCCAGCCCGCGCACGAGAGGGGCACGGTGATCGCGGTCGAGGGCTATGTGGACGTGATCTCCTTGAGCGCCGCGGGCTTTCCCCACGCGGTCGCGCCGCTCGGCACGGCCCTCACCGAGGATCAGCTGGCGCTCCTGTGGCGCCTCGCGGAGGAGCCGATCCTCTGCTTCGACGGCGACAAGGCGGGCCAGCGCGCCGCCTACCGCGCCCTCGAGACGGCCCTGCCGAACCTGAGCCCGGGCCGGTCCCTGCGCTTTGCCCTGCTGCCCGAAGGGCAGGACCCGGACGATCTCGCCCGCTCCGGCGGGCAGGCCGCCGTCGAGCGGGTGCTCGCCTCCGCGAAGCCTCTGGTGGACATTCTCTGGGCGCGGGAAACCGAAGCGGGGCCGCTCGATACCCCCGAGCGCCGGGCTGCCCTGGAGCGCCGGCTTCGCGAATCACTCGCACTGATTCGCGACGAAACCCTCAGGCGGTACTACCGGGAGGAGGTCGAAAGCCGTCTCGCGGCCCTTAGTCCGGACACCCGGGCCAGGCGGTTCAACCGCCACTCGGGGGGAGGGCGGCGGGATTTCCGCGGGCCTGCTCCCACCACTCCGAGCGCCCGGTTGAGCGTCTCGCCGCTGCTCGCCCGCAGCCCTCTCTTCACCGGCGGAGCGGCGGAAAGCCCCCGGGAGGCCGTGATCCTCTGCACCTTCCTGGTACACCCCGATCTCATCCAGAAACACGCAGAAACCCTTGCAGATCTTGAACTTGAGGGACGTGGTGCCCACATGATGCGCAGTCTCCTGCTGGATAGCGCCGCGAGCGGCGAACCGGCCGACCCCTCGGTGATGCAGGCCCGCCTGGAGCGGGCCGGGCTCGCCCAGACGGCGGACAGGCTCACTGCCCTGGTCCATCCCGGCGACCGCTGGATGCTGGATCCGCATGCGGATCCGTTGCGGCTTGAAGACGCATTGAGGCAAGCCATCACCTTGCATCGCCGTGCGCGCACGTTACATAGCGAGCTTCGGGCCGCCGAGCGCGCCCTTGCCGAAGAGGACAACGAGGCCAACCTCGCCTGGCTGCGAGAGGTCCAGAACCAGTTGTCCTCCGTCGAGGGTGCCGAGGCCGACCTGGACAAGAACGGGTCCGCTGGAGGAGCCGGTTTCTAGCGCATGCTGCGGAAAAGCAGGTCCGGTTTTCCGCATCAGGCGATGCGCTGATGAAATGGGGCATCGAATTTGGCCCGTTGCGGGCAGGAGATGGTTAACGGTTAGTCAATTGACTTGCTGTTTGATGGATGAAGATTTCCGGGTGGCCGGGCCTGCAGGCCTTGCTGCCCATTCGCGCATCGGGGGTTCCGCTGGGGGAACCAACGGGGCGCCGGAGTAGAGCGAGAAGCATGGCGACGAAGGCAACCGAACGGGACGAAGGCGAGACGACAGCTCCGGAGCAAACGAGCGACGGGCCTCTGCTCGACCTGAGCGATGCCGCCGTTAAACGGATGATCAAGCTCGCGAAGAAGCGCGGCTACGTCACGTATGATGAGCTGAACGAGGTCCTGCCTCCGGAGGAGTTCTCCTCCGAGCAGATCGAGGACGTGCTCGGCCAGCTCTCCGAGATGGGCATCAATGTCGTCGAATCGGAAGAGACCGAGGAGGGCGCCCAGGCGGACGCGGACGATGAGGAGGCCGAGGGCGGCGATCTCGTCGAGGCGTCCCAGAGCCGCGCCGTCGCGGTCCGCGAGACCACGACGAAGGAGCCGACCGACCGCACGGACGATCCGGTGCGCATGTACCTGCGCGAGATGGGCTCGGTGGAGCTTCTCTCCCGCGAGGGCGAAATCGCGATCGCCAAGCGCATCGAGGCCGGCCGCGAGGCCATGATCGCAGGCCTGTGCGAGAGCCCGCTGACCTTCCAGGCCATCATCATCTGGCGCGACGAGCTCGTCGAAGGCCGGGTGCTCCTGCGCGACATCATCGATCTCGAGGCCACCTACGCCGGCCCCGACGGCAAGGGCGCGCCGAAGGTGGACGCTCTCGCCGACGAGAGCGAGGATGAGCCGGCCGAGACCGAGGAGGGCCTGACCCCGCCGGAAGGCGAGATGGACGACGACGACCTGGAGAACAACGTGTCGCTCTCGGCCATGGAAGCCGAGCTGAAGCCGCGGGTTCTCGAAACCTTCGACTCCATCGCCGACAACTACAAGAAGCTGCGCCGCCTGCAGGTCGAGCATGTGGAGCAGCGCATGCAGAACAAGCAGCTGACCCCCGCCCAGGAGCGCAAGTACCGCGAGCTGAAGTCGGACATCGTCGCTGCGGTGAAGTCGCTGTCGCTCAACAACAACCGCATCGAAGCCCTCGTCGAGCAGCTCTACGACATCAACAAGCGCCTCATCTCCCATGAGGGCCGCCTGATGCGCCTGGCGGAGAGCCACGGCGTGGCGCGCGAGGAGTTCCTCAAGCATTACCAGGGCTGGGAACTCGATCCCAAGTGGGTGCTGCGCGTCTCCAAGCTCGGCGGCAAGGGCTGGAAGGACTTCGTCGCCAAGGCGAAGGACCAGATCCACGACCTGCGCGAGCAGATCCACAATCTGGCGAGCGAGACCGGCCTGGAGATCCAGGAGTTCCGCCGCATCGTCATGATGGTGCAGAAGGGCGAGCGCGAGGCGCGCCAGGCGAAGAAGGAAATGATCGAGGCGAACCTGCGCCTCGTGATCTCCATCGCCAAGAAGTACACCAACCGCGGCCTGCAGTTCCTGGACCTGATCCAGGAAGGCAATATCGGCCTCATGAAAGCGGTCGACAAGTTCGAGTACCGCCGCGGCTACAAGTTCTCGACCTACGCCACGTGGTGGATCCGTCAGGCGATCACCCGCTCCATCGCGGACCAGGCCCGCACGATCCGCATCCCGGTGCACATGATCGAGACGATCAACAAGATCGTCCGCACCTCGCGCCAGATGCTGCACGAGATCGGCCGCGAGCCGACGCCGGAGGAGCTGGCGGAAAAGCTCGCCATGCCGCTGGAGAAGGTGCGCAAGGTGCTCAAGATCGCCAAGGAGCCGATCTCCCTCGAGACGCCCATCGGCGACGAGGAGGATTCACACCTCGGCGACTTCATCGAGGACAAGAACGCGATCCTGCCCATCGACGCGGCGATTCAGTCGAACCTGCGCGAGACCACGACCCGAGTTCTCGCCTCGCTCACACCGCGCGAGGAGCGCGTGCTGCGCATGCGCTTCGGCATCGGCATGAACACCGATCACACCCTCGAAGAGGTGGGCCAGCAGTTCTCTGTCACCCGCGAGCGTATCCGCCAGATCGAGGCGAAGGCTCTGCGCAAGCTGAAGCATCCCTCGCGGAGCCGGAAGCTGCGGAGCTTCCTGGACAACTAAAGCGGATTGAAAAGGCGGGTTTCGAGGCCCGCCTTTTCGTTAGGTCCCGATGCGGTGATCGTCGGCCTGACGACCGTTCTTCGCCCATTGGCCCGTCGCGCGGTAGCGAGACCACCAGGATCGCCAGCGCTGGCGCATCCAAGCAGCGTTCTGCCGCCTGAGGAACTTCCGGCGCGTCGCAACCCGCCACGGCGAGCTTGCAGCCAACTTCGCTTCCGCCGTTGCGCTGGCCGCTATCATCGCGTTCTGGTGCTCATCACCCTTGAGCAAAAATCCAGACAGGGCCTTGTGTCTTACAAGGACCCCTGTCCTAATGGCAGGCAGACGACCGAAAGGGTCAAAGTCGGGAATATCGCCCGGAGGGAGCTACCATGAACAGCCTGACGCTTCTCACCTTCGCACTGGTGGCTTTCATCGGCATCGCGACGCCCGGTCCCACTGTTTTACTGGCGTTGACCAACGGCTCGCGCTACGGCGTGTCGCGTGCGTGCTACGGGATGGCTGGTGCAGTCTTGTCCGACTTCATCCTGATCGGCGCTGTTGCATTGGGGCTTGGCGCCCTGCTCGCCGCCTCCGAGTTCTGGTTCTCCCTCGTGAAGTGGCTCGGCGTCGGGTATCTGGCCTATCTCGGGATCATGCTGCTGCGCTCGAAGGGAACGCTCGACCCATCCCTCCATGCTGCAATGGATAATGGGCCAGGAACCCCGCGTTCGCTTTTCCTCAAGAGTCTCCTGGTGGCGATCACCAATCCGAAGGGCTACCTGTTCTTCTCTGCATTCCTGCCCCAGTTCATCGTCCCGAACTCGCCTCAGGTGCCACAATACGTCGTTCTGGCACTGATCTTCGCTTCCCTCGATTTCCTGATCATGCTGGCCTATGCCGTCCTCGGCTCACAGACTATGCGTGTTCTGAAGCGGTCCGGAGCTCTCTGGCTGGATCGGATTTGCGGCGCTGCCCTCCTGACCCTGGCGGGCTCTCTGGCTCTCTATCGGCGAGCAAGCACGTAAGACGTCGAGATGGCTGGTACAAAGAAGCGGGCAGTCATCCGCGAGGGCCGCACTTCCAGCCAATCCGGTTGAGTCCTCGCCTTGGGGCGCAGTGCTGCCCGTGCTGTGCGAGCGTCCTTCCTCGAGCGCAGGAACAGTGCGGGCTGCCCGAATTAGGGGGAGCGGCGTTCCCGCCGACCCATGCAGGGCCGCCAGTGCGGACCTGCGCCTGCGACAATTGTCCTCGAAGCGCGAACCCCTTATTTGCATAATAATTCGTAGATATGGGGGTATTCACATGTTGAATTCGTGGTTTAGGCGGCCTCTCTGGCAGAGGGTCGCGGCCGGATTCGTGCTCGGCATCCTTGCCGGTCTTCTGGCAGGGGAACAGGCGGCCGTCTGGTTCAAGCCGCTCGGCGACATCTATCTGAACCTCGTGCGGATGATCGTGATCCCGCTCGTGTTCTTCACCATTACCTCCAGCGTCGCAAAGCTGGCGGAGGCCGGAAACGTGGCGCGGCTCGGCCTGCGCACCCTGTTCTGGTTCATCGCGACCTCGGCCATCGCCGTGGTCGTCGGCATCGCTTTCGGGCATCTCATCGATCCCGGTCTCGGCCTGTCGAACCTGCCGCTCGGCGAGGTGAAGCCGCGCACGATTCCCTCGCCTCTCGAGGTGCTGATCGGCATCGTTCCCACGAACCCGATCAAGGCGATGGCCGACACCAACGTGCTGCAGGTTCTCTTCTTCTCGGGCATCGTGGGCGCGGCTCTGGTGTCTCTTGGAGACAAGACGGCGGGCATCCGCGATCTTGTCGATCAAGGCGCCGCTCTGGTCTTCCGCATCACGCGCTGGGTTCTGCAGCTCACGCCCATCGGAACGTTCGGACTGATCGCCTGGGTCGTCGGGCGGTATGGCCTGGCCTCGCTGCTGCCCTTGGGCAAGTTCATCGCGGCCATGTATCTCGCCTGCCTGTTCCACATCATCGTGGTCTATGGCGGCCTGCTCAAGGTGCACGGCCTGAAGGTCGGACGTTTCTTCAAGGGCGCATTGCCGGCCATGCAGATGGCCTTCGCCACTTCGTCGAGCCTGGCCACACTGCCGATGAGCCTGCGTGTGGCCGTGGAGAAGCTCGGTGTGCCCCAGAGCTATGCCAGCTTCGCCGTTCCGCTCGGCGCCAACGTGAAGATGGACGGCTGCGGCGCGATCTATCCCGCCATCGCTTCGATCTTCATCGCGCAGTATTTCGGGCTCGATCTGTCGCTGACGCAATACGTGCTCATCGGCCTCACCGCGGTCCTGGGCTCTCTCGGCACTGCAGGCGTGCCCGGCACATCCATCGTGATGCTCACGCTGACCTTGAGCACGGCGGGACTGCCGTTGGAGGGCATCGGCTACATCATCGCCATCGATCGCGTGGTCGACATGATGCGCACCATGACCAACGTCACCGGCCAGATCCTCGTGCCTGTGCTCGTCGCGAAGGAAGAGCGCATTCTCGATCAGGCCGCCTATGACGGCGCAGTCGGCACCGCTGCACCGCACGGGGAGCAGGTTCTCGTGGCAGCCGAGTAAGGCTCTGTCGCTTGAATGAAAAAGGCGGGCTCGAGGCCCGCCTTTTTGCTGATCAGAACAGGAAGTCGGCTGCGCCGATGAGAGCCTTCTGCGTGTTGAGCAGGACGATCGTCTGACCGTTGCCCTTGATGAGCAGGTCATCCGCAACGCCGTCGGTGTCTCCATGGCCTTGGGCGATGGAAAGGGCGGAGAAGCTCAACGAATTGCCGCGCAGGTCGATGCGGTCGACGGCGTCCTGAAAGCCGACGATCTTGTCGGTGCCCCATGAGCCGGCGAAACGGAACGTGTCGCCGTCGAGCCCTCCATTGAGGAGGTCGTTGCCGGCGCCGCCGTCCAGGACATCCCTGCCGCCTTCTCCGTAGAGAGTGTCGTTTCCGGTGCCGCCCTTCACCGCATCGTTGCCGGTGCGGCCATAGAGTTTGTCGTTGCCGTCCAATCCACTGATCGAATCCGCGCCTGCCGTTCCATACAAGGTGTTGGCAAGCGTCGTGCCGTTGATGATCTTGATCATGGCCGGATCGATGAGATCGAGCTTCACGTTGCTGGCGCCGATGGTCACCTGCTTGGTGGTCGAGACGATTCCGCTCTTGGAGAACGTGACCTTGTAGGTGCCTGCCGACAGGGCCAGGCTGTAGCCGCCTGCGCTCTGCGAGGTGGTGGCGTAGCGCGCGCCCGTGGAACTCACCGCCGTGATCGTCACGCCGCCCAAGGCCTCGCCCACATCGTAGAGACGGTCGCCGTCCTTGTCGTCCATGGTGACGCCCGTGAGGAACACTTTCGAGCCGGAGCGGGCGAAGTTCTCGGTCACGAAGGCCCCGTCCCAGCCTTTGTAGGCACCGGTGTTGAAGCCGATGCCGATCTCCCGGAACGTGCCGTTGAGGATGTTGGCCTTGTGGCCCGGGCTGTTCATGAGGTTGGAGTGCAGGAGCCTCACCTCGTCCTGGTAGCCGGAAGGTGCGCGCGTGCTGGCCCATGCGATGTTCTCGGCAGAAGCCCAGGAGCCGCTGAAGACGTAGCCCGCGCTCTTCATGCGGGCCGTGGGAGTCGAGCCGCTCGCGCCCGTATGAGAAAACGTGTCGGTCGCGATCATCCAGTTGGTATGGGAATCGGCGGAAGCGTTGAGATAGCCGTTGAAGGCGAGAGGCTGCGCGCCGACCTTGGCCCGCGCCGCGTTCACCAGTTCGAGCATGAGCTGCTCGTAAACCGTTGCCTGTGCCATGAGAATAAGCCCCTTCTTGTCTTTGTTTTATGGGGGCGGTTGATCCGCACTCCCTGATGAAGCGTGGCTAAACTTGAAATAGGAACAACTTATGGCAGCTAGGCCATAGGATCCGGGTCTTAGACCTTTGAGCTTTTCTTCACGAAATCGAGGATTTTCGGTTTTGGCTGTGCAGGCATGTGGGAGAGGCGCTTCCTCGAAAACCTGTTGGATGACGATGAATCAGCGCTGGATTGAAGAGGCGGCTCCTATAGATATGACCGCTCATTCCTCACACGATCTGGCCTAGCAGGAGCCCTCATGTCCGAACGCGTGATCAAGGACGACCAGCCGCGCGTCTATTTCGACTGCAACAAGTGCCCGGCCTTCTGCTGCTCGATCTATGAGCGCGTGGTCGTCACGAAGCGCGACATCACGCGGCTGGCGAAATTTTTCGGCGTGACCTTCGAGGAGGCCCGCGAGCGCTACACCGCGGATTTCGAGGGCGAGCGGGTGCTCAAGCGGGTGAAGGACAAGATCTTCGAAAAGACCTGCATGTTCCTGGACCAGAAGACCCGCGGCTGCACGATCTACCATGGGCGCCCGGCGGTCTGCCGTTCCTATCCGGGCCGGTCGCGCTGCGCCTATTACGACGTGCTGCGCTTCGAGCGCACCACGCAAGGCGACGAGAGCGTCATTCCCCTGATCAAGATCACCTTCCACGAGGTCGAGGAGGAAGTTGAGGAATACGCAGACGGGCCGGAGCGGGTCTATGAATGGGATGAGGAGGAGAAGAAGGATTGAAGTCCGATGCCGGGGCAGCAACCCAGCCTTGCAGGATCGGCTGAGGTTTTCAGGCTGCGATCTGATATAAGCCGGCTTGGAAACGCCTCTTCAGGGCCGGGCGGAGCTTGGCCTTAAAACACAAGAACGATCATGGACACCAAGTCGCCTGCCTTCGCCGCCGCTCCGCTTGCCGCCGAGAGGGTCGCTGTGCCGATCCTGGTCGCCATCAGCGTCTCGCACCTGCTCAACGATCTCATCCAGTCCCTGCTGCCGGCGATCTATCCGATCCTTAAAGAGAGCTTCCACCTCGATTTCGGCCAGATCGGCCTGCTGACGCTCACCTTCCAGCTCACGGCCTCCCTGCTGCAGCCGCTGGTCGGCACCTATACCGACAGGAAGCCACAGCCCTTCTCCCTGGTCCTCGGAATGGGCTTCACGCTCATCGGCCTGCTCACGCTCTCGCGCGCGGGCTCCTATCCTCTGCTGCTTCTCGGCGCGGCGCTGGTGGGCATGGGCTCCTCCGTGTTTCATCCGGAATCCTCGCGCGTGGCCCGCATGGCCTCCGGCGGGCAGCATGGTCTGGCGCAGTCGGTGTTCCAGGTGGGCGGCAATGCGGGCTCCGCCCTCGGGCCGCTGCTCGCGGCCTTCATCGTCGTGCCCTTCGGCCAGTCGAGCATCGCCTGGTTCTCCGCCGTGGCTCTGCTGGCGATGATCATCCTGTTCAATGTGGGGCGCTGGTACCGCGGAAAGCTCGCGGACCTGAAGGCCAAGCCGCGCGTTGCCGCGAAGACATCGAGCCTGTCGAGGAAGCGCATCGGCGTGTCGATCGCGATCCTCATGCTGCTCGTGTTCTCGAAGAACTTCTATACGGCGAGCATCTCCAGCTACTTCACCTTCTACCTGATCTCCAAGTTCCAGGTGTCGGTGCAGGAGGCGCAGGTCTATCTCTTCGTGTTCCTCGGCGCCGTGGCGGCGGGAACCGTGATCGGTGGTCCCATCGGCGACCGCATCGGGCGGCGCTACGTGATCTGGATCTCGATCCTCGGCGTGCTGCCCTTCACCCTGATGCTGCCCTATGCCAGCCTGTTCTGGACGACTGTGCTCAGCGTCATCATCGGCCTCGTGCTGGCCTCCGCCTTCTCGGCCATTCTCGTCTATGCGACGGAGCTCGTGCCCGGACGCGTCGGAATGATCGCGGGTCTCTTCTTCGGCCTGTCCTTCGGCATGGGCGGCCTGGGTGCTGCGGTGCTCGGAGAACTCGCCGATCTCACGAGCATCGAGACGGTCTACAAGGTCGTGTCGTTCCTGCCGGCGATCGGGCTTCTCACCTATTTCCTGCCGAAGATCGAAAAGACGCGGGCTTGAACCCCGCGTCCTCTGCCGCAAGCCGGGAAAGCGCACTTTTCAGGAAGCGGCAAGGCCTTCGGTCTCCTTGAAGACATCTCGGGCTGCGTTCTCCAGCATACGCATGGCCATACGATAAGGCCCCGGCCCGTGGCTGATGCGGGCCACGCCCAACGTCGCGAGCGTCGCGGCGGGCGGTGTCGAGGCGCTTGCCATGATGTTGACCGGAAGCGGCGCACGTTCCACCAGGATGCCGATCAGTCTTTCATCGACGAGACCCGGCACGAACAGGCTGTCCGCACCGGCCTCCGCATAGGCCCTGCCGCGTTCGAGGGCTGCCTCCACCATGGTCTCGTTGTGCTGGTCCGCTCCGGCCTGAAAGAAGACGTCCGTGCGAGCATTCAGGAAGGCCGCAATGCCGAGGGCATCGGCTGCGGCTCGTGCCGCCTTGAGACGGGCGACCTGATCCGCGATCTCGCGCAATGAGCCGTTCTCCGGGAGGCTGTCCTCGATGTTGCAGCCGATGGCTCCAGCCTGCAGGGCTCGCGTCATCGTCACGCCGACAGCCTCGGGATCGGCTCCATAGCCGCTTTCGAGATCGACGGTGACCGGGAGGTCCGTCGCATGGACGATCCGCTGCAGATTGGCAAGGCTGAGGTCCAGGGGCATCTCCTCGCCGTCCTTGAAGCCGTGCGCCGCCGCAACGGACCAGCTGCCCGTCGCGAGCGCTTTGGCGCCGCCGGCGGCCACGGCCTTGGCGCTTCCCGCATCCCAGACGTTGAACAGGATGAGCGGGCGGCCGGGGACGTGGAGCGACCTGAAGGCCTGGGCCTGGATGGACTGGTTCGACATGTTGTCCTCACTGCTTGGAAAGGGCGGCTGCGATCCGGCGCTCGTGTTCGAGCAGCCATTGCTTGCGCCACAGCTTACCGCCGTAGCCGGTCAATGAGCCATCCGCGCCGATCACCCGGTGGCAGGGCACGATGATGGCGACCTCGTTCGCGCCGTTGGCCCGCGCCACGGCCCGTGTCGCTTCGGGGCGTCCGATATGGCGGGCGAGTTCGCCGTAGCTGCGGGTGCTGCCCAGCGGGATCTGCCGAAGGGCTTCCCACACACTTGCCGTGAAGGCGCTTCCTCTCTGCACGACAGGGACGTCGAAACTGGCCGAACGGCCCGAGAAGTAGCGCTCGACCTGCTCGGCGAGCCGGTCGAGCATCGGATTGTTGCCGAAGCAGATCGGCCCGACGCGGCTGCTCAGGCGCTTGATCTCGGTGGGCAGCGCCGCGCGCTCGGCGAATTCGAGGAGATGCACGCCCGTATCGTCGGCGATGGCGAGCATGGCTCCGATCGGCGTGTCCAGCCAGCGCGCCGTGAGGATCTGGCGCCCGGTGGTGCGTGCGGGCGCATCGCCGACCAGCCTGGTGATGGCTTCTCGAAAGCCGCTGCCGGATTCGTAGCCGGCATCCAACTGCGCATCCATCACGGAACCTCCCTGTTGCAATCGGTTGATGGCGACCCCTAAGCGTTGCGAGCGCGCATATTGGGCGAAGGTCATGCCGTATTCCCGCTGAAAGGCGCGGCGGACAGTGGAGGGATCGTAGCCGAGATTCTTGAGATCGGCCGCGTTCCACCTGCGCTCGGGCTCCGCCCTGATCCTCTCGCGCAGGGTCTCGAATGCGCCGCTCGTCGGCCGCTTCAGGTCGAGCGGCTTGCAGCGCAGGCACGGGCGGAAACCCGCATCCTGGGCCGCGTCCCGGCAGGAGAAGAACACGACGTTCGTGCGCTTCGGCTTGCGGGCCGAGCAGGTCAGGCGGCAGAAGATTCCGGTGGTCTTCACGCCCACATAGGCGAAGCCCTCATAGGAGGGGTCGCGGGCGATCAGGGCGGCGTAGAGGGTATCGTCATCGCGGAGCATGGCCTTGTTGTAGCCGATCCCGCGAGGCCGTGCCGCCGGAAATGAGGCGTTGATTTTGAAAAGCTAGCGAGCCGCTGCCGAGGCCACGTCCACGCTCAGGCGCATCTCCGGATGAATGCCGCAGATGATGTCGTAATGCCCCGGCCTGTCGAAGCCGAGGGTCACCGTATCGCCCGGGTTCTGTCCGTCCGAGTTGAAGCTCATATCCGCGCCGTCCACACGCACATTGTGGGTGCGGGTGTCGTCGTTGAGGATGCGCAGGACCTCGCCCGCCTTGAGCAGAATGGCGCCGGGTGAGAAGCGGCGATCCTTCTGGCTGACGGTCGTCGTGGCAATCGCCTGCGCGGGAGCGCCGAACGCGACGGTCTTCGGCGGCAAGCTCGCAGGACGGGGCGGGTCGTCGCTGGAGAGCGTGTTGAGGAAGGCCACGAGCTGCGCCCGCTCTTTCTCGGACAGCGCAATGGTCTGCGGCAGGTCGCCGGAGAGGGTGGGGCGCTTCACGACGCCCTTCGCATAATGGTCCACCACGTCCTCAAATGTGGCGAGCGAGCCGTCATGCATGTAGGGGGCGCTCCACATGCGCTCGCGCAGGCTCGGCGTCTTGAAGGCATGATCGGCCGCCTTCACGCCGAGGATGGGCCCGCGGCCCTTGTCCGCGCCGGGAAGACCGATGTCGTGAAACGCTTCGTCCGTGAAGCGCCAGCCCTGATGGCAGGCAACGCATCCGGCCTTGCCGACGAAGAGCGAAAAGCCTGCGATCTCGTCCGGCTCCAGGGCGTCGTCATCGCCCTTCACCCATCGGTCGAAGCGCGTCTCGGGAGACACCAGCGTGCGCTCGAAGGCAGCGATGGCTTTCGCGAGATTGGCGCGCGTGACGGCGGGGTCCTCAGGGAAAGCCGCGGCGAAGGATTTCTGCATCACCGGATCGGCGGCGAGCGCCTTGATAGCCTGGTCGAGGCTGCCGGCCATCTCACGCTTGTTCTCGATGGGGCCCGAGGCCTGCGCTTCGAGGCTCCCTGCGCGGCCGTCCCAGAACCAGGAAAGACCCCAGGCCATGTTCCATAGCGGCGGCGTGCGCCGGTCGAGGGGCTGGCCGTCGAGACCCGTGTGACGGTCGACACCATCGGAGAAAGACAGCTCCGCCTGATGGCAGCTGGAGCAAGCGACATTGCCGGTGCCTGACAACCGCGTGTCGTCGAACAGGGCCGCGCCGAGCCTGACCTTTTCCGGCGTCGTGGGATTGTCCGCCGGCGTGGGGGCGTGATCGGGGCGCGCGAAGGCCTTGCGCCAATGCCCGATGTCGGGAGAGGCGGATTTCTCCGCCGCTCCCCCGGCGAGCATGGCGATCATCAGAGCAGGCAGGACCCGCTTCAGGGCGATCAGGCCATCGCGCGTCATCGCATCAACGGAAGTTGCCGAGCTGCAGCTCGAATTTCGCAACGGTGCTCAGGAATTCGCTCGCATCCTTCACCGGCGGCTTCGGCGGCATCACGGCGGGGAACACAGCCTTGAGCTCGTCGAGGCTCGCTTTGAGAGCTTTCGCCGCATCGGCGTGCTTTGCGCCGGCGTCCTGCATCACGGTGCCGACGAGGCGGTCCGCCTCGAACACGAAGCCGCGCGCATCCTGGTATTCCACCACGTTCGCGATGCGGTTCTTCTCAATGGCCTCGCCATATTCGTCGGCCGCCTGCTGCAGCACTTCGAGCGCGGTCTCGAGAATGAAATAGGTGCCGTTCGTTTCCTTTGCGCGCACGGCGGTCTCGGCGGCGGCAAGGCGCTCGTCCAGCGCCGCGCGGGCGCGGGCGTAAGCCTCCTTGTTCTTCGCCTTCACGGTCTGCGAAAGCGACTTCAAGGCCGCCTGGAACGGAGCGACGTTGAAGGTCTTCAGGTCATCGCGCAGGCTCGCATAGATCTCCTCTTCCGGGTGCAGGAAGTGGGGGAGGGCCTCGGCCCAGCGTCCGGCCTCGATCAGCTCGTTGCCGACGATCAGGTGCCCGCGGATCATCTCGATGCCGCGATAGAGATGCAGCTGCGGCGCCAGGTTCTCGCCTGCAGCGCCGCCCTCGTCGCCTTCGCCACCCATCGAGGCGACGGGCTTGGCAGGAGCGCCGTGGCCCTGATGGGCCTGGGCGAGGTGCAGCAGGTGCTGATCCGCCCTGGTCTCGACGACGGCCTGAGGATAGGCCGGCACGGCGCCAGCCTGCGCAGCCACCGGAGCCGTCACCAGAACGGCGGTGCCCAAGCCCGCCCAGATCTTACGCTTTTTCATCTTTTCCCCTCCCGGCAGGTACAGGCCGCCGGCCGCTAGTTTAGAAAGGCTAAAAACTGCTAGTCTTTACAAGCACTTAGCTACAGCCTAAGGAAGCGGGAGGCAAGTCTGAAGGCGTCTTACAATGCTCATCACCATCGCGGATGTCCTCTCCCCGGGCGAGATCGCAGAGATCCGAACCATGCTCGGCTCCATGCGCTTCGAGGACGGGCGTGCGACGGCGGGGTGGAGCGCCAAGCTGGTAAAGGACAACGAGCAGGCCCGCGAGGGCGCGGCGCTCGCGCTTCTGCGCGAGCGGGTCACGAACGCCATTCAGGCCAACGAGGTGTTCAACCTCGCCGCGCGTCCCAAGGCCCTGACGCCGCTGCTCTTCAGCCGCTATACGGAGGGCAAGCACTACGGCTCCCATGTGGACAACCCGCTGATGAACGGCGTGCGGACGGACGTGTCCTTCACGCTCTTCCTCGCGGATCCGGAGACGTATGACGGCGGCGAACTCGTCATCGAGTCCATGTCCGGCGAGGAGGAGATCAAGCTGCCCGCAGGCCATCTCGTCGCTTACGATTCGACGACCCTCCATCGCGTCGCGCCCGTCACACGGGGCGAACGCCTCGTCGCCGTAGGTTGGGCCCAGAGCTATGTGCGCGACAGCGCCAAGCGGGAATTGCTGTTCGATCTGGAGACCGCGCGGCGCAACCTGTTCGCGCAATCCGGAAAGACACCGGAATTCGACCTGCTTGCGAAGACCAGCGCCAACCTGTTCCGGATGTGGGCCGAGGTTTAGGGCGCTGGTTTACCGCAAGATCTTGTCGTTATCCCCGGACTTGTTCCGGGGATCCACGTCCTTGATGCATTGCGGCTCCAAAAACGTGGATGGGCGGGTCAGGCCCGGCCATGACGCAGTGGGATTTGCCGGGTCCTACTGCCAGGCGTAATTGAAGCTGATGCTGATCCGCTCGCTTTCGGCCTCGTTCAGCGGCACCTCGTGGCGCAGCCAGCTTTCCCAGAGCAGCACCGTGCCGGGCGCGGGCTTCATATACGCGAACTGCCGGTTCTCGGGCCTGGCCTTCGCCTTGCGGGGCGGGGCGGCCATCATGAAGCCGAGGCGGGGGTCTTCGAGCTTGAGCGCGCTCGCGCCCTCCGGAATCGTGACGTAGTAGGTGCCGCTGATGACCGAATGCGGGTGGATGTGCGAGGTGTGGATGCCGCCGGGCGGCAGAATGTTGATCCACAGGCTGTCCATGACGAGCTTGCGGCCCTGGAGGTCGTATTCCAGCTCCTTGGCGAAAGCCGCCACGTGCTTGTCGATCTCCTTCAGGAGATCCCCGAACACCGGCACCCGCCAGGGCAGGTCGTTGAGCGAGGCATAGGAGGTGTAGCCGGGATAGCCGTTCTTGGCGCACCAGCGCTGGCCGGCTTCGTCATCCTCCGCGATGGAGAGGCAGGCCGCCTCCAGTTCGGTATTGCGCCGTTCGGCCTTCGCTCCGGTCAATTCGGCCCGATAAATCTTTGTGACGAAAAGCGTATCGATCGTTGGCATGGTCCGGCCCTATGAAGTCCAGGGGCTCTGTCAAAATGATTGCCCGTTCGTGGCGCATAGCATCTTTTCTTACAGGACGTCTCCCTGCTCCTTGAAGGAAGCGCGGGGACAACACACCTTGGCCACATGATGTCGTCCCCCTCCCTGGCAGCCATTCCGAACGATCTGTTGTCCCTGGCCCGCAGCCTCGATGCGGAAAACCTCCCGAGGGTCATCGCCCTGCGCGACTGGCTCGTGACCGAAGCTGCCCGGATGGAGGATGCGAACGAGGTCCTGACCGGCTTCCTCAACCGGCTGATCGAGCTCGGGCTTCCCCTCGACCGGGCGGTGTCGGCCATCGAGGCCCTGCATTCCGAATATGCCGGGATCGGACGCTTCTGGACCCGGGAGGAAGGCACCGTCGTCCGCTACCTGCCGCATGGGGACAGGCGCGAGGCCGTCTACCAGACGAGCCCGTTCGCCCATGTGAGCCGCACAGGGGAGTGGCTGCTTCTCGACCTGGCCGAAACGCCCGATGATCTCTTTCCGATCATTCCGGAATTGAAGGAGGCCGGCTATCGCCATTACCTCACCATTCCGGTCAATTTCACCAACGGCGCCGAGAATGCCATCTCGCTGGCGACCCGTTCCCCCGAAGGGTTCAGCCAGCAGCATCTGATGATCCTTCGGCTCGTCATACCCTCCTTCTCCCTCGTCACGGAGCTGCGCGCCACCAGCAACCGGCTCGACGAGGTCTTGCGCATCTACGTGGGCGACGATCCGCACAAGGCCATCCTGTCCGGCGCCATCCAGCGCGGTCAGGTGACGCGCATCCGCTCGGCGATCCTGTTCGCCGACATGCGCGAATACACGCGCATCTCATCCACGTTGAGCCCCGAGAGCGCCGTGGAGCTGCTGAACAATTACTTCGACTGCCTCGTGCCTCCCATCGAAGACGAAGGCGGCGAGGTGCTGAAGTATCTGGGCGATGGACTGCTCGCCATCGTGCGCGATCGCGGCGACGATACCGGCGGGGCGGCGCAGGCGGCCCTGACGGCAGCCACCAACGCGCTGCGGCGCATCGAGGCTGCCAACAACGAGGGGCGTTTTCCCGTGCCCATCCATGTGGGGCTGGCCCTGCATCACGGCGATGCCGCTTACGGCAATGTAGGCTCCGGCCAGCGGCTCGATTTCACGGTAATCGGGCGGGACGTGAACCTCGCCAGCCGCATCGCGGACCTCAACAAGCGCCTTGGCGAGCCGCTGCTCATGTCGAAGCCCTTCGTGGAGCATCTTTGGGGCAACCCGCATCCCCTGGGCGCCCATGCCGTCGAAGGCTTCGCGGAAGAGGTCGAGGTCTATCGTCCCTGAGCGCCCGATATGACCTTGCGATCCGGCGGCAGGCCGCTTACGAGCACCAAAGGCCGAAGAGACGCGGCTTGCAGAGCGCGAACTCAGCCTCGATGGAGTTGTATCGACGAGGCGACAGCTCGAGCGCCTCTGCCATGGGAATGATCCATTCCGTGGTGGAGACGCTGTCCTTCAGGTTCTTGCCGGTCGCGGAGGTGATGTAGGGCGCCGACAGGCTGATGGTGAGGGATTTGCCGACGAAGGCCTGGCGCAGCATGTTCTTCTGCTCTTCCGGCGCGCTCGACATGTCCTTGCCGTCTTTGAGGCTCCACATGAGGCTGTAGGTGGTCGGCGTGAGTTGCTTGAGGATGAGCGGGCCGCGCTTTATGTCCTGAACCTTTGTAACGTCTGGAATGTCCGTGACGGCGAGGCAGGTCACCGTTTCGCGGCCGATCTCGAGACTCGTCACGGTCTTTGAAAGCGGGTCCTGCTCCGTTCCTTCCTTGCAGAAGTCCTTGCCGCCGCTGGCGTCGTAAAACTGCCGCGTGGCCACCATTTTCAGTTGCAGCTGGCCCTTGCCGGATTTCTCGAAATTGGCCTTGCTCTCAAGATCAAAACAAGCAGCCGTCGACAGAACGAGGAATAGGCCCGCGGCCGCGCGGCTCGCCCGATGAAAATTCATTGTTGCCCCCAAAGCGAAATCTTGCCACTACCCCATTCCCAAACTGTCTCGTCCGTGCGGTGCATCAAGGTCCATGATGGGACCGAGGGGTACAACACCCGTGGGGTTGATGGTTCTGTGGCTTTCGTAATAATGCCCTTTGATGTGCCTGAAATCGACGGTCTCTGCAATGCCTGGGATCTGATATAGATCCCGCAAATAGGCGGATAGGTGCGAATAATCCGCGATCCGGCGCAGGTTGCATTTGAAATGCCCCACGTAGACGGGATCGAAGCGCACGAGCGTGGTGAACAGCCGGATGTCGGCTTCCGTGAGCCTGTCGCCGCAGAGATAGCGCTGTGACGCCAGCCGTGCGTCGAGGCTGTCCAGCATCTCGAACAGCGGGTGGACCGCCTCCTCATAGGCCGCCTGCGTGGTGGCGAAGCCTGCCTTGTAGACGCCGTTGTTGACGGTGTCGTAGATCCGCTCGTTCAGGGCATCGATCTCATGGTGCTGGTCTTGCGGGTAGTAATCGCCCGGCTTTGCGCCGATGCCGTCGAACGCGGCATTGAACATGCGGATGATCTCGGCGGATTCGTTGCTCACGATGGTGGCGTTCTTCCTGTCCCACAGCACGGGCACCGTGACGCGGCCCGTGTAGGAGGGCTCCGCCGCCGTATAGACCTGATGGAGGTACTGCGCGCCATGGATCGGATCCGGTATGACGCCCGGTCCCGCCTCGAAGGTCCAGCCGTGCTCCAGCATGCGCCAATGCACCACGGAGAGGCCGATCATCCCTTCGAGGCCCTTGAGCCTGCGCATGATCAGGGTGCGGTGCGCCCAAGGGCAGGCGAGGGACACGTAGAGATGGTACCGTCCCGGCTCGGCCTTGAAGCCGCCTTTGCCGCTGGGGCCCGGAGATCCATCGGCCGTGACCCAGTTCCGGAAGGGGGCGGAGCTTCGCACGAACCGCCCGCCGGTGCTCTTGGTGTCGTACCACCGGTCCTGCCAAACTCCGTCCACGAGCATTCCCACCACGTCTCTCCCTGTTGCGCGATCCCAGTCCCTCAACGGAACCGGGGATCCTAAGTTCTCTGAAGGGGATCGAACAGCCGAGCTGTGCCGGCGCGCACAACACGGCAACAGCTCCACCGGAGGGGCCGCGCTCCCCTCGCGCAGCAGGGGGGTGACGAACGGCGCAGGCTCGGCTAGATGGAGATTTGCGCCTTCCTTGGAAGGGCCTGTAGCTCAATGGTTAGAGCCGGCCGCTCATAACGGTCTGGTTGCAGGTTCGAGTCCTGCCGGGCCCACCACCTTTCCCTCATGGACGGTGACCAGAGGCCTTTTACCTTAGCGCACGACGTTCTTTAATCCGCGCCGGCGGCATCTGGGCCGAGAGTCGAGATTACGATCCCATCGATAACCCAAGCTGACGGCCGCAAGCCTCACCCCATGCTGTGGGCGACAGCCCGCCCGGCTCGGACAGCTCGGTTTGCCTCGACAGGCCAGGCAAGTGCCTCCGGGAAAGCATCGGCCGGAGCCGGAGCCGGAGGCAGTGCTCGGCCCTGGGTGAACCTACGGCCAATGGTGCCCATGGCCAGGATCGGGGAGGGCAGGGCGGGCGACATGAAGGTTGTGCTGCCCGCACCCGAACGAGACCCTCAAAAACGTCGAAGAGGATCCAAGACATGGCTCTTCGCGAGGCGACCTCATGGATCAGTCATCGGGCCTCAGGTCGGGAGAACGCATGCCACGACATTGAACGAACAAGCCGTTCGAATCCGTCCGCTGCGGCCGGACCGGCTTTTTCACAGATGGAGTAACCCTCAAGAAGAGAACCGTCCGCGGCCCCTGCAAAAAGAGCTGCGGATGAGCCTCCTTGCCGCGCAAATCGCCATGACGCTCACCTTGATACATCCTTTGCGCAATTGCGGCGACATGGCCTGGATCGGTAATCTTTTCTGGCCTGTCGCGGGTCATGGGTCTTCGATGAGTGCCGTGACGGGCAGCCCTCGCAACCGGGCATATGGGGACGAAAAGGCCCTTGCGGCACGCACTCGCTCCTCATGGCTCGCCCTGTTGCATGCATGACATCCACATGCATGCACGACACTCACACGCGTGCTTCGCATCATGGCGACATACATCATCGGACGCGAGCCCGACCCCGACAAACCCCGGATCGTCATCGAAGATCGAACGGTGTCCCGCAAGCACGGAACGCTGTCTGCGTCCGGAGGAGCTTACATCCTGAGCGACAGCAACAGCACCGGAGGAACCTTCATCCGCGAGCCGGGCGGCTGGCGAAGGATCACGAGCGCCAGCGTTCTGCCCGACGATGAAATTCGCCTCGGCATGTTCGTGACCACCATTCAGGAACTGCTGCAGCGCGCCGTCCGAACACCCACGGCACTGACCCGGCAGAGGGTCGAGCGGGATCCCGAGACAGGCGAGATTGTGAAGAAGGCGCGATGAAAGACGGATCTGTGCGCTCCAGCATCGAAGAACGGCGTCCGGTGGTGGCGTTGGCTGCAGCCGCACTCGCGATCCTCGTCATCGCCATCCTGTACTTTACGCTCCCGAAGGGTGCGGGAGAACTCCTGCTGGATCGGGAGCAGACATTCCCGTTCTCGGTCCAGAACGGAATGTGGATCGCCTTCTTCGTCGGTCTTGGCGAGCTTGCCGTGCGGGCCAGGGCTTATCAGACCGAGAAGCGGCAACTGATGCTGGGCTATCTGCCGGAGGATCCGCGGACCGTGCTGCAGGCGGAGGACCTGCGGGAGATCTACAAGCGCTTGCGCGAGAGCCCCGACCGCAAGCGCTGCTTTCTCCCGCGCCTCATCGACCGCTGCATTCTGCAGTTTCAGGCGAGCCTTTCCACCGATCAGAGCGCATCGCTCATGAACACCAGCATGGAGATGTTCGTCCATGAGGTGGACCTTCGCTACAACATGCTTCGGTACATCTGCTGGGTCATTCCGTCCCTGGGCTTCATCGGAACCGTGGTCGGCATAGGACGTGCGCTGGCGACGGCGGGCGCAGAGGGCGCCTCGAGTGATCCGAACCTGCTGAACATCGTGACCGGACGCTTGGCCGTGGCTTTCGACGGAACGTTCCTGGCGCTGATGATGGCATCCATCCTCGTGTTTCTTCAAAACGTCATTCAGTCGAAAGAGGAGCATGTGCTGAACCAAGCCGGGCAGTACTGCCTCGATAATCTGATCAACAGGCTCTACGTGCCGAAGTAGATCAGATGCGGCTGGCTTTTCGCGATGCTCCGGTTGGGGTCGATACGCAAAGGTGAGGACAGGTCATGGGACGGATCAATCAGCCGCCGTCGGGAGATGACGAGAAGACCGTGGCAGTCGGATCGCCCCGGAGGGATTGGAGGGGAGGAACGCAAGCCGAGCCTTCCTGGAATGCGCAGGCCGACAGCGAGAAAACCTCTCTGGAAAACGGCGGCCGCAGCATGGATGATGACGGCAAGACGGCCTACGTCTCTTCTGAACGCGCGCCCGGCGTCAAGCCCGAGGACATTCCCCTGGATGATCCTTCGATCGTTCGTCCGAAGCCGTCGCCGCGGCTGTCCTGGCCCGCCCGCGACCAGCACCGCTTGCCCGACAAGCCCAGCTCCGTGCCCGACAATCAGCCGACCCGTCCGGTCTCGCAGCCCCACATTCAGACCGGCGCGTCCCAGGACGAGGAGCAAACCCGTCTGTACAACCATCGTGCGGACATCGCGTCCCAAAGGGAGCGGCCTGCGCCTGCGGACGCGCTCGGCAAGGCGGCGGACGAGGGTGCGGCCCTGCCTGCGGTTCCAGTCAACGCCAGCGAGGATCCGGTCGTGGGATGGCTGGTTGTGGTGGAGGGACCCGGCAAGGGGCGATCCCTGGAGATCGGCGTCGGCGCAAACTCCCTCGGACGCGATGCGAGCCAACGGATCAGGATCGATTTCGGCGATCCATACATCTCCCGGGACAAGCATGCCGTCCTGATCTACGATCCGAGATCGAGACGCTTCTTCCTGCAAAGCGGGGATGTCCGAAATCTCACTTACATCAATGACGATCTCGTTCTCACCCCATCAGAACTCAAAGGTGGAGAAACGATCGTCGCCGGGCAGACCCATCTTCGTTTCGTTCCCTTCTGCGGCCCGAGTTTCAACTGGTCATGAAGGACCTTGCGCAGGAGCGGATTGCAGGACTGGAAGTCTCCGGGGCGGCGATTCAAGGGGCACGCTCCGAGCAGCAGGACAGCTTTCGCCTGCGCTGGTTCGAGGAAGACCGGGCCTGGCTGCTGATCGTTGCCGACGGTATGGGAGGCCATGCCGCCGGAGCGCTCGCGAGCACGATCGCGGTGGAGGGATTCCTCGCATCCTTCGCCGATCTGCGCTCGAAACGCGCGCCGCTCGAGGATGCCTTGCAGACCGCTCTGCACGATGCGAACGCACGAATTGCTCTGGCCCAAAGCAGGAACCCGCAGACGGCAGGCATGGGCACGACTCTTGTCGCCGCTTACGTCGCGCCTGCCGGAATCGCATGGATCAGCGTCGGCGATTCCCCGTTGTGGCTCTTCCGCAATGGCGAGCTCTACCGGCTGAACGAGGATCATTCCCTTCGCGGCATTGTCGGCAAGGAGGCGAAGGGAACAGCCAATATGCTGCGCTCCGTTCTGAACGGCGATCCGATCCCGATGATTGACTGCCATGCGCAGCCGGTGCCGCTCGAACCCGGCGATCTGGTTGTGGCCGCGACGGACGGACTTCTCACGCTCCCGGAGGAGCAGATCGCAACGGTGCTGAAAGCCGGCGGGACATCGGCTCCGGACAGCCTGACGCATCATCTGCTGGATGCGGTGGAGGCCTGCCGCAAACCGAACCAGGACAACTGCACGATCGTGCTCGCCCAGATGCCGGAAGAAGACAGGGGAGCCATTACGCCGTCGAAGAAGCCGTATCATGAGCTGGCGTTGGGATTGGCGGGCGCTGCAGCTGGCGCCCTCACGATCATCGCCGGCTATTTCATTCTGACCACCAGCTAGAGGACGATCGTGCGCCGCCCCAGCCGCAACATCGAGATTTTCAGCATGTCGGTGCTGGACATGTTCGCGTCGGCCCTGGGCGCCTTCATCATGGTCGCCGTCATTCTCTTCCCCTACTACAATCAGTCGCGTCAGCTGGAGCAGGCAAAGAAGGATCTCGAGCAGCGGACCAACGAGCTGCAGCAGGCTGCCGAGCAGGTTCGTCAGGCCGAAGAGGTCAGCCGAAGGCAGCAGGAAGAAATCCGCCAGGGCAGCCAGGTTCAAGTCGCCATGGCTCAATGCCAGACCACGGTCGCAAACTGCAGAGATAAGCTCAGCCGGACATTCGTAATCGTCGCCATCGAATGGGACGATCCCTACGATGTCGATCTCTTCATCACCCAGGCGGGCGGACGGGAATACTCCTGGCAGACGCGGACGCATCCCGGTTCGGAAGCGCAACTGAGCCTCGACATGCAGACAGGACCTGGCATCGAGGTTTGGCAAAACCCCAAGGCCGACGAGGGCACCTATGAAGTCGCCTATTCCATCCTGGGCCTCGATGGATCGAACACCGTTCCTGTGAAGGGCTGGGTCATCGACCGCGCAGGAGGCAGGCAGCCCCTGCCGGAGCGCACATTGAAGGCCTCCGACACCCGCGTCCGTGTCGCGACCGTACGCGTGAACCGCGACGGAACCATCACCATCAACCCCACCACCAACTGAGGTTTTGAATGCGCCGGCCCCACCGCAACATCGAGATTTTCAGCATGTCGGTGCTGGACATGTTCGCGTCGGCCCTGGGCGCCTTCATCATGGTCGCCGTCATCCTCTTTCCCTACTACAAGAAGGACGTGAGCAAGGAGCTCTCCGAAACCCGCACCGCGATCGAACAAAGGACCACCGAGCTGCAGGCCACGCGGGAGCAGGTCAGGCAAGTGGAGGAGCGCATTCGCCGCCAGGAGCAGCAGGTGCAGCAGAGCCGCCTCGCCGTGGCGAGCCTGAACCAATGCCGTCAGAACCTGGCGCAATGTCAGGCGGAGTCCACGAAGACCTTCCTCATGATCCAGATCGAATGGGCTGAAGAGGCCGATGTGAACCTGCACGTCGTCAATCCGCAGGGACAGGAATTTTCATGGAGCAGGACGAACCGCGCCGGCCGGGACGTGCCGGGTTCGAAAGCCCAACTGAGCATCGATGTCGCAATCGGACCCGGCATCGAGGTGTGGGTTGATCCCGATGCGGGGAAAGGCACGTACCAGATCGAATACCGGCTTCCGCGCAGTCCGGACAAAAACATCGAAGTGAAGGGCGTCATGTTCGATCGGTCCGGCAAGAAGGCGCTGCCGGTCAGGATCCTGCGGAGCGGCGAAACACGGGTGCGCGTCGCCATGATCGAAATAGCCAGCGACGGTACGGCGGCCGTACGCTAAATTGGCGAATGCATGATGAGTGGATTCCTGCGCGGATACTCCGGCGCATGGTTCGTGCCGTTTCTTCGCGGCGAAGGCTCATCCCGATGAGTGGAAGACGTGACGAGAGGCGGGTTGATGCGAAACCCTCTGTTGCGAATATCAAGTCGAATGCGCGGGCTGGCGCTGCTGCTGTCGCTTGCGATCCCTGCCGGATCCATGGCGCAGGAGATGTCCTACTGGCTTCAGCGCGGCGGAAAGCTGGTCGGGAAATGTCCCGGGAGCAGCCATGGGGAGCCTCTCAAGGCCGCGAACAAGAGCATGCAGGATTGGGTCTTCATCACCGCGGTGATCGCCTGCCGCGATGCGGGTTCCTCCTATGCATTCGATGTGAAGTACCTCAATGTTTCCATCAATCCCAGAGCACGGGAACGGATCAATCGCGATACCCTGAATTTCGATTGGATGGGTTTGGCGGTCTACAAGCCGCTGGATGGCGGGAGCAGGATCGAGTGGCTTTATGACGAGGCTCGTCCTCTCCGGGGCTCGCTCGCCAAGACGAATACGGCCCCGATCTACTTCGGGAACATGAAGTTCGAGATCCCAAAGGCGGAATTGGAGCGGGCCACTCACTTCACGCTCTACCTGACCTCGGAGGGCGTCTTGTACAATTTCGAGCTCCTTTGACATGAGCGGGCGGGCGCACAATCCGTGGCTCGGGCCAATGATGATCGCAGCAATGCTTGCATTGCCGCCGGCCCCCGCGAATGCCCAGCAGGATGACGCCTCGAAAGCATCTCCCTCTCAGCGGCGCTTCTTCGATTTCTCCGCGCCCGACCCGAGCCAAATTCTTCCCTCTCCTCCCAATGTCGGCGGGCCTCGTCCGTATCTCCGCAACTTCGGTCCCGTGGGCCGGGTAGGTCCGCCGAGCCAGAACTACGGAAGCCGCGACACCAATGGTGCCTACAGCGAGGTTGGCCGAGCCGGCGGGGGCGGAGGTGCAGATGACAGCGGCGAGGACGAAGAGGCCGATGTCGCCGACGGGACCACCGAAGACGAGGCGGACAACGGCAGCAGGGATGCGCCGACTCCTGGAAGCCGGGTGCGCGAGCGTTCCCCGAGACCCGCCGCAGAGGCTCCCTCCGCGCCGGAACGGCGCCCCGGCGCGGCGCCGGGTTCATCAGCCGGATCCCGATCGCCGGCTCAGACCCGGCCGGGATCACCCTCCGGCAGGGGATCGGGATTGGATCAGGCGCAGGAGGAAACCCGGCGCATCATGGAAGCGCTGGGCACGTCGCCGGTTTCTCCAGGCGTGTGGGATCAGGCAGGACGGCCGAGAGGCAGTTCGCGCAACGCACAGCCGGGCTCGAGCCCACGGGGCGCCGATCCCTCCCCTGGATCGCAGGGTACCGGAACGCGGGCCGCCGATTCAGGCGGGCCTCCGCGGGTGCCGACCGATGGCGCAGGAACTTCTCGGCCCGGTCCTGATGGGTCGCGAACAGGCGGCGGAGAAGGGATAGGATCCAGCTCGTCCCGAAACTCTCCCTCTGACGGGCAGGCCGGGGGCGGGCGCCCGTCGAACGGTTCGGCGCAGGCAGGTCAATCAGGGGACAAAACCCCCGGACGGCAGGGCACCGACGAGGCGCAGGCCGGAGGCTCATCCGGGGAGGCCGGTTCGGGAGGGAACACAGGTGGCGGCTCCAGGACGGCCGGGCGGCAGGAGGCGTCCCGATCCGGTGCAGGAGGGCAGGGCCAGTCCGAAGAGAACCCGATCGGTGGCTCGAGCGCAGGCAGCGGCGGCACACGCAACGGACAGCGCAACGCCTCGGTCCCCGGCGGGCTTATGGGACGCGACCCGGGCCCGGGTTCCGGCGGGCAGGAGGGGCCGGGGGCGCTCCGTCAGAATAGTGCCGGTGAAACCGCGCAAGGGTCCGGAGGCAGTGCGGGCCAGAGCTCACCGGGTCCCGAGCAGGGGGCGGGCGGATCGGTCGGCACGGGCACCCCCAGGCCGGCGGGAGCAGGCGGTGACAATGGGGCCTCGACACGTCCGGGCGGGACCGCTGCGCCAGGGACCGGTACACCGAACCGCAATGGAGGGGGGCAGGCTGCCCCGGGTGGAGCACAGGGCCAGAACGCTCAAACCACTGGGACGGGATCCGGATCGGCGGTCCAGGGCAGCCCATCGGCGGGACAGGTCGGCGCCGAGGCTCATGGTGCAGGCTCCTCCGGCGCATCGGAGGCCGGATCCTGGAACGGCGATCTCGCATCGGCGCCTCCATCCGTGCGGGGCAACATCCAATTCAATCCAGCCTCGCCGGGCGGAGCCGGGGAAGCTGCGGCATCGGGATCGGGCGGACCACAGGGGGCGGGATCCGCCAATCGCGGCGGCGCTGGGACTCCAACAGGCACGGCTGGCTCCTCGGGCATTCCCGGAAACGGCCGGGACGCGCCCGGAGCGGGGCAGGCCGGTCAGGGAAGCGCAGGGTCGGGCCAGACCAATCCGGGAGCGGGCGATTCAACTGCACAGGGGTCCTCACCTGGGGCCTCCACGGGGAATGGTGCCGTTGCCGGTCGACAGCCCGGTCAAGGTGCATCGGGCCGGTCCCCTGGCGGTCAATCGGCCTCTTCGGGCGATTCTTCATCGGGCAACTCGGGTGGACAGGGCAACGGGTCGAGGCCCCGGACGCAGGTCGCTCAAGGAACGGGGACGTCAGGCAGTGAGGGTGGCTCCAGTGCTCAGGAAGCAGGCGGACCTTCCGCTACTGCGCCGGCCTCCCGATCGGGAGGCACAACGCCGACTGCGGGAGGGACGCAAGGGAGCGGCAATGGCCGGAATGCACCCCCTGGCGGTTCCGGCGGCCAGACCGGACAGGCCGGGGCGTCGAGCCCTGCTTCAGGGCAGGCCATGGGCGGAACAGCGGCCGGTCGGCCGGGAGGTGTCGCGGCAGGATCCGCATCGCAGCAACCGGCAGCGAACGGCGGAGAAATGTCCGGATCGGCCGGGCCAGGCGGCGGACCTCCCGGGCAGCGGGATCCTGGCGCGGGGGCACCCGCTGGCAACGGTAGCAGAGCCGGCTCCTCCATCGCGCAAGGACGTCCCGGTTCAGGCGATACGGAGGGCGGCCAGCCGTCCGGATCCTCAGGCGGGCAGGCAGGCGGGCAGGGAGGCACTCCGGGCGCCCCATCGGCCGCAGGCGGAGCCGCGACAGGTGCACCCCCGTCCGGCTCGGGCGCATCCCAGAACCGTGGCGGCGCCGGAGGCGGTTCCCAGCAGCAGGCCTCTGCGAGCGCAGGATCGCAGATCACGGGGGGCAGTGCGCCCGGGAGCGGCGGGTCCAATGGTCCGCCGCCCAACGCCGGAGGCGGCTCCCCATCCTCCCGATCCGGAGCACCGGGCGGCGGGAATCCAACGGGTGGCGCAGCGGGCGGCGATCGATCCGCCATGTCAGACGGACAGGAGACCGGCGCAAACTCCTCGTCGGGGCAACGGGGAGGAGCGAACGGCGCGACTGGCAATGGTGCGTCCCGGAACGCTGCCGCAGCCGGAGGCGCTTCCCAGCCGTCAGGAACCGAAGCGTCGCCCGGCACCGGTGGGAATTCCGGCGAAACGGCCACGGGGACGGGCAGCAGGAGAGGCGGTGGCGCTTCCGGTGAAGGCAGCGCGGCACCGACAGGCGGCACCTCATCCCCCGGGACCCCAGCCGCACGCCCGCAGGGATCGTCGGCGACCACAGGCACAGGATCGCAGGCGGCAGGCGGCGGCTCACTCGGGAGCAGCGCCAGCAATGGCTCATCGCCGAATAGCGGAGAAGCCGATGGCTCCGTAGCGCCGGGACAGGGCGGAGGCCAGAGATCGGCCTCGGGTGCCAGCGGTGGCCGGATGCAGGGCGCGGCTGGCGGCTCGGCCGGTCAGGACCAGTCTGGCACCGGCGCTGCCGGTGCGGCCGGAACAGGCGCATCGGGCGGGAGTTCGGGCGGGATGCCCCAGGGCGGTTCCGACACGGGCGCAGCGGGGAGCTCCGCCGGTATGCAGGCAGCCGGGGGCGGCACGGCCGGAGCAGCCGCGCCAGAAACCGGTGGCGCTGAAGGCGGCGGATCGGCGGGAGAGGCCGGCTCTTCCGCACCCTCGGGCGGGAGTGAGCTTGCGCTCGCGTCGCCTTCGGTCCGCGGCGGCATCTCCGTCCCCTTCGACAGCGGTGTATCGTCGGCGGGCAGCGGGCAGGAAGCTTCCATCGGCAGCGGCGAGAGCGGATCGAATGCTTCTCCTGAAGGCTCTGCCGGTGCAGACACCACAGGAGGGGAGGCCCCCGCCCAGGCGGGTGCCGCAGGATCCTCCGAGGCCTCGTCAGGAGCGACCGCCCCGGGCCGCGTCCCTGGCGATGCGGGATCATCGGGGAGCGGGGCGCAAGCACCATCGGGAGAGGCGGGAGCCTCCGGCGGGATGACCGGGGAGGCCGCATCCGGGAGCCCGCCCGGTGGCGGCAGCGCCTCGGGAGAGCCTGGCGCGGATCCCCATGCCGGTGGACGCTTCATCGACGGTCGGACGCCGGACATGCCGCCGCCGACACGTTCGCAGCAACAGCAGGCCAGCAACTGGGCCCAGGTTCCGTCTTCGCCGCCTCCGGCAACCACGCCTGCACCGGAGCGGAGCGCCTCTCCGGCACCGCCCGTACCGGGTACGCCACGCCCGCCCGCGCAGGGGCCGCCCACCGATGCTTCTGCATCGAACACGGCTCCTGCGCCGAACTCGAGCCCTTCGCGATCACAAGGCACGCCGACCAGCCCGCCCCAGCCTCGGGAGACCGGGCAGCGCCCGAACGGAGGCGCTCCGCAGGCGCCGACCGAGGCACGGCAGAACGGCGGCCCCGATCGTCCCGCACCGGTTGCCGGGAACCGGCAGACCGACCCTCGGCCCGGGCCGGAGGCCCACAACGGGGCTGATCCGTCCCCTGGCCGGCGGCTGCCGGGTACGGATCGGAACAATGCGACGGCTGGCGAAAACGCCCCGGCCAGGCAGCCCGGAAATCCGCCATCCCAGCAGGCCGGATCGCCACTCGATCCCAGCCGGATGGCGCCTCCTGATCAGTCGCTCCCCAACCGCCCGCCGGCTGGCGGCGGCGATTTCGGCCGCCCCATCGACGGTCGCCTGCCCGGACGACCAGACAGCACTCCATCTCCTCCCCCCAACGCCTCCCCTGGACAGCGGCAGGTGGCAACGGCGCCGACGCCCGGATCTTCCATCGAGCGGCCAGCAAGACCGCAGCCCTCCGGACCTTCCAGCGAGCGGCAGGCGCCCGCCGACCCGTTCCAGAACACCTCGGACCAAAGCCTCGGCGGAATCCTGTCGAAGGCCCTTGGGCTCGACAACGCATCTCCCTCGGACATCGAGCTGGCGATCCTCGAGGAACTCGGGTCCGAAAACATCGAGCGCATCACCCGCGTCACCGATCTCCTTCTTCCCTTCGTTCCCGTTGCGGGCGCGGGCAAGGACGTGTTCGAAGCGGTGACCGGGAACAACATGCTCACGGGCGAGCGCCTGACGCCCATGGAACGCGGCCTTGCCGTCTTCGGCGCAGTGACCATCGGTGCCGGCACGGCTCTGATCAAGGGCACCGAAGCCATCTCCAAGGTGGCGCGGGGCGTCGAAGGCGGACGCGGGATCGAGCAGGTTATCGGAGCCTCCGGAACGGTCGCCCGTGTTGCTGAAGAAGGGACAAGCGTCAGCAGGCTTACAGAAGAAGTTGCTGTTGCGGGCAGAGCCGGGCGTGGAAGCGAGAGTCAAACTCGACTACCCGGAACAGCGGAGCAACTCGTCCTTCCATCCTCCCGAGAAGGGCAATTGTTGTTAGGTGGCCGCGTATCCCGGGAGGCAGTTGAGACTACCGAGAGCCAAGCATTCTTCTGGTCCGGGCAAAGCCCAGGGATCAACAGCATGAAAGATCGAGCTCTTGAGATCGCGAGAAATAAAGGCGGAAAAACACTAGAGGCTCTTCTCGAAGAGCGAAATGTGCGGCTTCCATCTTGGAACCCAAATGATCCAGTTACAGTAGCACTGTGGAGGTCAGCTTCGGAGCAGTATGCGTCGGGAGCATCAGGCACTGTTCATGCCGTTCTAGGAAGACAGCTGAGACCCGGAAATATCTGGGAAACGATAGAGTTGCCCGCTCTCAGAAGCAATCCCAATGTAAAAAAGATTGTCGCTATTGATCCTGAAACGGGATTGGAGCGGGTCATATTTGAGCGCTAAGGAGAACTTGATGAAAGTTATAGATATTCAGCGTGGATATATAAAGGTCCGGTGTCACGATAGAACGGCCACTATCGCAGGTGAGGCGCTCTTGCCTGGTTTTGGAAGCCCGTCGTTTGTTGCCAATCTAAATTCACTAGTGGCTTGGGATCCACCATTTGAGAGTCAGTTGCTGGATGAGGATATGAAGAGAAAAATAATCGGCTGCATCATCTCGGACTTCAAATCAAAGGACATGATCATTGAGTTTCAATGACATTATGGCGGACAAGCTGTCTCGGCTCTGATAGGAAACGAGTATCCGGAGATTATCGTGTATATGCCACTGACGAAACACAGATATCTCCTAATTGGCCTGCTCAGCATTCTGCTGTGTTGGGGTTCAGCAAGTTCAGCGCAGAGTATACAAGGCATTTCTGCTACTCTTGAACAAGGCGTTGATGTTGTTGTGCATTGGCGCTTCACAAAAGCAGGTACATCTCCGTTGAAGAGCGTAACTGCAACACTGAACGGAACACATCTCAAGGATGGCTCCATACAGCCCTATCCTGGCCCAAAAGACCAAACAGCCATCATGCTTCTGCTCGACGTGTCGGATCGTGCACGGAGCGAGCAAATCACGCGCAACAAAAGCAGTCTTCTTCGGCTGGCGGGCCGCGCAGACCGTCCGCACCATCAGGTGAGCATTGCTGTATACGCGGACGGACCGCCACGCCTCCTCGTGCCGGCGGACGCAAATCCCGCTACACTTGTAAGCATGCTCGTCAGCTACCCGCCACAGGATGCTCCCGGCCAGTTGGGAGCGGCGCTGCAGAGCGCGTTCCAGGCGCTTGCCGCTTTGACGGTCGATCGTCGCGGGATCTTCGTGCTGACCGATGGCCACAGCGCCCAGCCCCTGAACGTCGACGGCCTGATCGCGACAGCCAAGCAGGCAGGGATTGCCGTCAACTTCATCCTGTCTCCAAGCGAGCGAAGTGTCGACCGCGGGGCGCTTGCGAAACTCGCGGGCGAGACGGGCGGATTCGTCATCGACCAAAGCAATTTCGAAGCCTTTCTGGAAAATCCCTTCGTCCTTATCGACAGCGGAGCGACGAAACGGTTTCCGCTGGAGGTGCGCGAGCGCTTCTTCTGGCAGAAGGATCCCGTCGTGACCGTGCTGTTCCAGCACGAGCAGGGGCAGTTCGAACTGTCCGCACCGGTCACGTTGCCCGTTGCAGGTGCGGGCGCCACGGCTTCCCACCTGTGGTCCGCCTATCCGCTTGCCGTCGCCGGAGCCGGAGGAGCTTTTGCGCTCGCAGCCGGTGCCGGAGCCCTTATGGTTTTTCGCAGACGCCAGCGGTCTGCATCACCGCAGCCGCTCCCGACGACATCACCACAAGAAGAAGACGTGCAGCCTGCCTTGAACGACGAGGATTATCCAGGACCCGCACCCTTGCCGATCCTCGCGCGTCTTGAAGACATCGTCAGCGGCGCGTCCTATCCGGTCCGATCCGCCGTCGCGCATATCGGGCGGGCGAGCACCAACGAAATCGTCCTGGCGGATCCTACCGTCTCCCGTCTGCACGCGGTTCTGCAGCAGGATGGCAACGGCGGCTTCCTCATCGAGAATCGTTCCGACCTCAACCCGACCCTCGTCAATCACGTAGCCGTCGGGAGTGCCGTGCTGGCGGAAGGCGATCTGATCGCCTTCGGAACAGTGACGCTGCGCTTCAACAGCGTCGATGCGATTGCTGCGACGCCGGAACACACCGACGCGGCATGACCGCATCGCGTCGGCATGTCCGGCCGGTCAGTTGTTGCCTACCAGGCTCTGGAATTCGGCTGCCGCCTGAGGATTGATGCGGACGGCGGATTCGATGTCGGCATTCCCTTCGGCCGCACGCCCGGCCAGCAGCTTCGCCTGACCGCGGCCGTATAGGGACAGGGCATGCTGCGGTTTCAGGGCAAGCGAGGCGTCGTAATCGGCAATGGCCTGAGCGGCCATGCCGGCTTTGAAATAGGCGAAGGCGCGGCTGTCGAACGTCGCGGCGCTGCCGGGCCGCGCCTCGAGGGATATCGTGCAGTCTTGGATCGCCTCGGAGAGCTGCCCAACGAGTGCCCTGATCCAGCAACGGTTGTTGAGCATCGTTGCGTCGTTCGGCCTGAGCTGCAATCCCCGATCGAGATCGGCCAATGCACGCTCGTAGCTGCGCCTGCCGGCATGAACGTAGGCCCGTGTCTCCAGGGCCGCGACATATTGCGGGTCAAGTTCGAGAGCCCGATCCAGGTCCTTCAATGCAAGATCGAGCTGCCCTTTCATCTGGTATGCGGCACCTCGATTGTTCAGCGCCTCCGCGAAATTCGGATCATGTCCAAGCGCCGCGGTGAGATCCTGAATGGCCCGATCGTAATCGCCCATCTGGTACAAGGCTTCTCCGCGCGCGTTGAGAGCAGCCGTCGATGCAGGGGCGAGATTCACGGCCCATTCGAAATCCGCGAGGGCCAGGGGCATGATCTGCTGACGGCGATAGGCTTTGCCTCTGCCCAGATAAGCCGCCAGGTTTTTAGGCTCGAGTTGAATCGCCTTCGTGAAATCATGCGAAGCGCGCTCAAGATTTCCTTGCTCCAGATAGGCAAGCCCACGGTCGGCATAGCTCGTTGTCGAAGGATCGAGCGCGACCACGTTATTGAGATCGCGCAGCGCCTCTTCATACTGGCCTGCCGCCAGATGAGCGCGGCCTCGGTTGCGTATGGCCACTCCGAATTTCGGGTCCAGCTCGATCGCGCGCGAGAAGCTTGCGACAGCCTTACGGTTCTCGCCCATTGCCATGTGAACGAGGCCGAGCCCGTTATGAGCAACCGGGGCGTTCTGTCCCGATTGGAGCGCGGCTTCATAGTCCTTCATCGCCTGTTCGTGCCTGCCCTCCGCGGACAGCAGATCGGCGCGCCTGATCAGGGCGCTGCTGCGAAGAGCCAGCGATGTGCGCCTCCCTGCGATCACGGCCGTGCAGGCCTCGATCCGCTTGTCACGGGCGACACCGGCAGTGACGGTGCAATTCTCGATCTGCGCCGTCGTGGGAGAGCCCAGCGAATGCATGGCCAAAAGGCCCATCAACGCGAGGAAGGCTCCAGATGCGAAACCGATGACGACCGGCCGTAGGTACGGCGATGAGGCCGGAGGGAGCAGGCGCGCCGAGCGGGATCCGGTTGTGCGCAGACGCATTCCATCCTGCCTGTCCATTCCTATTCGGTCGATCATGGATGACTACTCCGTAGTTTCTTCGCGAATACCGGCTCTTTCTTGCGCGTGCTGGTAATACTAGCAGAATTTGTGCAATATACACTGCGGGAAACCTAACAGGGTTTGAAGGGCAGATCGCGTGGCCGACAGCCGCTCCTCACACGACGAAGAGAACCGGGAGCATTGGTTCGCGCTGCCGCAAGGCACGCGTCTGCAGGAATTCGAGATCAAGGGCGTGCTGGGGCATGGCGGGTTTGGAATAACCTACCATGCCTTCGACACGCACCTGCAGGAAGACGTAGCGATCAAGGAGTACCTCCCAAACGATCTCGCTGTTCGCGTATCGGATGCGACCGTACGGGCGAAGACCTCCGGAGATCAGAAGATCTTTTCGCAGGGTCTGGAAGCGTTCCTCGAAGAAGCGCGCATGATCGCGCGCTTCCGTCACCCCAACATCATGCAGGTGCGCCGTTTCTTCGAGCTGCACGGCACCGGGTATATCGTGCTGGGCTACGAGCGTGGACGCACGCTCAGCCAGCGGCTGAAGGCAGGGCCCATATCCGAGGGGGAACTGCGCAGCATGCTGGCGCAGCTGCTCGACGGGCTTGCGGCCGTCCATGATCGCGGCATCCTTCACCGTGATCTCAAGCCCAACAATATCATCCTGCGGGAAGACGGATCGCCGGTGCTGATCGACTTCGGGGCTGCCCGGGATTTCACGAGCAGGCACAGCCGGAGCGTAACGGCGATCGCTGCTCCCGGTTACTCGCCTCCCGAACAATACGGGGTCGGAGGACAGCAGGGCCCCTGGACGGACCTGTATGCGCTGGGCGCGATTGCCTATCGCTGTGTCACCGGCAATCCTCCTGTGGACTCCCTTCGAAGGCTTCGCAACGATCCGCTCGTTCCTGCATCCGTAGCGGCCGCGCAACGGTTCAGCCCCGATCTTCTGGCGGCGATCGACTGGATGCTTCAGGTGGATGAGTCCAACCGCCCGGGATCGGTTGCCGAACTGCGCGAGCGCTTGAGCGATGGGACGCACACGCTGCCTCGCCAGAGGGAGCCTGCGCCGTTTCTCGTCAGACCCCAGGGTGCTGGCCTCGCCATGCTCCAGTTCGAGCAGAAGACGGCGGCCGATGTGCTCGAGCTGGCGTTCTTCGTCAGCCCGCCGGGTCTCTATCTGGCACCGTCCAAGGGAAGCCAAGCGCAATGGACTGCGCAGCCGCACTATTTCTCGGTCGAGCGGGCCGAAGGCTCCTCCGACCAGCAGGGATTCATCGTGGGGCCGGAGGTCTGCTCGTTCATTCCTGCGGATGCACAGGTCAAGGTCTCATCGAGCGACAATTACATCCAAGGCAAGGCGGTATGGCCAAAGCTGCTTCCGGCAGCCCCTGAGATTTCCCAAAAGAAGACGTTTCCGAAATGGCCCATCGTCATTGGCGCCATTCTCGTGGCCGGCGGCGCGGTCGCCATGAGTCTCGGCAAAATTTCCGACACGAGCTGCGATATGCTGGGAGCACTGTGCCGCGCCGATCACCGGGCGCTGGAAGAGACCCGCATCTGCATCGGCCAAACGAACAGTTGCAATGTTTCTTCCTGCACGAACGAGTTCAAGACCCTGTTTCCGGAAAGCCGGCTTCTGCCCCGTCTCGCCGCCATGGAGAAGCAGGCCAGCCTGCTGTGCGAAAGCGATGAACGAACGACCTACGAGCGGGCGACGGCCTGTGCGAGCACGAAGGCGAGTTCGGCCTCGTGTGAAATCGCTGCTTGCTTCAGCGATTATCTTTCGAAGTTTCCTGCGGGCCGGTTCGCTGCCGAGGTGAACCAGCGCGTTGCCCGCGGAAGCGCCACATGCTCTGATGCGGAGATGCGCGTTCTCGAGGCGGCCAAGCAATGTGCCCTGGACACGCCCTGCGCGGCGGAGCAGTGCTTCTCGGATTACCGCTCGCAATTCGCAAGCGGCCGTCATCGTTCTCAGGCGAGTGCCGCGATCCAAGGGGCGCAACAGGCCTGCCTCGTCCAGCGGACGCCGGGAACCTCCATTCAGAACGACCCGAGCCAGACGTCGAACACCGTAGAACCTGCCCGCTCAGAGCCGCCGCGGGCGCTCCCGAACGGGGTTTACAGCGCAGAGCGCGGCTATACCGGATCGCGCAGCCGCAGCGATCCGGTCAATTGTCCGCCGAGCACAAGTTTCCTGGTGAAGATCGAGGATGAACTGCTCTCGTTCGAGGGGCAGGAGATGAATGCCAGCGGGCCTTACATGCGCCGTTGGCTTGGCAGCATCAATCAGACGAACGGAATCATCGCCGTCCGCGGCTCAGATGCAAGTCCTCCCACGCGAAACCCTTTGACCATCACGGGCCATTTCGGCAGCGCATCCATCGAGAGCAATTATTGCGGATCCGGCTATTTCCGAATTCTGCGGAACTAAGGGGCGAGCGCAAGCCCTCGGCCATCAGGCGCTCTCCCGCGTCAGTTCGGGTGAACCGGGCATGTGTTCTTCGGCCTCCCGATCCTTTCGCACCATTGAAGGGCCCGGTTCCGGCTCGCGAAGGGCCCGGCAACGACGAGGTAGGCGGTCGTGCCGTCTTCCGTGACGCTCTGCGTGCTGAGAACCAACGTGTTGTCGCGCAGCTGTCCTTGGTACTCTCTCAGCGCCGCGTTGGCGCCGTCCTCCGACGTATCCCGGTGAAGTCTGACGGCAAAGCTGCGTCTCGGATTCGAGGGCTGCGAACCGCCCCTGCGCAGCTCAGGCCCATCGCCGGGCGGGGCAGGAGGGGAAGGCGTAGTGGTCCCCGGCTGCACCGAGGCGACGGCTTCCGATGACGCTGCAGACGCCTGTTCGGGAGATTGTGCCGGGGCAGGAGACGTTTCCGGTGAGGCGCTTGCCATGTTGAAGGGCTGCCCGCCGGATGGAACCGGACCGGGGGCCCGTTCGCCAGGGCCCGGATCCGGGAAGGCCTCCGAGGATGCGTCTCGGGCAGCGTTGGCGACGTTCGTAGCCGCCGGGGGCGGCTGCGGGACCGGGTTCCTGGCCTGCTCACGACGGGGTGGAGGAGCCGGGGCTTGCGGCTCCTGCCGGGGCGAGATCGTTGATGTCATGGCAGGTGAAGGCAACGGGCCGATGTGCTGGTCGAGGAGCGGGACGATCACGTCCACCATCCGTCTCTGGGTCGAAATGTCCGAGTGCACCACCTCGATGTTGACATAGCTGCGGAGACCCATCAGCGCGGCATAGTTCGACAGCGAACAATCATTCCTGTTTGTCGAGACGGTCTCGTACATGACGTGGATTCCCCGTCTCGTCAGCTCGCTCACGAAAGCGGAAAGTGCGGGGTCCTCGTCGCGCTGGACCGAAGAGGCGACGAACACCATCGTGTCATCGGGCGAGAGGGAGGTGAAGGGCTGCTGCGCGCGGTAACCCCGTGCTCCCGGCAGCTCCTTGGCCATCGAGATTCCCCCGCCTCCACCCTGGCCATCACCGGAATAGCCCCTCTCGTTGTTGTGAAGGGCGATGATCGGCATCTCCGGGCGAATGCGCCAGCGCAGAACGCGTCTGGTATATTCGGGAGACCGGGCGATCTGCTCGCTGCATCGCCTCGGAAGTCCAGCATCGAAGTTTCGGTTGGGATCCTGCCGGCCCAGATAGCGGCTGCCGCCGGTCTCCACGGCCACCAGCGTTCCGCCATGGGTGGAGATTCCATAGACGGCAGCATCGAAAGCCGTGTTCTCGTTGTCGTGAGGAATGAGCCACAGGACGGAACCTGGCTTGTCCTTGTTCTGTATGATCTGCAAATGCCACCGCAGGGGGCCTTCCTGGAACGTCTCCTGTTTCAGACAGAGTTTCTGCGAGCTCAAGAGCTCACGGTTGCGACGGACGTCGCCGTCGCGGTCCGCGGCTTCCAGTTCCGACAAAGGCGCGCAGACGGTGGGCTCCATGCTCGCCATCGCCGTTGGTTGCTCGCCCGCCTCTTCCCGGACGACGGAAGGGGCGGGCGGGAGCGGGGGCGCCGCGCTGTCCGGCGGCTGCGATGGAGATTGGTCGATCCCGGCCGCGGATTGCAGAGCCAGGGGAGGGTGAGGCAACTCGAGGTAGGATATTCGCGGGTTTCTCGAGAGCCTGAGCGGCCATTCTGCTGCCGATGTGTCATCAAAGACGCTCGCGAACAGGAGCCCGGCAGCGACGGCTCCGCAAGCCGGTGAGATCCTGGTCCGAGACCGCTGGAGGGATGCCGTGCGCCGTTCGGTCGAATCCGTCATGGGCCATCCCCCTGATGGTGAGTTGTTCGTCGGTTAGTCGGACGTTGTCCGCATTCGCTCTTCAGCGGACATGATGGTGCATCGATGGGGCGCTGCGCCGTGGACGGGCCCGCCGGTATGACGGAAGCGTGGATGTGGAATGGAGAGTTCACACGGCGGGCGCATCGGTGGGGAGTGTTTCCCAAGCCGCGCATGACGGCTCACCGCTCGATGACGACCTGCGTTCCGATGCTCACCAGGTCGAACAGAAATTCGATGTCCCGATTGTACATGCGGAAGCAACCATCGGATGCTGCCAGTCCCACCGACCATTCCTGATTGGTGCCGTGGATGCGGTAATTCGGTATGGTGAGATTCAAAGCGCGCGATCCGAGCGGGTTGTCCGGCCCCGCCGGCATGAAGGCGGGCAGCCCGCGATAGACCCGGCGCTGGTTCTTTGTGGGAACCCACACAGGGTCACGCCTCTTGTCGGTTATTTTGGTCCGTCCGGTTTTCGCCAGCCGCCCGCGTCCGATGCCTACCGGAAATTCGATGGCGAAATGATTGTCGATGAAATAGAAGAGGCGGCGCTCGCTGTTGCGGATGAAGATGGTTCCCGCCTGACGCGGGCGCCCGAAGGTTCTCACCTGCGGAGGCGTGTAGATGCTCTGCGTGATCTTGCTCACCTGCATGGCAATCAGCTCGTCGTAACGCTCTCCGGCGCTCTCCAATTTGGATTGCGACGGCGCGTATAGACCTGCCGGATGCAGACGTGATGCCTCGTCGAGATGCGCCAGCTCCTTCGAGTTGCGGGAGCCTGAACCTTGATCGAGGCTTTGATCGTGCGCGCCGGCGCTCGGGACGTGAGCCGAAGGGCTCACCGTGGAGGCGAAGGCGCTTCCATGTTTCTTCTCGGGGATTGCTCCGAATGCGGCGACCAGCAGAGGCAGGCAGAGCTTCACCGGACCCGGCTTGGGTCGGATCAGAACCGATTGCTGCTCATGTGCAGCATTGCCGATCCATGCTCTCATGGCCCTGCGTTCCAAAAGGCCGTTGCATTGATCGGCCATGACGCAATCTAAAGCTCTGCGGCATCATCCGACATTTGAAATCAGGATATTCGCAGGAAGACGGGGTTAATCCGTTTGAGCAATCGAGCGCTATACGTAAGTGAATGATGCGCGTTCCTGGGTAATGAGGAATTTTGCGGGATCAGGACAGTAATTTGTAATGACGGTGCGCCGACGCAAGATTACGATCTGCTCTCTGAAAGTCTGAGCATTCCCGGCGATAGGGCCGAGGTCCGGAAGACCGGCGGGCTTCCGCAGGAATGGAGGCTGGAGCGACCGGCGATGAGCGATCTTCCTGCGAATGCGGATGGACCCATTCATTATCTGGCTCTGCCGCCCGGAGCGCAGCTGTTCGAATTCAGGATCGAGGCGGTGCTCGGCCATGGAGGATTCGGGATCACGTATCTTGCCACCGACACGCTGCTGCAGGAGCAGGTGGCGATCAAGGAGTATCTGCCGAACGAGCTGGCGATCCGCATATCCGATTCGACGATCCGCGCCAAATCCAGCACCGATCAGCAAGAGTTCGAGGCAGGTCTGAAATCGTTTCTGGAGGAGGCGCGCGCCGTAGCGCGTTTTCGGCATCCGAACATCGTGCATGTGCGACGCTTCTTCGAGATGCATGGTTCGGCCTACATCGTTCAGGATTATATCAAGGGCCAAACCCTCTCGAAGCTCCTGGGCGCCGGTCCTCTGCCGGAGCCGGTGCTTCGGAACGTCCTCAAGGGGATCCTGGACGGCCTGAAAGCGGTCCACGACCGCGCCACTCTCCACAGGGATCTCAAGCCGAACAACATCATCCTGCGAGATGACGGCACCCCTGTTCTCATCGATTTCGGCGCCGCCCGTGATTTCGGAACGCGCCATAGCCGCAGCGTAACGGCCATCGCGGCTCCCGGATATTCCCCTCCGGAGCAGTACGGCGTCGGCGGACAACAGGGGCCTTGGACGGATCTTTATGCGCTCGGGGCGATCGCTTATCGGTGCGTTACCGGGACGACGCCCCCCGACTCCCTTCGACGACTTCGCAACGATCCTCTTGTTCCGGCAGTCACGGCCGCGGCGGGACATTACGATCCTGCTCTTCTGCGCTTGATCGACTGGATGCTCAGCATCGTCGAAGAGGATCGACCGAGTTCCGTGGCAGACGTGGTGTCCGCCCTCGACAAAGCCGATGGCATAGCGCCGACGTCCGGCCAAGCGAAGTTCGACGAAGAGACAAAGACAATCCGGACGAGCCCTCGCGGATCAGGGCGAGCGGCAGAGCAGAGCGAGCCGGGTGCCGCCCGGGGACCGGCATGGCTTGCCTGGGCCGCCGCTGTCCTGCTCCTGGCCGTCGCGGGCGCTGGAATCGGCTTCTACGTCCTTGAGGAACGGAGAGCGGAAGCCTGGCACAGGGAGATGTCGGAACGGTTCGCAGCGGCTGGGTTCGATGCAGGCGCTCTGGACAGGTTCCTTTCCGCTTGCGGAGTGGATTGCCCGGAGGACCTGCGCCGGGATGCCGAGGAGCGCCTCGCACTGATCCGTCGCGAAGAGGCGAGCTACCGGTCGGCTGGAGACGATCCCGGCAAACTGCGCGCTTACGCGCAATCGTGCACCGTTTGTGCGTTCCGGCATGCCGCGACCGACCGTGCCGGTGAGGTGGAGCAACAGCAACTTGCGCGCCGCCTGTCGGAGGCCGGGACGAGCATCAGCGCACTGGAGGCTTTGCTGCGCGAATGCGGTGCCGCATGTCCCGAAACCATCGCCCGCGATGCCCGGAGCCGGCTGGACGTTCTGCAGAACGAGGAGAGGCAATACAGGGCTGCTGCTGCCGATCCCGAGCGCCTGCGGTCCTATGCGCGGGATTGCCGGATGTGTGTCTACCGGAGCGAGGCGACGCAGGCGGCGGATCGGATCGAGAGCATGCAGCGGGAATCCAACAGCCGGCTTGCTGCGGAGCTCAACGCGGCTGGAATGAACGCGGCTGCTCTGGAGCGCTTCTATGCGTCCTGTCAGGCGAATTGCCCGCCCGACCTGCGGCAGGAAGCCGGACGACGCCTGGGGATCGTGAAAGACGAGGAGGCGCGGTACCGCTCCGTGATCGACAATCCCGAGGGGCTGCGCAGCTATGTGTCTGAATGCAGGGCCTGCCGCTTCAAGACGGAAGCCGAGCGTCGGATTGCCGAAATCGATGCGCTCGAACGTGAGCGGCTGCTGAGACAGCTGAGGGATGCACAGGCCAGCAGGACGGCCCTCGAACGTTTCCTGAATGCCTGCACGACGGCCTGTCCGCAGGACATCCGCGCGTTGGCCCAGCAGCAACTGGAGAAGCACCTCTCGGACGAAGCGGCGTATCATCGTGCGCAAAATGATCCGGACCGCCTCCGCGCATACGCGCAAACCTGTACCGTCTGTGCGCAGAGGGACCAAGCCTTGGCGGACGCCGAGCGCATTTCGCAGGAGCGGGAGCGTCTCGCCGCGCGTCAGCGGCTGATCCTGCGGCTGACGGATGCCGGCACCGATATCAGGGCTCTGGAGCAGTTCGTCGCTTCCTGCGGCTCGGACTGCCCGGCGGATCTGCAGGCGCAGGCCTCGGAGCGGCTTCAAATGGTGAAGCGGCAACGGGACGAACTCGCGCGCAAGGAAGCTGCTCTTTATCTGAGCGCGACGGGAGATGCGACGAAGCTGCAGGCCTATATTGCCCTGTGCGTCATTTGCGACAATGCGGCCGACGCCCGCCGAGAGCTGACCGAAATCGAGGAGAGGCAAAGGAGATTGCAGCAGGCTTCGCAAGAAGAGCAGGTTTATCGCGAGGCGCGGGGCGATTCCGGCAGGCTTCAGTCTTACCTGACGGGATGCCGGATCTGCGCGTATCGGGACGCTGCGCTGAGCGAGAAGGCGGAGTTGGAAACCGAGGCTCTCGGCAGAAGCGAAGAGCAAGCCTACCGGTCGGCCGGCAACGATGTGGACGCTCTCAGGCGATATCTGGCGAGTTGCCAGGTCTGTGCTTTCGCCGAAGCAGCCAGGAACGAGATCGCAGACGCAGAGAGGCAGCCGGAGCCCATGCTGCCCTCCGGCAGCTACCTGGCTGAGCGCGGCTACAATGGCCCGAAAAGCCGCACCGATCCGACGAATTGTCCTTCCACCACCGAGTTCGATGTCAGCGTTGACGGCGAAACTCTCTCGTTCGAGGGGATGGAGCAGGGCCCCAAGGGAAGCTATCTGCGAACCTGGACAGGATCCATCGATCAGGCGACGGGCAGGATTCTGGTTCGCGGAACCGATGCGGATCCCCCCACGAAGAGCTCGCTCGTCATCGCCGGGCATTACGCGGATGCCCGCATTGAAAGCGGCTATTGCGGGGTGGGCTTCTTCAGGATCCAAGGACCCCAGTAGCGGGTCTCCCGCACAGACGGCCGTCGTCTGTCCCGATCGGCTGCGAAGCAGGCCCTGTCACCTTCGCCGGGCAGTCCCTCAGGATCGGAACAGATTCGTGATCGCGCGAGCCAAGCCGCCGAGGCCGATCTTCGACATCCAGATCTCGAAGGCGCTCTGATTGTCCGTATTCGTGGCCGGTCGGTTGGCTCTCAGCCAGGTTCGCCGGCCAGTGGGGAACTGCGCCATGTCCACATCCTTGTAGCCGTGCGGCGGCGCATAGGGCGCAGCATGGCCCGGATGGCTGACATACGGGGCGTCGGCAGGCTCCATCACGAAGCCGATATCGCGCTTCTTGGGAGGAGGCGAGGACCGGCGGTAGATCCGGTTCTCATAGAACACGGTGCCGAGATACTGACCCTCGATGCTGAGGATCTCGTTGTCGCTCCCTGGAAAGTAGCCGATCCAGTTGCCCTTCCGGTCGAAGAGATAACGGTCGTTGTCGACGAGGCGGAAACCGATCCAAACGCCGGTGGACGAGAAGTAGTACTTCACTCCGGCCGTGGCATCGTCGCTCTTCGGACGCGCTTTTACAGGCCGGACAACGGGAGCCGGAAGCTCGGACTCCGGATCGGTCGCCGAGCCGGTGGGGAGGGATGAAAGCGGCGCCCGCGGTCCACCGTCCTTGGGGTTGAGCGGCAGGAGCGAGTGGGTGGAGACCCAGCCGATCTCCCGATCCTCAGGGACGACATAGGCGCGGCCGCCCTCCAGCTTCTCGATGCGGCAGGCAATCGTTCTCTTGTCGCCTGGGGGGCGATAGTGAACGGCTGCGCCTACATGCAGTTCATGGGCGCTGGTTTGCGATTGTGACGCAACGGAGGGTTCCGACGCTGAACCATCGTCCCCCGCGTTCTGAAGGGCTGCTCGCGACCGCTCGACCGCGGCAACGATGAGCTCGGCGACCTCGCGGTGGCGATTGGTGACGAATTTCGGCCCGGATTGTGCCCGCTCCGGGTACCAGTTGCCGCCGATCTTGGCGAGCATCTCGGCTACGATTTTGATCTCTTCTTCAGTCAATTCGCATTCCCCCATAGCGAACCCGGCTCATTGCGTCCTTGCCGGAAATCGGCTGGCTTGCTGTTCGTATTATTGTTTTGAGGCCTCGGGTTGGGCCACGGAAAGGGTCTGAATGGACACCCAGCCGATTTCCTGTGGCGCCGGAGCGAGATAGGCGCGCCCGTGTTCCATTTTTTCGATACGGCAGGTGATCGCCCGTTTCTCGCCGGGAGGGCGGTACACAACCGTTGCGCCGACATAGAGCTGGTCGTCGCCCGCGAAGTTGAAGGCATTGGCTTCGTCGACATTCTCCTGGATCGGGGCGTCCTGCGCCTGTGCGTCCCGAGCGACGCCGGAGAGGCGGTCGAACTCGGCCAGGATCAGCTGAGCCACGTCACGGTGACGCTTGTTGATCGTCCGCAGCGCGGGACGGGTGCGCTCCGGATACCAGTTGCCGCTGACCCGGGCGAGCAGCTCGGCGATGGCTTCCACTTTGTCGACGGTCATTCTATGAGGGCCTTGCAAATGACAGCTTCATTGTCACACGAGTCTGGGACGATAAAACTATACCTTTCAAGCTGTGCCGAGGCTGTCGTCGCGATCTCGGCCATCGCCCTGTGTTCAATTGCAAATTCCTGATACTGTGTTCTACCTTCCAGATGGGTTGGTGGCTGGTCCCGGTCCGGGAGCCGGTCGTTGCGAAGGAGAGGGGAGCAGGTTGCGTCAGGCGGACAAGATCATCATCAGCTGTGCGATCACGGGTTCGATTCACACCCCCAGCATGTCGCCCTATCTTCCGATCACACCGGAGCAGATTGCGGACGAGGCCGTCCGGGCGGCGGAGGCGGGAGCTGCCATCCTGCACCTGCATGCGCGGGTTCCGGAGAACGGGCGTCCGTCGCAATCGCCCGAGCTGTTTTCCCGATTCCTGCCTTCCATCAAGGAGCGCACGAACGCGATCCTCAACATCACCACCGGCGGCGGGCTCGGCATGTCCATGGACGAGCGGCTCGCCGCCGCGAAATGGGCGCAGCCCGAGCTTGCGTCCATGAACATGGGGTCCTTCAACTTCAACATCTCGGGCGCGGCCGGACGCATCGGGGAGTTCAAGCACGATTGGGAAAAGCCCTATCTCGAAATGACGAAGGATTTCATCCTCTCGAACACGTTCAGCCAGATCGAGAAGGGGATCACGGAACTCAGCGCTCTCGGAACGCGCTTCGAATTCGAGTGCTACGATGTGGGCCATCTCTACAATCTCGCGCATTTCGTGGACCGCAAGCTGATCGAGCCTCCCTTCTTCGTGCAGGCGATCTTCGGCATCCTCGGCGGCATCGGCCCGGAGCCGGAGAACCTCATGCACATGCGCTCGACCGCGGATCGCCTGTTCGGCAAGGATTACTACCTCTCGATCCTTGCGGCGGGGCGCCACCAGATGCCGTTCGTGACCATGGGAGCCATCCTCGGCGGGCACGTGCGCGTGGGCCTCGAGGACAACCTCTACCTCGAGCGGGGCAAGCTCGCGCAGTCGAACGCGGATCTCGTCGCGAAGATCAGGCGCATCCTGGGCGAGCTCTCCCTCGACGCAGCGACGCCAGACGAAGCGCGCGCGATGCTGCAGACCAAGGGCGCGAACCAGGTCGCCTTCTAGACTACGGACGAAGATGGAAGCATCATGAATCTCGACATCCAGAATCTGCGCGTTCTCGTGACCGCCGGCGCAGGCGGGATAGGGCTGGAGATCGCCCGCAGCTTCGTGCGCGAAGGCGCCAAGGTGCATGTGTGCGACGTGAACGAAGCCGCCTTGACGGCAATGGCCAAGAGCGACCCGGACATCGGCCGATCGCTGGCGGATGTATCGGACCGGGCCGATGTGGACCGCCTTTTCGAGGATGCGATCCGGTTCCTCGGCGGCCTGGACGTGCTGGTGAACAATGCCGGCATCGCGGGTCCGACGGCGCGCGTGGACCAGGTTTCCCCCGAGGATTGGGACCGGACGCTGGCGGTGAACATCACAGGCCAGTTCAATTGCGTGCGCCAAGCGGTGAAGTATCTGACCGAAAGCGGCAACGCCTCCATCGTCAATCTCTCTTCGGCCGCAGGGCGCTTCGGCTTTCCTCTGCGTTCGCCCTACTCGGCCGCGAAATGGGCTGTCGTCGGCTTCACGAAGACCCTCGCCATGGAGCTGGGGCCGCTCGGCATCCGCGTGAATGCGATTCTGCCCGGTGTTGTGGAAGGGGAGCGGATCCGCCACGTGATCGGCAGCAAGGCCGAGGCGCGCGGCATCTCATACGAGAGCATGCAGGAGGAGTTTCTGCGCAACGTCTCCATGAAGACCATGGTGTCGCCGCAGCAGATCGCGGACCAGATCGTCTTCATGTGCTCACCGCGCGGGCGCACCATTTCCGGGCAGGCGGTCGCGATCGACGGGGATCTGCAAACCCTTGCGTGAGCTCAGCTGCGTCCCATGGTGTAGAACTCATCGTTGGGCCGCATGCTGGTGACGTTGGCGAGGCGGTTCGACATGCCGAAGAAGGCTGCGATGGCCGCGATGTCCCAGGCATCCTCCTCGGTAAAGCCGTGAAGGCTCAAGGCGGCGAGGTCGTCATCGCCCACCGCATAGGCCTCGAAGGCCACCTTCATGGCGAAATCGAGCATTGCCTTCTGCCGGTCCGTGATGTCGGCTTTGCGATAGTTGATGGCCACCTGATCGGCGATCAGCGGGTTCTTCGCGCGGATGCGCAGGATCGCGCCATGGGCGACCACACAATACTGGCACTGATTGGCGTTGCTCGTCGCGACCACGATCATCTCGCGTTCCGCCTTGGTGAGATTGCCCGGCTTGTCCATCAACGTGTCGTGATAGGCGAAGAAGGCTCGGAACTCGTCAGGGCGGCGCGCCAGGACAAGGAAGACGTTCGGAACGAAGCCCGACTTCTCCTGCACGGCGAGGATGCGTGCGCGGATGTCTTCCGGCAGGTCGGCGATCTCCGGCACCGGGAAGCGGCTGATGGGCGATGGGCTCAAGGTTTCCTCCCTGTCGTCAAGGGCCTCTTTGGAACCGAGCTTATTCGGCTTGGCTCTGCCCGACAACGTCCCTAGATTGGGAGGCCAAGGAGGACAGTTCATGAGCGCCCAGACAATGGCTTTCGAGGAACCCATCCTGGTCCGCGAAGAGCGGGACGGAGTCGTGACCCTCACCCTGAACCGGCCGGGGCAGTACAATGCCCTGTCCGAGGAGATGCTGCACGTTCTCCAGGAGAACCTGGACGAGATTTCAGCCGACGAGAGCGCGCGCTGCGTGGTGATCGCGGGCGCGGGCAAGGCCTTCTGCGCCGGGCACGATCTCAAGCAGATGCGCGCCAATCCTCGCCAGGAATATTACGAGGACCTGTTCCAGCGCTGCGGCCGGGTGATGCAGAGCATCGTGAACCTGCCGGTTCCGGTGATCGCGCGCGTGCACGGCATGGCAACCGCCGCGGGATGCCAGCTCGTCGCCTCCTGTGATCTGGCGGTTGCCGCCGAGAGCGCGACCTTCGCCGTCTCCGGCATCAATGTGGGGCTCTTCTGCTCCACTCCGGCAGTGGCCCTGTCGCGCAATGTAGCGCCCAAGCAGGCCTTCGAGATGCTGGTGACGGGCCGCTTCATCTCGGCGGCCGAAGCGCTCTCCTATGGCCTGATCAACCGGGTCGCTGCGGATGCCGAACTCGACGCGGCCGTGGCGGAACTCACATCCGCGATCTGTTCCAAGAGCCCAGTCGCGATCCGCACGGGGAAAGCCATGTTCGGCCGCCAGCGCAGCATGAGCCTGGAGGAGGCCTATGCCTATGCGGGGCAGGTCATGGCCTGCAACATGATGGCGGAGGATGCGGCAGAAGGCATCGATGCCTTCATCGCCAAGCGCAAGCCGGTCTGGAAGGGGCGCTAAGCGCCCGTTCCCTTATGCGCCCTTTGCGTGGGCGCGCGCCATCTCGCGCAGCTGGAACTTCTGGATCTTGCCCGTGGACGTTTTCGGCAACTCGGTGAAGATCACCGTGCGCGGGCATTTGAAGGAGGCCAGGTGCTGCCGGCACCATGCGACGATCTCCTCCGCCGTCACGGATTGATCGGGTTTGATCTCTACGAAGGCGCAGGGCGTCTCGCCCCATTTCTCGTCCGGCATCGCGACCACGGCAACCGTCTGCACCGCAGGGTGCTTGTAGATCGCATCCTCCACCTCGATGGAGGAGATGTTCTCGCCGCCTGAGATGATGATGTCCTTCGAGCGGTCTTTGAGCTGGATATAGCCGTCGGGATACTTCACGCCGAGATCGCCGGAATGGAACCATCCGCCCGCGAAGGCCTTCTCGGTGGCGGCGGGGTTCTTCAGATATCCCTTCATCACCACATTGCCGCGGAACATCACCTCGCCGAGCGTCTGCCCGTCCGCAGGCACGGGCTGCAGCGTCTCCGGATCAAGGACGTCGAGGGCCTCCAGCACCGGATAGCGTACCCCCTGGCGGGCCTTCTTCGCGGCGTATTCCGCAGACGTCAGCGCGTCCCAATCCTCGTGCCATTCGTTCACGACGGCGGGGCCGTACACCTCCGTCAGGCCGTAGAGATGCGTGACGTCGAACCCGGCCTCCTTCATGGCTGCCAGCACGGCCTCGGGCGGAGGCGCTGCAGCCGTCATGAAGCGGACCGTCTGAGGAAACGTGCGCTTCTCGGAAGCGGGCGCATTCAGCAGCGTCGACATGACGATGGGCGCACCGCACAGATGCGTGACCTTGTGGTCGGCAAGGGCATCATACATGGGCTTTGCGCGGACGGCGCGCAGGCAGACATGGGTGCCGGCGACAATGGAGAGCGACCAAGGGAAGCACCAGCCGTTGCAGTGGAACATGGGCAGCGTCCATAAGTAAACCGGATGCTGGCCCATGGCGCCGGTGACGATGTTGCCCATGGCGAGCAGGTAGGCGCCGCGATGGTGATAGACGACGCCCTTCGGATCGCCGGTCGTTCCCGAAGTGTAGTTGAGGGTGATCGCGTTCCATTCGTCGCCCGGCAGCGCCCAGGCGAAATCCGGATCGCCTTCTGCGAGAAACTGCTCGTATTCGATGTCGCCCAAGCGTTCGCCCGAGCCTGTGAATTCCGGATCGTCGTAATCGATCACGAGCGGCTTGACCGAGGAGAGTTCGAGCGCCGCTTTCACGACGCTTGAGAATTCGCGGTCCGTGATGAGAACTTTCGCTTCGCTGTGCTCGAGGGAGAAGGCGATGATCTTGGCATCGAGGCGCGTGTTGAGGGTGTTGAGCACAGCCCCTGCCATCGGCACGCCATAGTGGCATTCGAGCATGGCGGGCGTGTTGGGCAGCACCACCGAGACCGTGTCGCCGCGCCCGATGCCCCGGCGTGTCAGCGCCGAGGCCAAACGCCGGGCGCGGGCATAGAAGTCGCGATAGCTGCGGCGAAGCCCGCCGTGGATGACGGCTGTCCTGTCAGGGTGAACGCCTGCCGCCCGCTCCAGGAACGTCAGAGGCGTCAGAGGCTGATAATTGGCGGGGTTCTTGTCGAGGTTCGTGTCGTAAGCAGTCGAAGTCACGGGCGTTCCCCTGATGTCTCGCTGATGAGGATCCATGAGCGGCAGGCTCGGCAGGATCGTCCTGTTGAGGAAGCCTATCAAATGCAACAGCACCCGTCTTGGGTGTTCCGATGGGCGTCCCTCGGCAATAAGGCGTGCCGCCTGAGCCGCAGGGCCGCCGCGCCGGCGGCCCCGGGAGATGGCGTCAATGTCCTGCCTTCACCAGCGGGCATTCGCTTTCCGACAGGGGACGGAAAGCCTGGTCGCCTGGAATGGTGCGCACCAGCTTCAGGTAGTCCCAAGGTTCACGGCTCTCCTGCGGCTTCTTCACTTCGAAGACGTAAAGGTCGTGAACCATGCGGCCATCTTCGCGAACCTTTCCGTTCTTGGCGAAGAAGTCGTTCACGGGCAGTTCCTTGATCTTCTTTGCGACAGCCTGTGCTTCGTCCGTGCCTGCGGCTTCGATGGCTTTGAGATAGTGGAGGATCGATGAATAAACGCCGGCCTGGCCCATGGTGGGCATGGCCTTGTGGCGTTCATAGAAGCGCTTGGACCAGGCCCGCGTCTCGTCGTTGAGATCCCAGTAGAAGGCCTGCGTCATGAGGAGGCCTTGAGCCTGATCGAGGCCGATCGCATGGACGTCGGTGATGTGCATGTAGAGGCCTGCGAGCTGCACGCCGGAAGCGGTCAGTCCGAACTCATGCGCCTGCTTGATGGCATTCACGGTATCGGCTCCGGAATTCGCGATGCCGACGATCTTCGCCCCCGAACCCTGGGCCTGGAGAAGGAACGACGAGAAGTCGTGGTTGCCTTGAGGGTGCTTTACGCTGCCGACGACCCTGCCACCGGCTTTCGTGACGGCCTGGGCCGTATCCCGCTCAAGGGCATGGCCGAACGCGTAATCCGCCGTCAGGAAGAACCACGGGCCACGACTGGCCAAGGGTTGTCCCGTGCCGACAGCGAGCCCGTAGGTGTCATAGGTCCAGTGGATACCAACGGGCGAGCAGAACTTGCCAGTGAAGTCGGACGAACCGCCGGTGGAGGCGATGACGAGCCGGTTCTTCTGCCGTCCGATCTCCTGGACGGCGAGCATGACCGAGGACGTGGGAAGGTCGACAATGGTGTCGACCTTCTCCTCGTCGATCCAGCGGTTGGCGATGGCGGCGCCCACATCCGGCTTGTTCTGGTGATCGCCTGCGACGACCTCGATGGGCTTGCCGAGGACTTTGCCCCCGAAATCCTCGACAGCCATGCGGGCGGCGATGGTCGAGCCCGAACCCGCCATGTCCGCATAGATGCCGGACTGGTCGTTGAGCACGCCGATCTTGACCACGCCATCCGAAACCGCCTCGGCAGAATGGCCCGCCGAAAGGGGATAGGCCGTCGACAGGGCAACCATCAGCGCAACCGAATGCCTGTGAAGCATTGTTCTCTCCGTTGTATCCGTTCCCGCAGGAGACAACCGTCACAGCTTGTCCTTGTCAACGGAAAAGTTCTGTATAAAGAACGATGAGATGAAGAAGCCTCGTGCTGTCCTGTCCTGTGACGAGCTCCTATCGGGGAGCAGACAGAACAAATTGGCGCAGTCTTATGTTTCGAATAAAGGATCGTCCATTATAAAGAACATTGTGACTCCTGCCGGACCCCGAGGGTGGCCGCTTCCCGAGCGTGGCTTTCCAAATGATCCGGGTCCGGCAAGAATGGCACCAGTGCAATCAGAGAGCCCTGGATGGCGTTTTCTCTTCGTCAGGTTCGCTATTTCGTCGCCATTGCGGAAACGGGTTCGATTTCCGGGGCGGCGCGGCATCTGTCGATCTCCCAATCCACCATCACCGAAGCGGTGCAGGAACTCGAACAGGACCTCGGGTTCAAGCTGGTGGAGCGGTCCACCCATGGCATGGCCCTGACCCTGAAGGGCTATCAGTTCCTCCGTCATGCGGAGAAGATCCTTGCCGAGGTGTCGAATGCCCGGCGCGCGCTCAGCGAGGGGGCAGCGCCCTCCGAGGGACGGCTGCTGCTTGGGGTGACGCCTCTCGTGGCAAGCTACATTCTCGCCGACCTGCTGGCCCGGTTCCGACGCGCTTTCCCTCTGCTCGAAGTCAGCGTCGTCGAGGATGGGCGCGATTATCTCGAACATCTCCTGATCGGCGGTGAACTCGACATCGCCGTGATGGTTCTGCCGCCGCGTCCCGCGCTGCTCTCCCTCGAAGCCGAAATCGTGGAGGCCTCCCGCTATCGCCTGTGGCTGCCCCTCGGCCATCGGTTGGCCCAGGCTCCGGAGGTGAGCCTGCGGGACCTGGCCGAGGAGCCGCAGATCCTGCTCGCCATCGACGAGATCGACGAGGCTCCCAAATACGCCTGCCAGCAGCTCGGCATCCGCCTGCCTGCGGCTTTCCGCACCCGTTCCGTGGAGGCGGTGCGCAGCCTGGTGGCGACGGGCGCGGGGGTCGCGATCCTCCCCGATCTCACCTATCGCCCCTGGTCCCTTGAAGGCGACAAGATCGAGGCCCGGCGCATTCAGGAGGACCTGCCGGCCGTCTGCGTGGGAGTGGCCTGGCGGCGCGGTTCCCGCCTGTCGCCGACGGCTTCTCAATTCCTCTCCGTCGTCCAGACCTATAGGACGCACCGACAGCGCGCCTGACGTATCGGAAATTCCGATAACCGAATTCTCTCGATTGAAGTGGCGCAGCTTGGCGATTTGGAACATTCTTTCTTCAGCGGAAGAAGGCTCGAATCTGATTGAGCCCGCCTGCTTGCTTGCACATGAGGGGCGAGAGGGAAGGGGAGGCGCATCATGCGTCGCATCGTCTTCAAGACCGTCGGCGTCTGCCTGGCGGCTTCGATTGGCGCCATGTCGATCGGTATCGTGTCTGCGGCCGCACAGGTCAAGCAGCTCGGCAAGGCCGAGGGTTCCGTCGATATCATTGCATGGCCCGGCTATATCGAGCGGGGCGAGACCGACAAGAAATACGATTGGGTCACGAGCTTCGAGCAGAAGACCGGCTGCAAGGTGAACGTGAAGACCGCCGGCACCTCGGACGAGATGGTGGCCCTCATGAACGAGGGCGGATTCGATCTCGTGACCGCCTCGGGCGATGCGAGCCTCAGGCTCATCTCCGGCAAGCGCGTTCAGCCGATCAACACGAGCCTGATCCCGAGCTGGAGCACCGTGGACGAACGTCTGCAGAAGGCGCCCTGGCACACGGTCGACAACGTGCATTACGGCGTGCCGTATCAATGGGGCTCCAACGTACTGATGTACAACACCAACGTGTTCAAGGAAGCGCCCAAGAGCTGGAAGGTCGTGTTCGAGGAGCAGACGCTTCCCGACGGCAAGTCCAACAAGGGGCGCATCCAGGCCTTCGACGGGCCGATCTACATCGCCGATGCGGCGCTCTATCTCATGAAGCATCAGCCGGATCTCGGCATCAAGGATCCGTATGAGCTCACCGAGAAGCAGTACAAGGCGGCGCTCGACCTCCTGCGCAAGCAGCGTGGCCTCGTGCAGCGCTATTGGCACGATGCCATGGTGCAGGTAGACGATTTCACCAACGAGGGCGTGGTCGCTTCCTCGTCCTGGCCTTTCCAGGTCAACCTGCTCAAGAGCCAGAACAAGCCGATCGCCAGCACCGTGCCGGAAGAGGGCGCGACGGGTTGGGCCGACACCACCATGATGCATGTGGATGCCCCGCATCCGAACTGCGCCTATATGTGGCTCGAACATTCCCTGAGCCCGAAGGTGCAGGGCGACCTTGCGTCCTGGTTCGGTTCCGTGCCGTCGGTCCCGGCGGCCTGCAAGGGCAACGAGTTGCTGGGAGCCGAAGGCTGCGAGGTCAACGGCATGGGCAATTTCGAGAAGATCAAGTTCTGGCGCACGCCGGTTGCGAAATGCTCGACCCAGTCCGAAGGCTGCGTTCCCTATTACCGCTGGGTGACGGATTACATCGCCATTCTCGGCGGCCGTTGATCCTCATGCGGAGGCGTCTGGAAGCCCGGACGCCTCCTGCACAACAGGAGGCCTGATCGCGTGACCTCCGGAGCGCCTCTCATGTCCGTTCATACGCGCCCGCAAGATGCTGTTGCGGTTCACCCCGTCGCGCCGACGCAAAGCTGCGCCGTGCGCTTTCAGGGCGTCGCCCGCCACTTCGGCGCGGTGCGTGCCGTCGATGGTCTCGATCTCGACATCCGCGCCGGCGAATTCTTCTCGATGCTGGGCCCCTCCGGCTCCGGCAAGACCACGTGCCTTCGTCTCGTCGCCGGTTTCGAACAGCCCGATGCGGGCGAGATCAGCATCTTCGGCGAGCCGGTGGCCGGCGTGCCGCCTTACAGGCGCGCAGTGAACACCGTGTTTCAGGATTATGCGCTGTTCCCGCATCTCAATGTGCTCGACAACGTCACCTATGGCCTGCGCATCCGCGGCATGGGGCGTGCGGATCGGGAGAAGCTGGGACGGGAGGCGCTTGCGCTCGTGAAGCTCGTCGGCTTCGAGGCGCGTCGTCCGCAGCAGCTCTCCGGCGGCCAGCGCCAGCGTGTTGCGCTTGCCCGTGCCCTGGTCAACCGCCCGAAGGTGCTGCTGCTCGACGAACCGCTCGGCGCGCTGGACCTGAAGCTGCGCGAAGAAATGCAGGTGGAGCTGAAGGCCCTGCAGCGCAGCCTCGGCCTGACCTTCATCTTCGTGACGCACGATCAGGGCGAGGCGCTCTCCATGAGCGACCGGGTCGCCGTGTTCAATGCGGGGCGCATTGTGCAGGTCGGGACGCCGGAAGACATCTATGAGCGGCCGCAAACCCGCTTCGTGGCCGATTTCGTGGGCGGATCCAACGTTCTCGAACCTCAGTTGTCGGCCCGGCTCGGCATCCTGTCGGGACTCGTGAGCCTCCGGCCCGAGGCCATTGCGGTTCGCCGCGCGGGAAGCGCAGTCGAGACCGGGCATCTCCATGCGGACGGAACCTGTGTCGAGGTGCAGTATCAGGGCGCCATGCGGCGCGTGATCGCGGATTGCTCCGGCGTGCGTCTGAGCGCTCTCGTTCCCGCATCAAACGGGCAGGAGCTGAGGCCCGGCGAGCCGGTCCGCCTGTGCTGGCCGAGTGCTGCCATGCATGCCATGGAGGATGCGCCGTGACGGCCGGCGTGATCGATCTTCCGCTTCCGCGCGAGAGCCTGTCTCGCCGTTTCTCGGATGCGCTGTTCAAGCGCAGGGGCCTCCTGCTCACGCTGCTACTCGTGCCGCCGCTCTTGTGGCTCGGCATCGTCTATGTGGGAAGCCTGCTCGCGCTTCTGCTTCAGAGCTTCTTTTCCATCGACGAGTTCTCCGGAACCATCGTTCGCGAGTTCACGCTGAAGACCTATGCGGAGCTGCTGCAGCCGGCCAATCTCGACGTGATCCTGCGAACGGTTGCGATGGCTGCCGCCGTCACCCTGGCCTCCGCCCTGCTGGCTTTTCCCATTGCCTATTATGCCGCGCGCTACGCGCATGGTCGCATGAAGGCTGCGTTCTATCTCGCGATCATGATGCCGCTCTGGTCGAGCTATCTCGTGAAGGTCTATGCCTGGAAGCTGCTGCTCGCCAAGGAAGGAGCCGTCGCCTGGGCGGCCGACCGGATCGGCGCCACCCCCGCCATCGACGGATTGCTTGCCACGCCGCTCATCGGAGGACCGTCCCTGTCGGTGAGCTATACCGGCCAGTTCCTCGTCTTCATATATCTCTGGCTCCCTTTCATGATCCTGCCCGTCCAGGCCGCTTTGGAGCGCGTTCCCGGCAGCCTGATCGAAGCCTCTTCCGATCTCGGCGCAACACCTGACCAGACATTTCGCACGGTGATCCTGCCGCTCGCCATGCCTGGCATTGCAGCGGGTTCCATCTTCACCTTTTCCCTGACGCTCGGCGACTACATCCTGCCGCAGATCATCGGGCCTTCGACCCTGCTGCTCGGACAGGCGGTCTACGTGTTGCAGGGAACGGCAGGCAACATTCCGCTGGCAGCGGCCTTCGCCGTCGTGCCGATCATGGTGATGGGGCTCTACCTTCTCGCGGCGAAGCGGCTGGGGGCATTCGATGCATTCTAAGCCCTCCCTCGGACTGAAGTTCAGCGCCGCCATCGGCCTTGCCTTCCTGCATGCGCCGCTTGCCTTCGTGATCCTCTATGCCTTCACCACGGAAGAGCGCAGCTATCAGTTCCCCCCGCCGGGACTGACGCTGAAATGGTTCGCCGTCGCCTGGTCGCGCCCGGATGTCTGGAACGCGCTTGCGCTCTCGTTCAAGGTGGCGGCCGTTGCCACCGTCGTCGCCCTGGTGCTCGGCACGCTCGCCGCAGGGGCCCTGGCGCGCACCCGGTTCTTCGGACGGGAGGCGATCTCGCTCCTCATCATTCTGCCCATCGCGCTGCCTGGCATCATCACCGGCATTGCGCTGCGCTCGGCCTTCAGCCTGATGGATCTTCCCTTCTCGTTCTGGACCATCGTGGTGGGTCACGCGACCTTCTGCGTGGTGGTGGTGCACAACAACGCCGTGGCGCGGCTGCGGCGCATGTCGCCCTCCATCGTCGAGGCGTCCTACGATCTCGGCGCCGACAGCTTGCAGACCTTCCGCTATGTGATCTTGCCGAACCTGGGCACGGCGCTCCTCGCCGGCGCGATGCTCGCCTTCGCCCTGTCCTTCGATGAGGTGATCGTGACCACTTTCACTGCGGGCCAGCAGGCAACGCTGCCGATCTGGATGCTCAACGAGCTTGTCAGGCCGCGCCAGCGGCCCGTCACCAATGTCGTCGCCGTCATCGTCATCGTCCTGACATTCGTGCCCATTCTCGCGGCCTATTACCTGACCCGCGAGGAGAGCGCCGCGTCCGGGCGTCCATGACGGAAACCGATCAGAAAAGGATGAGGAGGACACCATGGATACAGGCAATCTCTTGAAGCCGACCGATGTGGAAATGCTGATCGGCGGGCGCTTCGAAGCGGGATCGGAGGATACGGAGACGATCCTCAATCCCCGCACGGGCGAGACGATCCTGAAATTGCCCGAGGCGTCGTCCGAGCAGATCGACGATGCGGTCTCGGCGGCGGAAGCCGCCTTCTCCTTCTGGTCGCGCACCACGCCTGCAGAACGTGCGGGACTGCTGCTGAAGCTCGCCGATCGGATCGAGGCGGAGGCCGAAACACTCGCGAGCCTCGAAGCGCTCAATTGCGGCAAGCCGCGCTATCTCGTCCTGCGTGACGAGATTCCTGCCATCGTCGATTGTTTCCGCTTCTTCGCCGGCGCAGTGCGCACCATGCAGGGAGCCGTAGCGGGCGAGTATCTGCCGGGGCATACCTCCATGATCCGGCGCGATCCCATCGGCGTCGTCGCCTCCATTGCTCCCTGGAACTATCCGCTCATGATGGCAGCCTGGAAGCTCGCGCCGGCGCTCGCCGGCGGCAACACGGTGGTCATCAAACCCTCCGAGCAGACGCCGCTGACGACATTGAAGCTGGCCAGGATCATTGCGGACGTCTTCCCGGAAGGAGTGGTCAACGTGATTGTCGGACGCGGCGAGACCGTGGGGCAGACCCTCATCTCCCATCCAAAAGTGTCCATGATCTCGCTCACCGGCGATGTGGCCACCGGCAAGAAGATCCTCACTGCCGCTGCCAATTCGGTGAAGCGAACTCATCTGGAACTCGGGGGCAAGGCCCCCGTCATCGTGTTCGACGATGCCGATCTCGCAGAGGTGGTCGAAGGCATCAAGATCTTCGGCTATTACAATGCGGGCCAGGACTGCACGGCAGCCTGCCGCATTTATGCGGGCTCCAAGATCTACGACCGTTTCGTGGCCGACCTCTCCTCCGCCGTTTCGAGCCTGCGCTTAGGGCGCGAGAACGACGAGGAGAACGATCTTGGCCCGCTGATCTCGCCGCGCCAGCGCTCGCGGGTGGCATCCTTCGTGGAGCGGGCGGCCGATCTCAAGCACATCGAGATCACCGCCGGGGGCAGGGAGGGAAGCGGCAACGGCTTCTTCTATGAACCCACCGTCATTGCCGGAGCCTTGCAGGAGGACGAGATCGTGCGTCGCGAGGTGTTCGGGCCCGTCGTCTCAGTGACCCGTTTCGAGGATGTGGACCAGGCCGTGGCGTGGGCCAACGATTCCGATTACGGCCTCGCCTCGTCCGTGTGGTCGAAGGACGTGTCCAAGGCCATGGGCACGGCCTCGCGTCTGCAATATGGCTGCACCTGGGTGAACTGCCATTTCATGCTGGTCAACGAGATGCCCCATGGCGGCCTGAAGCAATCCGGTTACGGCAAGGACATGAGCATGTATGCGCTGGAGGATTACACGGCCGTGCGGCACGTGATGGTGAAGACGGGCTAGGCCCTGATCTCCTCGATATTGTAGATCGGGATCGGGCGGCTCAGGCCTCTCAGGTGAAAATCGCCCAGGGAGGTCGATGTTGCCAGGTCCTCGACCTCTGCGGCGACGCGCTGTGTGACGAGGATCTGCCCGTCCCGCGCTTCCGAGCAAAGGCGCGCGGCCACGTTCGTCACGGTGCCGATGGCGGCATAGTCGAACCGGCCTTCGAAGCCGATTCGGCCCATGGTGGCGTAACCTTTCGCGATGCCGATGCCGAAGCCGATGGTGTAGCCGCGGAGCCGCCAGTCATGGGCAAGCGTCTGCACATGCTCCCGCATCCCGACGGCAAGACGGACGGCGCGGGCTGCCGGATCGGGGCAGGGGATCGGATCGTTGAAGAAGATCATCATTCCGTCGCCCGCGAAGCGCTCCAGCGTTCCCTCTGCTGCGTGGATCAAGGGCCCAAGGGCGCAATGGTAGGCGTTCAGAAGATCCATCACCTCCTCGGGCGCCGCGATTTCCGCGAAGCTCGTGAAGCCGCGAAGATCGCAGAACAGCACCACGATCTCCCGTCGATGATGCTCTAGGATCTCGGCTTGGATGCCTTGCGAGGCGATCATGTCGGCGAGCTGCGGCGCAAGAAAGCGTCTCAGGTCGCGGAGGCATTCGAGTTCCTGCACCTGCTGCTCGACCCTTCTTTCCAGATGACGATTGAGCTCAGCCAATTCGGCGGCCTGCGTCTGGACCGTGTCGTAGAGTGACTTGATCCGCAGAAGGGAGCGCACCCGCGCCACGAGCGTCGCGGGTTCGAAGGGCTTGGTGAGGTAATCGTCACCGCCGGCCTCGAGACCTGCCACCACGTCCTTGATGGTGGATTTGGCGGTCAGAAGAATGATCGGGATGGCGCGCAAGTGTTCGCTTCGCTTGAGCCGCTGCGTCGCCTCGATGCCATCCATTTCAGGCATCATGATATCGAGCAGGATCAGGTCAGGGCGAAGATCCTCCGCCTGCTGCAGAGCCTCGCGGCCGTTGCCGGCCGTTGCGATCTCGTAGCCCTGCGCTTCCAGCCGCACGCGGACGATCTCGATATTTTCCTCGATGTCGTCCACGACCAGGATGAGAGGGCGTTCACGCATGGCCCGTCACTCCAGAAGCTCGCGGATCTTCGCCAGGATCTGGCGCGGGCTGAAAGGTTTTGCGATATAGCCGTCGCATCCGGAAGCCCACGCTTTCTCCTCGTCGCCCGACAGCGCATAGGACGTCACGGCGATGATCGGGGGCGCCTGGATGGAAGGATGAGCCTTGATGTGCCGGATGGCCTCGTAGCCATCGAGGATGGGAAGCTGGATATCCATCAGGATCAGATCGGGCCTGAACTCCGCTGCGGCCGTGACGGCCGCTTGCCCGTCATGCGCTTCGTAGATTTCGAAGCCCGCATTGGTCAGGAGATCGCGCAGGATGCGGCGATTGTCCTCGGTGTCTTCCACGATCAGGATCCGCTTTCCCATCAGGCCGCCTCCGTCACGGAACGGACCTCAAGGGGAAGGTCGATGGTGAAGGTCGAGCCCTGTCCCAGAACGGAGCGGACGCTGATCGTGCCGCCATGCATCTGCACGATGCGCTTGGAGATCGCCAGTCCGAGACCCGTTCCGGTGCCGGCATTCACGGCATTGGTGCCTTGCTGGAAAGCCTCGAAGATGAGCTTCTGGTCCTTGGGCGCAATGCCGATGCCGGTGTCCTTGATGGCAATGGCGAGCCGTCCGTTGTCCACCTGTGCCGAGACGTCGACGGATCCATGATCCGTGAACTTGATCGCATTGCCGACCAGATTGACGAGAACCTGAGTCAGGCGCCGCTCATCGCCGCTGCCAAGGGGAAGCCCTTCGGGGACACGGACATGAAGCGCCAGACCCTTCGCTTTCGCGAGCGGTTCCGTCGTGGTGACGACGGCATGGATGAGATCGGAGATCGAGTACGGCTCGGCGGTGATCATCAGTTCGCCTGCTTCGATCTTCGAGAGGTCGAGGATGTCGTTGATGAGGGCCAGGAGATGGCGGCCGTTCACCTGCACCCGCGTGAGAACGCCGTGCGCCTTGTCAGGCAGATTGCCGTAGAGGCCGTCGATCAGCAGTTCCGTGTAGCCGAGCACGGCGTTGAGCGGCGTGCGCAGTTCATGGCTCACATTGGCCAGAAAGCGCGACTTCGCCTGGCTCGCCTCTTCGGCATGTTCTTTCGCCTGCCTCAAGGCTTCGTCGCGCGCATGGCGTTCGGTGATGTCGCGAACCACGCAGATCAGCCCGCCATCCTGGATGATGGTGAGCGAAATGTCCTGAGGGAAAAGCGTGCCGTCACGCTTCCTGCCTACCGCCTCGCCGTTCCAGTGGCCGTCCTGGAAGACCTTCGGGAAGGCGACGCTCTCGATCCGGGCGCGCTCGTCGTCCGTATAGAGTTGCTTCCAGCTCTTTCCTATCAGCTCTTCCGGATTGTCATATCCGAAGATGCTCAGGTGGGCTTCGTTGAGATACTGATACCGGTAATCCCTGTCGAGGATCGCCATGCCGTCCATGGCCGCTTCCATGGCCGCGAGGTGGCGGCGGAGCACATCCTCGAACCGCTTCATCTCCGTGATGTCGAAATACGTGAGCATGCGCCCGCCATCGGGCAGCGCGATGATCTGATATTGGAGAACGCGCCCGTTCCTCAGCCGCATCTCCGTCGTCACCGGAGCGCCGGTCCTGATCTCGCCGATGCGCCTTGCCTTATAGGATTCCCATTCCGCGTCGGACACGTCGTAGCTGCCGAGCTGCCGGCTCTTCTCCATGTCTTCTTCGAGGGACCGGGGCTTCGCATAATAGCCTGGAGGCATCTCCCAGATCTCGCGATAGGCGCGATTGGCCAGACGGATGCGGAAATCGGGATCGAGGAACAGGATGCCGTATTGGATGGTGTCGAGAACGGCATTCAGGTCGCGCAGTGCGGCTTCCGTTTCCTTCTTGGCCTGCTTGAGCTGCGCTTCGCGCTGTTTCAGCTCCGTGATGTCGTTGAAGGCGAACAGGAGCGCGGGCGCGGATTCATAATCGGCGAAGCTGGCATTCACGAGGGCCCAGAACTGCGTTCCGTCGGGCCGCTGGAGAAGAACCTCGACGTCCTGCACGCGGCCTTCCTGCGTCAGGATGCTGAGGATGCGGTCGCGGTCCTTGGGGTTGGCATAGTAGTTGGGTGCCGGCGTTCCACGCACTTCTTCAGGCCTCAGGCCGATTGCCTCCGCCGTGCGGGCATTGGCGTAGAGGATCAACCCATCCGACATCCGGGTGACCACGAGCGGGAAGGGGGCGAGTTCCAGCAGGCGCCGCTGGCGTTGCTCCGCCAGGGCGATGGCATCGAGCGCGCGCTTCTGCTCGGTGATGTCCACGTAAGTGAGCATGCGTCCGCCATCGGGCAAGCCGACGCAATGATAGCGAAGAACCCTGTTGTTCGGCGACTGGATCTCGATCGGAGCCTGATCGCAGCGCCTGATCTCGTTCATGCTGCGTTCGATGAAGGCGTCCTCGTATTCATGCTCGATCCCCATGACCTGGCTGTGATGGGCGATCACGTCGCGGATCGGCGTGCCCTTGGCGAGCTGAGCCTCCGGCACCGCCCACATGGTCTTGTAGGCGCGGTTGGCGAGGCGGATCTTCAGGTCGGGGCTCAAGAAAAGAATGCCGTAATCGATGGTGTCGAGAAGAGCGTTCAGCTCCCGGTGCCGGGCGAGTTCCCGTTCGGCCTTCTCGCGCTCGGCCAGCTCGCGGGCCAGCTCCTCGTTCAGCGTGGCGAGACTGGCGCTGCGCTCGTTGAGCGCCGTTTCGCGGGCATCGATCTGGCGGGCCATGGTGGTGAAGGCGTCGGCGAGCTCTCCGATCTCGTCGTTGCGGCGCAGGTTGAGATGGGTCCTGAACTCGCCCTTCGCGACCGAGCTCGTGGCGCGGACGAGAAGCCGAAGCGGCACTGCGATCTGGCTTCGCAGCGTCGAGCTGAGAATGGCGATCTCGAGCAGAAGCGCCAGGGCGCCCATGAGCAGGATAAGACGGGCCGTGTTCCAGGCGCTCGCGGCTGCGAGATCCAAGGGATAAACGGTGGCAAGGGTCCAGCCCGGTCCGCTGAGCTTCGTGACGGCGATCACCTCGTTGTCGCTCTGATTGCGGATGACCGTCTGCTGCGGCGAGCGCTCCTGAGACATCCGGTGGATCTCCTCCAGACGAGGGTCGCCGGTCTCAGCGATCGGAAGAGAGCCGCTGCGCGCCTGGATGGCATCCATAAAGCGAGGATGGGCGATGATCCTGCCCTCTTCTGAGAAGAGGATGTTGTACGTGCCGCTCAGATCCGTGCTCACGGCACGGCCGATCAGGTCGTGGACGAGGATGTCCTGGCCGATCTGGACGGCCGGTCGCCCGTCGATCAGAGCCGGGCGCGTCACAGAGACGAGCCAGTCCTTGATCCCGTAGTCGAAGTAGAGTTCCGACCAGTGCTCCTTTACGGCATCGACAACGGCGCCGGCAGTGGCGACGAGCACGCCATCCTTCTTGCTGGAGAGAAGATTCAGCTTGCCGGAAATCTCCCAATCCCCGCTGCGCAGGGCCCACGGCTGCTCCGGCCAGTACATGATGACGGCCCCTTCCGGGGTCATGACATAGAGATTGGCGAACTGGCTCTTCCAGGCGGGGCCGAACTGGGTGATGAGATCGAAAGCAACCACGAGCCGCCGCTTGAGATCGCGCTCGATCATCACATGCTTGCCGATGAAGCCGGTGACGCCGTAAGTCTTGAAGACGTTTTCCGTGAGCCGCGTGGTGCCGTCGGGATTTTGCTCAAAGAGCGTCGCGAAACGCTGCTCGGCGCCGATCGCATCCATCTGGCTGATCTCGCGCAGATATGCATCGGAAAAGGTGCGGATATTGCTGCTGGCGAGATCGAAGATCGCGCTCTCGCGCACGCGCCGCTGCTCGACGTAACGCTCCAGGTTCTCGACGGCCTGCTGCTCGAACCCCTTCTTCACGTGCCAATAGCTCATGATGGTCGCAGCCGCCACGACGAGGCTGATGCGGATTGCGATCTTGCGGAGCGTCAGAAGAGTGAGCGAACGCTTAGGGCTTGTGATCTTGCGGGGGCCGGCATGGTCGAGACTTGTCATGGCACCGCCTTGGCAAGAGGGGGGAGTTCCTTGATGCCGAGCCTGCGGGCGATCCTCTCGTTGAAGAACAGCGCGCCTTCGCGGTTGTGCGAGACAGGAATGTCGCTGGGCAGAACCCCTTCGAGAACCCGCAGCGTTGCCTGACCGACCCAGCGTCCCTGTTCCTGCGGGCTCTTCACCACGCCGATGAGGCTGACGCCCGTGAGCCATTCGAAATCCGTGCCGCTGGGAATCTCGCTTTTCTCCTCCACCAGGCGCGTGGCGTCGGCCAGGTTCCAGTCCGGCAATGCGCCTACGCCCAGGATCATGAGCATGTCGACCTCTTTCTGCGCCCGCTGGAAGGCTTCCTTCCAGGCGGCGTGGGACGTCACGAAATAGATTTTGTCGTAAGTGATGCCGAAGAGGCGCTCGTGATAGGTGAGTTCCTTGCGCTTGACCTCCGTATCCTCGGCGAGGAAGCCCAGTCTCGGGCCGCGGGCATGACGTCGCAGCAGCCGCAGGATCTGCGGGATGGGCGAGACCTCCACCATTCCAGTTGTGTTGCGATAGGGCAGCCCGTAAATCGAGGCGTCCCAGTTCAGGCCGCAGAACACGACCGGAATGGCGGCATCGCGCAGATAGGGCATGATGACATGCTGCGCGGCAGGATCGTCGCTGGTGGTGACGACGTCAGGCTTGAAGTCTTCGATCGCCTTCAGGGCCGCCAGGGCAGAGGCGTGAATGTCCGCCTCGGACGAGCGGCGTTTCGTATCCATGTGGAAGACGTGCAGCTCGATATTCTTGGCCGACAGAGTGTCTTGAAGCGCGGCGACGATCCGGTCGTTCCACTCGTTTCCCGCATGGTAGGAATCGATATGGAGAACCTTTCTCGGGGCCTCCTGTGCCCAGGCTCCGAGGGGCATGAGAAGGATGGTCAGAACATAAAGAAGAACACGGACAGACGCTGTCCGCCTCATTCCCCACTGCGCATGTTCGAAACGTCGTGACATGGCATAATCCGATCGCGTGAACGTTCGTTGCCTTTGGCGGACCCTTGTCCTTCTCACATTGGCCGCGGGCTTATGCCTTGCTTGTGAGTTTCGCGTGGCAAAGCATACTATGCCCCGATCCTGCCGCTCCCAACTCTTTTGCACGACCACACCCCTTAAGAGGTAGTTCTGATATACAGCTGCCGTGCGGCGCGGCGCAGAGCGTCGGCGATTTCAAAACCTGTCGCAGCTTCCGACGTGTTCGCCCGCAGCGGATCGCATGTCCCGCAAACGGCACCGCAGTCATCTGGTGCGCGGCATCCTCCAGGGATATGGCTCGTCCATCATCCAGGTCCGCCTGGGATCCTGACGGGAAGCGCGGCATCCATCTGTGACGAGGATCACACGGAGCGATGGTCGATGCCGCTCGCGTCGGTGGCGGAGAAGAGATGGGAGGGATCGACCACGCGGATTCGGTTCCGGCTCAGCTCCACCCATCCCTGGCGACGCCAGCTCTGAAGCTGTCGATTGACGCTTTCGCGGCTTGCGCCGACGAAGATCGCAAGCTCCTCCTGGCTCACATGCAGTTCGCAGCCGTAATCCTCGCTGAGGGCGACGAGCCTGTGCGCCAGCCGCGCCTCCAGCGGCAGCAGCGCCCGTTCCTCCATCTGCCCGCTCATCCACCGGATGCGCTCGCACAGCAGCTCGATGATGCGGATGGCGACCCCGGGACGCTTTTCGAGCAGGCTGAAGAAGTCGCGGCGGAGAACGGTGTAGAGCTCCGTCGGTTCGACCGCTACCGCATCGGCGGTGCGGGAGCGTCCATCGAGGAGAGCGACCTCGCCGAAGACATCCCCGGGGCCGAGGAGATTGAAGGTAAGGCGCCTTCCGGAAGCGCTGCCGGTCGCGATGCGGATCTGGCCGCGGCGGACGGCATAGAGCGCATCTCCGGCGTCGCCCTTGAGGAAAAGGGTTTCGCCCGCATCGAGCCGGCGCAGCACGCACAGCACGGCAATCGCCTCGATGGCTTCATCTCCGAGATCGGCGAAGAAGGGATTGGCCTTGAGAAGAACGGCGAGATTGTGCGGTTCAGCCATGGGCAAGCCTTTCGGCAAGAGTAACGGACAGCGACAGCACTGTGACCGATGTCACAGAAGCAGAAGTCATAGCGGGGCATCATCAATGACGACGATGGATGGCAACGACTGTCCTTCATCGGCAAGGGCCGCATCGGAGTTCGGCCCAGTCTAGCATCAAATGTCCCGGGAGGCATGCCATGATGCAGAACATCAGTTCATCCCGCGGTACCCACGTCCCTCGGTCGGGCTGGGTCGTTCGGGCCATCGTCGAGAGCACGGCGAAGTCGTTGCGCTGCTTCGTTGCCTTGATGAAGGAGGCTGCGGCGCATGAGCAGGACCGCCGGCATCTCGCCCGGTTCGATGAGCGCATGCTGCAGGACATCGGGCTGGAGCCCTTCGATGTCTATTACGGCTGGTGCGGCTCCACCCGCCGTTGAAATTCGTGACTGCATTTCCCGTCTCACCGGAGAACGCCATGGGCATCTATTCTCGCTATATCGGGCCGAAGTTCGTGAGCTGCCTTTGCTCGATGGATGACATCACGGCGGAGCGTGAGCGGGTTATTCCGCTGGCCCAGGGCGTGGTTCTCGAAATCGGCATGGGACCAGGCCTGAACCTGCCGTTCTACAATCCGCTCCTCGTCACGAAGGTGATCGGGGTCGATCCGAACGATGCCTTTCTTCATCTCGGCGAGGCGCGGCAACGCGGCAGCCAAGTGCCCGTCGAAATCGTGCGCGCTCCGGCGGAGGCCCTGCCGCTGAAGGATGCCTCCGTCGATACGGCAGTGATCACCTACACCCTTTGCTCCGTGGACGATCCGGAGCAGGCCCTGAAGGAAATCCGGCGCGTCCTCAAACCCGAGGGCAGGGTGCTGTTTCTGGAGCATGGTCTGTCGCCGGAGGAGGACGTGGCGCGCTGGCAGCATCGGCTCAATCCGATCTGGCGCTCCCTCGCCGTGGGGTGCAACCTCACCCGTCCGGTGGCCGACCTGCTCACGCGAGCCGGGTTCTCCATCCGCGACATGGAGGAGTATTACCTCGGCGGGGCTCCGCGCGTGATCGGCTTTCATTGCCGGGGCATTGCTCAGGCGAGCTAGGGCGGCGGCTGCGGAGAGGCGCGAAGGGGCAGCCGTGAGGCCGCCCCTTGCCGTTGGCGGCATCGTTTGGCGCAAGCCTGTTCTCGCATGCCTTGGGAATGCCCTGGGCTCTCAATGGCCCAAGTCACAGAATGAAGAGGAGCGGACCCGATCGTGATCCGGCCAATCCTCCACTTTTCCGGAAATCCCGAATCGACAGGTTTCTCATTCCGTTATAATGTTCGGAATTCATGGCCATCATTCTCTTTCATAAATGATTTCCGCCGCAATGAATCTCATCCGCCTGCGCCGTCTCGTCATGGTCCCTCTGCTGGCGCTCATGAGCACGGCTCCCGCGCTCGCGGAAGACTGGGTCGTGACCAAGATTTCCGGCGAGGCATGGATTGCCGCTCCGAACGCCGCCGCCGTCAGGGCGACAGCAGGAATGGCGGTCCCCGACGGCTCGACTTTCTCGACGCGTCACAACGGCCGGGCGCAACTGGAGCGAGGCGCTGAATCCATCCTGGTCAGTCCGGACACGGTCATCGCGCCTCAATCCACGACCTTCTTCGGCACCTCGACCACCATCCAGCAACAGTCAGGACGGATCGAACTGGAGGTCGAGAAGCGCAACGTCAAGCACTTCACCGTGAAGACGCCTCTGCTGGCCGCGGTCGTGAAAGGCACGCGCTTCGCCGTATCGGTCTCGGCCCGCAGGGCCGATGTTCAGGTTTCGCGTGGAGTGGTGGAGGTTTCCGATCTCAGGAATGGTTCGTCCGTCGACATCGGAGCAGGCCAGCGAGCCACGGTCAGCACCCAGGACGCCCGCGGCCCGCAGGTAACGACCGATCCGAGAAACCTGCCGGATATCCGCAAAGGCCGCCATGTCTCGGAGGATGATGGCAGCGGGAAAGGTCAATCCGGCGGGGGCAAGGGAACCGGCGGGGCCACCAAGGGAGGCGGGAACGGCAACACTGGCCAGGGTGGATCCGCGGGGGCGGGCGGCAACGGAAAAGGCGGCGGCTCTTCCAGCGATGCCGGTGGCGGCAAAGGCAATAGCGGAGGCGGCAAGGGCGACAATGGCTCTGGCGGCTCTCCCGGGGGCAACGGCAGTGGCGGTTCGGGCAGCAACGGCAAGGGAGGCGGCGAGGGCTCCGGCGGCAACGGCAATGGCGGAGGCAACTCGGGCCGTGGCCATGGCGGCAAAGGAAAAGACCGCTGAGCTTCTCTCGCCCTGAGGGCAGTCACAGCCTGCCGGACGGTCTGCAACCTTCATGCTCATTCATTTGCGAGGCCCCGTGTTTCGACATGCGCTCGTCATCGGCATCGTGACACTCGTTGCAGGGTTTGTGCACGGTGCCGGCGTTCTCAAGCCGCTGCACGACGCCCTCACGGAGCTGCGCTTTGCTGCGGCACCCCGCGATCCGACCGGCGGCATCGTGCTGGTGGAGATCGATGCCAAGAGCATTGCGGCTATCGGTGAATGGCCATGGCCGCGCAGGCTTCATGCGGAACTCATCCGCGCCGTCGACCGCCTCGACCCGTCCGAGATCGCCCTCGATATCGATTTCAGCGCCCGCTCCAATGAGACCGATGATTCAGCCCTGGAAGCGGCGCTGCGCGATGCTCAAGGCCCGGTGATCCTGGCTGCCTTTCACCAGAAGGCGACATCCGATGCGGACGAGACGGCCATCGTCGCCAATCTCCCCTTGAGCCGGTTCCGGAGCCACGTCTGGCTTGCGACGGTCAATATCGAGCCGGATGCTGACGGAGTGATCCGCCGCTATCCTTATGGAGCGGTGATCGAGGGAAAGCTTCTGCCCTCCATCGCCTCTCTCTACGGCGGCGTTCCTGCAGCCGATGGTTCCTTTCTCATCGATTACAGCATCTCTGCCAGGAAGATCGAACGGGTCTCGGTGATCGATCTCCTGCAAGGGCGTGTCCAGGCTGCGCAGATCAAAGGACGGAAGGTTATCGTCGGCGCAAGCGCGATCGAATTGCGGGATGTCTTCCAGGTGCCCGGCTATGGCCTCATTTCCGGCTCCCTCCTGCAGGCTCTGGGCACGGAGACGCTGCTGCAGAGGCGCCCGCTGCAAACGACGGGACAAGGGGTCTCGATCATCGGTCTTGCGATGCTGGCGGGATTAGTCGTAGCGGCCGGACGGCTGCGCTGGTCCCACGTGCTGCTGACGCTCATGGGCTGTGCCGCCGGCCTGGAAGCTTGCGCCTGGATCTATCAAGCCCTGAAGCCGACGGTCATCGATACGTCGGCTTGGCACGTTGCCTTGCTCGGATATGCCGTGGTGACTGTCGGGCGCGAAATCGATCTGCGCCGCATCCTTCTCGTTCTCGCGAATGCCGATCGCGCCAATCTCAGGATCATCCTCGACCAAGTCGTTGCGGACAGTTTCGATGGAATCGTGGTGTCTGACGATGAAGGCATCATTCGATCCGTTAGCCGCTCGGCCGCACGGATTCTTCAGCCCGGCCGCCATCGCAACTGGGTCGGCCTTCCAGCGAAGGAGTTGGTTCCCGTCGAGATGCTGATCGCCATGCGGAGCGCGATCTCCGACAGCCAGCAGGGAACATGGCGGACCCATGCTCCGCGCGAGACGCGTCTGCGAGCAGAGAACGGTCAGGAGCGGGTGATCGAATACATCATCACGCCATCCCGCCTTCAGGGCGTGGGAAGCGATCGGACGGAACCGTCCGACAGGTTCGTCGTCTGTCTCAGCTTCCGGGATGTCACGGAGCGCAGGATCGCCGAACAGCGGCTGGAATACCTGGCGCGCTACGACATGCTCACGGACCTTTCCGCGCGCAGCCACTTCATGGAAAGTCTGCGTGCGGAGCTGGATTCAGTCGATGCGAACGGTCCATCCGGTGCCGTCCTCTATTTCGATCTCGATCGTTTCAAGACCGTCAACGATACCTTCGGCCATATGACGGGCGACAGGCTTTTGCAGGCCGTCGCCCGCCGCGGCCTGGAACTCGTACCGCCCCCGCACCTTCTCGCCCGCCTGGGCGGTGACGAGTTCGCCGTGCTTTGGCGCGGACCCGTCCGGGCGGAACAGATCGAGGACCTCGCGGGCCGCTTGATCGAGCAGATCGGAGATCCTTATGAGATCAACGGCAACCGTCTCGCCATCGGCGTCAGCATCGGCGTCGCGATGATCGAACGCGGCGTCCATGCCGAGGATCTCATGAAGAAGGCCGATGCTGCCCTTTATCGCGCGAAGAAGGCGGGCAGGGGAATTTACTGCTTCTACGAGGCTTCGCTCGAAGCCAGTCTGCGGGCGCGGCAGAAAATGGAAACGGAGCTCTGGGAGGCTTTGACCCGTCAGGAGTTTCACCTCGTCTACCAGCCCCAATTCGACCTTGAGAGCCGCGCGCTCGTGGGTGTGGAAGCGCTCCTGCGTTGGCGCCATCCTGAGCGAGGCTTGGTGTCTCCTCAGGATTTCATCCCCGTTGCGGAGGAAATCGGGCTGATGGAGACATTGGGAGAATGGGTGCTCCTGGAGGCATGCAGGGAGGCCGTTCGGTGGCCCAGACCCATCAAGATTTCCGTCAATATCTCGCCGGTTCAGTTCGCCCGGGGAGACCTGTCGAAAACGGTCGCGAAGGTGCTTGCGCTCACGGGGCTGCCTGCTCAGCGGCTCGTTCTCGAGATCACCGAATCGCTCTTCATCCAGGAAAGCGATGCCGTTCAGCGCGCAATGAACGCTCTCAGATCCGCCGGAGTGGGCTTCGCCCTCGACGATTTCGGGACCGGGTATTCATCGCTCGGCTATCTGCGGAAGTTCCGGCTCGATACGATCAAGATCGACCGCTCCTTCGTTCGCGACGCTCCGAATGACGCCGAGGCCCTGGCCATCGTGCGGGCGGTGATCGCCCTGGGCAAAGGTCTCGGCATGCGCCTGATGGCCGAAGGGCTTGAAGCGCCGGAACAGATCGACGCGCTCCTGCAGGCCGGATGCCATGAAGGACAGGGCTACGGATTGGGCCGGCCGCAACCGGCCGATCAGATCGCAGCATTGCTGAGCTAGAACCTTCCCTTCCATCTTGGTCAAAAGCGATAGGGCCCTACATCCCTGCCGTGCAGGACCATGCGCCTTTACCACGACGCCGGACGCGGCTTCTCTCGATCATTGCCCGCCGGCTCACCACTGCGGCTCTCCTCGGCCTGCTCCTTCTCTCAGGCCTTGTCGGGGGTGGTGTCGTCGTCGTGCCCAGGCACCTCAATCCCTTCGTACCTTTGCGCGTGGCGGACGACGTGAATTGGCTCACGCGGATCAAGCTCTCACGTCTTGAGCACAACGGCCCACAATGTCTCTCGGTGCTGGCGGACGCCGATGTGTCCTTCACCCCTGTCGCGGACGACCAGGAGGGGCAGGGCTGTATTCTGCAGGGCGCCGTCCAGGTCAAGCGCGCCTCCCGCGCCTTGAGCGACAGCTTTACAGCCTCATGCCCACTGGCTGTGGCTTGGGCCTTGTTCGACGAGCATGTCATCGGCCCGGCGGCCCGCCGGCATCTCGGCCTGGATGTGGTGCGCGTCATTCACGTCGGCAGCTATGCCTGCCGCAACATCAATCACCGCGTCACGGGGCGACGCAGCGAGCATGCGACGGCCAATGCCATCGACATCGTTGGATTCGTTCTCGCAGATGGACAGGAGGTCACGCTCAGGCGCGACTGGTCAGAAAAAATGCGCCACGCGCGGCCTTCTTACGTGCCTTGCGCGATGGCGCCTGTGGATTCTTCGATGTTGTCCTCAGCCCCGATTATAATGAGGCGCACCGCGACCACTTTCATTTCGACATGGGCGCTTACCGCGCCTGCCGGTGAGTGAGCCCTGACAGCCCTTTTAGTTGATGGCGTAGGAGGGCGTATCGCCCATGGAGGCGGCTCTGGCGGCCAAGAGCAGCGCTTCGCCCAGCTCGCGCGCATGCTCGGGCGTCATCGCCACCGGCATCTGCCGACGCACCCCCTGCTCGTACTCCTCCGGCGAGGTGGCCAGCTCGATCACCATCATCGCATCCCGGCCATCGAGCGTGCCCACGGAAAAGCTGGTGAGTGCGCCGATCAGGTCCATGTCAGGTTTCATTGTTTGCCCCTACGGT
>DASQML010000066.1:0-8734 GCA_035645515.1 Microvirga sp.
GATGGTGATGCCGGGCGACAACATCACCATGGAAGTGGAGCTGATTGCGCCGATCGCCATGGAGGAGAAGCTGCGCTTCGCCATCCGTGAGGGCGGCCGCACCGTCGGCGCCGGCGTCGTCGCCGCCGTGATGGATTAATGACAACGGGTGGCGGTTCATCCGCCACCTGCCGACCCGCTCGCAGGAGTGTAGCTCAATCGGCTAGAGCACCGGTCTCCAAAACCGGGGGTTGGGGGTTCGAGTCCCTCCACTCCTGCCAGCGGGTCGACAAGGCGGACGTTTTCGATTAAGAGGCGTCCCAAGATGGTTTGAACAGGTGGCGCGAGGCTAGAAACGGCCTCGCGCCCCTTCAATTTGGGCTCAAGCGTGCCCTTAGGGACGTCCGCAGCCTCTCACAAGCCTGTGGACGCAAGCGAAATGGCGAAGACGAACCCGTTCGATTTCATACAGCAGGTCCGCTCGGAAGCCGCGAAGGTGACCTGGCCGACGCGCAAGGAAACCATGATCACGACCGCCATGGTGTTCGTGATGGTCGTGGTGGCCAGCGCGTTCTTCCTGATCGTCGATCAGGCGCTCGGTTGGGGCGTCCGCTCGGTGATCCTCGGGCTTGGCGGTTAAGGGGTGGATGCATGACGAAGCGTTGGTATATCGTCCACGCCTATTCGAACTTCGAAAACAAGGTGGCTCAGTCGATCAAGGACCAGGCGGCGCAGCGCGGCCTCGAGGACAAGTTCGACGAGGTCATGGTGCCGACCGAGAAGGTGGTCGAGGTGCGCCGCGGCCGTAAAGTCGACACCGAGCGCAAGTTCTTCCCGGGCTATGTCCTGGTGAAATGCGATCTCACCGATGAGGTCTACCACCTCATCAAGAACACCCCGAAGGTGACGGGCTTCCTCGGCGCCGACAAGGCCAAGCCGGTTCCAATTCCGGACCGCGAGGCCGAGCGCATCAAGGGCCAGGTGGCGGAGGGTGTGGATCACCCCAAGCCTTCCATCAGCTTCGAGGTCGGCGAGCAGGTGCGTGTCTCCGACGGCCCGTTCGCATCCTTCAACGGGGTCGTCGAGGAAGTCGACCATTCCCGTGCCCGCCTCAAGGTGGCGGTGTCCATCTTCGGCCGCGCGACGCCGGTCGAGCTCGAATACGGCCAGGTCGAAAAGATCTGATCCGGTTGAGGCCGGCGCCATCAAAGCGCCGCCTCTCGGCTCTCTCGAGAGCCTTCATCCGCGGGAGGTCCGCCCGGTCGCCAGCCGGGAGCTTCGGGCTGCACCGCGATCTGCAACTTCCGCCTCGTTCGGTTGGCACCGGGCAGGCGGTCCATCAGGAGCAGTCCTATGGCAAAGAAAATTGCGGGCTACGTTAAGCTTCAAGTGCCCGCCGGCGCGGCCAATCCGTCGCCGCCGATCGGTCCTGCGCTGGGTCAGCGCGGTCTGAACATCATGGAATTCTGCAAGGCCTTCAACGCGAAGACCGCGCAGATGGAGAAGGGCACCCCGATCCCGGTGATCATCACCGCCTATCAGGATCGTTCCTTCACCTTCGAGATGAAGCAGCCCCCGGTCTCGTACTTCCTCAAGAAGGCGGCGAAGATCGAAAAGGGTTCGCAGACCCCGGGCAAGGGCGGCACCGTCGGCCGCGTGACCCGCGATCAGATCCGCGAGATCGCCGAGAAGAAGATGGCCGATCTCAATTGCGACACCGTTGAGTCCGCCATGGCCATGATCGAGGGCTCCGCGCGCTCGATGGGCATGGAAGTGGCGTAAGGAGGGCACGATGGCTAAGGAAGGTAAGCGCATCCGCGCCGCCCGCGAGGGCATCGATGCCGCCAAGCTGTATCCGATCGCGGACGCAGTGAAGCTGATCAAGGAGCGCGCCAAGGCCAAGTTCGACGAGACCGTCGAGCTCGCCATGACTCTCGGCGTCGATCCGCGCCACGCCGACCAGATGGTCCGCGGCGTCTGCAACCTGCCGAACGGCTCGGGCCGTACCGTGCGGGTTGCCGTCTTCGCCCGCGGCGCGAAGGCCGATGAGGCGAAGGCTGCCGGCGCCGACATCGTGGGCGCCGAGGATCTCTTCGAGACCGTCAACGGCGGCACGATCGAGTTCGATCGCTGCATCGCCACCCCGGACATGATGGGCCTCGTCGGCCGTCTCGGTAAGGTGCTCGGCCCGCGCGGCCTGATGCCGAACCCGCGCGTCGGCACGGTCACCATGGACGTCAAGGGTGCCGTCGAGGCTGCCAAGGGCGGCGCCGTCGAGTTCCGCGTCGAGAAGGCTGGTATCGTCCATGCCGGTATCGGCAAGGCCTCCTTCGACGAGGGCAAGCTCGTGGAGAACATCAAGGCTTTCGCCGATGCCGTCTCCAAGGCGAAGCCCGCGGGCGCCAAGGGCACCTACATCCAGCGCATCGCCGTTTCATCGACGATGGGCCCGGGCGTGAAGGTCGATCCTTCGTCCGTTCTCAACGGCTGATCGGCTCGCCGAATCGAAATGGAAGCCCGGCGCTTGCGCCGGGCTTTTCGTTTTGGCATCAGGCTTAACCATTAGGCTTTCTGAAGACGGGTAGATCGCCATGTTGGAGAGCTTTATTCAACTGGGCGACAGCATTCGACCAATAGCCAAGATTGCAGGTCTTCTCCTTGCCGTCGGAACAGTCGTCTCGATCCTGCTGGGACGCCTGACGGTCTCTCAAATGGCCAAGAAGAGAAGCCTTTTCAATATCATAAGAGGCCTTCTGCGGTAAGCGAGAGCGGGTGGGGCGACGATACTGAGTTGCATAAATAAATCGTCAAAACCCCTGCAAATGCCTCTTGGCAAGCAGGTGGAGAAGGCTTATTAGAACGCGTTGAGTTTCCAATATATGCCGAGGCTGCGCTTTTGCGCGTGCCTCTGGCTGCCAATCCGCTCCGGAGACGGAGTGGTGACAAGCCGGCGGGTCAAAGGGCAACCTTTGGCGCGTTCCGGCTATGTCCTGTCCGAGACTGCAGGCGCCGGCTTGTCCGGCTTAATTCGTGAGGGCCTGCATAGACGGGGAAGCCGAGTTTCATGCCTGTTCAACGCAGGCAGCGAGTATCGGTTCGAACCATCTCGCCCACTGTGCCGTCCTGGCGCATCTGGGGGACAGGGCTTGCGAGAGCGCCGTTCGGGTGCCTCAGGTGCAAGCCTGGGCCTTGAACGGCAAGTGCAACCGGCGGACATGTTCCGCCAACCGGAGAGAGCCCAGTGGATAGAGCAGCAAAGCGCGAGCTCGTCTCGACTCTCGGCGACGTGTTTTCCAACACGAGCGTCGTCGTCGTGGCCCACTATGCTGGCCTGACGGTCGCTGACATGCAGAAGCTGCGCACGCAGATGAAGCAGGCCGGCGCCACCGTGAAGGTCGCGAAGAACCGCCTCGCCAAAATCGCTCTCGAAGGCACGGACGTCGCGTCCATTTCGGGCCTTATGAAAGGTCCGACCCTGATCGCTTATTCGAGCGATCCGGTCGCGGCTCCCAAGGTCGCTGTCGATTTCGCCAAGGCTAACGAAAAGCTCGTTATCCTCGGTGGCGCGATGGGCACGACCGCTCTGAACGTGGACGGTGTCAAGGCTCTTGCCACCATGCCGTCCCTCGATGAACTGCGCGCCAAGCTGGTCGGCCTCGTTCAGGCCCCCGCTACGAAGATCGCGCAGCTCAGCACGGCGCCGGCGGCAAAGCTCGCCCGTGTGTTCGGAGCCTATGCCAAGACAGGCGAAGCGGCGTGAGGCCGTACCCTCAATCACTAACCCGTTCGAACCGAACTTAAGGATCCAAAAATGGCTGATCTTGCCAAGCTCGTTGACGATCTGTCGTCGCTGACCGTTCTCGAAGCCGCTGAGCTCGCGAAGATGCTCGAAGAGAAGTGGGGCGTTTCCGCTGCTGCGGCTGTTGCCGTTGCCGCTGCTCCCGGTGCTGGCGGCGCTGCCGCTGCTCCGGCTGAAGAGAAGACCGAGTTCACGGTCGTTCTCGCCTCGGCCGGCGACAAGAAGATCGAGGTCATCAAGGAAGTCCGTGGCATCACGGGCCTCGGCCTCAAGGAAGCTAAGGACCTCGTCGAGGGCGCGCCGAAGACCGTCAAGGAAGGCGCTTCCAAGGACGAAGCCGAGAAGATCAAGGCGACCCTCGAGAAGGTCGGCGCCAAGGTCGAGCTTAAGTAATTTTGCGGCCTTCAAGGCCGCAGGGTTACCCCCGAGACATCGGGGCTCAAAACACACGGTCCCAGGCAAATTTGCTTGGGGCCGTTGTGTCGTCAAAGAGGCTGGACTTCTTTGGCGGCGCTCAGCAGGGCTCGCAACGAGCCCGGATTGGTTCGAAAAAACCGGCGCTTTTCGCCGGGCGGCTAATCCAGGGTCCCGATCTCCGGGGTTCTCGATTAGGCGTCTATGAGGAACGAGGTCCAGATGGCCAATACACTGATCGGCCGGAAGCGCATTCGCAAGTTCTTCGGAAAAATCAAGGAAGTGGCGGAGATGCCGAACCTCATCGAGGTTCAGAAGGCATCCTACGACCAGTTCCTGATGGTCGAAGAGCCAAAGGGCGGCCGGCCGGAAGAGGGCTTGCAAGCCGTCTTCAAATCGGTTTTTCCGATTTCGGACTTTTCGAACACTGCTCTGCTCGAATTCGTGAAGTACACGTTCGAGCCCCCGAAATACGACGTTGACGAGTGCCGTCAGCGCGGCATGACCTTTGCCGCTCCGCTGAAGGTGACCCTGCGTCTGATCGTTTTCGATGTGGACCCGGATACCGGCGCCAAGTCCGTGAAGGACATCAAGGAGCAGGACGTCTACATGGGCGACATGCCGCTCATGACGGACAACGGCACCTTCATCGTCAACGGCACCGAGCGCGTCATCGTCTCGCAGATGCACCGTTCGCCCGGCGTGTTCTTCGATCACGACAAGGGCAAGACGCACTCCTCCGGCAAACTACTGTTCGCAGCCCGCATCATCCCGTATCGCGGCTCCTGGCTCGACATCGAGTTCGACGCCAAGGACATTGTGTATGCGCGCATCGATCGCAAGCGTAAGATCCCCGTTACGTCGCTGCTCTACGCCCTCGGCCTCGACGGCGAGGAGATCCTCAACACCTTCTACAAGCGCATCGTCTACACCAAGACGAAGAACGGCTGGACCATTCCGTACGATGCGGAACGCATGAAGGGCTTCAAGGCTTCCGTCGACCTCATCGACGCGAAGACCGGCGAAGTCGTGCTTGAGGCCGGCAAGAAGCTGACCGCGCGCGCCGCCCGCCAGCTTGCCGAGAAGGGCCTCAAGGCCTTGCGCGTCACCGACGAGGATCTCGTCGGCCAGTACATCGCCGAGGATCTCGTGAACCCGCAGACGGGTGAGATCTACGCCGAGGCCGGCGACGAGCTGACCATGACCGTCGATCCCAAGACCGGCGACCGCAAGGGCAACCTGGTTGACCTGATCAACCTGGGCTACACGGAAATCCCGGTTCTCGACATCGACCACGTCACCGTCGGTCCCTACATCCGCAACACGCTGGCCATCGACAAGGCTTCCTCCCGCGAGGACGCCCTATTCGACATCTACCGGGTCATGCGTCCGGGCGAGCCGCCGATCCTCGAGACGGCCGAAGCCATGTTCAACTCGCTGTTCTTCGATCCCGAGCGCTACGATCTCTCGGCGGTCGGCCGCGTGAAGATGAACATGCGCCTCGATCTCGATGCCGACGACACGGTGCGGACGCTCCGCCGCGAGGACATCCTCGCGGTGACGAAGGCGCTCGTGGACCTGCGCGACGGCAAGGGCGAGATCGACGACATCGACCATCTCGGCAATCGCCGCGTCCGTTCCGTCGGCGAGCTCATGGAGAACCAGTACCGCCTGGGCCTCCTGCGCATGGAGCGCGCTATCAAGGAGCGCATGTCGTCCGTCGATATCGACACGGTCATGCCGCAGGACCTGATCAACGCGAAGCCTGCCGCCGCCGCCGTGCGCGAGTTCTTCGGCTCCTCGCAGCTCTCGCAGTTCATGGACCAGACCAACCCGCTCTCCGAGGTCACGCACAAGCGACGTCTCTCGGCGCTCGGCCCGGGCGGTCTGACCCGCGAGCGTGCCGGGTTCGAGGTGCGCGACGTACATCCGACCCATTACGGCCGCATCTGCCCGATCGAGACGCCGGAAGGCCCGAATATCGGTCTGATCAACTCCCTGGCCACCTTCGCCCGCGTGAACAAGTACGGCTTCATCGAGACGCCGTTCCGCCGGGTGCGCGACAGCAAGGTGACGGACGAGGTGGTTTACCTCTCCGCCATGGAAGAGGCGAAGTACAACATCGCCCAGGCCAACTCGCCGCTGGACGCCAACGGCACGCTCACCGAAGAGCTGGTGATCTGCCGCCGCGCCGGTGAAAACATCGTGGTTGCGCCCGATCGCGTGGACCTGATGGAAGTGTCGCCGAAGCAGCTCGTGTCGGTTGCCGCCGCGCTCATTCCGTTCCTCGAGAACGACGACGCGAACCGCGCCCTCATGGGCTCGAACATGCAGCGTCAGGCCGTGCCCCTCGTGCAGGCGGACGCTCCGTTCGTCGGCACCGGCATGGAAGCGGTCGTGGCCCGTGACTCGGGCGCTGCCATCGCGGCCCGCCGCACTGGCATCGTCGACCAGGTGGACGCGACCCGTATCGTTATCCGCGCGACGGAGAACACGGATCCGACCCGTCCGGGCGTCGACATCTACCGCCTGCAGAAGTTCCAGCGCTCCAACCAGTCGACCTGCATCACGCAGAAGCCGCTGGTGCGCGCCGGCGACATCGTGCGCAAGGGCGAGATCATCGCCGACGGTCCGTCGACCGAGTACGGCGAGCTGGCGCTCGGCCGCAACGTGCTCGTCGCGTTCATGCCGTGGAACGGCTACAACTTCGAAGACTCGATCCTCCTCTCCGAGCGCATCGTGAAGGAAGACGTGTTCACCTCGATCCATATCGAGGAATTCGAGGTGATGGCCCGCGACACGAAGCTGGGGCCTGAGGAAATCACGCGCGACATTCCGAACGTGTCGGAAGAGGCGCTGAAGAACCTCGACGAGGCCGGCATCGTGTACATCGGCGCCGAGGTCCATGCAGGCGACATCCTCGTCGGCAAGATCACGCCGAAGGGTGAAAGCCCGATGACGCCGGAAGAGAAGCTCCTGCGCGCCATCTTCGGCGAGAAGGCCTCCGACGTCCGCGATACCAGCTTGCGCGTGCCTCCGGGCGTGACCGGCACCATCGTGGAGGTCCGCGTCTTCAACCGTCACGGCGTCGACAAGGACGAGCGCGCCCAGGCCATCGAGCGCGAGGAAATCGAGCGTCTCGCCAAGGACCGCGACGACGAGCAGGCGATCCTGGACCGCAACACCTATGCGCGTCTGGCGGAAATCCTGGACGGCAAGAAGGGTTTGGCCGGGCCGAAGGGTTACAAGAAGGACTCCAAGATCACCCGCGAGCTGCTCAACGAGTATCCGCGGTCGCAATGGTGGCAGTTCGCGGTCGAGGACGATGCTCTCATGGCCGAGATCGAGGCCATGCAGAAGCAGTACGACGAGTCCAAGAAGCGCCTCGAGCAGCGCTTCCTCGACAAGGTCGAGAAGCTTCAGCGCGGCGATGAGCTGCCTCCGGGCGTCATGAAGATGGTCAAGGTCTTCGTGGCCGTGAAGCGCAAGATCCAGCCGGGCGACAAGATGGCCGGCCGTCACGGCAACAAGGGTGTCGTGTCGCGCATCGTTCCCATCGAGGACATGCCGTTCCTTGAGGACGGTACCCATGCGGACATCGTGCTCAACCCGCTGGGCGTGCCGAGCCGCATGAACGTAGGCCAGATTCTCGAGACGCACCTCGGCTGGGCTGCTGCCGGCCTTGGCAAGCAGGTCGCCCAGGCGGTCGATGCCTACATGAAGTCGGGCCAGTCCAAGGCTCTGCGCGAGCAGCTGATCTCGATCTACGGCAACCTGCCCGAAATCGAGCAGGCCTCCGACGAGGAACTGGTGGAACTCGGCAACAAGCTGCGCCGCGGCGTTCCCTTCGCCACGCCCGTCTTCGACGGTGCGAAGGAGGCGGACATCGAAGCCATGCTTCAGAAGGCTGGCCTCGATCCGTCGGGTCAGGTCACGCTGTATGACGGCAGGACCGGTGAGCCTTTCGACCGTAAGGTCACGGTGGGCTACATCTACATGCTGAAGCTCCACCACCTCGTGGACGACAAGATCCACGCCCGCTCCATCGGCCCCTACAGCCTCGTCACCCAGCAGCCGCTGGGCGGCAAGGCTCAGTTCGGCGGCCAGCGCTTCGGCGAAATGGAGGTCTGGGCGCTCGAGGCTTACGGCGCCGCCTACACCCTTCAGGAGATGCTCACGGTCAAGTCCGACGACGTGGCCGGCCGTACCAAGGTCTACGAAGCCATCGTCCGTGGCGACGACACCTTCGAGTCTGGCATTCCCGAGAGCTTCAACGTTCTCGTGAAGGAAATGCGTTCGCTCGGCCTGAACGTGGAACTGACCAACTCCAAGAAGGCTGCCAACGAAGCGGAGCAACTGCCTCCGTCCGAGGCTGCCGAGTAAGGTGCGAAAGCGCTTTTGAAATTTGAGGTAAGGCCGCGGCCAAAGTGCCGCGGCCCCATGCAATTGCCGGTGAGGGTGCTTATGTGAGCGCCCTTCAGCCCAGGAGACGGCGATGAATCAAGAGGTCATGAATCTCTTCAACCAGACGGCTCAGCCGCA
>DASQML010000067.1:0-18081 GCA_035645515.1 Microvirga sp.
CTGGGCCTTCGCCTACAACGTGGTGCTGATCCCGGTGGCCGCCGGCATTCTCTACCCGGTTGACGGAACCCTGCTCTCGCCGATCGTCGCGGCCGGCGCCATGGCACTCTCGAGCGTCTTCGTCCTCGGCAATGCGCTGCGTCTTCGCCGCTTCAAGGCTCCCATCGAAACACGGCAGGTGATGACTCCTGCCGCTCAAACTGCAGAAGGTGTGGCATGAATATCGGGCAAGCCGCTTCAGCTTCCGGCGTTTCCGCCAAGATGATCCGCTACTACGAATCCATCGGACTTATTCCGAAGACATTGCGCACGGAAGCGGGATACCGCGTCTATTCGGATCACGACGTGCATACGTTGCGCTTCATCCGCCGCGCCCGCGATCTTGGATTCTCGGTGGAGCAGATCTCCGATCTCGTCTCGCTGTGGCGCGACCGCGAGCGTGCGAGCAAGGACGTGAAAGCGATCGCGCTCGAACATGTGGCCGTGCTCGAGCGCAAGATCCGCGAATTGCAGGAGATGGCCTCCACTCTCAAGCATCTTGCAGATCATTGCTGCGGAGACACGCGCCCCGACTGCCCGATCCTCACGGAACTCGCGAGCGAGAATCCCTTGCCCGTGCATGCCAGGGGGGAAGCCAAGTTCGGCGTGCTAGGAAAAGCCTGACAGGCTTTCAAGCCGCCATCTCCACTTCCCGGCCCCGGCCGAGTTCGCCCATCCACCGGGCGAGTTCGGGCTTGCGCTGGAGCTGGCGTCCGTAGTGGCGGCGCAAGCCGTCGACGAGGCGTCCGTTGCGGGAAAGGAGATCGTCGGCGAACGCGATCATGCGTGAGTTCGGCCAGGCCTGTGGCCTGATCTCCAAGAGACGCTCGAAGAGCCTGTCCTCGTTCTCGTCCGGATAGGTCTGCGCCATGAGCGTCAGCATCGCCGCCGTCGAGCGGGAGATGCCCATGTGGCAATGGACGAGGAGATGTCCTTCCGTGCGCCCGGCCTTGCCCGCCGCCACCTCGTCTCCGAAGCGCAGCACCGCCTCCACATGCTCGGGCTGCGGCAGGATCATGCCCTGAATCGGATCGATGATGTCGTGAAAGCGCAGGATCGTACGGTGATGGGGATCGTATGCTCCGAACGCCTCCGGATCAGGATGATCCGGGTCGAGGATGGAAAGCACATGGGTGACCGCCCTTTCCCTCTGCTCCGACAACTCGGAGATGCCACAGATCGTCAGTATGGAAATGGAGAGCGGCTGCATGTGAAGCTCATGGGAAGCGAGGTGGATGCGAAGGTGTACTCATGCGGAGTACAGACGTTCAACGGTATCACATCATTGTGTCCTTTTAATCACAGCTTTGCCTAGCCACATTTCCGCCATTTCGCTAACACCTTGTCGTCACCAGCGAGCTTATGAACTCCCTTTCAGAGTACCGCCGCCGTTAAGCAGCGGCGGCATAAGCGAAAAACCAGAAACTGCGAGCCTGCCCCCCTGATGTTTGCTCTCATGGCCTCCCGCTTGTCGCTGCTGCAGAACGCGATCCGCTTCTGCGCTCTCGCTCTCCTGCCGTCGGTTTTGGCTGCCTGTGTGCCCGCCTCTCCTCCGCCGCAGGCCGTGCGCCAGATCGATCCGGCCTACATGGCCATGTATGGCGCGCGTCCCGACGAGGCGCACCCGCTGCCGGCTACCGATATCTCCGAGGTGGACCCGCGCTTCCTGCGTCGGGAAGTTGCCTATTACGGCCGCGAGGAACCCGGCACGGTGGTGGTCGATACACAGTCTCGCTACCTCTACCTCGTGCGCGAAGGTGGCCGCGCGATCCGGTACGGTATCGGAGTCGGCAAGGAAGGCCTGGCCTGGGCGGGCCGCGCCATCGTCGGCCGCAAGGCCGAATGGCCGCGATGGACCCCGACCGCCGCAATGATCAAGCGCGAGCCGGAGCGCAATGCCCCATGGGCCGGCGGCATGCCAGGAGGCCTCGACAACCCGCTGGGCGCCCGCGCGCTCTATCTCTACAACAACGGCGTCGACACCATGTACCGCATCCACGGCACGACGGAACCCTGGTCCATCGGCCAATCCGTGTCCTCCGGCTGCATCCGAATGTTCAACCAGGACGTGATCGATCTCTACAACCGCGTGCCCGTGGGCTCGCCGGTGGTGGTGCTGAGGGGCAGCCCCTTCAGAGATGTCGAACAGAACGAGCAGCGCGTTTCGTTCTACTGACGGGCGCACCGCAATCGTGACGAAGGGCTGGCCTTGGGGCCGGCCCTCTTGTTTTCATGCGCCTTGGTTGGTGTATGATGATCGGGTCTCTCCCGGAGGCACGGCCATGACTGTCGAACGCGCGATCCTTCTCACCGTCGGCGGACTGATCATCGTCAGCGTCCTGCTCGCGGTCTATGTGAATCTCAACTGGCTCTGGCTCACCGGCATTCTCGGAGCCCATCTCGTCCAGGCATCGTTCACGGGTCTCTGCCCTGTGGTGATGATGTTCAAGCGGCTCGGGCTCCCCAGCAAGGCCGGCTTCACTTAAGAGCTTCTCCTCCTCTGGAGGCTTGCGCTCGCCGACCTATGAATCAATGTCCATGCTCCTCTCGACAGGACGGCTTATGGACGATTGGTTTCCTCAGGCGCTCCGGCTCACGACCCGGATGATCGAAGTCGGCGGGATCGCCATTATCGTGCTGGGGGCCCTAGGTGCGACCCTTGCCTTTTTCTGGCAGGTTCTCCAGGGCCGCTCGGGAGATGCAGCCTATGGCCTCTATCGCTCGAATCTCGGACGGGCGATCCTTCTCGGGCTCGAATTCCTCGTGGCCGCCGACATCATCAACACGGTCGCCATCGAGCCGACCCTTCAGAGCCTTCTCATCCTGGGCGGCATCATTCTCATCCGGACCTTCCTGAGCTTCTCGCTGGAAGTGGAGATCGAGGGACGCTGGCCCTGGGAACGGCACAAGGGCGAAAGCACCGCCGCTTCATCAATCCGCTCACAAGTTGATTGACGCAACGGCATCGGCAGTTTAGGACAGAAGTCACGGCCCGCCAGCCGCCGCCGCTCTTCCAGCGTCCGCCGGCTCCACAATCTGCCCCTCCTCGTCGCTTTGCCTCACGCAGACAGCGTTTGATTGCGCTTACCAAGCTGCGACCCCTCAGGCAGATGACTTACCCAGAGTTCGAAGCAGCCCTGCAAGCTTACATGCATCAAGCGCCGGGCTGCTTGCCGCAGTGACGTGCAATCATGATGACCTTCGAAACAGGCCTTTATCTCAGCCGGATCCCGTTCGTGAAGATCGGCTCAGGACCCAATCCCGTCGTCGTTTTCAACGGAGGGCAGGCCTTCGTCCGACGCCCTACCCCCGCGCGCATCGAGAGAGATGCCAAACGTATCGCACGCCTGCTGCCGAGGGATCGCACGATTCATGTGATGGGCTACGATTCGAGCCCGCCTGCCGGCTACAGCATCGACACGATCGTGAGCGACATGGCGGCGATCCTGCGCGACCATATCGGGCCCGCGAGCGTCGCAGGAATTTCCTTCGGCGGCTTCGTCGCAACCCGGCTTGCCGCCGATCATCCCGAGTTCGTGAAGGACCTGGTCGTGATGGTCGGCGCCCACCGCTTCTCAAGGCAGGGCCGCGCGAGCATCGAGCGCCAGATCGAGTGCGCATGGCAGGGAGACTTCGAAGGATTCCTGGAGGAGTTCGGCCTCGTCTTCCGCCGTCCCTGGCTCAACTGGCTGCTGCGCCTGCGCCTCCGGCAGGAGCGGGAGAGGCTGCATGAGACGATGAACGATCCCGCCATCATCGTGCGGGGCCTTTATGCTGTAGCAGGCGAAGATATCGGCGACGACCCGAGCTGGCTGCAGCGCATCCGGGCGCGCACCCTGATCATCGGCGGGACGCGCGACCCGTTCTTCGATGTGGAGGCTATGGAGGAAACGGCCCGCCTGATTCCTTCGGCGCAACTCAAGCTGTTCGACGGTGAAACGCACATGCTGCCCGTCGAACGGGCGCGGGCTGTGGCGAAGGTGGTAAAGGCGTTCTTGAGGTGAAGCGCAACGACGGCAGTGCCCCTGGCAATGCTGCCGCAAATGGCCCACAGTCTCAAAAATATCGCGCCAAATTCTTCCTCACCCGCTCCAGCACGGGCATGGTCACATCCGGCAGCGCGAAGGTCTGGCCTGTGATGCGCTCGAAGGCATCGATATAGACCTTCGAGGTTTCGAGAATCACGTCGGCGGGGATTTCGGGGACCGGGTCCTTGTAGGGGTCACAGCGCGCAACGACCCAGCTGCGCACGAAATCCTTGTCGAAGCTCTCGGGCCGCTCGCCCTTCTCAAAACGCTCAGGATAGCTTTCCGCGAACCAGTAGCGGCTGCTGTCCGGCGTATGGATCTCGTCGGCAATCATGATCGTGCCGTTCTCGTCGATGCCGAATTCGTATTTCGTGTCGACGAGGATAAGGCCCTGCTGAGCCGCCAGCTCCCGGCCCTTGGCGAAGAGCGTGAGGGCATAGTCGGAAACGGTCTTCCACTGCTCGGCGGTGAGGAGCTTGCGCTCGACGATCTCGGCTGCCGTCAGCGGCTCGTCGTGGCCGCCATGGAAAGCCTTCGTCGTCGGCGTGATGATGGTCTGCGGCAGCTTCTCGTTGTCGCGCAAGCCGTCCGGCAGGGTGACGCCGTACATCTCCCTCCGGCCCTGTTTGTAGAGCGAGAGAATCGAGGTGCCTGTGGTGCCGGCAAGATAATCTCGCACCACGATCTCGACCGGCAGGATCGTGAGCTTCCTGCACACGGCCACATTGGGATCGGGATACTCGATGATGTGGTTGGGGCAGAGATCCGCCGTCTTTTCGAACCAGAAGCGCGCCGTCTGCGTGAGCACCTGGCCTTTCAACGGGATGGAGGCGAGATTGATGTCGAAGGCGCTGATGCGATCCGACGCGATGATGATGCGCCGCCCGTCGGGCAGATCGTAGTTGTCGCGCACCTTGCCGCGGTAATGGTTCGGCAGTTCCGGAATGGTCGCATCCTGAAGGACGTAACCGGCATAGGCCTTGAGCGCTGCTTGATCGACCATGCTCACCTGCTGCGAATGTTCGGGTTCGTTCAGCCGAGTTCTAGACCGAATTGACCGGCAGGCTACAGCATTTTTCGGTGAAGTGGCCCGGTTCACCGCCAAAAAACGTCATGGCAGAAAAAGAGCCGATGCCATGGCCATGGCATCGGCGCCATCCCCAATCGGGGGAACCGTGAGGCTTTCCACGGGATCAGTTGGCGGCGTTGGCGTTCCGGCGCTGCACCACGTTGATGCCGGAGAGGATCACGGTGGTCTCGTACCCTTGCGAATCGAGGACGGTCCACTGCTTCAGCGCATTGGCGCGGCTGTCGAAACGCAGGGTGATCTTGGAGGTGCCGCCGAGGGTGGCGCTGTCGTCGAAGCTCACTGTGATCACGCCGTCGCGGCCGATCTGCACGTCCCGAACCTTGGTATCCCGCGCCAGATCCACATTCTCCTGCACGAGGAATTTCAGGGGCGTCTGGCTCACGGGATACACGTCGTTGGTGCCGAGCTTCTTGTCCCGGATTGCCACGTTGCGCCCATCGGAGACAATCTCCATTGTGCTCGGCGGCGCATAGGCGAAATGCAGCTGCCCCGGGCGGCGCACGGAGAGCGTGCCCTCCACCTGCTGACCGTTGGGGTTCTTCTGCACGAAATAGGCGGACATGGTGTCCATGTTGTTGAAGTAGGCATTCAACCGCTCGAGCGCAGCTGCTGGCGACGCTGGGTTCGGCGGCGAAACGGGTGTCGAGGGTGTCGCGGCAGCCGCGACCGAGGTCGGCGCGGGCGCCGAGGCTTGGACCGGGGTAGACTTGGCAGGCTTCGGAGGCTCCGCCTCCTTCACAGGAACAGGCTTGGGAGCCGGTTCAGCAGGCTTCTGGGCGGTCTGGGACTGAGGTGCGCTGGCGGCTGGTGCAGGTGCTGGTGCCGCGGGAGCGGCCTGCTTCGCCTTGGGGTCCGTCCCGGCCGGCTCGACAGGAGCAGGTTGAACAGAGGCAGGCTTGGGTCCAGGCTCCGGCGTTGCGACGGTCTGAGGAGTCCGCTGGACGACAGGCTGGGACTGAGGCTTGGGCTGAGCGGCCTGCTGCTTGGCTGGCGCTTTAGGTTTAGGGGCGGCCGTCTTTGTCTTGGTCTTCGCCTGATCCTGGGCAGCAGTGGGCTCTGCCGACGAGGCCGGTGCAGGTTGCGACTCAGCCGACGGCGTGCCCTGCCCTTGGTTCGGCTTGAAAATGCCGTCGAGGAACCGGGTCAGCGGATCCGAGGTCCGTTGCTGAGCCACGGCAGGAAAAACGCAGGCGGCCACGACCGCAAGACCAAGGAAGCAGGACAAAGACTTCTTGAGCATGACTCGACTGCAAACCCGAAAAACCAGCGAACATCCGCCATGAAGCGAAACCGCTTCCAGCATAACGGCTGGGCCTTATCGCTTTGATTAGAGGCTTAATGAAGGCAGGAGCTTGCAGGCGAAAACGAGTCGCGTCCAGGGATCAGTGATGGCTTTGCACGGCTCAAACGCCCCGCTTTCATGCAGCGTTCGCGTATTCGTCCTCCTCATCATCGATGGACTGAACCGGAGCGGGCTTCGGCTTGGCCGTGCGCGGGCGGGTCTGGCGCTTCTTCTTGGCAGGCTTCTTCGGTCCTGCACCGCCCCACCAGCCCTGCCAGCTGAAGGCGCCGGGCCCCACGAGCATGTAGAACAGGAGCCCGGCCAGAACGCCGAGATTGGCGAGGAAAAGAGCCTGCTCCCCTGCACGGGTCAGACCACCGTAGTCCCAGAAGCGATGCAGGGCCCCCGTGGTGATCACGAGAGCAGCGATGAGAGCCGAGGCGCTCAAGCGCGGCGCCAGGCCCAGAATGAGGGCGAGAGGAGCCGCGATTTCGGTGATCACGATGGCCGTTGCCACGACGTCGCCGTAAGGGATCCCCTTCATCGTCAATGCTGCAGCAAAGCCGGAAACATTGGCGATCCGCCCGAGAGCGGTCGGCAGGAAGCAGCCGGCGAGCAGCAGCCGGTTCAGGAGCAGGATTCCGTTCGTCGCGCCAGCATTCATGACCGATCACTCTCCTCTTTGCCGCGCCGGGAATCACCGCGCTGCCGACCGGTATTAGAGGCAGAGGTTCTTAACCTGTTCTTATCGTCGCTGGATTGTCCCGAGCTTCCTGATCACAGCTTCAGATTCCGCTCCCGCAGCATGCTCTCCCAGCGAAGCGTATGCTCCACGATGGTTGCAAGGTCGTCGTAGCGGGGCTGCCATTGGAGCCGGGAGCGGATGCGGGTCGAATCCGCCACGATGACGGCTGGGTCGCCCTCGCGACGGGGCGCGATGCGCGTTGCGATCGGACGGCCCGAGACCTTGCGCACTGTGTCGATCACCTCGGAGACGGAATAGCCGTGGCCGTAGCCGCAATTCACGACGAGGCTCTCCCCGCCCGAGCGCAGATGCTCGAGGGCCTGCATATGCGCCGCGATCAGATCCGTCACATGGATGTAATCGCGGATGCAGGTGCCATCGGGGGTGGGATAGTCGGTGCCGTAGATCTCCATGGAGGAGCGCATGCCGAGTGCCGTCTGCACCGCCACCTTGATGAGGTGGGTGGCATTCGCCGTGGACTGGCCGTGGCGCATGGCGGGATCGGCTCCCGCCACGTTGAAATAGCGGATCGAGACGAAGCGCATGTCGTGTGCCGCAGCCACGTCGCGCAGCATTACCTCGGTGAGCTGCTTGGAGCTGCCGTAAGGCGACAGCGGAGCCAAAGGAGCATCCTCCGCGAGAGGCTTCTCGGATGCGTTGCCGTAAACGGCGGCCGTCGAGGAAAAGACGAAGGTCCTGACCCCTGCCGCCACGGCCGCAGCCAGGAGGGAGCGGCTTTTGACCGTATTGTTGAGGTAATAGCCAAGGGGATCGCGCACGGATTCCGGCACGACGAGCTTGGCGGCGAAATGCACGATGGCGTCGATGGAATGGCTCTTCAGGATCTGCAGGACCAGCTCGTAGTCGCCGATATCCCCCACCACGAGGGGCACGTCCTCCGGCACGGACCAGCGAAAGCCCGTCGAGAGATTGTCGATCACGACAGGCTTGAAGCCCGCATCGCGCAGAGCAAGCACCATGTGGCCGCCGATATAGCCGGCCCCTCCAGTCACCAGAACGTTCACAGGATCCTCTCAGGAGTCATTTGCACTATCGTTGCGCGAATGGCTCTGGATTTCCAGTATATCCTGCTGGCAAAACAGGATGGGTACCCTGCCGAAGATGAGAGGATGCAGCATGAACGAACGGACGGAATACTGGTGGGTCCGCCACGATTCCGCGATTCAGCCGGCCGAAGTCGGCTTCGTCGGCGGTATTCCCATGCATTTCCGGTTCATCGGCCTGGAAGGCCGCATTCAGGCCGAGACCGCCGAACTGATCGAGCGCCTGCCTGCCCCGCCCGTTCCCCTTTTCCAGCCCCAGGCCGCCGTCCCGGCCTCCGGCGCTAAGCCGCAGAAGTCCGGCTCCTGGCTGTGGTTCATCGGCATCCTGCTGCTGATTTTCGTCGTTCAATGCTCGGGGCCGATCTTCGACGCGATCAAGTAGGCGGCTGGATACGTCCGGCGAAGACAGCAGCACCTGCCACTTCGATTTGGTGACTGAAGCGATTGCCTGGCGTCTTATGGCCGATCACCTGATCGCAGCCGATTGGCCCTGCTGGTTCGTGTGCGTTCACGACGGATTCGGAGAGTAGGTCGACGTTGTCCCCTTCTCGGAGCTTCCGGGTTTCAGACGTGGGTTGCGCATTGCACGAGAATTCGCCCGTCATTTCTCTCGAGAAAGCATACGGGGAGGCACGAATGACCATCCAGCCTAATAGTCTTCTGGATCTCTGGATTGGTTCCTGCCGCTGGCCGGTCGAAGACGGTTCAGCCACGCTCTTTTAGGGCGAAACCACGGTGGACGGCTGTTCCTACTGCGCCAGTCATAGAGCATCCGCCTATACAGCCGGGCGTAGGTAAAACCCCACCGATCAAAACGCAAAAGCGCTCCCATTGGAGCGTTCACAAACGTCACGATGTGGATGGTGAAGAGGAGCGGCGCCCAGGGGCGGACTGGCCATCCCTTCCACTAAATCATTGATATTTAATTGGTCCATCGACCTGATTGGCCCGCTTCTTTCTGCCCACCTTGGCAGGCACGCAAACTCGACAACTGCAAGCCGATCAGCGGCATCTTTGCCGCCCGGCCCTTCACGAGTCTCCGCTTGCGAGCTGACCAAAGCACAAGGCCCGCGACGTGCCAGCAACGGACCTTTTGCAACCTTTGGCGAGCCGGGTCAGCCCCTGTCGAGCATCCGCCTTATCTTCGCGGCCAGTTCGGCATAGGTGAAGGGTTTTCCGATCAGGTGCATCCCGGGGTCCAGGCGGCCATGGTGGACGATGGCGTTCGAGGTGTAGCCGGTCGTGAACAGGACCGGCAGTCCGGGCCTGATCCGCGCGACTTCATCCGCGATGGCCCGCCCGTTCATGCCGCCCGCCAGAACGACGTCGGTGAACAGCAGATCGATCTCCGGGTGCCGGTGCACGACGGTCAGGGCGTCCTTCCCATTAGCAGCCTCAAGCACGCGGTATCCGAGGTCGCGCAGCGCCTCGACCGTATAGACCCGGAGGCTGGGCTCGTCCTCCACGACCAGAATGGTCTCTCCGGAGCCCCTCACCATCGCCGGGGCTTGGGAAGAGATGTCGGCAGGCTCGTCGTTTGAGCCGATCAGGCGAGGCAGGTAGATCTTGATCGTCGTGCCTTCGCCCAGCTCGCTGTAGATCCTAACATGGCCGTTGGACTGGCGCACGAAACCATACACCTGGCTCAAGCCGAGCCCCGTGCCCTTGCCTGCCTCCTTGGTGGTGAAGAACGGCTCGAAGACTCTCTCCATCGTGGCCTTGTCCATGCCCGTTCCTGTGTCGGAAACAGCCACGAGCACGTACTGCCCGGGAGGCACCGGCTCCGCCAGCGCCTCGACATAGGCGTCGTCCAAGCGGGCATTGGCTGTCTCGATCGTGAGCTTGCCGCCGTTCGGCATTGCATCGCGGGCGTTCACAGCCAGATTGAGGATCGCGTTCTCCAGCTGGTTCGGATCGGCCTGCGTTCGCCAAAGCCCGCCCGCCAGTACCGTCTCCAGCACCACCGGCTCGCCGAGGGTCCGCCGCAGCAGCTCGGACATGCCCGCCACCAGCTTGTTAGTGTCGATTGGCTTGGGATCGAGCGGCTGGCGCCGGGAAAAGGCCAGGAGCCGCTGGGTCAGCGTCGCCGCCCGTCGGGTCGCCTCCATGGCGTGATGGGCAGCGCGCTGGAGCCGCTCGCTGTCGTCCGGCAGGCGGCGCTGCAGCAGCTCGATGTTGCCGACGATGATGGTGAGCAGGTTGTTGAAGTCGTGGGCGATGCCGCCGGTGAGCTGGCCGATAGCCTCCATCTTCTGGGCCTGCCGCAGGGCCTCCTCGGCCTTCATGCGCTCCGCCACCTCCTGGGCGACCCGCTCCTCCAGGGTCTCGTTCAGGCGCTTGAGCTCCTCGGTGGCCTTCTCCGCCATCTGCCGGGCGAGGAGCAGCTCCCGCTCGTACTTGCGGCGGTCGGTGGCGTTGAACAGGGTAATACGATGAGCCATCGGCCGGCCCGCCGCATCGAGCTTCAGGACTGTGTTGGCGAGGACCGGGAGCTGCCGCCCATTCCCGCAGATCAGGTCGAACGCGACCTCGTTCACGAAGCCCTGCATCCGCAGCAGCGGCGCGAAATGCGTGTCGTAGAAGATCTTGCCGCCAATGGTGAGGAGGTCCTGGAAGCACTTACGCCCGACGAGTTCCTTCCTGTCCATGCCGATCCAGGTGAGGAGGGTCTGGTTCGCCCGGATGATACTCCCGTCCGGCAGCGTCGAGAGGTAGCCGCAGGGAGCCTGCTCGTAGAGTTCCTCGGTCGTCTCGATCAGGACCCCCGGATCCATGTTCACGAGGCGAGGGTCTTTGCCGGTGCAGGATCGCGCAGGAAGGCGTTCATGGCGACGATCGTCTCCTCTGGAGCACTCAGGTTCGGGCAATGGCCCGTCGCCCTCATCAAGACGAGCTCACTGTCCGGGAGGTTCTGGTGCATGTAGCGCCCGACCGCCTCGGGGGCAATGACGTCCTGGGAGCACTGAAGGATGAGTGTCCTGGTCTTCACCCTGGGCAGGTCGGCCCTGTTATCGGACAGAAACGTGACCTGGGCGAAGTGCTTGGCGATCTCGGGATCGGTGCGGCAGAAACTGTTGGCGAGTTCCTCGCCAAGTTCGGGCCGGTCCGAGTTGCCCATAATGACCGGGGCCATTGTGCTCGACCAGCCCAAATGATTGCTGTCGAGAAAATCGAGCAGGCCCTCGATGTCCTCCTGCTTGAACCCGCCCACGTAATCGCCGTCGTCGATGTAGCGCGGTGAGGGCCCGATCAGCACCAGGCGGGCGAACCGCTCCGGCTCCCGGATCGCAGCCAGAACCCCGATCATGGCACTGACCGAGTGGCCGACGAAGACCACATCCTTCAGGTCCAGTTCGCGGCAGATCGCCAGAACGTCCTCCGCGTAACCGTCGAGCGAGCCGTATCTCGCCCGGTCGAAGGCGGCCGCACCCGACTGCCCATGCCCGACATGATCGAAGAGGACGATCTTGTACCGGTCCTCGAAGGCCGGGGTGATGAAGCGCCACATGTTCTGGTCACAGCCATAGCCGTGGGCGAAGAGCATGGGCTGTCGGCCCCGCCCGGAGACCTTGACGTTGTGGCGCGTCAGAACGGCAGTCATGGGTGTTCCGTGCAATTTCATAGACCGATGGTTGATGGCCCCATGCTGATGATGGTGGACCTGAGCCTTGCAGTTCAGGGGGCCTATTTAGATGTTCCGGCTCTCCTTTCAAGCCGGATTACATGCCAGTCTTCCTGCACAGGACGAGTTCACAGGTCCCATACGACGGTTCATCCTCATATGTGGCCAATCGAGGTCGCCTTCGGGCCAATAGCGGACATTTGCGAGGGATTAGAGTGCCAGCGTCGATAGTCAGGTCTTAGCACTTCACAGCGGGAGGAGAGAGCGGCATCGCCGCTCAGAAACTGCACCCTCACATAGAGCCGGGCAGCAGTACGCGTAGTGTGAACAGGGCCATTACTTGCCCTATCGGCGTCCTTGGTCAAGCCCGGTTCGCATCCTCTTACGAGGTTATACATGCGTAGAGAAGTTGGACTACTTGAGGCGCGAGAAAGGCGCCTCATCTGGGGTAAAGGCCAAGCCATCCTTGGTTACGATCCGTCGGTTTGGCGGCGGGATGCCTTCGGGCGCACCATCCGCTTTTCGGACTACGGCGATCGGGACTCCCGTTACGGCTGGGAGATCGATCATATCCACCCGAAGGCGCTAGGCGGCTCTGATGATCTAAGCAACCTTCGCCCGCTGCACTGCGAGAACAATGCAGGGCTTGGCGGTATACTTGGAAGCCTTCTTAGAACTGTCTAACTATCAAGGGCGGGCTGCTTCACAATGAGGTAGCCCACCTCCACCCTCTCTTCGCCCTTCCCTGCCATAGCCGTGTCTTGATCTACTCTAGTAACCAGGAAGAGAGTGATTGAGGCGGTTCTAAGGTATTGCGGAGCACCTCACGATAGAAATTGTCTTCGATATCCCCCGCTGTGACGATGACTTTGCGAATTGCGGAGACATTGCCATGGGCGAAGAGAAAAGGGTGAAGCCGAACGTAGAACAAGTTGGTCCACCACGTGGACCATTTACTGTTCGCCGGAACAGCGCCATTACTCTTGAAGTTAAGAGGAGTGACGATATCGCCCACATTTATTTGAACGATCAATGGATAGGCACCAGGGAAACCAGGGAGAGCGGTCCGCTTCGGATATCTCTTGAGAAATTGTTCAAACGCGGCCGCAACAGTTTAGAAATTCAATGTACTGACTACGGATTCGGCGGGGCCAACTACTGGACCCTCGAATGCCAAGTAAAGTTTGAAGACGCCCTCTACCCCTCACTTGATCTCGGCTGGCACCACGATCGCTTCGGCCAGAATGATGTACATGCAACTAAAGGCGTCACGGTCTTGTTTGACGTTCAGTAAGATTTCATCGTCAGTGAGAACTAGTAGACTCTGCAAAACTCAACCAGAGTTGTCTTTTCCGACCCGTTGTACCACGTCGGAAAAGGACGCTACCTCAACCCTCTCTTCGCCCTTCCCTGCCATACCCCTAGCATGGCCTCCCCGGGTCCAAGCTTGAGACTAAAGGCCTAAAGCTATGGCCTTTCGTACGCTTCCGGACATTTCTCAGGCTTGCTATAAATCCGGGATGAGCAGCAATGATCTGGACCGGTGTGAAGTACGCGAAAGAATGGCGTCAGCAGAAGCCGAATTGGACCGCCATCGACGCGTCACCCGCATAACCCTGCTCGTCCTTACAATCCTTTTTGCCTTGGGTTTGGGAGTGCTCCTTGCCAATTTCGCTGGGAGCCCCTCTGGGCGAGTACCTGATAGGGCTCTCTTCACTCGCTGATGCCATACCCTTGGCATGCCTTACTCCCGTGAGACCTCAACGGCCCTTCGGGACAATCCCTCGAAATGGTCTGCTCGATTAAGCCGGCGTTAATCGCATCAGGCGGAGACTCAAGCATCAATTGAGGGGAACCAGAATGGTCTCCGCTTCCCGTACCAAGGCCTCAGTCCTTGTTGTCGAAGATGATGCAATCGCCCGTGAGGTTTTGGCCCAGCTGCTTCAGGCAAGTGGTTACGATGTCATTGCCTCGCCCACAGGAGAACAGGCCCTACTGATCCTATGCCACCACGGCCAGGAGATTGACTGGTTCGTGAGTAAGGTAGAACTGCCTGGGCTTGTCTGCGGACGGATCTTGGCGGACGAGTACCATGAGCATCACCCAGGCCGGCCCGCTGTTCTGCTCTCAAGCTCAGATCCGGCAGACAAGCCGTCTGCAAACGCGGTCTTCATCCCACCGTTGGCGCTCATGAGGATCCTTGAGGTACTTCAGGCTCTGAAGAGCCCTGAGCCGGCCCAAGTACTCCCGTTCCCAACCCCAAAGGCGGCATGACCATTTCCCTGGACACCACCGCCATCTCCGAGATCACCGGCCAGCCCGTCAGCACTTGGTCCGAGGAGTGACGGGTTCGATATGGCCCGTTTCGCGAAAAGGCGAGGCCAACTCCCGGAGCTAAATGTCTGCACCGCGGGAAACGGGTGTTGCTCCCTGGATTCTATTTCTAAACATCCTCACTCCACAAACCGGAGCTGGCATTCCCGGCCCAAAGGTGAGGACGACGATGAACGAAGTTCGGCTTGGAGGACCTCATTCGAATCTCCCGGAAGGATTGTCTGTTCCATGACAGCATGATACCCAGCAAGTCTTCTTCAAACCTTCGTATGAACCTTGGAGCCATAGCATGGGAGCCGAGCCCTCGTCAGACAAGTAAGCCGCAACAACGCTTTCCTTGTTGTTGCGGCGTCTGTCGAACCGATCCCAGCCCATGCTGACAGGCAGACCGCCGCCGAATGTTCCTCATTTGAGCGGATGCCTCATCATGTCTCCAAAGCCCCCCGTGTGGGCCTATTCCCTGCCGACAGCCCTCCTGCTGATGGCACCCTTCGACATCCTCGCTTCGCTGGCGATGGACATCTATCTCCCCATCGTTCCGGCCATGCCCGGGATTCTCGGCACCAGCCCGGCCATCGTCCAGCTCACCTTGAGCCTCTACATGATGATGCTGGGACTCGGCCAGATCATCTTCGGGCCGATCTCCGATCGCATCGGACGGCGGCCCGTTCTGATCAGCGGCGCGATCCTGTTTGCGGCTGCATCATTCTGCCTGGCGGCATCCTCGACCGCCGTTCCCTTTGTTGTCCTCCGCTTCCTGCAAGCGGTGGGGGCCTCGGCAGCGATGGTGGCCACCTTCGCAACAGTCCGAGACGTGTATGCCGACCGCCCGGAAAGCGTGGTCATCTACAGCCTGTTCAGCTCCATGTTGGCCTTCGTGCCTGCATTAGGGCCAATCGCTGGGGCGCTGCTCGCGGACAGCTTCGGGTGGCGCTCGATCTTCGTGGCACTTGCTGTTCTTGCCGTTCTTGCGGGCCTGCATGCTCTGCTCCGCTGGCATGAGACCCGGCCGATAGGGGCCACCATGGCACGACGCTCGTTCCTGCCCGTCCTCCGCAGCCTTGCGTTCTGGACCTATACGCTCGGGTTCAGTGCCGCCATGGGGACGTTCTTCGTGTTCTTCTCGACCGCTCCTCGCGTCCTCATCGACAGAGCTGGCTACTCCGAGCTGGAATTCAGCCTAGCCTTCGCGACGGCTGCGGTCGTAATGATCATCACGACACGCTTCGCCAAGCGGTTCGTTGCCCGTTGGGGAATTTCCGGCAGCCTTTCGAGAGGCATGGCGATGCTGCTGCTGGGCGCAGGGCTCCTGAGCATGGGGCAAGTGTTCGAGATCCTCTCCTTTTGGACGTTCATTGTCCCCATGTGGGTCATGGCAATCGGCATCGTCTTCACCGTGTCGGTCACGGCGAACGGTGCCCTGGAGAAGTTCGGGGACATCGCCGGTGCGGCGGTGGCGCTGCATTTCTGCGTGCAGAGCCTCATCGTCAGCATCGGCGGAACGCTGGCTGTAATCGGGCTGCCCGGCGACAGCGCATGGCCGCTTGCAACCTTCTCCTCGATCATGGCCCTCGTCGTCCTGGTCACCCGGGGTTGGTTGCATCACCAAAGTCGTTTGAGGACGTGACCAGACGTGTAGCCGGGTGTCATGCCCGACTACACCGCCTCCTTATAGAGCAGATGCGGTCTTCTTCTTTTGCCGTGCTGAATCCACAAAACCGAGGGGACCGCCGAAACAGTCAAGCTCAGCGCCATAATGATGTAGGACAGACGTAGCAATCGCCGGGACTTCCGAGATGCCATTGGCAAAGTTCGACGGGTTTGGGAGCAAAGACATCAAACAACAGCGATGCAATAGCTGGTCACCACGACTGTCGTGCTGGTGTTACTCAGCGATATTATATTCCATTTTCTAAGCCCGGAGCATCTCTCATAGTTAGGTGATTCTGTTGGAGGAACTGCAGCAGCAGTTGCGTTCCTTTGGCTTGTAGTTAGCGTTCGGCTCCAATCAAACGAACTATTCATCACAGTGCATCGAGGTCATAGGACAAAGCGCCATTTCTGGCGGAGTACGCTGGCTCAGCCGCTCCTGTTGCTGAAATGATGCTTAGGTTCGAGCCGGTGCTAAAAGCAATCCAGTTGGCTGGGATGGTTTGCGCCGAGAAACTATTCGGCAGAGGCGTGTTCAAGGACGGAGCCCTTGAGGAGATGAATCGCGACCTCGCTGCAACTGGACGTATTCCTGCGATCGCACGGTGATCAGCCCTCAACCCCCTCTTCACTCCTCGCTGTCATACTCGTAGGATGACCTAATCCGGCAGTGCTTGAAGATGTAAATCGTATGAAACCACCGGACGATAAGGGCCAGTTGGTGACACCTGCGAGCGTTACGTTCGGGATCATCATTGGCGCGCTGGTAGGCTTTGCTCTGCACTTTAAGCATTTCTTGAATAACAGCTTTGTCAGCGCGAATCCCTTTATCCATGGTCTGTTCGAGATTGGAGGTAGTGCGCTGGTTGGAGCTATCTTGCTTCCGCTCACTACCGCAGCTCTTAAGTGGGCAGTTAAAACAATCCAAAAGCGCTGATCTGCCATACCATCGAGCATCCCAGGCATGACCATTTCCCTCGGAACCACCGCCATCTTCGAGATCACCGGCATGTGAACACCTGGTCCGAGGAATGGCGGATCGAGAACGAAACTCGTGTCATGATCACTGCCATCACCTCTCTCCCTGATTGGGATTGGAGGCAGAACGCGCTCTAAACCAGTCCTGTCTGCGCCTGAACAAGTTGATAGTCGCAGACCCGGCCGCCAGAAGAGCAGCTCCAATCGCGGGAAAGATTATCATTCGGATTTGAACGTGAGTGATCACGTCGATCGCCCGCTCGCTCCAGAAAGCATGGACATAGGCGTGAACTATACCCACAGCTACGCCCAGAATGGCGCCGGTCAGAGCAAGACGTTTTGTATTCCAGGGGTGATGTGATCTCTGCCCGTTGTTCATACCCGTAGAAGCTACAGTCTAAGCCAACTTGATGCGAGATTGCCTCAAAGATGTTCGTCTTGAGCATCTTTTTGAAGTGTCAGCTAACTCTCTCCCTGCCACTTCTAGGTATGACTTAGTTGCAGATCTGTTATAAGAATTTTTGCAGCAACCGAAAGGTTTATTGTCCGTTTCATAGCGTGTTTTCTGTTCGAATGTAACAGAATGTACGAGGACGATCGCAATGTGGAAGAGCTGCGCCGGAGACTGGTGTTAGCTCAGGCAGAACTCGCAAGGCGGGAGCGCCTTACCGCCTTTATCCTAGGAGGCCTGACCTTCTTCGCTGTGATGGCGATCGGCTTATTGATCGGCCACATTGCCGACGCGCCTTTGCTGCCAAGTGGGGAATAGGGGCTTCTATACTATATTATGTATCCATAAAATCAGGACCTACTCCCGCAGGACCTTCCGATATGAGCGCCCCAGTCAATGGTCTCAAAATTATCGAAGCGTGGCCGCATTCCAGCCAAGGTTAACCTTAGCTTAACCATTGCTTGTAGCGGCAACCATGGACCTAGGGGGCCGCGCTTGGAATCCACAATGATCGGGCGCGGCCTCTCTGACATGCCTACGCAGTGTTAACATATGTTAAGATTTGTGATGGCTCAGCAGGAACGCAGCCGGTCCAACGCAGTTCCTCTGACAAGCTCCCAAGAGAGCTGACCGGAGGAAGACACATGCTGCTCGATCAGGCTGTCGAAGACTGGCAAGCGGGAGAGCTTGTCATGGTCCCGCACGCATGGCGGAACGACGGGCTCTGGCAAGAGATCCAGCAAACATCCCAAGAGCGGATCTGCATAAACCTCCGGACGATGTACAGCGGCCTACTAG
>DASQML010000068.1:0-113539 GCA_035645515.1 Microvirga sp.
GGCCGCGCGCGAGCGGTAGCCCTCGCGCTTGGCGCGGGCCACGTAAGGATCGTTGAGCTGGCGCTCAAGCCACTTCTGGGAAGAGAGGGACCGCTTGTTGGCCGTCTTCACGCGCTGCTTGAGGTTGCGGACACCCGAGCCGGACTTGGTGCTCACCGTTGGCTTCCCCCCCGCCACACGCTGTCCTCTCTCATCATTTTCATCAGAATTCCTTCGCGTAAGCCCCGGTCGGCGATGCGCAGGCGATCCGACGGAAACGCCCTGCGGATCGCCTCGAGAATGGCGCAGCCCGCCAGAACCAGATCTGCCCTCTCCCGGCCGATGCAGGGGTTTTCGGCCCGCTGCTGGAAATTGGAATGCAGCAGGCGGTTCATCACTGTCGAGATCTCTCCGTTGCGCATCCACATGCCATCGACCTTTCGCCGGTCGTACCGGGCCAGGCCCAAGTGAATGCCGCCCACGGTCGTCACGGTTCCCGAGGTGCCGAGGAGATGGAAGTTCCTGGCCCGCCCCGCCTCCGCCGCCACGAGGGCGAAATCCATGAGAAGCTCGGAAACCTCCTCGACCATGCCCTCGAAGGTCGAGGGGCTCACGTGAACCCCGCCATGGCGCTCCGCCAGGGTCACGACGCCGACGGGCAGCGAATCCCAGGCGCGGATGCGCTTGCATGGATCGGCGAAGGCATGAGGAGCCGGGCCGTCGAGCCAGGCGATCTCCGTCGATCCGCCGCCGATATCGAAAATGATCACGGACTGGGCCTTCGGATCGGCCAGGGCCGCGCAGCCCGTCACGGCCAGATAGGCCTCCGTCTTGCGGTCGACGATCTCGAGATCCAGGTCGAGATCGCTGCGCACGCGCTCGATGAAGGAAGCGCCGTTCTCGGCGAGCCGGCACGCTTCCGTCGCCACCAGCCGCGCGCGGATCACTCCCTTCGCGATCATCTTGTCGCGGCAGACCCGAAGCGCGTCGATGGTCCGCTCGATGGCATCCTCGCTCAAGGCGTTGCCGAGACCGAGCCCCTCGCCGAGCCGCACGATTCGCGAGAAGGCGTCAGTGACCCGAAACCCGAAATGGGCGGGCTCCGCAATGAGCAGCCGGCAATTGTTGGTCCCGAGGTCGAGGGCGGCGTAGCTTCGCGACGAACGTCGCTTCGCATCTCGCCTGCCCCATGTGGAGGATTGTCGGGAAGACCACGACGAGCCGTTTTCGGCCCCCGGAGATGGGTCCGAGCGTCGATCTCTCACTTCGGTCGTCGCATCGGCTTTCACAGTCAAACTTAAATCCTTGGGCATTCTCGCAGAACGCCGGTGTTCCATTTAGAGTAACAACCGCCGCCTGCATCTGCCAAGGGTTGCCGACGCAGATTGTGACCACCTTCTCCCGGGGCGCTAGAGCGTCATGTCCTTCAGACGCTCCGTGAGCGTGGCCAGGACATCGGCGCCGACATTGGCGACGGCGATGCGCAGATGCCCTTCCTGACCGGGGCCGAAATAGCTGCCGGGCAGGCACAATACGCCGCGCTCGGTCGCCAGCTTCTCGGCGACGGCCTGGGCTTTCGCCCCAGCGAACGGATGCCGCAGGTAGGCGAAATAGGCCCCGAGCGACTCGATGCGCCATTCCGGCAGAGCTGAAAGCGCCGCTTGAAAAACCTGTGCACGCCGGTTGATCTCGGCCCGGTTCTCCTCCCGCCAGCCGCGCAGAGCCTCGATGGCCCAGGGCAGGACGGCCTGCGCCGCGCGGGGCGCGCAGATCTGGACGCAATCGAGAATCTTGACGATCTCTCCGACGAGCGCCGCATCGGCCGTGATAGCCCCCATGCGGTGCCCCGGGATCGCATAGGATTTCGAGAAGGAATAGAGCTGGATCACGTTCTGCCGCCATGCCTCGCCCGTGAAGAGCCCATGAGCGCGGTTCATCCCCTGAGGCAAGAAGTCGCGATAAGTCTCGTCGATCACGAGATAAATGCCGCGCTTAGCACACAGATCCGCGAAGCCTTCGACGACATGCGCGGGATAGACGGCCCCGGTCGGATTGTTGGGCGTCACGAGCACGATCGCGCGCACCTTCTCGTCGATCAGCGCCTCCGCATCCTCGATGCGCGGGACGAATCCGTTCTCCGGCAGGCATGGCAGCGGACGCGGTTCGATGCCCAGCATGTCCAGGCTCATCTGGTGATTGAAGTACCAGGGCGTCGGCAGGAGCACCGCCTGGCCGCGATGGGCGAGCAGCATCATGGTGACGAAAAAGGCCATGTTGCATCCGGCCGTGATGGCCGTGTCGGCCGTCTCGATGCGGCCCTCGTAGAGGCGAGACATCTCCTCCGCGTAGGCCTGTCTCAGACCCGCATTGCCGTTGATGGGCCCGTACTGGGAGGTCCCGGCTTCGCCTGCGACCGAGGCGAGGCGCTCCAGGAAACTCGCATGGGGCGCATTGCCGGGAACCGCCTGCGAGAGATTGATCAACGGCCCGTACGATCCGTCATAGAGCCGGGTCCAGCTCTGCGCCTCCGGGATGGGAGGGCTGCCGACGTCGGCCACCAGGGAGTTGATAGGTGCGAAGAGACCGCTGGCCATGGGGAAATCGAGCTCCGAAGATGGAAAGGGCAGGAAGCCCGGTGAAACTCCACCGGAAGTCCCTGCCCTTCAAGGTGTGTTCGTGGCGCCTGCTGTCGCGGCCGCGCCTGCCCCGGCCATCCCGATCGGAAGAGCACTTCACGGATCGGGATCACCGGCGCATGGCCGGTGACGACGAGGAGGCGGAAGGCCCTCAGTCCTTCGCGCGCTCCACGTAGGAGCCGTCTTCCGTCATGATCACGACGCGGGTGCCGGCCTGGATGTGCGGCGGCACCATGGTGCGCACGCCGTTGGAGAGCATGGCGGGCTTGTATGAGGAGGAAGCCGTCTGGCCCTTCACGACCGGCTCGGTCTCGGTGATCTCGAGGGTCACGCGAGCGGGAAGCTCGATGGCGATCGGCACGCCGTTGTGGGTCGAGAGCATCACGGCCATGCCTTCCTGAAGGTAAGGCTTCTGGTCGCCGATGATGTCCTCGGGCACGACTACCTGGTCGTAGGTCTCCGGGTTCATGAAATGGAACCCCTCGCCGTCCTCGTAGAGGAAGGTGTGCTCCCGGTCTTCCACGAAGGCGCGCTCGACCTGCTCGGTGGTGCGGTAGCGCTCGGACACCTTCACGCCGTCGGCAATGCGGCGCATGTCGAGCTGGGTGACCGGGGTGCCCTTGCCGGGGTGGATGTTCTGGGCAGTGAGCACGACATAGAGCTTGCCGTCGATATCGACGACATTGCCTTTGCGGAGCGTAGAGGCGATGACCTTCACGGGAAGCGTTCCTTGTGACAGATAGAGCGCGTCGCAGGGCCGGGATGTCCGGTCCGAGCGACGCCGAAATTCGGTTTCGCTGCCGCAACTAGCCTATCTCGGCGCAAATCGCCAGCCTCACCTGTCAGGAAGCTCTTGGAATGGAAAACGCCATGCCCGCCTCGCCCTGGTGGACGCCGCATGTCCATGCCGACCGTCGGCCCTTCCTGATGGGCCGCAACCGGATCCAGGCTGCCTTCCGGGCGTTCTTCGCAGATTACGGCTTCGTGGAGGTCGATACCGCCACGCTCCAGACCTCCCCTGGGAACGAGGCCCACCTGCACGCCTTTGCGACCGAAGCAGTTGGCCTCGGCGGGTCTCGGGCTCCGCTTTACCTTCACACCTCCCCGGAATTCGCCTGCAAGAAGCTGCTTGCCGCAGGCGAGACCCGGATCTCCTGCTTCGCCCATGTCTACCGCAACCGAGAGCGCGGTCCGCTCCACCACCCGGAATTCACCATGCTCGAATGGTACCGGGCGGGCGAGAACTACGAGACCCTCATGACGGATTGCGCCACCCTTCTGGCGCTCGCCGCCGAGACGGCGGGGACGAAGACCCTCACCTATCGCGGCAGGGAAGTCGATCCCTTCCGGGAACCGGAGCGCCTGAGCGTGACGGAGGCTTTCCAGCGTTTCGCCGGAATCGATCTCCTTGCCTCCATCGACAGGAGCGGCGCGACCGACCGAGATTGCTTGGCCGCCAGCCTGAGGGGCGCTGGGATGCGCGTCGCCGAGGACGATACGTGGTCCGATCTCTTCAGCCGCGTCATCGTGGAGCGGGTGGAGCCGCAGCTCGGCCTCGGCCGCGCCACGATCCTGGACGAGTACCCGGTGGCGGAGGCGGCCCTCGCCCGGCCGACAGCCCGCGATCCACGCGTGGCGGAACGGTTCGAACTCTATGCCTGCGGCGTGGAGCTGGCGAACGCGTTCGGCGAACTGACGGACGCAGCGGAGCAGCGCCGCCGCTTCGAGGCGGAGATGGCGGAAAAGATGCGGGTTTATGGAGAAAGCTATCCGGTGGACGAGGATTTTCTGGCGGCCCTGGCCCAGATGCCCGAGGCCAGCGGCATCGCCCTCGGCTTCGACCGCCTCGTCATGCTCGCCACCGGCGCCTCGCGCATCGACCAGGTGATCTGGGCTCCCGTGCCGGAGACAGGGCCTTGAGCACGCTTCGCAGCCCCGCAGAACTGGTCGGGAGCGGGCTGATCGCCCCCGAGCAGACGGCCGAGATCGAGCGCGTGGCGGAGCGCTATGCCATCGCCATCAGCCCCGCGATGGCCGGGCTGATCGATCGGACCGATCCGAACGACCCCATCGCCCTCCAGTTCGTCCCCCAGGCCGCCGAACTGACAACAACCCCGGAGGAGCGAGAGGACCCCATCGGCGACCTTGCACATTCGCCGGTCGAGGGCATCGTGCACCGCTATCCCGACCGCGTGCTGCTGAAGGCGGTGCACGTCTGTCCGGTCTATTGCCGCTTCTGCTTCCGCCGGGAAATGGTCGGCCCGCAAGGCCTCGGCACATTGACCCCGGAGGCTCTCGACAACGCCTTCGCCTATATCGCGGATCATCCTGAGATCTGGGAGGTGATCCTCACCGGCGGCGATCCGCTGGTGCTCTCCCCCCGCCGCCTCTCCGAACTGATGCAGCGTCTAGCCGCCATCGACCACGTGAAGATCGTCCGCTTTCACACGCGCGTGCCGGTGGTCGAGCCGGAACGGGTGGACGAGGCGCTGATTGCCGCGCTGACGGCGAGCGGCAAGACTGCCTATGTGGCGCTTCATGCCAATCACCCGCGCGAACTGACCCCGGAAGCCCGGGCAGCCTGCGCCCGCCTCGTGGATTCGGGGATCGCGATGGTGAGCCAGTCCGTGCTGCTGAAAGGCGTCAACGACGATCCGGAGACCCTTGCCGAGCTCATGCGGGCCTTCGTGGAAACAAGGATCAAACCCTATTACCTCCATCACCCGGACCTTGCCCCCGGCACCAGCCATTTCCGCCTGACCCTTGAGGAAGGCCGTGCGCTCGTGGCGGGCCTGCGCGGACGCATCTCGGGGCTGTGCCAGCCGACCTATGTTCTCGACATTCCTGGCGGCCACGGAAAAGCAGTCGTCGCGCGCGATATGGTCCACGAGAAAGCCGGCTCATACACCGTGTCGGATTTCCGGGGTCGGGATCACACCTACCCTCCCGGTGATTAACATAAGTTAATAACCCAAACGCTTTCAGCGATCAGAGCCTCGGGCAACGGAACAAGCGAGGCGATAAGCCCTTTTCTCTCCTGCATGTAAACAATGCAACACTGGAGGGAGCAAGCTCATGCGTTTCATTTCAACCCGTGTCCATGGCGTTATGGACTACATCGTGGGTCTTCTTCTGCTCGCGGCACCCTACCTGCTGGGCTTTGCTGACGGTACCGCCGCCCAGTGGGTTCCGATGATCCTGGGCATGGCCATTCTCGGCATGGCGCTCATGACGGATTTCGAACTGTCCGTGGTCAAGCTGATCCCGATGCCGGTGCATCTGGGCATCGACATTGCAGGCGGGCTGCTGCTCCTGGCCTCCCCCTGGCTTTTCGGCTTCGCCGACCGGATTGCATGGCCCCACGTGGTCGTCGGTATCATGGAAGTGGGTTTGGCTCTGACGACGCGGACCGTGCCGGATACGGCAGAGGCAGGGTTGGGACGCTATAGCTAATCCGTTCCGGCCCTAATCGAGAACCGGTTTAGCCATCCGGCCCCTCTTGATCTCCGAGCGCCGGCCCTTTGCCTCGAGCCTTCGCTTCTTCGAGGCCAATGTGGGCCTCGTAGGGCGTCTCGGCTTGGGACGTTCGGCGGCCTGGCGGACCAGGTCGACGAGGCGGCTGACCGCGTCTTCGCGGTTGCGCTCCTGGGTGCGGAAGCGCTGTGCCGTGATAATGAGCACACCCTCGTTCGTGAGCCTCTTGCCGGCAATCCGCTCCAGCCGGGCCTTCACGTCCTCGGGCAAGGATGGCGAGTTGCGCACGTCGAAACGCAGCTGAACGGCGGATTCCACCTTGTTGACGTTCTGCCCGCCAGGACCCGAGGCGCGGATGAAGTTCTCCTGAAGCTCCGCTTCGTCGAGAGCGATGCTGGTCGTCACCTGGATCATGGGGCCTCGGCGAGGTGGGAAGGATTAAGTGGAGCGCGAGCGCCCCATGTCCATGCGGGCTGAGCAAGCGCTTGTCGACCTCCTTCGGAAGCCTTAAGCCGCTTGTACCCTTTCCTTTTGCCGAGCATCCAATCGGCCATACAAGCGCATCCATGTCCGCCGTCTTCGCCAGCCTCGTTCCGACCTTCCTGATCATCGCGACCGGCTGGCTGTGCCGGACCACGAGTTTCGTGGGCGAGCAACAATGGGCCGGGCTCGAACGCGCGACGTATGTGATCTTCTTTCCGGCCCTGATCGTCGACACGCTCGCCCGGGCGGATCTCGCCTCCGTGCCCGTTCTCGGCGTCGGGGGGGCCCTCGTCGGGTCGATCCTGCTCATGGCAGGCCTAGTCCTGGCGCTCAGGCCTCTCCTTGCGCGCTATGCCGGCATCGACGGCCCGAGCTTCACCTCGGTCTTTCAGGGAGCAACCCGCTGGAACACCTTCGTGGCCCTTGCCGTCGCGGGAAGCCTCTTCGGCCAGCGAGGCATCGCCCTGATCGCCGTGGCGATCGCGGCCATGGTGCCGCTCCTGAACCTGCTCGCCTTTTACGTGTTCATCCGCTTCGCGGGCCGCCCCAAGCAGAGCCCCAGGGACATTCTACTCTCCTTTGCCAAGAACCCTTTCATCTGGTCCTGCACCCTCGGTCTCGTGCTCAACCTGCTCCTCCCGCCCCTGCCTAAGCCGATCACCGTCTACATCGATCTCCTTGGGCGGGCCGCCTTGGCTGCGGGCCTGCTCATCGTGGGCGCGGGCCTCGACCTGCGGCGCTTGGCCAAGCCTGGATTGCCCCATGTGCTGGCGGCAGGCCTCAAGCTCATTCTCATGCCCGTGATGGCCGTGTTGATCGCCAGGCTCGCGGGCGTTGGCGGCAATGATCTGATCGTCACCATCATTGCGGCATCCGTGCCTTCGGCCGCCGCAGCCTATGTGCTGGCCCGGCAGATGGGCGGCAATGCGCCTCTGATGGCGGAGATCCTCACCCTCCAGACCCTGCTGGCCCTCGGATCCATGCCTCTCATGATTGCTCTCATGGGTTGATGTCCCACAAGAAACTACAATCGTAAGTTATATACTCTGGACTTATTGAATTTTTGGTTGCACTGCTATCACGTCGACTGAAACACAGGCACAGCTGCAACTTCATGTCCAAAGCCCCTCCCCGCGCCCTTTCGGCCCCATCGCCTCACGACTCGGAGACTGCCGGTCAGGCTCCTGGTCCGTTCGGAGGCATGAGCGACACCGAGACGGCGCAGTATATCGCTGAGTTTACGGCGGAATTGGCCTATCTCGCCCGTCAGACGAAGCTCGATCTGTTGGCTTACCTGCTCGATATGGCACGGCTGGAGGCGGCACGGGTGGTGCAGGCGAAGAAGCGCAAACGCTAGGATTCAAGCGATCAGCGAAACCGCGTTGCCGCCGTGACGCTCCAGGCGGCCTGCGATCTCCAGTTCGAGCAGGGTCATCCGAACCGTGCGGATCGACAACCCGGACTGGCGCACCAAGTCATCAACGGCGACCGGCGAGGGTCCGAGAAGGTGGATGAGTTCGGCGGAGCCGTCCGTGCCTTCCTCGTCGATCCCGGCCGAAGGCAGAACGGAACCCGTCGGCGCCCGCGGCACGTCCGGCAGATCCAGCTCGTCCCACAGCTCTTCCGTCCCGAGAAGATGCTTCGGCTCCTCTGCACCCGTGTCGAGGCGGGGACCGGCAGCGATGAGCGGTTCGAGAACGCTCGTGACATGCTCCACGCTCGAACAGAGCGTCGCGCCCTCTCGGATGAGATCGTTCGTGCCTTCGGCCCGCGGGTCGAGAGGCGATCCCGGGACGGCGAAGACCTCCCGCCCCTGCTCCAGGGCAAATCGCGCGGTGATCAAGGAGCCTGAACGGCGTGCGGCCTCCACCACCACGACACCGTAGGACAGGCCGGAAACGATGCGGTTGCGGCGGGGGAAATCGCGCCCGCGCGGCTCCCAGCCCATCGGCATTTCGGAGATCACGGCCCCTCCATGCTCCACGATGGCGCGCAGCAAAGGCTCGTTCTCCGATGGGTAGACCTTGTCGTGCCCGCCCGCGAGGACGGCGACCGTGCCGGTCTCGAGCGTGGCCTTGTGCGCCCGGGTATCGATGCCTCGGGCGAGCCCGGAGACGACCACATAGCCCGCCTCGCCCAGCTGGCGCGACAGGCGCTCGGTGAAGGTCAGACCGGCGGCCGAGGCATTGCGGGAACCGACGATTCCAATGGAGGGTCTTGCGAGCACCTCCGTCGATCCACGCACGGCGATCAGCGGGGGCGCGGTGTCGATGGCCTGCAGAGGTCTGGGGTATTCCGCCTCGCCCATGGCGATGAAGCGAACCCCGAGACGCCCGGCGATGGCCATCTCCCTCTCGGCGTCGTTGCGGCTCGCGACCTTCAGCATAGGACGCCCGCCGCGGCGGGCGAGATCGGGCAAGGCATCGAGAGCGGCGGCAGCGCCGCCGAACCGGTTGATGAGAGCCCGGAACGTGCGCGGCCCTACATTCTCGGAGCGGATCAGCCGGAGCCAGTCGAGACGCTGCTCGTCCGTGAGTTTCACGCCCTCACCCCTTCTGCCCGATCTTGCCTTCGGTGCCGTCCAGCAGGCGGCTGATGTTCGGGCTGTGCTTCCACCAGAGGAGCGCTACGAGGGTCACGGTCATGGCCGCCATGGCCGGCTGACCGAGCAGCCACAGGGCGATGGGAGTCGCGGCGCTGGCGACCAGCGCCGAAAGCGACGAGTAGCGCGAGAGGAAGGCGACACCGAGCCAGATGGCGGCGAAGATCAGCGCGGCGATCCAGTTCAGGCCGATCAGCACGCCGATAAAGGTGGCCACGCCCTTGCCGCCCTTGAACTTGAGCCAGACCGGATAGAGATGGCCGAGAAACGCGCCGAGGGCTGCGACGCTCGCGGCATGCTCGCCCCAGCGGGCGGCGATCAGCACGGCGGCCGTTCCCTTGAGGGCATCGCCCACCAGGGTGGCGGCCGCAAGGCCCTTGCGGCCCGTGCGCAGCACGTTGGTCGCGCCGATATTGCCGGAACCCACTTTGCGGATGTCCCCCAGCCCTGCCATCCGGGTGAAGATCACTCCAAAGGGGATGGAGCCAAGGAGATAGCCGATCACCAGGGCCGCGAGCAGGTACAGCATGTTCATTTCTTCAGGCATTCACATCTCGTCACATCGAACGGCGGTCGAATACGATCCTGCCCGCAACCATCGTGATCGTCACCTGCCCTTCCAGACGGGCTTCGTCGAAAGGCGTGTTCTTGGACAGGGACTTCAGATCGCGCTTGTCGAGCACGTATGGCGCTTCGGGATCGAAGAGGATGAGGTCGGCAGGTGCGCCGATCTTGAGGCGCCCCGCAGGCAGCCCCAGGATTTCCGCGGGTTTCGTGGACAGGGCCCGCAGGAGCCTGGGCAGGGAAATGCGGTCCGAATGGACGAGGCGAAGGGCCGCCGAAAGCAGCGTCTCCAACCCCACCGCCCCGTCCGCGGCCTCTGCAAAGGGCAGGCGCTTATTCTCCACATCCTGTGGATTGTGGTCTGAGACGATCACGTCGATGGTCCCGTCCGCCAGGGCCTCGATCATGGCCTGCCGGTCGTCCTCGTGCCGCAAGGGAGGCGAGAGCTTCAGGAAGGTGCGGTAATCGCCGATGTCGTTCTCGTTCAAAGACAGGTGATTGATGGAGACGCCGCAGGTCACCGGCAGGCCCTTCGACTTTGCGCTCCGCACGATCTCCGCCGAATCGGCGCAGGAGATCATTGCCGTGTGATAGCGCGCGCCGGTGAGGCGCACGAGGCGCATGTCGCGCTCCAGCATGATCGTCTCGGCCTCACGCGGGATGCCGGGCAGCCCAAGGCGGGAGGCGAACTCGCCCTCGTTCATGACGCCCTGCCCCACGAGGTTGGGGTCTTCCACGTGATGGACGATCAGCGCGTCGAAATCCCGGGCGTAGGTCAACGCCCGGCGCATCACCTGCGCGTTGGTGACGGAGCGCGCGCCGTCGGTGAAGGCGATGGCGCCTGCCTCCTTCAGCCGCCCGATCTCCGCCATTTCCTCGCCCTTGAGGCCCTTCGTGAGGGCCGCGGCTGGGAGGATATTGACGATGGAGGTGTCGCGGGCCCGGCGCACGATGAAGTCGATCACCGCCGGATCGTCGAGAGCCGGACTCGTGTCGGGCATCGAGACGACGGTCGTCACCCCGCCCGCCGCTGCCGCATCGCCTGCGCTCTTGAGCGTCTCACGGTATGGTCCGCCCGGCTCGCCGATGAAAGCACGCATGTCAATCAAGCCGGGAGCCAGCACCTGACCGCCGCCATCGATCACGTCGGCATCGGCAGCTTGCGTCAGGTGTGGCCCGAGATCCTGAATGATGCCGTCGCGCACCAGCAGGCCGCCTGTTTCCTCCCGTCCGGTATCGGGGTCCACGAGGCGTGCGTTCTTGACGAGAAGTGGTTTCGTGCTCATCGCGCGTTTCACCCGTTGGGCAGATGGCTCGCGAGAGCCTCGAGCACCGCCATGCGGACGGCCACGCCCATCTCGACCTGCTCGCGGATCAGCGATTGCGCACCGTCCGCCACATCGGAGGAAATCTCCACGCCCCGGTTCATGGGGCCGGGATGCATCACGAGAGCATCGGGCTTGGCGTAGGAGAGCTTTTCCTGATCGAGACCGTAGAAGCGGAAATACTCCTTTACCGAGGGCACGAATGAGCCGTTCATGCGCTCGCGCTGCAGGCGCAGCATCATGACGATATCCGCACCTTCCAGGCCTTTCCGCATGTCGGTGAAAGTCGGAAAACCGAGGCGTGCGATGCCGGGCGGCAGGAGGTTCGTGGGGGCTACGAGGCGCACCTGCGCGCCCATGGCGGCAAGCAGGATCATGTTGGAGCGCGCCACGCGCGAATGCAGGATATCGCCGCAGATCGCGACCACGAGGCCAGCGATGCGTCCCTTGTTGCGGCGAATGGTGAGCGCGTCGAGCAGCGCCTGGGTCGGATGCTCGTGCGCGCCGTCGCCGGCGTTCACCACCGCGCAATCGACCTTCTGCGCGAGCAGGTGCACCGCGCCTGCCGCATGATGGCGCACGACGATGATGTCGGGGCGCATCGCATTCAGGGTTGCGGCCGTATCGATCAGCGTCTCGCCCTTCTTTACGGAAGACGAAGCCACCGCCATGTTCATCACGTCCGCCCCGAGACGCTTGCCGGCGATCTCGAACGATGATTGCGTGCGGGTGGAGGGCTCGAAGAACAGGTTGATCTGCGTGCGACCGCGAAGGGTCGATTTCCGCTTCTCGATCTGGCGGCTCACCTCGACTTGGCTATCGGCCAGGTCGAGCAGCGCCTGAATGTCCAAAGGAGACAGCCCCTCGATTCCGAGGAGATGCCGGTGAGGAAAAACGGATCGGGGGGCGTCTGTCATCTTAAAGCCATCGCTATAGGCGCTCCGGACCGGACCGGCAAGCCGCTGTTCTTTCGCGTTGGCGAAAAAGGCTTGAGGACCGCACCCGGATCACTCGGGCAATGAAGCCGAGACGTTCGGAGCGGCAAGCCGTCCCACGACGTCCCGGCTCAATCCCGCTCCAGTTTCTGGTTGATATGAAGGTAGTCAGGGGTGTACTGGCCCACCTGCTGAAGACGCTCCCAATCGTTGATGATCAGGGTCTTGCCCCTGGATGTGATCAGCCCCTGGGTTCGCAGGTCCTGGAGCACTCGGTTCACGTGGACAGTGCTGATGCCGAAAGCGTCGCCCATTTCCTCCTGCGTGGTCGGCAGCTCAAGGCTATTGTCCTGCACCAGGCCGATCGTATCGAGACGGTCCCGCAATTCGCAGAAGAAATGGGCAAGGCGCTCGGTGGCTTCCATCTGCCCCAATGTTGTCATCCACGCCCGGTGAACGGCGGCGTCAACCAGCGTCATATGCCAGAACGCACGGGTGAGATAGGGATAATGCTTCGTGATTTCCTTTAGGTCACTGTGCGCCACCATGGCCACCGTGCACGCGGTGAGCGCTGTAACTCCATCGTCCATTGGCTGAAGGAGAAAACTGTGAAGGTCGGCGAAGTCACCGGGAATGTGAAAGGCCGTGATCTGTCGCTTCCCGTCGAGCGAGTGATTGTTGCGGATCGCGAAACCCTCAACGATCAAGCTGCTGTAGGTGGGACTGCTCCCTTCGAGCACGATGTTTTCCCGCGCTGCAAAGGAAATGGTCCGGGACGTGATGTCCCGGAGCACCTGTTTCTCTTCGTCGGTGAGGGGGCCATGCCGTTCAAGTCTGCCGATGAGCGGATGAGACATGCTGGCTCTCCCCGAACCTGACGCTCTCTGGCGTCCGAGCACCGGATCAGAGCACATGCAGGAGTGCTTTGTACAGGCTTGGGGGTAGCGCCTCGATAAATGGCACCGTCATCAATTCCTGTCCGGCTGCATCCGTGATGACGATGGCATCTTTCAGCCAATCATCCCGCCCTCGCCGAATGGCTTCCGCAACGAGGTCCCGAATGCCGTCAATGACCTCGGCCCGAGCGGCCTCTAGACCGGAAAGATCAATCCCTTCAGGATCTTGGATCAGATAATCGCCTTGACGGATATGGCGGTAATAGCGAGGCATTCCCCCCAAACGACAACATCCGCCCGTTGTTCCCGGCCGGGCACGGCCCGGTGTCCGTCGCTACGCCTCGTGGGTTTCCACCCTAAAACAAAACCGTGGTGCCGCAGAGAGGGTCGATGGCCATGACCGCGTTCCAGACCCATGAGATCTTCAACCAGACACCGCCCTTCGGGGACGTGAACCCGGTCGCGGGCGACCGGCCGCTGCTGGATGCCCTCAAGAGCAACGGAGCGGAACCCGAGGCCGAAGGGCTGATCGCCTCCGGCAAGGCCTGGGGAAGCATGGAGCGGCTCGATCTCGGGCGGCTCGCCAACGAGAATCCGCCCAAGCTGCGGACCCATGACGCGCGGGGATATCGGATCGACGCGGTCGAATTTCACCCCGCCTATCACGCGCTCATGCGGGCCAGCATGGCAGATGGGCTCCATTGCTCGACCTGGGACGAGTCGAGAAGCAGGCACGCGCACGTGGCGCGCGCGGCTCGAATCTATATCGTTGCGGGGGTCGAGAGCGGGCATGTCTGCCCGGTCACCATGACCCACGCCTCGGTGGCGGCGCTCTCCGCTGCGCCCGGGCATCTCAAGGAATGGCTGCCGAAGATCCGCTGCCGGGACTACGATTCCCGCTTCGTCCCGTTCTGGGAGAAAACCTCCGTCACCCTCGGCATGGGCATGACGGAAAAGCAGGGCGGGACGGACGTACGGGCCAACAGCACCCGGGCGGTTCCAGCCTCTGGCGACGAATTCCGGCTCACGGGGCACAAGTGGTTCATGTCCGCGCCCATGTGTGATGCTTTCCTGGTCCTCGCCCAAGCTCCTGGCGGCCTCACCTGTTTTCTCGTGCCCCGCTTCCGTCCCGATGGCTCCCTTAACGGGTTTCACCTGCAGCGGCTGAAGGACAAGCTGGGCAACCGCTCCAACGCATCCTCCGAGGTCGAGTTCGTGGAGGCTTTCGGGTGGCGCATCGGCGAGGAAGGCGCGGGCGTTCGCACCATTATCCCCATGGTCCAGCTCACCCGCCTCGATTGTGCCGTGGCCTCTGCCGGGCTGGTTCGCATGGGCCTCAACCTTGCCATCCATCACGCCCGTCACCGCAGCGTGTTCCAGAAGAAGCTCATCGACCAGCCTGCCATGCGGATGGTGCTGGCGGACCTCGCCCTCGAAAACGAGGCGATGACGGCGCTGGCCCTGCGAGCCGCCCGCAGCTTCGACCATGCCGGCACGGACGAGCACGAGGCGGCCTATGCCCGCCTCATCACGCCGGCGGCCAAGTTCGGCATCTGCAAGGCCGCTCCCCGGCTCCTCTACGAGGCCATGGAGAGCTTAGGCGGCAACGGGTACGTGGAGGAGAGCCCCATGCCCCGGCTTTACCGCGAGGCTCCGGTCAACGCGATCTGGGAGGGCTCGGGTAACGTGATCGCCCTCGACCTCCTGCGCGCCGAAAGCCGCGAGCCGGAACTCTCCGCATCCGTCCTCGAGCGCCTGATGACCGATGCGGGCGACCTGCCGGGAGCCTCCGAGACGGCGCGGGACATCGTCCTCGCGCTTCAGTCGCCGGAAGCCGAGGCCAAGGCCCGATTCATCGCGGACCGGCTTTTCACCCTTGCCGCTGCCGCAGCTCTGGCCCGCTCCGCTCCCCCTCAAGTTACCGAGGCATTCGCCCTCACCCGGCTTGCTCAGCCAGCCCGGACGACGGGAGCCAACGATCTCGGCCAAGCCGTCAAACCCTTGTTGGACAGGGCTTTCGCCACCATATAACAGCTTAGGCGGAACAGGCGATTTGACTTGTCCGCCGTGATCCACCACTTATCGCGCCTTGGCTGTCAGTGGGGCTGACCGCCTCCTACCTTGACATTAAGAGCATCTGCTCGCGGCCATCTACGGGAAAGTCGCTCATGAAAGTCGTCGTCGTCGAGTCGCCTGCCAAGGCCAAGACGATCAACAAATATCTCGGCAAGGATTATGAGGTCCTGGCCTCCTTCGGGCATATCCGCGATCTGCCCGCCAAGGATGGGTCGGTCGACCCGGATGCCGATTTCCGCATGATCTGGACGCTGGAGGACAAGGGCTCGAAGCGGGTCTCCGAGATCGCCAAGGCGATCAAGGGAGCCGAGAAGCTCATCCTTGCCACCGACCCGGATCGCGAAGGCGAGGCGATTTCCTGGCACGTGGTCGAGGCCCTGCGCGAGAAGCGGGTGCTGAAGGACCTGCCCATCGAGCGCGTGACCTTCAACGCCATCACCAAGGATGCGGTGCAGACCGCGCTCCGCCAGCCGCGCCAGATCGATCAGGCCCTGGTCGACGCCTACATGGCCCGCCGCGCCCTCGATTATCTTGTAGGCTTCACCCTGTCGCCCGTGCTCTGGCGGAAGCTCCCCGGAGCGCGCTCGGCCGGACGCGTGCAGTCGGTGGCCCTTCGCCTCGTCTGCGACCGCGAGCTCGAGATCGAGACCTTCAAGCCGCGCGAATACTGGTCGCTGATCGCGACCCTTGCCACGAAGGACGGCGCGATCTTCGACGCGCGCCTCGTGGGTGCCGACGGCAAGAAGATCCAGCGTCTCGACATCGGCAACGGCAAGGACGCCGAGGCCTTCAAGAAGGACCTTGAGCTGGCAACCTTCTCGGTGGCGAACATCGAGGCGAAGCCCGCCAAGCGCCATCCCTATCCGCCGTTCACCACCTCGACCCTGCAGCAGGAGGCCTCGCGCAAGCTGGGACTTGCTCCGGCGCAGACCATGCGCATCGCTCAGCGTCTCTACGAAGGCGTCGATATTGGCGGCGAGACGGTGGGTCTGATCACCTATATGCGTACCGACGGCGTCGACATGGCGCCGGAAGCGGTGCAGGCCGCCCGCCGCGTGATCGGCAAGGAATACGGCGACCGCTACGTGCCCTCCGTGCCGCGCAAGTATTCGACCAAGGCCAAGAATGCGCAGGAAGCCCACGAGGCCATCCGCCCGACGGATATGAGCCGCCTGCCGAAGTACGTGGCAAAGTACCTCGAGCCCGAGCAGGCCCGCCTCTACGACCTCATCTGGACCCGGACCGTGGCAAGCCAGATGGAATCGGCGGAGCTGGAGCGCACCACCGCCGACATCCTGGCCCAGGTCGGGCCGCGCAAGCTGGAGCTTCGCGCCACCGGTCAGGTGATCAAGTTCGATGGCTTCCTGACGCTCTACAACGAGAGCAAGGATGACGAGGGCGACGAGGATGAAGGCCGCCTGCCTCCCATGAAGGCGGGTGACGGCCTGGAGCGCCGCCGCATCAACGCGACCCAGCATTTCACCGAGCCGCCACCGCGCTATTCGGAAGCCTCGCTCGTGAAGCGCATGGAAGAGCTCGGCATCGGTCGCCCTTCCACCTATGCCGCCGTGCTGCAGACCCTGCGCGACCGCGAATACGTGCGCATCGAGAAGAAGCGCCTCGTGCCGGAAGACAAGGGCCGCATCGTCACGGCCTTCCTGGAGAGCTTCTTCCGCCGCTACGTGGAATACGATTTCACGGCAGATCTGGAGGAGCAGCTCGACCGCGTCTCGAACAACGAGATCGACTGGAAGCAGGTGATGCGCGAGTTCTGGCGCGACTTCTCCGCCGCTATCGGCGAGACGAAGGAGCTGCGCACCACGGAAGTGCTCGACGCGCTTAACGAATTGCTCGGCCCGCACATCTTCCCGGACAAGGGCGACGGATCGAACCCGCGCACCTGCCCGACCTGCGGCACGGGCCAGCTCTCGCTCAAGCTCGGCAAGTTCGGCGCCTTCATCGGATGCTCGAACTATCCCGAGTGCAAATACACCCGTCAGCTTGCCGCGACCGGAGCCGAGGGCGACGGGGAAGGCTCGTCCGAGAACGGCGGCCAGCCCGGCGTGAAGGTTCTTGGCACCGATCCGGAAACGGGCGAGCAGGTCACCTTGCGCGACGGCCGCTTCGGTCCCTTCGTGCAGCTCGGCGAAGGCGAGAAGCCCAAGCGCTCCTCCCTCCCGAAGGGCTTGGCTCCGTCGCAGGTGGATCTGGACAAGGCGCTCAAGCTCCTGGCGCTCCCGCGTCAGGTGGCGACGCACCCGGAAACCGGCGAGCCGATCCTGGCCAGCATCGGGCGCTACGGACCCTACGTTCAGCACGGCAAGACCTACGCCAATCTAGGGCCGGGCGACGACGTGCTGGAGATCGGCGCGAACCGCGCCATCGACCTCATCGTCGCCAAGGAAAGCGGCGGCGGCAACGCACGCCGCGCCGCCGATCCGGGCCGCCCACTCGGCGGCAACGATCCGGAATCGGGCAAGCCCATCGTGGTGAAGGCCGGACGCTTCGGGCCTTATGTGACCGACGGCGAGACCAACGCCACCCTGCCGCGCAGCATGGCCGCGGAGGCGGTGACGCTGGAGGAGGCCATCGAACTCCTGAAGGCTCGCCGCGCAGCCGGTCCGTCAAAGAAGTCTGCCCGTGGCCGCAAGGCGCCAGCCAAGAAGGCCCCTGCCGCAAAGAAGGCTCCGGCCAGGACGGCGACCAAGACGACCGCCAAGAAAACGGCGGCGAAGAAGCCTGCCGCAAAGAAGGTTGCTTCCAAGAAGGCTGCAACCAAGAGAACAGTGAAGGCGGCCGAATAAGATGGAGCAGTGGCTGTCCTGGATCCTCGTGGATCATGCTGATCAGATCGAAATCGCCATGCGTCTCGTCGTGGCGGCGATCGCAGGCATGGCCGTTGGACTGAACCGGGATATTCACAACAAGCCGATCGGCATGCGGACCCTCGGCCTCGTCTCCATCGGCTCGGCGATCGTGATCCTGTCTGGCTCGGTCTACGAGGGGCTGCACTTCGCGCAGGACGCGGTGAGCCGCGTGGTGCAGGGCATTCTGACGGGACTGGGGTTTCTGGGTGCGGGCGCCATCATTCGCGGCAAGCACGGGACCGAGGTTCAGGGACTCACGACGGCCTCGACGGTGTGGATCGCGGCCTCGCTGGGCATCACGGCCGGCTTAGGGGCTTGGTTCATCACAGTGGCGGGTACGGTGATGACCCTCTTCCTCCTGACCTTTGGAAAGGACATCGAGGAAAAGTTGATTCGGATCTTCTCTAAACAGCCGAAAACGGTTCAGGACGACGACTGATCAGAAAGCGAAGCCAAGGCCCAGAACGGCGACGACGGCGATGGACAGCCAGAGCAGGCTGGAGCCGAAGGTGCTGGTCTTCACGGCCGGAGCGGTATCGGGTTCGTCGAAGGCGAAGGCTTCTCCGGCGATGCGCGCCGCGCGGTCCAGGTGGAGTTTCTGTGCGGGTCCCATCGTCGTACGCATCCTTGCCTCGCTTCTGTTAAGCTCATGCTTAAACGAGCAACGTGAACCGAGGCTAAACGGTTCCTGTGACACCCTAAAGACATCCTTTAGGGGCATCTGGAATACTGCCGACAGGAGAGTTTGCAGGGTCTGAATTTTGTGCCTTGTGAGCTCGAACCACCTTTTCGTTTCCGTTTTGTTCTCGTATAAAAACGGAATGAGAAATAGTGTAAACAAGCGCGAATCATCGAAACGGACCAAGGTCCCAATGGATAACGACGATCTCTTCGGGGGCGCGGCTGCCAAGCGCGCAGCGCCTGCATCGGCCAGAACGGCTGCCGTCAAGGCCTCGAAACCCGCCTCTGTTCCGCAGGGCACGCCGGGCGAGGCCGGCTACGACGCGTCCGCCATCGAGGTGCTGGAAGGGCTCGAGCCCGTCCGCCGCCGCCCCGGCATGTATATCGGCGGCACGGACGAGAAGGCCCTGCACCATCTCTTCGCCGAGGTGATCGACAACTCCATGGACGAGGCGGTGGCGGGCCACGCGACCTTCATCGAGGTGGAGCTGGAGGAAGGCGGCTGGCTTTCCGTGACTGACAACGGCCGCGGCATCCCAGTCGATCCGCACCCCAAATTCCCGAAGAAGTCGGCGCTCGAAGTCATCATGACCACCCTGCACGCGGGCGGTAAGTTCGATTCGAAGGTCTACGAGACCTCGGGCGGCCTGCACGGCGTCGGCGTATCCGTGGTGAACGCACTCTCCGAGATTCTCGAGGTCGAGGTCGCGCGCGGCCAGCAGCTCTATCGCCAGGTCTTCGCTCGGGGCCTCCCGCAGGGCAAGCTCGAGACGGTGGGCCGGGTACTCAACCGGCGCGGCACCAAGGTGCGCTTCAAGCCCGACTGGCAGATTTTCGGCAAGGATGCCCATTTCCAGCCCCGACGCCTGTTCAAGATGGCCCGATCCAAGGCCTATCTCTTCGGCGGCGTCGAGATCCGCTGGAAATGCGCCCAATCGCTGCTGGAAGGCATCGACAACGTTCCGGCGGAAGCGACCTTCAAGTTCCCGAACGGCCTGAAGGATTACCTGCTCCACGACATCGAAGGGAAGGAACTGGTCACGGACCAGATCTTCTCCGGCAAGATCACCAAGCCCGGCAGCCACGGCTCACTGGAATGGGCGGTTGCCTGGATGGCGAACGAGGACGGGTTCTCCACTTCGTACTGCAACACGGTGCCCACCCCCGAGGGCGGCACCCACGAAAATGGCCTGCGCATCGCCCTGCTGCGCGGCCTGCGCGACCATGCGGAGCGTGTCGGCCAATCGAAGCGCATGGCGGCGGTGACCACCGACGACGTGATGGCCACCTGCGCCTCCATGCTCTCGGTCTTCATCCGCGAGCCGGAATTCCAGGGCCAGACCAAGGACAAGCTGGCGACCGTAGAAGCAGGCCGCATCGTCGAGAACGGCATCCGCGACACCTTCGACCACTGGCTTGCCGCCTCGCCGCAGCAGGCCAACAAGCTCCTCGACTGGGTCATCGACCGGGCGGAGGAGCGCCTGCGCCGTCGCCAGGAGAAAGAGGTTGCCCGCAAGACCGCGACCCGCAAGCTGCGGCTGCCGGGCAAGCTGGCGGATTGCTCGAACGCCGGCGCGAAGGGCTCGGAACTCTTCCTAGTCGAGGGCGACTCGGCCGGCGGCTCTGCCAAGCAGGCCCGCGACCGCGCCACTCAGGCTGTGCTCCCGCTGCGCGGGAAAATCCTGAACGTGGCCTCCGCCGGTCGGGACAAGCTGCACCAGAACCAGCAGATCGCCGACCTGATCCAGGCGCTCGGCTGCGGCACCGGCTCGCACTACCGGGAGGCGGATCTCCGCTACGAGAAGGTCATCATCATGACCGACGCGGACGTGGACGGCGCGCATATCGCAACGCTGCTGATCACGTTCTTCTACCGCCAGATGCCGAAGCTCATTGACGGCGGGCATCTCTACCTCGCAGTCCCGCCTCTCTACCGCCTCTCACAAGGCGCGAAGTCGGCCTATGCCCGCGACGAGGCGGATCGGGACCGGTTGCTGAAGACGGTGTTCAAAGGCTCCGGCAAGGTGGAGATCAGCCGCTTCAAAGGTCTTGGCGAGATGCTGCCGAGCCAGCTGAAGGAAACCACCATGGACCCGAAGAAGCGCCTGCTCCTGAAGGTTGTGGTGGAGGCGGACGACCGGTCGGAGGCGAACGACGCCGTCGAACGCCTGATGGGCAACAAGCCCGAGGCCCGCTTCTCCTTCATCCAGGAGCGCGCCGCCTTCACGGACGAAGCGGATCTGGACATCTAGCCTGCTATCCATAAAATCCCAGCGCGGAACCGTCGAAGAGCACGTGGACGCGCTGGGCTCATGTTTCAGCCGGCATCCTGCTTTGCATTGAGGAGAGCCGGATTGAAGCAAATTATCGCCCATATTGCTCTGGTCGTTCGGGATTACGACGAAGCCATCGACTTTTACGTCAACAAGCTCCGGTTCGAGCTGGTCGAGGACACCTATCAGCCAGAACAGGACAAGCGCTGGGTCGTCGTCCGGCCGCCGGGCAGTGGCGGGTCAACGTCTCTGCTTTTGGCCCGCGCCTCGACGCCTCACCAGGAGACCTTCATCGGCAACCAGGCTGGTGGCCGTGTCTTCCTGTTTCTGCAGACCGACGACTTTCAGCGGGATTACGCAGCCATGGTCGAGGCCGGCATAACGTTCGTTCGGGAGCCGAAACGGGCTCCCTACGGTACGGTCGCTGTCTTCGAGGACCTCTACGGCAACCTGTGGGATCTCGTTCAGTTTACCGACGGGCGCGGGTGAACAAGCCCTACCCAACCGGCGAAACGGATCTGGAGAGCTGACACGTTGCATGGGCCTATCCCCATGACCTTCGGCTCCAGAACGGGGCCAAGTTGCTCTCCGTCATGCCAATCATTGTTGCCCGCATTTCATCTCCATCGGGCGACTGAATACATGGTAGGTCCAGGCGCGACCGATTATGAATCCAAATTGCCGAAGGAATTCAAACACTTAAATGCAGAACGAGATTTTTTGACAATTTTTTGAAAAAAGTTTGGAACCAACATCGATGCCCGTCGTTAATAGGCATCACCGGCCCATTCTGCCCCCACGGGCCGGTCCCTTACAAGGCTCCGCAATGGAGCCTTTTTTTTTGCCCGATCGGACTTCTATCCTTTCAATGGATCCATGCCGCGGCTCGTGCGTCATCCCCAGGGGCGTACGGACGGACTAGCCGCAGTCCAGCTTGCATGCGACAAGACCCGACGAGCTCAACGAGTTTTTTGCCTTGGCCAAACGTTCGAAACCGCAATCCATCTCTACCCTCCCATCGCGGGAGGATCTCACGGCCTTCATCGCCAATGCTTCCGGGAAGGTCGGCAAGCGCGAGATCGCGCAGGCCTTCAACATCAAAGGCGGCGACCGCATCTGGCTCAAGCAGATGCTGAAGGACCTGGAGATCGAAGGTGCCGTGGACCGACGGGGCAAACGGGTCCATAAGGCGGGCCAGCTTCCGCCCATGGTGATGGCCGACGTGATCAAGCGGGATCGTGACGGCGAGATGATCGCCGTGCCGACCGAATGGGACGAGGACGAACACGGCTCCATCCCCACCATCGTCATCATGCCTGCGCGCAAGCCCAAGCCCGGCATGCCGGCGGCGGGAGTGGGCGACAGGGTGCTGCTGCGGGTCGATCCGCTCAAAAGCGGCGACATTCATCGCTATGCAGGCCGTGTCACCAAGATCCTGGCCAAGAAGCAGGCGCAGGTGCTCGGAATCTTCCGCTCCCTGCCGGACGGAGGCGGACGCCTGGTCCCCGTAGACAAGAAGTCCCGCGGTGATGAACTCCAGATCAATCCCGGGGATGAGAACGGCGCGCAGGACGGGGACCTCATCGCCGCTTCCATCGTCAAGCACGGCCGCTTCGGCCTGCCCCATGCGAAGGTGAAGGAGCGTCTCGGCTCCATCAAGTCCGAGAAGGCCGTGAGCCTGATCGCGATCCATGCTCACAACATTCCCAACGAGTTCCCGAAAGCAGTCATCGACGAGGCCGAGGCCGCCAAGCCCGCGACCCTCGCAGGACGGGAGGATTGGCGCGATCTTCCGCTCATCACCATCGATCCGGCGGATGCGAAGGACCACGACGACGCTGTGCATGCGGCTCCCGATCCTGATCCGAACAACGCAGGCGGATATGTTCTCACCGTCGCCATCGCGGACGTCTCCGCCTATGTGCGGCCAGGCTCCGCCATGGATCGCGAAGCGCAGGAGCGGGGCAACTCGGTCTATTTCCCGGATCGCGTCGTACCGATGCTGCCGGAGCGGATTTCCAACAATCTCTGCTCCCTGCGCCCGCGCGAGGACCGCCCTGCCCTTGCGGTTCGCATGATCATCGGTCCCGACGGTCGGAAGATCCGCCATTCCTTCCACCGCATCATGATGCGCTCGGCGGAAAAGCTCTCATATCAACAGGCACAGGCCGCCATCGACGGCCGACCGGACGATGTGACGAAGCCGATTCTCGACACGATCCTCAAGCCTCTCTGGGCCGGCTATGCGCTGGTCAAGAAGGCGCGCGACATCCGCGAGCCGCTCTTTCTCGATCTTCCCGAGCGCAAGATCGTGCTGAAAGACGACGGTACCGTGGATCGCGTGTTCGTGCCGGAGCGGCTGGAGGCCCACAAGCTGATCGAGGAGTTCATGATCCTCGCCAACGTGGCCGCCGCCGAGTCGCTGGAAAAGGCGCAGTCCGATCTGATCTACCGCGTGCACGACGAGCCCTCGCTGGAGAAGATGCGGAGTTTGAGCGAGGTGCTCGCCTCCATCGGCTTGAAGCTGCCGACGCAAGGCGCGCTCAAACCGGAACTGTTCAACCGGATCCTTCGCAGCGTCGACGGCTCGGAGCATCAGCTCTTCATCAACGAAGTGGTGCTGCGCTCGCAGTCGCAGGCGGAATATTCGGCGGAGAATTACGGGCATTTCGGACTCAACCTGAAGCGATATGCCCACTTTACCTCCCCCATCCGCCGCTATGCCGATCTCGTCGTGCATCGCGCCCTGATCACGGCGCTCAAGCTCGGGAAGGACGGATTGCCGCCCGATACAACCCGCGCGGAGCTGATCGAGATCAGCGCCAAGATCTCGGCGGCGGAGCGGCGCGCCATGGCGGCAGAGCGTGAGACGATCGACCGCCTGATCGCCCACTTCCTTGCCGACCGGATCGGGGCAACATTCAACGGGCAGATTTCGGGAGTGACGAAGGCGGGTCTCTTCATCAAGCTGACGGAGACAGGCGCGGACGGCTTCGTTCCGGCGGCGACCATCGGCGACGACTTCTATCGTTTCGATGAGAAGACCCATTCCATGCGCGGCGACCACACCGGCGAAACCTACCGGCTCGGCGACCGGGTGGAGGTGAAGCTGGTGGAAGCGGCTCCCGTCGCCGGCGCGTTGCGGTTCGAGCTGCTCACCAAGGGCCGCTTCACCGGCAAGGCCGGAGGCGGCAAGAAGGGAGCAAAGCGCCCGCCGCGCGGCGCGAAGAAGTCCGCCAAGGCCCCGGCCTCGGACCGTCGTGCTCCCACGCGTGTGAAGGTGAAGCGCCGCGGACGCGGCTGACAGGAAACGATGATGCCTCTGACGATCCGAACGGCGACACCGGCCCGGGCCGAGGAAGTGACTGCCCTGCCAGCCATGAAGCGCGGCTTTCTGTGCCGGTGCCCGGCTTGCGCCACAGGCCGTCTCTTTGGGCGTTTCCTGAAGGTGGTCGATCGCTGCGAGGACTGCGGTACGGAATTTCACCATCACCGGGCGGACGACCTGCCGCCCTATCTCGTGATCTTCGTGGTGGGCCATCTCGTCGGCTACGGCATCCTCATGACCGAAACGAAGATGGAGATGCCGCTTTGGGCGCATCTGGCGATCTGGCCCCTTCTCACCGTCATTCTATCTCTGGCTCTCCTCCAACCCGTCAAAGGCGCTGTCGTGGGGCTTCAATACGCGCTAGGAATGCACGGCTTCGGGGCTGCCCGAGAGAAGGAAAAGGCAGAGAGGGAGAACGCGGGTGACGGACGCGCAGACGCTGGCGAAGATGGATACCCTGGTCGCCGGGGAGCGTAAGGCGAACGCGCCCACCCTTCGCCCTGTCGATGCCGCCACCCTCATCATCATCGACCGCAAAGCCAAGAAGCCCAAGGTTCTCATGGGCAAGCGCCACGAGGGCCACAAGTTCATGCCGGGCAAGTTCGTGTTTCCTGGCGGACGAATCGAGGCAGGCGACCGCTCCATGATCGTGGCGGGCGCCCTGCACCCGCGTGCGGAGCAGGCGCTCATGGCCCGGGTCACCCGCCCTTCCGTCCAGCGCAGCCGGGCGCTCGCCCTCGCCGCCATCCGCGAGACTTTCGAGGAAACGGGCCTGATGCTCGGCACCAGGGATTACGGCACCCCGGAGACAGTTCCCGCCGGAACGCCCTGGGAGGCGTTTCGCGAGCATGGGGTGTTTCCGGATCTCGAGAGCCTGCACTTCATCGGCCGGGCCATCACGCCGCCCAAGCGGGTCAAGCGCTTCGACACCCGTTTCTTCGCGGCGGACCGCACGGCCATCGCCCACGAGGTGGAGGGGATGGTAGGCCCTGATTCCGAACTCGTGGAACTCGCCTGGGTGACAATTCCGGAAGCGCGCGAGCTCGACCTGCCGCCCATCACCGGCGTGCTCCTGGGCGAGCTCGAAGCGAGAATCGCAGCCGGTTTCAGCCGGATGCTGCCCGTGCCCTTCTTCTACCAGAAGCGGGGCCATTTCGTGCGGGAGCTGCTTTAACGCAGCGTCATCCCCGGACTTGATCCGGGGATCCACGTCTGCCCGAAGCATGACCCTCATCCTGAGGAGCCTGCGTAGCAGGCGTCTCGAAGGATGATCCAGAGGGCGCTGGAGACGCCTCGCCCTTCGAGACGCTGCGCTCCTCAGGGTGAGGCTGCGAAGTGGTTCCTAGGACGTTGATAACCGGGACGAGCCCGGCCATGACGTAAAAGGTGTCGCCCGCCTCCGCTGAAACTCTTGACGAAACCGGTGTAATCGGGCATGGGAACCGCACGATATTCCGGCCGGGTTCGCCCGGCCTTTGCGTTTCGGCCACGCCATAGGGCCAACCGAGCGCGTTCAAACCGAACAAGAGGTCCAGACCTATGGCCAAAGCCGCAACGATCAAGATCAAGCTCGTTTCCACCGCTGACACGGGCTATTTCTACGTCACGAAGAAGAACTCCCGCACCATGACCGACAAGCTGTCGCTCAAGAAGTACGACCCGGTCGCCAAGAAGCACGTGGAGTTCAAGGAAGCCAAGATCAAGTAAGCTTCCAGCAGAGCTGAAACCGAAAAGAAACCGCCTCCTTACGGAGGCGGTTTTTTCTTGGCTGCCAAGGATAATCGGGGCCTCGGACTCCTGTCAGTATTCCCATCTCCGGATCATGCGGCGTGCGGGGACCGAGCCGGTCGTTACCACGTCGCGGCGAACCGAGCGGACGACGCGAACACGATCGCGGTCACGGCGGTAGACGACCCGGGTGCGGTAGCTGGGCTGCCGGTAGACGATGCGGGTGCGATAGGCCGGCTGACGATAGACCACACGGGTCCGATAGACCGGCTCCGGCGCATAGACGACGCGCGTGGCAACGACGGGGGCCCCGTAACCGTAGGAATAGGGGTTGTAGGCGTAGCCGTAGGACGGGTAGCTATACCCATAGCGATAACCAGCGGGATAGCTGTAGCCGTAATAGGGATAGCCATAGGCCGGGGTGGCGGCGGCCGTAACGAGACCACCCAGGAGGGCACCGCCGATCAGGCCAGCGGCAAGCGCTCCACCGCTATTCCAGCCACGGTGGTGATGGTGATGATGATAGCCGCCACGCCAACCTTCATAGCGTTGAGCTTGAGCCGAGCCGATGCTGCCGACAACCAGCAAAGCAGCGCTCGATAGAAGGAGTATCTTTTTCATGATCGACCTCTCCGAAAAGGCGCAGGCACCATTCGTGCTGAAATAATTACCAAGATGAAAAAAGGTTTCACCTCCAGGTAAATACTTTACCTGGAGTACACGAATATTTATCTAGCGTTCATAATGCAGCAAGATTACCCCAAGCCCCTGAAGCAAGATAAAGAATTCATAGGGGCCACTGCTTGGCTTCGGCAGGTATTCGCCGCGTCTGCTTTGCCGCGAAGCTGCTAGGCGGCATAGACCTGTGACCGCGGGCAGACTGCATCGTCCATCACGACCTGGGCAATCACATTTGCGATCTTGTCTCCGCCCTTGGCCGAGGGCTCGATGGGGTTGGCATAATCGTCATTTTCGCTGCAGATCAGGCGCAGGTCGATCAGGGTAAGCTTTCGGCAGAAGGCCTCGCGCGTGATGACGTCGTTGAATACCGAGAGAGCCGCCATCACTTGCCGCCTCTCTTGCGCATTGGGAAATCGGGTATCGTAGATGGTGCAGAGCGCCGTCGGCAGGCGGTAGCCGGTCACCAAGTCCAGCATCCTGCGATAACTGCGCTCGAAGGAATCCCGTACATCGGCGATCCGTGTCATGACCTCCGCAACGGAGCGGGCTCCTTCCCGCAGGATGCCACTGTTGCCCAAGGCATCGTTGCCGCCAACGCTCAGGATCAGGTGGGTTGCATCCTCCGGGAGCCGGGCGAGCTGGCGTTCGATACTCGTTGTCAGGGCACCATCCACGGCACACATGGTGGCGCGCCATTCCTGGGGAAGCTTGGCCCTCAATTGGGCAAACACGTCCGGTTCTCCCGGCCTAACGTAATGGCCGTTGTCGAACACGCTGTCACCGAGCAGAACCACGTGGCTCATCAGGCCTTCCTCACTCGCCAAGTTAAAGGCGCAACAACATGACGCGCGTGCTTCGACTTGGCAATAAAGTAGCCTCTCAAGGGAATGCAGTCCAGGCTTGCAGAAATGCCGAAGAACTCCCTCGGATCGTCAGTCTTTTCCCGCGCCCTCAGTAAGCGTCGCCGGGGTTAGGGTCTCTGCACGTGGATACAACTTGGGGCGGCCCGGCCCCGTTCCCGCCTTCCAGGGCAATGACTTCGCAGGAACACGTCCATCCCAGGCAGCGTTGACCGGCAAGCGCTTCAACATGGAAGGACAGCGAATGATCGAAGCTCTCAAGACGTCGCTTCTGACGATGATGCTCACCCTCTGGAGCATGATTGCTCTGGCGCAGACGACCCCGGGCGGAACCGCTGGATCGACAGGCGGCGGAACATCTTCGCAAACCACCACCGGCGCTGTCGGCGATACCGGAACGACCATGAGCTGGTTCTGGCTCGTCGTGGCGGTCATCGTGGTCTTCGGATTGCTCTACTACCTCTTCGGCCGCAACCGCAGCACGCGGATCTGAGCCGATCCCGGACACCGCCCGCTCAAGCTGGCGCCTCAAGCGCCAGCTTGAAAGAAGGGCCTGAAGTTCTCGAGCCACCCCACGAGCCAGTGCTCCACGGCCATCTTCGCGGACTGCTCCGTGGGTCCGTAGCCCCAGGCATCCTCCTGTAGGGGTGTCGACCAGATCCAGAAACGATTGCTTCCGTCATAGGACACATGCCCGACCTCGACGGAGCCGACGAAGCCCAGGTGCCGGTTGAGCAGCACTCCGGCCACCGTATCCTGCCGCCACTGGATTTTGCTCATCCCGTCGATTTAGCGCAGCCCCTCCCCGGGAACAGGAGGCGTGTCGCCACGTTGGCGCAAAAGCTCGAATCCAAAAGGATTTACGGCATGCGCTTCCTTCCCACGAGCATCCACGGCGTGATCGATTATCTCTGGGGCCTGGCGCTGTTCGCCTCGCCGTGGGTGCTCGGATTTTCCGATGTGCCGGAGGCCAAATGGGTCGCCGTGGTGTTCGGCGTTGGCGCGATCCTCTATTCCGTTTTCACGGCGTATGAGGTCGGGGTACTGCGCATCGTGCCCATGCCGCTCCACCTGGTGCTCGACGGTGTGGCCGGGATGCTGCTGGCCGCCTCGCCTTTCGTGCTCGGGTTCTCGGACCAGGTCTATCTCGCACATCTTCTGTTCGGACTGTTCTCCATCGTGGCGAGCCTGGTGACCCGCATGGAAGTGACATTGGTCACAGGTCGGCGCGAACCGGTGTAGCTTCAGGTCGAATTGCCCTTGCCGACGCGCAGCGACAGGCGCAGCATCCCCTTTCCACAAGGGAGGCGACCATGTTCGAACAAGCCGTACAGGTCAGCGAAGCGCATCGGCAGGGCGCAAGCCGGATGCAGGGGACCCTGAGGATGGCCATGAAAGGCTGCCTGGAATGCGGGACCATGCATATGATCGCATCACCCGAACTCGGGCGCTGCGTGGATTGCGGTTCCGAACTACAGGTGCTCGATATCTGAAACGCATAGCGTGACCCGCGAACCACCCTCTATGCTCCGCGTTCGGAGAATCGTATGGCACGATCAGGGTGGCGCGAACGGATAACCGGCAAGATCGGCGCAAGTCAGGCCGAGATGAAGCTCGCGCTGCGTGTCACCATCGCCGGCACCCTCGCCTTCGCCATCACAAAGGTCTTCAACCTGCCCCAGGGCTATTGGGCAGCCATCACGGCCGTGGTGATCATGCAGGCGAGCGTCGGCGGCTCGCTCAAGGCTGCCGTCGAGAGGTTTGTAGGAACGCTCGCGGGCGCGGTCTATGGTGGCGCGATCGCGGCCTTCGTGCCGCACGGCTCTACGCTCGGCACCGCCGTGGCGATGATCTTGAGCCTGTTCCCGCTGGCGTTGCTCGCCGCCGTCAAGCCGAGCTTTCGTGTGGCGCCCGTCACGGCGCTGATCATGCTCCTGCCTCCGACGGGCCAGGCAATCGGTCCCCTTGCCGCCGCCATTGATCGAGTGGTGGAGATAACGCTCGGCAACATCGTGGGCGTCATCGTCTCCCTCTTAGTGCTGCCGGCGCGGGCCCACACGCTGATGACGGACGCTGCCGCCAAGGTTGTCGCGCTCAATGCCGATCTGATTTCGATCCTCATCGGCGAGATCACCGCAGATCGGAAGGGCAGAAGCGAGCTTCAAACCCTTCATCCTCAGATCCGCGCCGCCCTCAAGAAGGCGGAGGCGGCCGCCGACGAAGCGGCTCGTGAACGCAGAAGCCATCTCACCGACGCCGCCGATCCGGAGCCCTTGATCCGCACGCTTTATCGCGTGCGCCACGACCTCGTGATGATCGGCAGGGCCTCCGCCAATCCCCTGCCTGCGCCGGTGCTCAAGAAACTAGGAACCTCGTTGCTGACGCTTCGGGATGAAACCCGGGCGCTTCTTCTGGGCCTGGCCGAGGCCCTGAGAACACGCACGCTGCCTCCCGACCCCGCGAGCTTCGAGACGGCTCTTCATACCTTCGTCAGCGAAACGGAAACCCTGCGCTCTCATGCCCTTTCACACGACCTGCCCTATGGCAGCTTCGGGCAGGTCTTCGCGCTCGGCTTCGCCTTCGAGCAGTTCAGGAAGGATCTGGAGGATCTTCTGGCGCGCACGCGGGAGCTGGTCGCCCATCGCTCCGGCAGGACGGCGGCGCGTTGATGTGAGCACTCTCGGTCATCCCAGGTCCCGCCGCATGTGGTTTCTCTATCTGATCCTTGGCATCGCACTTCTTTATGCCGGGCTGGTGTTCGTTGCAGCACTCTCCCAGACCAAGCTCTTGTTTCCTGCCCACATGGCAGCAGCCAACAGGCCCCTCCTGCCCCGCTCCGCCGAGCGGCTTGAAGTGACCACGCCGGACGGCGAGACCCTGATCGGCGTGCGGCTCGGGAATCCCTCCGATGAAAAGCCAGTGCTTCTGGGCTTCGGCGGCAACGCATGGAACGCGGACGCCATGGCGCTCTATCTGCACGGATTGTTTCCCGAGCATGAAGTCGTCGCCTTTCACTACCGGGGTTATCCGCCGAGCACCGGAGAGCCGAGCGCGCAGGCACTGCTCGGGGATTCCCTGCTCATCTTCGATCACCGGCAACAGGCCCGAATGCGCAAGGTGGTGGCCGTCGGGTTCAGCATCGGCAGCGGCGTGGCGGCTTACCTCGCCCATCACCGCACTCTTGCCGGGCTGATCCTGGTCACTCCGTTCGATTCATTGAAGGCCTTGGCCCGGGAGCACTTCGCGTGGGCTCCGACCGGTCTGCTCCTGCGCCATCACATGCCGACCATTGACCTTGTGCGCGATCGGCCAACGCCCGTCGCGCTGATTGCAGCAGGACAGGATACAATTGTTCCGGCCAGGCGCAGCGAACCATTGCGGGGAGCGATCCCCAATCTCGTTCTCGACCGCACCATTGCGGAAGCCGGGCACAATGACCTCTACGGTCATCCGGCTTTCGCCGCCGCGATGCGAGAGGCCATGGCGCGGCTGGAGAATGCCGCGCCTCAATAGTTCTCATCCCTCGTAGAGCGGCACCAGCTCCATTTCCGGAACGAGCACGAGGCCTTTGTCGGTGATGCGGATTTCCGGAATCACGGAGAGCGGGATCAGGTTGAAGCCCATATACGGAATCTTGCAGCCCGCTCTCTCCCACGCGCTTTTCAGCGCTCTCGTCTCCTCGGCCACCTCCGTCACGCGCTTGTCGGAGAGAAGCCCCGCGATGGGCAGCGGCACCATGGCGACGACCCTGCCCTGATCCACCACGCAGACGCCGCCCTGCGCCCCGATCAACGCATCGAGCGCCACGCGCATGTCGGCCTCGTTGGTGCCCGCCACGATAAGGTTGTGCGAGTCATGGCCCACGCTGCTCGCGACGGCGCCGCTCTTGAGGCCAAAGTCTTTCAGCAATCCGTGCGCCACGCCTGCGCCGTTCGTGTGGCCATGACGCTCGATGACGGTGACGAAGGTGAGATCGTTCTTGGAGAGCAGCGCATCCCAGCTCTCCTCCTTCTCCAGCTTCACCTTGTCGTGGAACAGCACGATGCCCGGCAGCGCGACGCGGATCACGTTGGCCGTGCAGGCTTCCTGCGGGAGTTCAGGTATCAGCTTCGGAATGTTCGGGATGTGCACGGTGCGATAGGCTTCCGGCGGATAGCGGTATCGGCTGGAGAGAGCCTGGTCGAGCACAGGCGTGATCTTTGCGTTCTCGACCACCAATTCGCCGCCGTACCAGGTGTTCTGAACCTTCAGGTCATCGTCGAGCAGCACCACATCGGCGCGGCGTCCTCCGCCTAGGCCCCCGATCTCGCCCTCCATGGCAAAGCGCGTCGCCGGGTGCAGCGAACCCATGCTCCACGCCTGCTCGCGGCTCATGCCCGCGCGGCGCGCTTCCCGCGTCACCCAATCCATCCCGAACATCATGAGATCGTCCGCATCGCGGTCGTCCGTGCAGACGCAGATGCGCTTGTGCGATGAGCCCAGTTCGGTGATCGTCTTGATGGCTTCCGGCAGCGAGTGCCACGGCGTCGTCGGCGGGCCGCCGCGCAGAAAGATCCACACACCTGCATCGAGCAGATCGTCGGCGATGTCGCGGTCGATGGCCTCATGCGTATCCGTCACGCCGCTGGCTGCATAGGCTGCGACGAATTCGCGGCCATAGATATGGCCGGAGACCGGCTTGCCGCGTTCCAGGGCAGCGGCGAGGATCGCGTGGCTGCGCTCATCTCCCATGGTGACGGGCACGAAATCCATTTTCTCGCCAAGCGCCGCCGCTTCGGGCCAGCGGTCGAAGATCGCGGCGATCTTCTCGGGCGTCAGGTCGCCGCCTGCCGTTTCGAGATCGGGTGACGTGGCGGGCACGGTACTGGGCACGGTGAGGAAGATGGAGAGCGGCGCATGGCGCGCATCCTCCAGCATCATTTCGATGCCGGCTGCATCCATCACGTTGCCGATTTCGTGGCTGTCGCAGAAGATCGTGGTGGTGCCGTTAAGCAAGGCCGCCTCCGCATAGGCGCAGGCGGTGACCATGCTGCTCTCGATATGGATATGCGGATCGACCAGGCCGGGCGCGACGATGCCGCCCCGGGCATCATACACGCGCCCCGGTGCGCCGCTCACTTGCTTATAGGAGCCTGCGGGCCTCACGGCCGCGATACGTCCGCCCGCGATCCAGACCTCGCGGTCCGGCGCGATACGCTCGCTATACGTGGAGAGGACCCGAGCGCCCGTGATTACGAGGTCGGCGGGAGCCCGGCCGGAAGCCACATCGGCCAGCCGCCGTGTCATGGTCGAGAGAGGGGCCACGGAGAAACGTGTCAGGGCGGCTTTGGGAGGAAGCGTGGGCTTGCGTTGGTCCATGGTCGGTCCCCTTTCGCGCCAACGATGCCGGAGGCATTCCCCATCGGCATCGGCCATCTGGATGAGCAGTTGCGGCCAAGCTTAAATCCCAAGCTGAAGCCCTGTGAAGATTCTCGATTCGCGCACCGGCACTCGCCGGTGCAGGAATGGAGCAAAATGAAAGCTAGAGCCTGACAGGATCGGAGACAGGCCTGCGGGGTAACGGCAGGCAACAAAAAAGCGCCTCGCGGGCGCTTCAATTAAGTCGGGCATGGATAACCCCATGAGGTGGCCAGCTGGGGACGGCGTTGAGGAGGCAACGATCCGTCCCCAGGCTGGCCGAGCCCACGAAGTCCCAGGAGATGCGGCGGACCTGAGCATCCGTAGGGCATTTCTTCCGCCTCAGCGGAAAGTTGGCTTGAACATATTGGAAACATGCCCTGATGCAAGCGCCGATGTGCCCAAAAAACTGCATTTGCCCAGAAAAATTGCCACAAACCTGTTTTTTCTTAGAATTGCTACGCTATCCGGACTTGACAGCTATAGCGAGGCCCTATCCGCCTCTAGGTATGTTTTCACAGTGGCGATGAATTTCGAGACGGAAATCGGCTTGGACATATAAGCTTCGCAGCCGCCCTCGCGGATGCGTTCCTCGTCGCCCTTCATGGCGAAGGCCGTGATGGCGATCACCGGGATCGACCTGAGTTCCTCGTCGGCCTTGAGCCAGCGGGTGACCTCAAGGCCGGAAACCTCGGGCAGCTGGATATCCATGAGAATCAGGTCGGGCTTGTGGGCGCGCGCCAGCTCCATGGCCTCGATACCATGGCTGGTCTTCAGCGTGGCATAGCCGTGGGCTTCGAGGAGATCGTTGAAGAGCTTCATGTTGAGTTCGTTGTCCTCAACGATGAGCACGGTCTTCTTCATAGGTGCTGTCCTGGGGCCATGATACGCATTTACCGGCCCATTCCGTCTTCAGATGATATAGTTAGGGCACGACCTATTGATGAAGTGCAAATCAACAGCATGAACACACCCTTAAAACGGATGAACCGGGAGGAGGCCGAGAGTGTCGCGCTGAGCGCCTTCGCGTTCATCACGAGCGACGAGGAACGTATGAGCCGCTTTCTGGCGGTTTCGGGGCTGCAGCCCGACACGATCCGCGCGGCGGCCTCCGAGCCTGGCTTTTTTGCCGGAATCCTCGACTATGTCGCTGCCGACGAGCCGCTGCTGATCGCCCTCGCGAAGGAGATGAACACCAAGCCGGAGCACATCATGGCAGCCCATTGGACCCTGTCGCCCTCCGATTTCGAGTAGCCGCCCCTCAACCCGATGAGCAGCGCCCCCTTCTGCCGCGATTGCCTCACCCACGCAGCCTCGCCCTTGGCGGACCGCTGCGAGGCCTGCGGGTCGCCGCGCCTGCTCGGGCACAGGGAGCGTGACAGCCTCTCCATCGCCCATGTGGACTGCGACGCCTTCTTCGCGGCGGTGGAGAAGCGGGACGATCCGAGCCTCGCCGACAAGCCGGTGATCGTCGGCGGCGGCAAGCGCGGGGTGGTCTCCACCGCCTGCTACGTGGCGCGCACCTACGGCGTGCGCTCGGCCATGCCCATGTTCCAGGCCCTGAAGCTCTGCCCCCACGCGGTGGTGATCCCGCCCAACGGGGAGAAGTACCGCAAGGCGGGGCACGCGGTCCGCGCTCTGATGCTGGAGCTGACGCCCCTCGTGGAGCCGGTTTCCATCGACGAGGCCTTCCTCGACCTGACCGGGACGGAACGCCTCCACCACGGCAGCCCGGCCCTCACCCTCGCGCGCTTCGCTCACAAGGTCGAGCAGGAGATCGGCATCACGATCTCGGTCGGCCTCTCCTACAACAAGTTCCTCGCCAAGATCGCCTCGGATTTCCACAAGCCTCGCGGTTTCTCGATCATCGGCCGGGAGGAAGCGCCCGATTTCCTGGCAGACAAGCCCGTCGGGATCATTCCAGGCATCGGCGCCTCGGCTCAGGCGCGCCTCGCGAAGGTGGGTGTGACGCAGATCGCCCATTTGCGAGACATCCCCTTGAAGACCCTGTTCGAGGCCTTGGGAAGAGACGCGCAGCGCCTCTCGCGCCTCGCCTGGGGCGAAGACACCCGGCGGGTCACACCGGAGCGGGAGACCAAGAGCATCTCGGCAGAGACCACCTTCGAGACGGACCTGAAATCCTTCGAGGATCTGGAGCCGATCCTCTGGCGTCTGTCGGAAAAAGTCTCCCGCCGCCTGAAAGCGGCGGGCTTTGCCGGGCGCAGCGTGACCCTGAAGCTCAAGGACAGGGATTTCAGGCTCATCACCCGCACGCGCTCCGGCCTCGCTCCGACCCAGCTCGCCATCCGCCTGTTCGAACCCGCGCGCCAGTTGCTGAAAGCCTCGTGCGACGGAACGGCCTATCGCCTCATCGGGATCGGGGCGGCGGATCTGTGCGACGCGGCTGAAGCCGACAGGGGCGATCTCGCGGACCAGAGCGTCGTCAAGCAGGCCAAGATGGAATCGGCGATCGACAAGATCCGTGACAAGTTCGGCGCGGCAGCCCTTCAGAAAGGCATAGCCCTGCGCAGGCCCGGAAAGAGCTAGAGACTGGCGGCGAGGGAAAAATGCCTCGGCCCCTATGGCACCGCGTACAATCTGCAAACGACGCGCCGTCGCTCATTTCTGACAGGTGCTGGAGACCGTGGGAACCTCGAGGCTCTTGAGCTCGCCCTTGAGCGCGAAGTCGCCGTAATCGATCCTGAGCGCACGTGCGACACCGTTTTCGTAAAGCTCGTACGAAATCGAATAGACCGGCTCCCGATCGCCTTTGCCTTCTTCGTAGTAGCTCATGCTGATCGGCCAGCGCGGGGTTTTCGCCAGAGCCTCCTGCCGGGCCGGCTCCTCCAGGTTTCCTGCACCCGGCTCGATCTTCTTGCCGATCACGCTCAGGGTCTCGTAGATCTTCTTGCCGTCGTCGGAACCGTCATAGACCCGCACGGAATAGGTCTGTTCCCCCTTCCGGCCTGCCTCGATCAGGCGCTTCATGTGCTCGGTGGGAAAAATCGGCTGGCCTGCTGCCGTGAAAGTATCATTGCGGGGCTGCTTGAAGCGCACGTTCAAAGAGCCGTCGGGACGCAGCTGCGCATCGCCGTCGACCCCGTCGCGCACCAGCCCCTGCGCTGTGGAACTACTCTTGAACCGCATGGACAGGCCATCGCCGGATTCGAAGGTGGCCGTCTGCGTGTCGATGGTGCGCGAGCCCGTTTCGCCGCCTTCGAGCACGGTGACCTGGCGGTATTTCAGCGTGTAGCCGTCACAGGCATCTCCGCCGAACTCCATTGCGATCCGTCCCCTGGCGGACTCGACGCCCTTCGAGCCTCCCGAACGCACTAGCGACAGGTCATAGACAGCCCTGTGAGGGATGAGCTGGACTGGTATCTTGGCGTCCTCCGCCCATGCGGAGCCAAGCGAAACGAAGATCAGGCCGGTGGCCACGATGAGGGAACGCATGACATCTCCAAAGTTCGCCTGGAACATCGCCTTGCGAGAGCGACACCCGCTTCTCGTGCACGATGTCTTGACGAAAATAGGAGCACCCTGAGGACAGGGCAATGTTCCAGCTTGCGTCCTTAATTGGTATCCGCCACTAATCCCCACACTGTTACACGCTAAAGGAACTTCCCATGAGCGCAGTCGACAAGAAGCTTCAGGAGCTGGGCATCACGCTGCCGACCCCGGCAGCCCCCGTGGCCAACTACGTGCCCTTCGTGCGCACGGGCAATCTGGTGATCATCTCCGGTCAGCTCTGCCTCGGCCAGGACGGCAAGCTCGCCGACGCCCATAAAGGCAAGGTCGGCGCCGAAGTCTCTCCCGAGGTCGGCCAGCAGGCCGCCCGTCTCTGCGCCATCAACCTGCTCGCTCAGCTCAAGGCCGCCGTTGGCGATCTCGACAACGTCACGCGCTGCGTGCGCCTCGGCGGCTTCATCAATGCCGTTCCCACGTTCGCCGCCCTCGCGCCTGTCATGAACGGCGCATCGGACCTCATGGTCGAGGTGCTCGGCGACGCGGGCCGCCATGCCCGCTCCACTGTCGGCGTTGCCGAATTGCCCCTCGACGCCTGCGTCGAAGTCGAAGGAATGTTTGAAGTCAAATGAGCACGCCCAGCTGGCTTGTCGCGAAGCCCATCGCCCATCGCGGCCTCCATAACAAAGCAAACGGCATCATCGAGAACACGATCTCGGCCGCTGAAGCCGCCATCGCGCATGGCTTTCCCATCGAACTCGACGTTCAGCTGACCGCCGACAACGAAGCCATCGTGTTCCACGACTTCGAGCTCGACCGGGTGACCGGCGAGACGGGCCCGGTCGTCGAACGGAACCTCTCTGCCCTCACCGGCATCGGCATCTCGGGCACCATGGGCGAGGAGAAGATCCCCTCGCTGAAGGATTACCTTACCACCATTGCCGGGCGCACGCCGCTCGTGGTCGAGATCAAGAGCAAGTTCAACGGCGACATGCGTCTGACGAAGCGCGTGATCGAAATCCTGAGCGACTATTCCGGCCCCTTCGTGGTGAAGTCGTTCGATCCGGACATCGTGGCCTATCTTCGCCAGCATGCGCCGAACATCACGCGCGGCTTCATCGGCGAGCTGGAATACGCCTCGAAGGCTGACAGCTTCCTCACGCCTGAGAAGAAGCACCGGATGGCGAACCTTCTGGACTTCGATGCCATGCAGCCGCAGTTCCTGTCCTGGCGCGTGAAGGACATTCCCTGCGCTCCGACTTACCTGAGCAGGCTGCTGGGCAACCTGCCCGTCATGACCTGGACCGTGCGCAACCCCGAGGATCGTGCCAAGGCCGCGAAGCACGCGGATCAGATGGTCTTCGAGGGCTTCCTGCCGTAACTATTGAAGGGATCCCGCCGAGTGATTAGCTTTCACCTCGAACGGCGGGATCCTTCCACTCGGTGACATTCCAAGTCAAAATCGCCCAAGGCCTGAAAGCGGTTTCCGCCGCCGCGTGGGATGCCTGTGCTCTGAACGCTGGCCCAGGTGACGACGATCCCCATAACCCCTTCGTGACTTACGCCTTCCTCTCCGCCCTGGAGGATTCAGGCTGCGTGGGGCCGAAAACCGGCTGGGCACCCGTGCACGTCCTCGTCGAGGATGAGAGCGGAACCCTTCTGGGCGCAGCTCCATGCTATGTGAAGTCCCATTCCCAGGGGGAATATGTGTTCGACCATTCCTGGGCGGATGCATACGAGCGGGCGGGCGGGCATTATTACCCCAAACTTCAAGTCTCCGTTCCCTTCACGCCGGTGACCGGACCTCGCCTGCTGGTATCGAACGTGCCGCAAGCCGCGAACGTGCGCGCGCATCTGATCGCAGGCTTGCGCGCCCTGCGGGATCAGATCGGTGCCTCCTCGATCCACGCCACCTTTCTGCAGCAGGGTGATCTGGAGGCCCTCACGAGCCAAGATTTTCTGCGTCGCGACGATCAGCAGTTTCACTGGTTCAACGAGGGCTACGGCAGCTTCGACGATTTTCTGAACGCCCTCTCCTCGCGCAAACGCAAGGCCATCAGGCGCGAGCGGCGGGATGCGCTCGCGAACGGCGTTTCCATCGAGTGGGTGACGGGATCGGGAATCACCGAGGCCCATTGGGATGCGTTCTTTGCCTTCTACATGGACACCGGCTCGCGCAAATGGGGCCATCCCTATCTCAACCGCCGCTTCTTCTCGTTGATCGGCGAGCGCATGGCGGATCGCATCCTGCTCGTGATGGCGAAGCGGGAGGGCCGCTACGTTGCGGGCGCCCTTAACTTCGTCGGCGACAGGCGCCTCTATGGGCGCAACTGGGGCTGCATCGAGGACCACCCCTTCCTGCATTTCGAGGTCTGCTATTATCAGGCCATCGACTTTGCCATCACACGCGGCCTTGAGCGGGTCGAGGCTGGAGCTCAGGGCGAGCACAAGCTGGCTCGCGGTTATCGGCCCGTGACGACCTCCTCGGCCCATGACATTGCCGACCCCTCGTTGCGCCGGGCCGTCCAGGCGTACCTGGAGCAGGAGCGCGCCTATGTGGCCGAGGCTGCGCAGGAACTCTCCGCGGCAACCCCGTTCCGGCATATTCAGGAAGACTAAACCGTCCCGCTGAGGTAAATCTCATGGGTAACGAGAATTTTGGGCTCGACAGACTGCCTTAGTTGAAGAAGCATCCTACTTGCGTAACAAACTTACGATCTCTGTAAGTACCGAGCTTTGATCCTTTGACAGACAGCATCGTAATTCTATGTCGTATCGGCAACTTCACTGGGACGACCCAGGCGATCCGATCACCCGCGGCCGGGCGTATGGAGTTATTCCTGTCTGAACGCCCACTGTCGATCCGCGCATGATTCAGCACGAGCAAGCCAGCCCCCCGCTTTTTCGGCCCACCCTTCTGCCGAACGGGGGCGCCATCGGCGAGATCATGCGCAATCACGATTGGTCCGACTGCTCCCTCGGCGATCCTAGAGCTTGGCCCGAAATTCTGCACAGAACCCTTGCCCTCGCCCTGCCGTCCAAGTTTCCCATCTTCATCGCCTGGGGGCCCGAGCTCAATCTTCTCTATAACGACGCGAGCATCCCCATCCTCGGAGCCCGTCACCCGACCGCCCTTGGCCGTCCTCTTCGGGATGTATGGGCCCGGATCTGGAACGAGATCAGTCCGCTCGTGGAGCGCGGCCTCGCTGGCGAGGCCAGTTATCGCGAAAACCTGCCTCTGACGTTGGGCCGCAACGACTACATGGAGCAGGCCTACTTCACCTTCTCCTTCTCACCCATTCTCGACGACATGGGCAGCGTTCGAGGTTTGCTCGGTATCGTCACCGAGACCACGCAGCAGGTCGTCAATGATCAACGGCTCGCCTTTCTTGTGGACATGGGCGATAGCCTGCGTGGGCTGATGGACCCTGTCGAGGTTTCCACGACAGCGGCCGGTATGCTGGGCCAGCATCTCAAGGTCGCGCGGGCAGGCTACGCAGAGATCGACGAGACGCAGGAAATCGTGAGCGTCAAACAGGACTGGACGGACGGCACCGTACCGAGCCTCGCCGGCGAAGCCCGGATCCTGGACGCATTTGGGCCGGCGCTTGTGGGAGAGCTTCGCGCCGGGTCAACCATCATCGTCAACGACAGTCAGGCCGACCCTCGTGTCCAGCCGGTCCATCTCGCCACCTGGGCGAGCATCGAAACGCGTTCCCTCATCGTCGTGCCTCTCGTGAAGGACGAGCGCCTCAAGGCCATCTTCTATCTTCACGAGCCGCAGCCGCGGCACTGGACGGACAGCGAAGCCATCCTTGCGCGCGACGTGGCCGAACGCACCTGGGACGCAATCGAGAGGGCCCGGGCCGAGTCGGCTCGGCATGACAGCGAAAGCCGGCTCCGGCTTGCCCTGGATGCGGGCCGCATGGCGGTCTGGGAGCATGAGACCGCGACCGATGCCATTCGCACCAGCCCGGAGTTCAACCGTCTTCTCGGCTACGAGCCGGATGCTCGGCTCGACATGAAGGAATTGCGCAAGCGCTACTACCGGAACGATCGCGATCATCTGGTGAGCACGGCAATGGGCGCCCTCAAGCGTGGCGAGCGCTTTTTCGAAGCGGAGTACCGTTTCTACAGGGCCGACGGCGCGCTCCGGTGGCATCTGATCCGAGCCGAGATGGTCCTCGGGCCCGATGGCGCCCCAGTACGGACCATCGGCGTTCTTCTGGACGTGACGGAGCGAAAGCAGGCGGAGGAGGCTCTTCAGGAGCGTGAGGCAGAATTGCAGGCGGCCTTGAATGCCGGCTCGCTCGCCACCTTCGTGGTCGATTTCAAAACCGGAGAGGTCAAGTCATCCGCCCGGCTCAATCAGCTCTACGGGTATCCCGACGATCGGCCTCTCACCATCGCCGACCTGCGCGCGCGCTATCATCCGCACGATCATGCACAGATCCGCAGCAAGGTTCAGCGCGACCGGCAGGATCCGTCCATCCGGTTCTTCGACTGGATGCTGCGGATCTGCCTGCCCGACCAAACGATCCGGTGGGTGAACGGGCGCGGGGAATACATTCGTGACGAGAATGGCATCCTTCTGCAATCGCGCGGCGTAATCCTGGACATCACCGAGCGCAAGCGCTGGGAGGAGCACCAGCAGCTTCTCATCAACGAGCTAAACCACCGCGTGAAGAACACCCTTGCCACCGTTCAGTCGGTTGCCTCCCAGACGCTGCGCAACGCGGAGACGACGGACAGCGCCCGGGTGGCGCTGGAAGCCCGCCTCTTCGCCCTGTCCCGCGCCCATGATGTGCTGACGCGGGAAAACTGGGAAAGCGCAAGCCTCCACGAGATCATCTCGGAAGCGATAGCCCCTTACCGGCATGAGCGGGAAGACCGGCTGAAAACCTCGGGCCCAGACGTTCGCCTGCCGCCCCGCATGGCTCTCGCCATTGCCATGGCCTTGCAAGAACTCGCGACTAACGCGGTGAAATATGGAGCCCTCTCCAATGCATCGGGTGAGGTGGAAATATGCTGGTCCGTCACGGATGAAGGTGCGGAGCCCCGCCTGAATCTGGCGTGGCGGGAGAGCGGCGGACCGCAGGTTTCACTTCCCAAGCACCGCGGCTTCGGAACGCGCTTGATCGAGCGCAGCCTCGCACAGGACCTCAATGGTGGGGTCGAAATCCATTTCGAACCACCAGGTTTGACCTGCACCGTGAGCGCGCCGCTCGCTTGAGCGGATGTCAGGCGCGCAGCCCGCTACGCCTTTGCGCGTACATAGGCGACGAAGCCCTGCAGATAGCTCCGGAGCAGGTCCTCGACCTTCTGGTCTGCGAGCGTTCCGTCCTGATTGAAGACGCTCTGCGCCCGGGACACCATCAGACGCCCTCCGGACCAATGGTCGGCGCCCAAGGTGCGCAGAACCGGTAGCCAGGCATTCTGAGACAGGATGGTCCCGAAGCCGCCGGGCGATGCGCCGATCACGGCAACGGGCTTACCCCCGAAAACGCGCGGAATATCCGCCGCTGGACGCGTGAGCCAATCGATGGCGTTCTTGAACACGCCGGGAATGGAGTTGTTGTACTCGGGCGTGACGAGGAGCAGACCGTCCGCAGCAACGATGGCCTCCTTGAGAGAAACAACCGGCCCGGGAATTCCCTCGGCGGTTTCGACGTCTCCGTCATAGAGCGGGATCCCGCGTATGGTCTCAACAATCAGCTCGGAGCCCTCCGGCATCAGGCTTGTTGCGCTCCGCAGCAATGCCGAATTGAACGAACCATGGCGCAGACTTCCCGAAATGCCGATCAGCTTCGTCACGTTGAACGCTCCGCCCTGTCGAGACCTGCCCAAAGGCTAGACCATCCGGCGATAAGGATGGACCGTTTTCCGGACATTTCAACGACGAAAGCCGCACCGGATGTCCGATGCGGCTTTCAGAAGAGTGGAGACCGGCTGCCGTCAGAGAGCGTCGGTGATGGTCCTGAGCCCATCCATGAGGGCCGCTGGCGACGTGCCGATGGCGGCGAGCCCCATGTTCAGCAGCCAGTAGCAGCCGAAGATGATGGCCGGGACCAGGATCCAGCCGAGGACTTCCTCGAACCAGACCCGCCGACGCCGCCGCCGCTCGCGCTGTTCGCGCCAGGAGAGCTTTGGCTTGGGCTCGAGCTTCGGCGGAGGCTCTATGATCCGTGTAGCCTCGAGCGGGGCCTCATGCAGCTCAGTCGTCATGCTCTAACCAATGGAACCTTCGGAACGGTGCGGATACCTCCGCCCCCATTACCACCGGACCCTTTCGGTTTCACGGACTTTTTGGTCTTGGAAGAAGCGGATCTTGCCTTGGGCTTCTTCTTGGTCGCTGCCACGTCCTTCTCCGGGCGTGGCTTGACCGGGCCCTCGACGTATTCGAATCCGAGGCTCTGCAAGCCGATCTCGTCCGTCTTGACGACGACCTTGACTGCACCGCCGTTCTTGAGACGGCCGAACAGCACCTCGTCCGCCAGGGGCGTCTTGATGGTGGATTGGATCAGACGGCCCATTGGGCGGGCGCCCATGGCCTCGTCGTAGCCGTGCTCGACCAGCCAGTCCCGGGCCTCGTCCGTGAGCTCGATGGACACGTTGCGGTCCGCGAGCTGTGCGTCGAGCTGCATGACGAACTTGTCGACCACCTTCTGCACCACCTCTTTCGGCAGGTGGCCGAAGGAAATGATCGCGTCGAGACGGTTGCGGAATTCCGGCGTGAACAGCTTGTTGATCGCCTCCGTGTCGTCACCCTCACGCTTGCTGCGGGTGAAGCCATAGGCCTGGCGAGCCATGTCGGCGGCGCCCGCATTGGTGGTCATGATGATGATCACGTTGCGGAAATCCACCTGCTTGCCGTTGTGGTCCGTCAGCTTCCCGTGGTCCATGACCTGGAGCAGGATGTTGAACAGATCCGGATGCGCCTTTTCGATCTCATCAAGGAGGAGCACGCAATGCGGGTGCTGGTCGACGCCATCGGTCAGGAGACCGCCCTGGTCGAAGCCCACATAGCCGGGAGGCGCGCCGATCAGGCGGCTGACCGTGTGGCGTTCCATGTACTCCGACATGTCGAAGCGCAGGAGCTCGACGCCCAGGGAGGCTGCGAGCTGCTTGGCCACCTCCGTCTTGCCGACGCCGGTGGGGCCGGCAAAGAGATAGGAGCCGATGGGCTTCTCCGCATCGCGCAGCCCGGCGCGGGCCAGCTTGATCGCGGAGGACAGCGCCTCGATGGCCTTGTCCTGGCCGTAGACCACACGTTTCAGGGTCTGCTGGAGATTCGCCAGAACCTCCGCATCGTCCTTCGATACGGTCTTCGGCGGGATGCGGGCCATGGTGGCGATGGTGGCCTCGATCTCCTTGATGCCGATGGTCTTCTTGCGACGGCCCTCGGGCAGGAGCATCTGCGAGGCGCCGGTCTCGTCGATCACGTCGATCGCCTTGTCCGGCAGCTTGCGGTCGTTGATGTAGCGGGCGGAGAGTTCCACCGCCGCCTTGATGGCGTCGTTGGTGTACTTGAGCTTGTGGAAGTCCTCGAAATACGGCTTCAGGCCCTTCACGATCTCGATGGCATCCGGCAGCGACGGCTCGTTCACGTCGATCTTCTGGAAGCGGCGGACCAGAGCGCGATCCTTCTCGAAATACTGGCGGTATTCCTTGTAGGTCGTGGACCCGATGCAGCGCAGGGTGCCCTGGGCCAAGGCGGGCTTGAGCAGGTTCGAGGCATCCATCGCGCCGCCGGAAGTGGCGCCGGCGCCGATCACGGTATGGATCTCGTCGATGAACATGATCGCGTTCGGATGCTGTTCGATCTCCTTCATCACCTGCTTCAGGCGCTCTTCGAAGTCGCCACGATAGCGGGTGCCGGCGAGCAGCGTGCCCATGTCGAGGGAGAAGACGGTGGCGCCTTTGAGCACCTCCGGCACCTGGCCCTGGACGATCTTGCGGGCAAGGCCCTCGGCGATGGCAGTCTTGCCGACCCCGGGCTCTCCCACCAGGAGCGGGTTGTTCTTCTGGCGGCGGCAAAGGACCTGAATCGTGCGCTGCACCTCGGCCTCGCGGCCGATGAGCGGATCGATCTTTCCTTCCTTCGCCTTCTTGTTGAGGTTGACGCAGTAAGCCTCGAGAGCGTCACCCTTTTTCTTGCCGCGCGCATCGGACTCGTCCTGCGTCGGACGCTCATTGGAGGATTCCTCCTCCGTGCCGCGCGGCGACCGGCTCTCCGTGAGGCCCGGACGCTTGGCGATGCCGTGGCTGATGTAGTTCACGGCGTCGTAGCGGGTCATGTCCTGCTCTTGCAGGAAGTAGGCGGCATGGCTCTCACGCTCGGCAAAGATCGCGACGAGCACGTTAGCGCCGGTTACTTCGTCACGGCCCGAGGACTGGACATGGATCACCGCCCGCTGGATCACGCGCTGGAATCCGGCCGTCGGCTTGGAATCCTGGCGTCCGTCGGCCACAAGGTTGGCGAGTTCGCTGTCGACGTAATCGACAAGGTTCCGGCGGAGTATCTCGAGATCGACGTTGCAGGCCCGCATCACGGCGGCCGCATCCTGGTCGTCGATGAGTGCGAGAAGGAGATGTTCGAGGGTTGCATATTCGTGACGCCGCTCGCCCGCTAGAGCGAGGGCTCGGTGAAGGGCTTGTTCAAGACTGCGAGAAAAGCTCGGCAACGGCTTGTCCTTTATGAGACGGGTCTCTCGGCTAATTCTTTTCCATCACGCATTGCAGAGGATGCTGGTGCTTGCGGGCAAAGTCCATCACCTGCGTCACCTTGGTCTCTGCAACCTCGTAGGTAAAAACTCCACACTCCCCAACGCCATTCTGGTGCACATGAAGCATGATCCTGGTCGCATCCTCACGGCTCTTATTGAAGAAGCGCTCCAGCACATGCACCACGAACTCCATCGGGGTATAATCGTCGTTCAAAAGAAGAACGCGGTAAAGGTTCGGCCGTTTCGTACGCGGCTTGGTTTTCGTGATGATGGCAGTATTCGAGCGGCCATCATCGTCGCCGCCAGGGGGCTGTGACCCGCCCGCAGCGGAGAGTGGAGACCGCTTCGTCCGGACCAGAGTGTCCTGAGCTAACCGCAGCATGATATTTCGACCGACCCCTTCTTATTGCCCCTGCCCTGCAACCAATGCTCGGTTCCGGCCGCAGCGCGTAGAGTCACATCTATAGTCGCTCCATTCGGTTCGCTAGATCAACCAGATGGGGAGGCATAACCGCCACTTGAAGCGCGACATCTTCTCACGCTCCCGTGAGGAAGCCCTTTGCCAAGGTTGGAAGGACCCAGAACGCGAAACGCCCGGTCGTCAGACCGGGCGTTTCCATAAAAACCGATAGGATAATCAGGCCAAGGCCTTAGGCCTTCAGGGCCTTGGACAGAAGACCTTCGAAAGGCTTGAACGTGTCAACGGCGAGGGCCGTGTAGAGCGCGCCCACCTTGCTCGACTGAGCAATCAGGCTCTCGTAGGCGCCCTTGGCGTAATCGGTCTGCACCTCGATCGCCTTCTCGAGGCTCTGAGCCCCGATCAGCTTCTCGATCGTGGCCGAGTTCTGCTCGAACGACTTGCGCGCAAACTCAGCGGTTTCAGTGGCGATGGCCTGGGCGGTGCTGGAGAAGGCACCTGCGGCCTTGGTGACGGCTTCCAGGTTGTCCTGGCCGAGCTTTTGCAGGCTTGCAAACGGCTGAAGCATTGTGAACCTCGACAATAAGGCGTTTAATGGCACCAAGTGCCGGGAAAGAGTGACGGAATGCATTATGTGCACCGCACAAAATATGTCAAGCATTATTGTGCATCGCACAATACGCATGCATTCGGACCAGCCCCTGTTAACGCCCTCGTAACCGCACCGTCTTACGGTCGAAGGATGTGTTGCGCCGGCAACAATCTCCTTTTGGAGGACCGGTCGCGGAGGTTTGAGACCAAACTCAACAGGGATTTTTCAGCATGACTTCGGTTTGGGTAGGACGCCGAACTGCTTGGACGCTTATTGGTATTGTCACTTCAGCCGCCATAGCCCTTTCTTCTCCCGCCGAGGCAGCACGACGCAAGGTCAGCTCCAAAGGCGGCGGCTACAGCCCTCCGTCGGCCTCCATCGTGGTGGACGCCAAGACCGGCAAGATCCTGCAGGGCGAGAACGTCGACGAGCCACGCATCCCCGCTTCCATCACGAAGGTGATGAGCCTCTATCTGCTGTTCGAGCAGCTGGAGCGCGGCCGCATGAATCTGACCACCCCGCTCACCGTCTCGGAATATGCCGCGAGCCAGCCGCCGACCAAGCTCGGCCTGCGCCCGGGCTCGACCATCGAGGTCGAGGACGCCATCAAGGCCATGGTTACCCTTTCTGCCAATGACGTCTCCGTCGTCGTGGCCGAGAACATCGCCGGTTCCGAAGAAGCCTTCGCGCGCATGATGACGCGCAAGGCCCGTGAGCTGGGCATGAACTCCTCGGAATTCCACAATCCCCATGGCCTGCCCCACGATCCGCCGAACATCACCACGGCCCGCGACCTGTCGATCCTCGGGCGCGCGATCCAGGACCGGTTTCCGAAATACTTCGCCTATTTCGACACCCGCTCCTTCCAGTTCGGCCAGCGCACCATCCGAGGCCACAACCGGCTGCTCGGCAAGGTGCCTGGCGTGGACGGCATCAAGACCGGCTATACCCGCCTCTCCGGCTTCAACCTCCTGACCTCTGTCAATACGGAGACCCGCAGCCTCGTCGCCGTGGTTCTCGGCGGCCGCTCCGGTGCATCCCGCGATCAGAAGATGGCCGGCCTCATCGAAGAATACCTGCCGCGGGCCTATGCCGGCGCCCGCATTGCGCCGCCAGTGGTCGAGCGCGGCGCGCAGACGACGCAGGTCGCCGAAGCGGCTCCCGCGCCCGCCCCGGTCAAGCGGCCGGTCGAGACCGCAGCCGAGGCCGATCAGGCTCCCGTGGTCCAGGCGCCGATCAAGGTGGCTTCCGCGACACCGCAGGCCCCCATGGCGCAAACTGCCGCCACGACCGCTCCTCAGGCACCCGAGCGCAAGCCGCTCGACCTGAACACTCTGCGGCCGGTCGTGGCCTCCGCCGCCGGCGCCAGCTCCACCACAACGCCGTCCTCCACCGCCTCCATCCGCTGGCACAAGGGCCAGGAGCCGCTGCCGCTGAACGCACAGGCCTATGCCGCCGTTCAGGGGCAGCCTGCCCAGTCCCCCCAGCTCTCGGATGCGCAGAAGGCTGCCCTCCAGGCAAAGATCGAGACCAAGACGCCGGCTCCCGCAGCCCAGCCTCAAGGTCAGGCTCAGCCGGTGAAGGTCGCCTCCCTGAAGGCCGAAGCACCAAAAGCTGAGGCTCCCGAAGTCAAGAAGACCGTCAGCGGCTGGGTGATCCAGCTCGGCGCGACCGACGACGAGGACAAGGCCAAGGAGATGCTCAGCTCCGCCCGCAGCCGCTTCGGCAAGGCCCTGGGCAAGGCCTCTCCCTATACGGAGAAGGTCTCGTCCAACGGCGGTACGCTCTACCGCGCCCGCTTCTCCGGCTTCAAGGAATCCGGCGATGCCGAGCAGGTCTGCAAGCAGCTGAAGAAGGGCGGCATGGCCTGCTTCGCCTCCCGCGGCTGACGAAGTTTTAATCTCTCGCAGTTTTACTATCAGAGCGACGGTACGGTGTGTTTGTACCGTCGCAATTTGGAAACCGGATCGCGTGTGGAGTATCAGCGATGTCGGCTCAGCAGGACTTCTCTCGCCTGATTCACGCGAGCAGCGAGATACGAAGACCCTCCCTGGTCAGGGTGGAGCTTCTTGATCAGCGTGCGATGCGCATGTCTGATCTCCTCGAGGCTCGCTCCCGGCTTAAGCCCCAGGATCTGGTAGGCTTCATCTTTCGTCATTACGCCCGCTTGCGCATGAGTGCGCGTCCGCGTGTCTCGATCGCCCTGAGCGTCTTCACGCCAGCCGGAAAACCGGCGGTCAAGATAAGCCTCTAGAAGGGGCAGGCCCTCCGGATCGAGCGTGCTGCACTCCTCGTAGAGCCGGCGCAGATGGTCCGGCGCCAGGCTAGACAGGCGGCGGCCCGCGAAGGAACCTGCAAGGACGCTGCCCTCGATCCCGCCGGTCGCATGATCGATCTCCATCTCGATCATCGCCGATCGGATCCGCGAATAGCGCCCGGCGGTCTTCCGAAAGCCGCCCCAGGCCCACGGCAGCGGGAGCCCGCCCCAGCCGAGTGCCCAGGCACCGAGACCTCCGACCAGAAGAGCCGTGGCAATCTGTCCCTTCGCGCCGAGCAACACCGCCGCACCGAGAGCCGCGATTCCGCCGACGATCTTCACAGCCTTGGCCACCGCCTTCGTGTCGGATCGGGCAAAGACCTTGAGGAGCCACCAGACGAGGGCGGCGGCGGCAATTCCATAAAGCAGCATCATGTGTTCATCCCCAGCCCAAGATGTGGGACGGGATGAGGCAGTTGTAAATCTCCAGCCTCAAAGATGCGAAAGCCGGCCTCGTTTGTGGGGCCGGCTTCCGGGACATCTCAAAACTGTATTCGCGATCAGTGGAGGAGCCGTGCCTGACCGCGCTGGCTTTCCCGCTCCCAAGCCTGGATGACAACGCCATTGATGCCGGAATCGTGGAGGCGGTCGCTCAGATCGATGAAGTGACGCTCGGTGGCTTCCACATCGAACTCGATCTGCTCGTCCTCGACCTGCTCCAGTTCGCAGGCGGCGTATCGTTCGTATGCGGCGGACATCTCGGCATAGGCGAACGCAACCGGCAGGGTGCGGAAGATCGTGGAGAAATCTTCGTCCAGATCGCCCGTCGTCAGATCACGCATCTGGACGAGATAACCGTCCTCGTGCTCACACACTTCATAGCGCCAGTGCCGGCCTTCGGATGCAGACAGGAGCATCGGAACCTCCACTCAACTGAACTGTAGGGCCAATGCGAATCCAGGCAGCGGGGTTCCAAGATGATCCCCAGCAAAAAAGTCTAACGCTTCCAACCCGTTTCGGCGCGCACGCGCCCGCCGATGCGAAGGGTCGTGCCGGAGCCCAGATCAATGGCGCTCCTGTCGCCCCTGAGAGCGTCAACCCGCTGATTCTTCGGGCGAAGAACGTCCTTGCACGCGTCCGGCACCTGAATGGCTTGGCCCGGCTTCGGATCGGGGATGCGGCACTCTTTCGCAAGCACAGGTCCTGCCAGCACGAACAGAAACGATGCGAGGATGGTCAGGCGTTTCATGACCCGCTCCGGATTCACTTAAGTTATAGCAAGCCGAGTTCTGCCAATTCCCGTCGCATGTCCTCAGGCATCCTGGCAAGGTCCCCGCCCCTGCCATCGATGTCTCGCGGCGCATCCTTGGCGAGGAGATAACGCCAGCCCTGGAAAGGCCTGAAAGGACGCGGCTCCACGGGAATCACCTGCGGTTCGAGCACAAGCCGACAACGGCCGATGCCGTCTGCGTCGGTGAAAGGCCGAACGTCCAGAAGCCTCTGGCGCGCCGCGACATGGCCCTTGATCACCCAGTAGAGCGAGCCGCCGTCCAGGAGTTCGACCACGCGCTTCGGCACCATGCGGGTGGTGTGCGTCTGCTCGTAGTCGCGACCAAGCCTGCGATGATGCGCCCGGTTCTCCTCGATCCATTCCTCGAGATCGGTGATGGAATCGCAGCCGACGCAGAGCTTGATCAGATGAAGGGCCATGTGAGCGTTGAACCACGTGCGCGGCGGATCGCAAATCCGGCGTTCCGCCGCACTCCTATTCCTCTTCTGCCTTCAGCACAATGAGGCGCGCACCCTCTGCCACCTGCGCACCGGGTTCGGCAGCGATCTCCGCCACCTCGCCGTCGGAGGGTGCAACGAGCACGTGTTCCATCTTCATCGCCTCCACGATGGCGAGGCGCTGCCCCTTCTCGACCTTGTCGCCCGGCTGCACGAACACGGCCACGAGCTTGCCGTGCATCGGCGCCTTCACCGAGCCGCCTTCGTCCATGTGTTCGAGATCGACGTTGAAAGGATCGTAGGGCTGCACGAGCGTCTGACGTCCGTCCCTCAGGATGTAGATGCCATGCGGCGCATCGATCTCCTGGTCGATCTGCTCATCGGCCCATGGATCGCTCTCGCCCACGGCAACCGTGCTCACTCCACGATGTTCGGCGCTGAAGATCTCGCGCGCTTCGACGCGCTCGCCATCGACGAGAAGTGGCATGCCTACATTGCGGGTGCCGAGAAGCTGGAAACCGTCCGGCTCGGACCAGGGCGAGGAAGGCTCGTCGCTCCTCAGATGTTCGGACATGCGCAGCTGATCGATCTTGCGCGAGATCAACGCGGCCGCACCAAACGACGCGGCAACTTCGTCGAGTGGTTGCGGACCGACGCCGAGGGCATCGAGGTTGCGGTCGATGAAGCCCGTATCGAAGCGCCCGGCCCGGAACTCTTCCGCCTCGCACAGCTTCTTCAGGAACGCGACGTTCGATTTCGGGCCAGCCACAACAGTCTGCCCGAGGGCGTCAGCGAGCATGGACAGCGCTTCCTCGCGTGTCTCTCCATGGGCGATCACCTTCGCGATCATCGGGTCGTAGTAGGGTGTCACCTCGGCGCCGGCCTCGACGCCGGTGTCGATCCGGATGCCCTCTTCCTCCGGGAACTGAAGCGCCCAGAGCTTGCCGGTCGAGGGCAGGAATTCCTTTTCCGGATCCTCCGCATAAAGGCGCGCTTCGACCGCATGCCCTCTGATAGAGAGATCGTCCTGCGTGAACGGCAGTTTCTCACCGGAGGCGACGCGGAACTGCAGCTCGACCAGATCGAGTCCGGTGATCGCTTCCGTCACCGGGTGCTCCACCTGCAGGCGCGTGTTCATTTCCATGAAGTAGAATCGGTCGGGGCGAAGGCCTTCACGTCCGTCGGCGATGAACTCCACCGTGCCTGCGCCCACATAGCCGACAGCGCGCGCAGCTTCGACGGCCGCCTGTCCCATGGCCTGACGCATCTCCGGCGTCATGCCCGGAGCCGGCGCTTCCTCGATCACCTTCTGGTGGCGGCGCTGAAGCGAGCAATCGCGCTCGAAGAGATGCACCACGTTGCCATGCGCATCGGCGAAGACCTGAATCTCGATGTGGCGCGGAGAGAGAATGTACTTCTCCACCAGCACCCGCGGATCGCCGAACGCATTCTGCGCCTCGCGCTGGGCGCTCTCCAGAGCGGCATCGAAGTCGGCGGCCTTCTCGACGCGCTTCATGCCCTTGCCGCCGCCGCCCGCCACCGCCTTGATGAGGACCGGATAGCCGATCTCATAGGCCTTCTGGCGCAGGAAATCGGGCTCCTGCTTCGCACCGTGATAGCCCGGCACCACGGGCACGTTCGCCTGCTGCACGAGGGCTTTCGCGGCGTCCTTCAGGCCCATGGCCTTGATGGCGGAAGCCGGTGGGCCGACGAACACGATGCCGTTGGCGGCGCAGGCTTCGGCGAACTCGGCGCGCTCGGAGAGGAAGCCGTAGCCCGGATGGATGGAGGCCGCCTTGGCCTGCTTGGCGACCTCGATGATCTTGTCTATCCGGAGATAGCTCTCCCGGGCAGGAGCGGGACCGATCAGATAGGCTTCGTCCGCCATCCGGACGAAGAGCGCATCCGCATCCGCTTCCGAGTAGACCGCGATGGTGCGCATTCCCAACCGCTGGGCGGTTCGCATGATCCGGCAGGCAATCTCGCCACGATTGGCGATGAGGACACTCTCGAGCATAGCCATCCCTGTTGATCCGACTTCTGTTCGGTTTTGCCAGAACCTAGAGCAAAACCTAGGCCGCTTGTCACGCGCGAACAGATTCTCCTTTAGCCGTCCCCAACAGGCACGCAGGCCGGTCCGGCCTCATGCCGAGGTGCCCTGAGGCAATCTTCCTCCCGCCAGGTTGATCTTCCTGAACAGAGCTGGCGCATGGGCCTGAACCCGAGACAATACTCCGGCCCGCCCTTGGCCCCTGGGAAGAGGGATTCGGGCAGACCTAATTGCCTGTGTCGGACAGGTAACCGTTTGCGCTTTATGCAGCCTCGCACCTCCCCGCTTCCTGTTACCTGTCTCCTGCCACTTGCCGAAGGGCCGAACCCACGCTACCTTCGTTTTTGCAAATGATTTGCAACTGCAGAAAGAGCCCATGGATCAGTCAGCCCCCGTCTCCCTCGTTCGCAAAGCAGCCTGGCGCCAAGACGTGAGCCTGCCCTCCCTCCCGGAGGTGAATCGCTCGATCAAGATTCGGCCCGGCTCCACCTGGCGGCGGGCGGCGGCGTTCCTGGGGCCGGGCTACCTGGTGGCCGTGGGCTACATGGACCCGGGGAATTGGGCCACCTCCCTCGCTGGCGGCTCGAAGTACGGCTATGCCCTGCTTTCGGTAGCCCTGATCTCGAACATCATGGCGATCATCCTGCAGTCGCTCTGCGCGCGCCTGGCCGTGGCCACGGGACGAGACCTGGCGCAGGCCTGCCGGGACGCCTATCCGCGACCCGTCGCATGGGGCCTGTGGCTTCTGGCGGAACTCGCCATCTGCGCCACGGATCTTGCGGAGGTCATCGGTACGGCGATCGGTCTCAACCTGCTCTTCGGCGTCCCTCTGGAGATCGGCGTCATCATCACGGCCCTCGACGTTTTCCTGATCCTCTACCTGCAGAACCTCGGCTTCCGCTGGGTCGAAGCCCTCATCATCACCTTGCTCGGGGTGATTGCGGTGTGCTTCGGCATCCAGATCGCCATGGCCGATCCGAACTGGGGTGCGGTGATCACAGGCTTCGCACCGACCACCGAGATCGTCACCAATCCGGACATGCTCTATCTCGCCCTCGGCATTCTCGGCGCGACAGTGATGCCGCATAACCTCTACCTCCATTCAGGCATCGTGCAGACCCGCGCCTATGGCGAAACGCTCAAGGAGCGTCGGGAGGCCCTGCGTTTCGCAACTCTCGATTCCACTATCGCGCTGATGTTCGCGCTCACCATAAATGCATCCCTGCTGATCCTGGCTGCCGCCGCCTTCTACAGCACGGGGCGCACGGAGATTGCGGAACTCGGGGAAGCGCACACCCTGCTTCAGCCCATCCTTGGCAGCGCCATCGCACCCATGCTGTTCGGTCTGTCCCTGCTCTGCTGCGGCCTGAATTCCACGGTCACGGCCACCATGGCGGGTCAGATCGTCATGGAGGGCTTCATCGCCTTCAGGATGGCGCCCTGGATGCGCCGTCTCATCACCCGCGGTATTGCCATCGTTCCGGCAGCCGCGGTCACCATCGCCTATGGCGAGAGCGGCACCGCGAAGCTGCTGATCCTCAGTCAGGTGATCCTGAGCCTCCAGCTGCCCTTCGCCGTGATCCCGCTGGTGACGATGACGGCCTCGAAAGCCAAGATGGGCGAACTCGTCACCCCGCGCTGGCTCACTGCCATCGCCGGCGTGATCGCGGCGGTGATCGTGGTGCTGAACGTGAAGCTGCTGGTGGACTTCGTCCTGGGCTAATCCTGTCATCCCCGCGAAGGCAAGGATCCATAAACGCTAAGATCAATGGAAAAGGCGCTGCGAGGGTCCGCAGCGCCTTTCCTTTTATCTGTCCTGGTTATGGATTCCGGGCTCCGCTACGCGGCCCCGGAACGACACGGTTCACGCATCCTTGAGGCGACTGAGCGCCTCTTCCATCTTGGTCTTCCGGGCGAGAGCCTCCTCGCGGCGCTCGCGCTGTTCCTCAACGACCTCTTCTGGCGCGCGCTTGATGAAATCCGCGTTCCCGAGCTTCGCGTCGATCTTTCCGACCTCCACATCGAGCTTCTGGATTTCCTTGGCGAGGCGTGCGCGCTCGGCATCGAGATCGATCACGCCTTCCAGCGGCAGGGCGGCGACTTCGCCGCGGATGATGAGCTGGATCGAGCTCTTGGGCGCGGCATCCGCAAACGAGATGTCGGAGATGCGAGCGAGGCGCTTCACGATATCGCCCCAACGCTCGGCACGCGCCCTCACCTCGGCAGAGGACGCGACGAGCGCGAGCGGGATCTGCGCGCCGGCCGGCACGTTCGTCTCGGAACGCGCGGAGCGGATCTCGTTGACGAGATCCACCACCCAGCCGATCTCAGCCTCGGCCTGCGGGTCGATGAGATGATCGAGATTGGACCAGGGCGCGAGCGCCAGAATCGTGTCGCGCTTCGGCCCCTCCTTCCCCTTCACCTCCCACAGCTCTTCCGTCAGGAAAGGCATGATGGGATGCAGGAGCTTGCAGATCTCGTCGAGTATGAAGGCGATGGTGGCGCGCGTCTCGTCCTTGGCAGGCGAATCCACACCCTGCAGGACGGGCTTGGCGAGCTCCAGCGTCCAGTCGCAGAACACGTTCCACACGAAGCGGTAGGCCGCGCCAGCCGCTTCGTTGAACTTGTAGGCCTGGATACCCGCGGCAACCTCGTTGACGGCCTTCGCGCATTCGCTGAGCGCCCACTTGTTGAGCGTCTCCTTCACCGATTTGGGCTCGAAGCCCGCGACACGCTTGCACTCGTTCATTTCGGCAAAGCGCGCAGCGTTCCAGATCTTGGTCGCGAAGTTGCGGTAGTTCTCGACGCGCTGGACCGACAGCTTGATGTCGCGTCCTTGAGCCGCCATCGAGGTCAGCGTCATGCGCAGCGCGTCCGCGCCGTACTGCTCGATCACGTCAAGGGGATCGATGACGTTGCCTTTCGATTTCGACATCTTCGCGCCCTTCTCGTCACGGACGAGAGCGTGGATGTAGACGGTGTCGAAGGGCACCTCGTCCATGAAGTGCAGGCCCATCATCATCATGCGGGCGACCCAGAAGAAGATGATGTCGAAGCCCGTGACCAGGGTGTTGGTCGGATAGTAGCGCTTGAGCTCCGGCGTCTCGTCGGGCCAGCCGAGCGTCGAGAACGGCCACAGCGCCGAGGAGAACCAGGTGTCGAGCACGTCCTCGTCGCGCGTCAACGCCACGTCCTTGCCGTGCTTGGCGCGAGCCTGAGCCTTCGCATCCTCTTCCGAGTGGGCGACGAACACGTTGCCCTGATCGTCGTACCAAGCCGGGATCTGATGGCCCCACCAGAGCTGACGCGAGATGCACCACGGCTCGATGTTCTCGAGCCACTGGAAGTAGGTCTTCTCCCAGTTTTCCGGCACGAACTTGGTCTTGCCCTTGCGCACCGCATCGAGCGCCCGGTCCGCCAGCGGCTTCACGTTCACGTACCATTGGTCCGTGAGATAGGGCTCGATCACCACGTTGGAGCGGTCGCCATGCGGCACCACGTGGGTGTTCGGCTCGATCTGAACGAGGATCTCGCGCTCCTCGAGCATGGCGACGATGCGCTTGCGCGCCTCGAAGCGGTCGAGGCCATCGAGGGCCAGAATAGCTTTGAGGTCATCCGTCTGCGTCAGGCCTTCGAGGAAGCCCTCGTTTCCGGAGAGCGCGAGCTGCGCTTCCGTGCCGAAGATGTTGATGAGCGGAAGCTTGTGGCGCTTGCCGACCTCGAAATCATTGAAGTCGTGGGCCGGCGTGATCTTCACTGCGCCCGTGCCTTTCTCAGGGTCGGAATATTCATCGGCGACGATGGGAATGCGGCGGCCCACCAGCGGCAGGATCGCGAACTTGCCGATGAGGTCCTTGTAGCGTTCGTCCTCTGGATGCACGGCAACCGCCACGTCGCCGAGCATCGTCTCGGGACGGGTCGTTGCAACGGTGATGGAACGGTCAGGGCTTCCCTCGATGGCATAACGGATGTGCCAGAGATGGCCCTTCACCTCGACCTGGATCACCTCAAGGTCCGAGATGGCCGTCTGGAACTTAGGGTCCCAGTTCACGAGGCGCTTGTCCTTGTAGATCAGGCCCTGGTTGTAGAGATCGACGAACACCTTCAGGACGGCCTTCGAGAGGCCCTCGTCCATGGTGAAGCGCTCGCGCGACCAGTCGCAGGAGGCGCCGAGGCGCTTGAGCTGGCGCACGATGGTGCCGCCGGACTCCTCCTTCCACTCCCACACGCGCTTGACGAATTCCTCGCGGCCGAGCTCGCGGCGGTGGATTTGGCGCTCCATGAGCTTGCGCTCGACCACCATCTGGGTGGCGATGCCAGCGTGGTCGGTGCCTGGCTGCCAGAGCACATCCTTGCCGCGCATACGCTCGAAGCGGCAGAGGATGTCCTGGATGGTGTTGTTGAGGGCATGCCCCATGTGGAGCGAGCCGGTGACGTTCGGCGGCGGGATGACGATGGTATAGGGGTTCGCGCCCTTGCGATCCGGCCGTCCGGCCTTGAAGGCCTCGGCCTCGTCCCAGCGGGTGGCGATGCGTGCTTCGACGGAAGCGGGGTCGAACGTCTTGTCCATCATGATGCGATACCGGCCAGTTGGCGCGCCAAACGCGCAAGCAAGAGGGCTACAAACCGGACGGATCGAATGAAGTCAACCGATGGGCGAAAAAGTTGCTTCTCAGCCCCGAGACACGCGTTCGATTTCGGCTTTCACGAGGCGCTCCACGAGGGCAGGCAGGTTCTCGTCAAGCCAGAGCTTGAGCATGGGCCGGAGCATCTCCTTCATCAGGTCCTCGACGGTCTGAGGCCGGCTTGCCGCGCGGGCGGCCTCCAGTCGGCCGAAAGCGTCGACGACGGAGGCTTCCGTCATTCGGGACATGAGGGATTCGCTGGAGTCGCGCTCACAGGGTTGCGCGAAGGAATGGGAAACGGCCGCCTTCATTGAAGCCGGGGGAGTCTCGTAGCCTTCGATGAGATGGGCAATGGAGCGCTCCTCCTCGTAAGGGTCGCTCTGCGCTGGGCGTCCATCCTCTTTTGAGGCGGCTTCGAGGTCAGGCAGAGGCTCCGGATAGAACCCGGAGGAAACATGCCGCTCAGCAATGTCGAGAACGGTCTTCAGGGGCGATGGCTGAGGCTCATGCCGGGAGGGCTCAGGGGCTGGCTCATGGTCGTCCGAAATAATGCGTCTGATGGAAGCTAAAATATCTTCCATCGATGGCTCATTGACCTTCAGGTTCATTGAACCCATAGCCCCACCTAATAAAATAGAGTTTTAGAATCTCATTCTTGAGAATTTTATTCAGTATTTACGCAAATCTACAGAAAACAAGCGGGGCCAGAACTATTTCGCTCTGGCCCCGAAACTTATCAACGACCATCAGGAGTGGTCGTGCCGATCCAAAGATCCTTGACCTGATCATAGTGAATCTTCGGATTATAATGATTCACGGCCAGACCCAAGGCACGGGAATTGAGGCGTCCCATCGCCTGCACCAGGCTGTAGGACCCGACCACGCGGTCGCGCTGTGCCTGGATCAGGTTCACGCGGGCAGTGAGAAGCTCCTGCTGAGCGTTCAGAACGTCGAGGGTCGTGCGCTGGCCGACCCGGGCCTCCTCACGCACCCCGCTGAGCGCCGTCTCGGCGGCGTCGATCTGCGCCTGAGCCGCTTCGATCTGCGCCCGGGCCGCTTCGAGAGCACCCCACGAGGACAGAACGGCAGCCCGCACCTGATCGCGGACCCAATCCGCCTGGAGCTGGGCCTGCCCGACCTGCTCCTTGGCCTGGCGGGTGGCGGCATAAGCCTGGCCGCCCTCGTAGATCGGCACCGTAAGGGATGCGACGGCGCTGGCGGCCAACTGCTCGTCATTCGCTCCGCGAACGTCATAGCGCTGCGTAACGGTAGCGCGAACGCCGACCTGCGGCGCGAGAGCTCCCTGAGCGATCTTGACCTGGAACTCAGCCGCGTCGACGGCGTGCTGTGCCGCCTTGATGGCAGGGTGCTCGCCGAGCGCGATCTTCAGGGCCTCGTTCACACTCCTAGGTGTCAGCTTATCGAGAGGGCGCCCTGGAGCCAGTTGCTGCGGGTCCACACCCACATACTGGCGATACTGAGCAATGCTGCCCCGCAGATTGGCTTCGGCTTGGCTCGCCTGGGAGCGGGCGGCCGCAAGGCGCGACTCGGCCTGGGCCACGTCGGTGCGCGTCACCTCGCCCACATTGAAACGGTCCCGAGTCTGGCGCAGCTGCTCGTCGATCACCTCGACGTTGTTGCGCTGGAGGTCGAGGATGGCCGTGTCGCGCAGCACGTTCATGTAGGCGCTGGCGGCACTGAAAAGGGTGTTCTGCTCGACGGTGGTCAGATCCTCACGGGAGGCAAGCACGTTCGATTCGGCGCGCCGAACCGAGTTGTCGGTCCTGAAGCCGTCGAAGATCGGCTGGGTGATCTCCAGCCCATAGCCGCGAGGCGTGAGCTGGCTGCCCTGCACGCCACCGAAAGGGCCGGGTTGGCGATCATCATATTGTGTGTAGGTGCGGCCCACATCGGCGCTGGCTGTGATCTGCGGGCGGTAGCCGGACTTCGCCTGCGCCACGTTCTCATCGGCCGCGCGAACGCCGGCGCGCTGCGCGTTCAGATTGGGATTGTTGCCATAGGCCTTGGCCAGCGCGCTTTCCAGGGTCTCGGCTGAAACGGCGCCAGCCCCCGCGAGGACGCTTACGCAGGCCATGACCCCAAGGAGCATGCGATATTTGATGCTGAATTGCTTCCCGTTCACGCCCACCTGCCTACGACCTGTCAGAACTAAAACTTGCGACCGGAACCGATTCACAAGACTCACACGATTCAAAGCGCAACAATACCCATGGCAACTGAATCAGCAATAAGACGCTATGTGCTACTGAACTTTAAGAGAGAGGTGGCGCAAAAAAGCGACACTTTTCGTGAAGGACGTTAAGACTTTGGAAACACTTTAGAATGTGAACCCCGGCTCCTGCACGAAGGGAGCGAGCATCGGGGCAGCCGCATCGAACAGGATTCGTTCGCCGAAGGCATCCCCGGAGCGAACGTAAAGCGTCGCACGGGCCGCGCGCCCGCGCCCTTTCACGCAGACGAGCCGGCCTCCCTCGGCGAGCTGCTGCAGAAGGGCATCGGGACGTACGTCCACGGCGCCGTTGATGAGGATCACGTCATAGGGGGCATTCCGGACATAGCCCTGCTCGAGCGGGCCGGCCACCACCTCGACCCCAGCAGCGCCGGCAGCAGCCAGGCTCTTCTTGGCGGTGGCGCTCAGGGCCTCATCCGCTTCGAGAGCGGTCACTCGGGCGCCGAGCCTGTGCAGAACGGCAGAGGCATAGCCGCGGCCGCAGGCCACATCGAGCGCCTTCTCCCCCACCTCGACGCCGAGCGCCTGGAGGAGGCGGCCAAGGTTCATCGGGGAGAGCATGTAACGGCGGACGGCGCCGTCGCTGACCAGAATGTCCTGATCGATGTAGGCAAGCTCCTCCCGGCCCGGGAGCACGAACATCTCGCGGGGAACGCTGTCCATGGCGTCGAGCAGCGGAATGTCGTTCACGTCGAAAGTGCGCAGCTGGCTATCAACCATCATCCGGCGCGCTTGCGAGAAATCGACCATGAAGATTGCCTTTAGAATTTCGACTTGGAGGCCTCGCCCGGAATCGAACCGGGGTGCAAGGATTTGCAGTCCTCTGCGTAACCACTCCGCCACGAGGCCATCCGGGGCGTACCGCGAACGCGGCGGGTGCTCCATAGCAAGGCCCCTTCCAAAGAGCAACAGCCGGTTTTGTGAGATCGCTCACGAAAGGGGCTTGCACCCCGCAAATCTCGTGTTATATGCCACGCACCGTCGCCGACGGGACCTGCTCCGGCAGCCCCGGCGAAGAGAGGCGAAAGTCTCCCGAAGGTATGGCTTATTCCGGCGTGGCGCAGCGGTAGCGCAGCGGACTGTTAATCCGTTGGTCGTAGGTTCGAATCCTACCGCCGGAGCCAACTTTCCCAATTCTCCTGAAATCACTTTTCTCCTCCAGGGCATCCGCTCGGCTTGGCGCACGCACTGTTTCGTGCTGCATAGCTTGCAGTTGCAGCAATGGCCTTCCTCGACGTGCCTTGTGGAGAAGCAGCGTGGCCTCCCCCGTTCTTGTCTGGTTTCGTGACGATCATCGCCTGAGCGATAACCCGGCGCTGTCTGCAGCCGCCGAGACCGGTGCACCGGTTCTGTGCCTTGTTATCGCCGGTGGAGCAACGGATGGCCTGAGGCCGTTGGGCGGCGCGGCCCGCTGGTGGCTCCATGAATCCCTTGCCGCCCTCGACGATTCGCTCAAACGAGCCGGCTGCGGCTTGGTCATTCTGCCTGGCTCCGCACAGGAGGCCATCGACATGGCTGTAACGGCCACCGGCGCAGCTGCCGTCTTCTGGAATCGCCGCTATGGCGCAGCCGAGATCGCCCTCGACAGCGCGATCAAGAAGCATCTGACGGATCGCGGCCTCAAGGTTCAGAGCTTCCCCGGACGCCTTCTCAACGAGCCATGGCAGGTGATGAATCGGGCGGGAAAGCCCTTCCAGGTCTTCACGCCCTACCTGAGAGCCGTGATGGCCCGGTCTGTGGACGCGCCCCTCCCCGCGCCGAAAGCGATTACAGGCGGCCGATGGCCTCGGGCCGTTCTCGATCGAAGCATCCGACTCGATGACCTGGGTCTGAAGCCTGTGAAACCCAATTGGGCTGCCGAATTCGCCACAGGATGGCAGCCGGGCGAGCAGGCCGCGCAAGAGAGGCTGCGGCTTTTCCTCGAAAGCGGTCTTCTGGGCTATGCGGAAGGACGCGACATGCCTGCGAAGGAAGCCACGTCCCGCCTCTCGCCTCACCTGAGATTCGGCGAGATCAGCCCGCGCCAGGTCTGGCATTCGGTCGGGAATCTCGTGGCAGAGCGACCCGAGCTCTCTCAGGATGCGCAGAAATTCCTGAGCGAAGTGGTGTGGCGCGATTTCAGCCATCAGCTTCTGCATACTTATCCACACCTGCCGGAAAAACCCCATGCTCCGCGCTTCGAGAATTTTCCATGGTCCAACGACTCGGAAAACCTGAAGGCCTGGCAGAGGGGCCTGACAGGTTATCCGATCGTGGATGCGGGGATGCGTCAGCTTTGGCGCACCGGATGGATGCACAACCGCGTGCGGATGATCGTTGCGTCGTTCCTGGTGAAGCACCTGCTGACCGATTGGCGGCAGGGGGAAGCGTGGTTCTGGGATACGCTCGTGGATGCGGATCCGGCGAACAATGCCTTCAGCTGGCAGTGGATTGCGGGGTCGGGCCCGGATTCGGCGCCGTTCCACCGCATCTTCAATCCCGTCACGCAGGGCGAGAAGTTCGATCCGCAGGGCGATTATGTTCGCACCTATGTCCCGGAACTCGCCCGGCTGCCCGCTGCCTTCATTCATAAGCCCTGGGAAGCGCCCGCCGCCGCCCTGAAGGCTGCCGGTGTGGAGCTGGGGCGCACCTACCCCGCCCCAATCGTCCCGCACAGTCTGGCCCGAGAGCGGGCTCTCGCGGCCTTCCGCAGCCTGCGCGGCTTCGATGGTGAGACCGAGGGGGCGGCTTGACCCGCCGCATCGCTTGCCGTCAGCATCAGGCTCCTCGTGCAGGGATATCCCTTTGCCCAACCCCGTTCGGAATGACCATGACAGCGACCGCCCTCCTGTTTCGTGACGATGCCTATGCCCGCTCCTGCTCCGCCACTGTGCTTGGCACGACACCCGAAGGCGGCGTCGTTCTCGACCGTACCGTGTTCTACGCCCAGGGCGGTGGCCAGCCGGGCGATGTGGGCGTGATCGTGCGCGGCGATGGCGAGAGAATCGGGGTGACGAACACGGTTTATGGGCAGGACCGGTCTCAGATCGTGCATCTCGCCGGAACAGACGCGGCTTCCCGCTTCGCTCCGGGCGAAAGCGTCGAACTGCATCTCGATTGGGAGCGCCGCTTCAGGCGCATGCGGGTTCACACCGCGCTTCATCTGCTGAGCGTCGTCCTGCCCTACCCGGTCACCGGGGGAGCCATCGGCGACGGCGACGGGCGGCTCGATTTCGACATCCCCGATGCAGGCCTCGACAAGGCCGACCTGACCGAGAGGCTCAACGCCCTGATCGCCCGCGATGCGCCCGTGACAGAACGCTGGATCACGGACGAGGAACTCGATGCAAATCCGGGCCTTGTGAAGACCATGTCGGTAAAGCCGCCGCGCGGCTCGGGCCGGGTGCGCTTGGTCGAGATCGAAGGCATCGATCTGCAGCCCTGCGGCGGAACCCATGTGCGGCGCACCGGTGAAATCGGCCAGGCTGCAATCACCGACATCGAGAAGAAGGGCAAGCAGAACCGCCGCGTTCGCCTGTCCCTGATCGACTGACCGCTCTATCTTTTCAGGCAACCGCTCATCAGGAGCCCGTCATGACTCAGCTCTTCGTTTCCCCCGCAAGGTTGCAGGAGCACCTCGACGATCCGAACGTGGTGATCATCGACGGCTCTTGGTATCTGCCGACGCAGAATCGCGATCCTGACGCAGAGTTTCTGACCGGTCACATTCCTGGCGCGCTCCGCTTCGACATCGACAAGGTGAAGGATACCTCGTCCTCGCTGCCTCATATGCTTCCTTCACCCGAAGTTTTCGCCAAGGTTGCCGGCGAGATGGGCATCGACGAGAACACCGCTATCGTCGTCTATGACGGCGCCGGGCTGTTCTCGGCTCCCCGGGTCCGCTGGACCTTCCAGGTCTTCGGCGCCCGCAACGTTTCCATTCTCGAAGGCGGCTTCCCCGCGTGGAAGGCGGAGGGCCGCCCCGTCGAGACCGGTCCCGCAAGGAAACCTGAACCGAAAATCTTCAAGCCGTCCTTCAACCGCGCTGCCGTGGCCGATGTCTCCGCCGTTCAGGAGGCTCTCCGCACCCGGACCGCGCAGGTAGTGGACGCGCGCCCGGCAGAGCGCTTCCGCGGCGAGGCGCCCGAGCCGCGCCCCGGCCTCCGCTCCGGTCATATTCCCGGCAGCCTCAACCTGCCCTTCGCCGCGATCGTCGAGAACGGCAGGCTCAAGGACAAAGCCGTTATCGAGCAGACCCTGAAGGATGCGGGCATCGATTCTGCAAAACCGGTGATCACCACTTGCGGCTCCGGCGTCTCGGCGGCCATCCTCGGCGTTGCCCTCGAAGTGGCGGGGCGGCCCATGAAGGCGATCTATGACGGCGCCTGGGCGGAATGGGGCGCGCGGGAGGACCTGCCCCTCGGAACAGGTTCGGGAAGGAAAGCATGACGCGCTCAGACACTGGGCGCGGGAGGCTGCCCCTCGTATAAGCGCAGCCCATAGATCATTGTGGTGAGGTATCGATGAGCTTTTTTTAGACCATCGGCAGGGAAAACGAGGTGCGCAAGCTCATCTCTCGCGTTTCGCCGAACGGGTTCAAAGCGGGATGGAACATACCTTCCCTTTCTGATCTCGGTCGAATGTACCCTCTCGCTCAAGCCATGCGTCAGCGTGCAGAGAATGCAGGCTGGCGGTCCCGTGACATTGCCGTGGCCATCGTGATGGGGATGTCTCTGGAGCATCAAAAGCAAGCCGACGCAGGGAACAATCCGGAGGACAAGGAAGCCGCAAAGGAGTTCTTCATGAGCCTCATGGACGCTGTCTTCGCGCACAAGGATTGGTACAACACCGACAACCTCCAGCAGGCCGGCGTCTGGGCTAACGAGCTCGTTCCTCCGAAAGAGCTGGCCTAGAGGGCAAAAGCCGGAAGCGACCCGACGGGGACGCTCCTGCACCAATCCCAATACAATAGGCCCCGGATCGCCCGGGGCCTATTGTATCTAAGGCAATCTGCTCAGTGCAGGATCTGCGAGAGGAAGAGCTTGGTGCGTTCGTGCTGCGGGTTCTTGAAGAACTCGTCGGGGGTGTTCATTTCCACGATCTGCCCGTAATCCATGAAGATCACCCGGTCGGCCACCTGACGGGCAAAGCCCATCTCGTGCGTCACGCAGAGCATGGTCATGCCCTCCTCCGCGAGACCCACCATGGTGTCGAGCACTTCCTTCACCATCTCGGGGTCGAGCGCGGAGGTGGGCTCATCGAACAGCATGATCTTGGGGCTCATGCACAGCGAGCGGGCAATCGCCACGCGCTGCTGCTGGCCGCCCGAGAGCTGGCCCGGATACTTGTTCGCCTGCTCCGGGATCTTGACCCGCTTCAGGTAATGCATGGCGACCTCTTCCGCTTCCTTCTTGGGCATCTTCTTCACCCAGATCGGCGCCAGCGTGCAGTTCTCGAGAATCGTGAGATGTGGGAAGAGGTTGAAGTGCTGGAACACCATGCCGACATCGCGGCGGACTTCGTCGATGCGCTTCAGGTCGCTCGTCAGCTCGATGCCGTCGACGATGATGCGGCCCTTCTGGTGCTCTTCGAGACGGTTGATGCAGCGGATCATCGTGGATTTGCCGGAGCCCGAGGGCCCGCAGATCACGATGCGCTCACCCCGGCCGACGCTGAGGTTGATGTCGCGCAGGACGTGGAACTCGCCATACCACTTGTGCACGTCGATCAGCTGGATGGCGGCTTCGGCCTTCGGGTCGATTGCGGCGGTCTGAACTGTTTGTGTTGTCATTGTCGTTGCCATGAATTTTAGCGCTTCTGGCCCGCCGCGAGGCGTCGCTCGACTCCAAGCGAGTAGCGTGACATGCCGAAGCAGAAGATGAAATAGAACAGGGCTGCGAAGGCGTAGCCCGTGAGGCCGATGGTGGGCGCGGCCCAGTTGGGATCGATGCGCGAAGCCTCGATCGTCTTGACCACATCGAAGATGCCGACGATGGCCACGAGGGACGTATCCTTGAACAGGCCGATGAAGGTGTTCACGATTCCCGGGATCACGATGCGCAGGGCCTGCGGCAGGATGATGAAAATCATCATCTGCGGATAGTTCAGCCCCAGGGACATGGCACCCTCATACTGCCCCTTCGGCATGGCTTGAAGGCCGCCGCGCACCACCTCGGCCATGTAAGCAGAGGCGAAGAACGCGGTCCCGATCAGCGGACGCAGCAGCCGGTCCACCGTCATGTCGCCGGGTAGGAACAGCGGCAGCATGGTGTTGGCCATGATGAGTACGGTGATGAGCGGCACGCCGCGCACGAACTCGATGAAGACCACCGAAGCCATGCGGACGATCGGCAGCTTCGAGCGGCGCCCGAGCGCCAGAAGAATACCGAAAGGCAGCGAAAACACGATGCCCACCGTCGCCACGAGCAGCGTCACGAGAATGCCGCCCCAGAGGGAGGTCGGCACGTGACGCAGGCCGAAATCGATGTCCATCAAGGCTAGCGTGACGCCGATCACGGCAACGATGCCGCCTCCGATGAACAACGCGGGCCGGAGCGATGTCTTGAGGATCACGGCCACGAAGGCAAACAGAGCGATCAGCAGCGCGCCCAGGATCGCAAACCCGATCCAGAAACGGCCGCTGAAATCGGCATTACCGCCTGTCAGAAGGATGTAGGAGAAGACCGGGAACAGCCAGAAGAAATAGACGGCTCCCAGGTCGCGGCGCGGCGCCCTCAGCCAGAGCAACCAGCCCACCCCGATGGCGAGGAGCGCAAAGAAGATATCGACCCTCCAGCGCTCCGACCCCGTGTAGGAGCCGTAGGTGAAGTAGCTGATCTTGTCGCGGACGAAGGCCCAGCAGGCCCCCGCCTCGCTGCCGCCCATGTCGGCGCGGCAGGCGGCGCGGTCGGTGCCGCTCCAGACCGCGTCGATAAGCAGGAACTTCAGGAGCGGCGGAACGCTCACATAGAGAAGGTAGAGCACCACCAGGGTCAGGATGGTGTTGAAGGGACCGGAAAAGAGGTTTTCCCGGACCCAGGCGATGGGGCCGCGCGCAAGATTGGGCGGAGGCAGGGCCTCCACTTGCCGGGCTTGAACGAAGCGAGGGATATCGACGGTGGTGCTCATCGGATGTCCTTACCGTTCGACGATCGCCACACGGCGGTTGTAGATGTTCATCAGGGCCGAGGTCACAAGACTGATCGTGAGGTACACGCCCATGGTGATGACGACGACTTCGATGGCCTGGCCGGTCTGGTTGAGCACGGTGCCCATGAACACCTGCACGAGATCGGGATAGCCGATGGCCACCGCCAGCGACGAGTTCTTCGTCAGGTTGAGATACTGGCTCGTCAGCGGCGGGATGATGACGCGCATGGCCTGCGGGATCACCACGAGGCGCAAGGTCTGCCCGGGCTTCAGGCCGAGCGAGCCCGCAGCTTCCGTCTGCCCCTTCGAGACGGCAAGGATGCCGGCGCGCACAACCTCGGCGATGAAGGCCGCCGTGTAGGTGGTAAGGCCGAGCAGCAGCGCCACGAATTCAGGCAGGATCTGCATGCCGCCGGTCAGGTTGAAGGTCCCCTTGCGCGGCAATTCGAAGCTGATCGGGTTGGCGCCGACGAGGGCGAGCACGATCCAGGTCAGGATCGGCAGGCCCAGCACGAGGCCGAGCGTCACGAGACCGACGGGCGATTGCTCGCCGGTGGCCTCCTGCCGCGCCTTGGCCCAGCGACGATAGAGGATACTGCCCAGAATCCCGATCACCAGCGCCGCCGGGATAACCCACGCATCCGCGGCATAGATCGGCCGCGCCATGAAAAGACCGCGCGAGTTGATGAAGAAGCCGGCTCCCATCTCGATGGAGTTGCGAGGCTGCGGCAGCGGACCGAGGACCGCGATGTACCAGAACAAAAGCTGCACGAGCAGCGGAATGTTGCGCAGCGTCTCCACATAGACCATGGCCACCTTCGCCACCATCCAGTTCTTGGAAAGGCGCGCAATGCCGATGAGGAAGCCCAGAATCGTGGTGAAGAAGATGCCGATGGCCGAGACGATCAGCGTGTTGAGCAGGCCGACGACGAAGGCATCGCCGTAATCGGAGCCTGCCGCGCTGAACTGGATCAGCGTCTGGCTGATGTCGAAACCAGCGGTGTTGTTGAGAAAGCCGAACCCGGAGGCGATCTTCGCCCGCTGCAGGTTTTCGATGGCATTGGTCGCAGCCACATAGAAGAGATAGCTGACGACCGCGACGAGAAGGACCTGGTAGAAAATCCCACGAACCTTCGGGTCGTAGAGAAACGATTTTTTCGGTGGCGATGTCTGACTGACAACGGTCTGCACTGAACTCATCCTTTGACGGCAAGCCTGTGGTGGCCGTCTCCCCCCGTGTTCATGCAATGGACACTGCCATGAACGAGCGGCAGCTCTTTTTGTTATTAAGGGAGCGCCCGGGTACCGGGCGCTCCCCTTGTCGTCAAGATCCGATTAGCGGACCGGGATGCCGTACTGCAGGCCGCCCTTCGTCCAGAGAGCGTTCTGGCCGCGCTTGATCTTCAGCTTGGAGCCTTCGCCGACGTTCTTCTCGAACACTTCGGAGTAGTTGCCCACGTGCTTGATGATCCGGTAGGCCCAGTCGTTGGTCAGGCCGATGGCCTCACCGAACTTGCCTTCGGTGCCGAGCAGACGCTTGATCTCCGGGTTGTCGGAGCCCTTCATCTGGTCGACATTGGCCTTCGTGACGCCGAGCTCTTCAGCGTTCAGCATGGCCATGTGAGTCCAGCGGACGATATCGCCCCACTGGTTGTCGCCGTGGCGGACGGCCGGTCCGAGAGGCTCCTTGGAGATGATCTCGGGCAGAACGATATGATCGTCCGGAGCCGAGGCGCGCAGGCGCTCGGCATAGAGGCCGGAAGCGTCCGTAGTGAACGCGTCGCAGCGGCCGGCGTCATAAGCCTTGAAGGTCTCGTCCGAGGTGGCGAAAGCCACCACTTCGTACTTCATGTTGTTGGCACGGAAGTAGTCGGCGAGGTTCAGCTCGGTGGTGGTGCCCTGCTGGGTGCAGATCGAGGCGCCGTTCAGCTCCTTCGCGGAGGAGACGCCGAGCTTCTTGCGGACCATGAAGCCCTGGCCGTCGAAGTAGTTGATGGTCGGGAAGTCGAGGCCGAGCTGCGTGTCACGCGACATGGTCGCCGTCGAGTTACGCGACAGCACGTCCACTTCGCCCGACTGGAGCGCCGTGAAGCGGTCCTTGGCGGCGAGCGGAATGAAGCGCACCTTGTTCGGATCGTCGAAGATCGCGGCGGCAATCGCGCGGCAGAGATCCACATCGAGGCCGGTCCAGTTGCCCTGGGCGTCCGGCAGGCCGAAGCCCGCGAGGCCGGTGTTCGAGCCGCAGGTCAGGAAGCCCTTCTGCTTCACGCTGTTGAGCGTTGCCTGTGCGGAAGCGCCCGTTGCGATCAGGCTCGCCGTCAGGCCGAAGGCAATCGAAATGAGAGCCTTTTTCATGCTGGTATATTCTCCCAATAGTTCTATTCGGCTCGCCTGTTCTTTTATCCCCCAGCCGAGCCACGGTCAGACCGTTCCGCGCCGCATCGATCGAGGCGGCATCAAATCCATCACATTCCATGATTGATCACCGGTCAAGTCTTGATGGAATGCTTTTTTCTTCAGAGGGTTGACGCCGGACACGGCTCGGCCTCAGATCAAGCCCCTTCAGCAAGCCTTTGAGCCCATGTCCAGACTTCCCCCCAAACTCGCCGATCTCGCAGACCGCACCCGCCTCGTCTATGCAGGGCGCGATCCCTTTGAGCAGCACGGATTCGTGAATACCCCGATCTATCGCGGGTCCACGGTTCTGTACCCCACAACGGACGATCTCCTGCATCGCCGGGGGCGCTATTCCTATGGAACAAAGGGTACGCCGACCACGGAATCGCTCGAAAGAGCCTGGACGGAGATTGCCGGCGCCGCCGGCACCGTACTGGCCCCGTCCGGCCTTGCTGCGGTCACGGTGGCCCTCATGTCCTGCCTCAAGGCCGGGGACCATCTGCTGATGACCGATTCCGTCTACCTGCCGACACGGCAGTTCTGTAACGGGATGCTCAAGAAATTTCGTGTGGAAACCACCTATTACGATCCGTCAATCGGCGCCGGAATCGAGACCCTGATCCGCCCGAACACGGCGGCTGTCTTTACGGAAGCGCCTGGTTCCCAGTCCCTGGAGATGCAGGATATTCCTGCCATCGCGGAAGTGGCGCACCGGCATGGAGCCGTGGTGCTGATGGACAACACCTGGGCGACCCCCCTGCTCTTCCCGCCTCACGAGCGAGGCGTCGATATCGCCATCGAGGCTGGGACTAAGTATCTGAGCGGCGGGTCGGACCTGCTGCTCGGCCTGGTTTCGGCCAATGAGCGCTGCTTCAAGGACCTCCGCGCGGCTTACGAAGCCTTTGCCATGTGTCCAGGCCCGGAAGACGTCTTCTTGGGCTTGCGGGGCCTGCGCACCATGGCGCTTCGCCTGCGGGAGCACGAGAAGCAGGCCCTGGAGATGGCCCGCTGGCTGGCCGAGCGCCCCGAAGTGGCCCAGGTGCTCCATCCAGCGCTTCCCAGCTACAAAGGCCACGAGATCTGGAAGCGGGACTTCAAGGGCTCGTCCGGCCTGTTCTCTGTCATCCTCAAGCCTTGCTCTGACAAGGCGCTAGCCGCCATGCTCGACGGCCTTGACCTCTTCGGCATGGGCTATTCCTGGGGTGGCTTCGAGAGCCTGGTGATCCCGTTCAACTGCGCCAGCTACAGAACCGCGACGAAATGGGAGCCGGGCGGCCATGCCCTTCGCTTCCATATCGGCCTTGAGGATGTGGAGGACCTGAAACGTGATCTGGATGCAGGCTTCAAGCGCCTGCGGGAAGCGGACTAGGTCGGCAGTTCCACCTCGCCGGCCTTCTTCCGCTTTTCCTTCGCGATCAGCATCAGGTTGCGCACATAGATGAAGATCGAGAGGGCCTGACCGGAAATGATGACGATGTCGCGGCGCGCAAAGCCGTAGATCAACGTCATCACCCCGCCAGCGATGGACAGGAACCAGAAGCCCATCGGGATCACGCTCTTCTCGGCCTTCTCGCTCGCAATCCATTGCACGATGAAGCGCGCGCCGAAGACGAACTGCGCCAGCACGCCGAAGGCGGCCCAGAGATCGAAGCGGGCAACGACGATATCGTAGAAGTACAGCCCGATATCGTGGGACAGGCGCATCAACATCAGACGATTTCCTGAGCAACGGGCACGCGGCGACGGCGGCGGATGAGCCACCACACGCCCGCGAGATCGAGAATGCCGACCCACAGGCGGTCGAACAGGCCGTAATTGGACTGACCCGCATGGCGGGGGCGATCCACCACGTCCACGTGGGCAATCCGGAAGCCCTCGCGCTTCACGAGCGCAGGCATGAAGCGGTGGAGAGCATCGAAATACGGCAGGCGGAGATAGACGTCGCGGCGGAAAACCTTAAGCCCGCATCCCGTGTCGCGGGTGCCGTCCTTGAGAACGCGGCCGCGCACTCCGTTGGCGATCTTCGATTGCCAGCGCTTGGCGGCGCCTTTCCGGCCGAGGCGCTGGCCCGCGACGATCCCGACGGCGGGATCGTCAAGCGCTGCCACCATCTGCGGAATGAAGGCTGGGTCGTTTTGCCCGTCTCCGTCGAGGGTGGCGATGATCGGCCCGCGGGCGGCATGGACGCCGGTGCGCACCGCCGCGCTCTGTCCGCAACTGGATTGATGGCGCAGCAGGCGCAGCCAGGGCCGTGTCGCGCGAGCAGCCAGCACCTGCTGGGCCGTGTCGTCGGTAGAGCCGTCATCCACGTAGATCACCTCGAAAGGCGCAAGCGGCGCGCAAGCGCGCTCGATTTCCTCCACGAGGGGAAGGATGTTCAGGGCTTCGTTCTTGACGGGCACCACGACGCTAAGGCGCGGAACCGGAGTAAGGTCGTTCATCGATCAAGGGCTCTTACGGGCCCCCTCTGGAAAGAGTCATTGGCAGCTGGAATCAACGGAATAGACGCCGATATCCACACGCTTCCCGCTGTTGATATTGAATCCCGAGACCCGGGTCGAGAGCGCGGGCTGAAGGCCCGCCCTTTCGTTCTCGGCCCTGAAATCGCCCTCGAAGCGCCTGTCGACGAAGACGACGGCACAGCTGTTCTTCTTCAGGAAGGCAGAGGCCTCCGCCGCAGTATCGATCAGGTCGAGGTCCGTCCCCACCAGGAAGACGAGGCTGGGCTCATGGTAGCCGAGCGCGGCGACATGGAGCCTGTCGCTGGGGAAGTTCTGCACGGACTCCGCAAGTTTCGGCGAGATCTTGAGGGATCGCAGATCGAGCTGGGCAAAGCCGAAGACGCCCATGGTCAAGCAGACGGAGGAAACGAAGCTGGCCCAGAGGCAGCTTGCCAGTCGGTTCCTGATGAACAGCCACCACGCGTAGAGAGCGATCACGGAAGCGGCCGCCAAGGCGGGAAGCGCCCGGTACGGCAGAGTTCCGTCAAAGGACCAATTGGCCGCCGCGAGGCCAATGGTCAGGCCCACCGGAATGAACGGAATCAGGATCGTGGACAGCTTTGCCAAGGGCCGGTGCGGCCCCACGAAATGTCGGGAGATCGCCATGACCGTCACGATAGCCACCGCCGGCAGAAGCGGCAGGGTGTAGTGCGGCAGCTTCGTCGGCACGGCCTCGAAGATCAGCCACGACGGGACGATCCAGGCGAGGGCGAAGGCGACCTGCTCCTCCCTGCGGTGGATCCAGGCGAAGGGCACCGCGATGGCTGCCAGGATCGCGCCTGGCCAGAAGGTGGCGAAGAAGGACAGAGCATAGAAGCCGGGGGGAGCCCAATGGTATTTCTGCGCCGTGCCGACCTTGCCCAGCATGTCGTGGCCCACGGCCTGCGAATAGAACGCGCCGCCGCTCTTGATGGCGATAGCGACGAACCACGGCAGGACCACGGCAACAGTGAATGCGAGTCCGAGCCAGGGCCGCAGGGTGAGCAGCCACCGGGTGGAACGTTCCTTGTAGGAGAGAACGGCTGCCGCCAAGCCTGCGAACATCAGGATCAAGGGGCCCTTGATCAGGATCCCTAAGGCGAACCCGGTCCAGAAGATCAGCAGGGCGCGGCGCGGCAGAACTCCCGCGCCACGACTCAGATATGCCCGCGCCAACCCGCCCATGACCGCAACGGAGCAGGCGGCCAGCATGGCGTCCGTCTTGGCGAGGCGCGCCTCCACCATGAGGATCACGCAGGTGGCCATGAGGGCGGCAGTCAGGAACGCCCCTCGCCTGCCAAAGAAGGCCAGGGCCGCCCAGTAAGTCAGAAGAACCGTGGCGATGGCGCCGAACAGGGACGGCAGACGATAGAGCGCGATCGTGGTGCGGGCCTGCGGAATCCCGAGCGCGTCTCCGATGGCGACGCTGGCGCTCTGCATCCAGTAGATGCCGACCGGCTTCTTATAGCGGGCCTCGTCCTGGAACCGCACGTCGACGAAATCCCGGGATTCCAGCATCTGCTTGGAGGCCTGAGCGTAGCGCGGCTCGTCCCGGTCCATGGGCTGGAGGGTGGAGAAACCCGGCAGGAAACACGCGAGCGACAGCAGGACGAGCACGGCGCAGAGCCTTGCATGGCTGCGCTCGATGAAGCTCGCCAGTTGCGCGACCGACAAGCGGCGCAGGGATAAGTGCTGCTGGGCGACGGAACCGTCCATCGATGACATGCCTTTGCCGATGCGAGTTCGGGCTGGTAACCCCTCAAGGGCGCTGATGTCCTCCAATCCCATCGGGAAGTCAAATCTAGCCCCCGATGGCCTGCTGCCGCACCCTGGACCGGAACTCCGAGCAAACCCGGCATGCCCGATCTCCTCGAGGACCCGACCACGCCGCAGGCGGCTATTCCCTGAAGTCCACGGGGTTCGATTCGAGCGAGGGACAGATGGGCAATATCTGGAGAAGGCCTTCGTAATGCACGGCAAGACAGCCCTGGCCGGGAGCCGTCGACAGCGTTTCAGGCGCCTTGCGGGCTTGCGCCTTCTGACCGCCGTGCATTTTTCACGGCACCGTTTCCGACCCGCTACAGCACTATATGCTCCGGCACGATAGTTGCCAGCGGGACGGCATCAGGGGCAAGCACCTGTCGGTCCTGGCACAAGGCTCGACAATGAGATCAGGTCACCCAAAAGTCTGCGGCCGTGAGCCCGATGCCTTTTGCCAGCACAGCAAACTGAATTTGCGGCGCGCTGCCGGTTCCATCCGGATCGTAAAAGAGTGCCCCGGTCGCCTTGTTATAGACAATGCGGTCCGTGGCATCGTGCGCCTTTACCCCTGTCCAGAAGGTCTGGTCAGAAATCCTCCCGGTCTTCCCGAGGGCCGTGAACGCCGCATTCTCGAGCGAGATCGTGTCGTCCTTCACCGAAAAATCGTTGATGCGGTCGAGGTTGGTGTACCTGCTCGGTCGAGTCATGAACAGGAAGACGTCCCCGCCCTTGCCGCCGGTGAGAGTGTCCATGCCATCAAAGCCATAGAGCCGGTCGGCTCCCGCGCCGCCGATAAGAACGTTGTTCGCCTGGTTTCCGAACAGCCTGTCGTTCCCGCTGCCGCCGATGGCGTTCTCGATCAGGGACCGCAGATCTCCTTCGAAGAGAAGGCTGTTGGCGATGTTGCCACGGGCAGGATGGCCATAGCCGAGTTCTGCGATCTGGGTCGACGACAAGATGCTCCAGGCCCCAGGGCGCAAGTCGATGCGAAGGTTCGTCCGATAGTTCGAGAAATCGTAGGTGTCGCGCCCGCCGCCGTCCCATATGGTCGTCAGCACACGATTGCCGCCCGGAGCGCCCTGCCCAACTCCGTTGATGAAGCCTTCCCCGGTTACCGGGCTCCATCGATACACCGTGTTATCGGAGTTCGTGGTGTAATCGGCTCCGTACATGTGCTGCAGAGCCGCTATATCGTTCATCATCAGGGATTGCGCATAACCCCATTGCTCATTCTCCATGAACGTTCCGCTCGCCCCCACATAGGAGCGATAGGTCATGATGGAGAATTCCATGGAATCCTGCGCCAGAGGCAAAGGCCCGAAAGGGCCGGTCTCATGGCCGTGCTTCAGGCCGAGCGCGTGGCCAATCTCATGCATGAAGACATAAAAGCCGTAGCCTCCGGCCCGCATGTCGTTGAGCCACTTCGCCGAGGCACGAAACCACGCATCGCCGCCATACGGGCTGGAACTGGGATAATACGCCCAGGCGGGCGCCGAGATGTTCGAGCCCGCCAGGCGCAGGTCCGCATGATCGGACTCGCTTTCCTTGACCTCAATGAAACCGATATCGGCAACAGCGGCGAACATCGCAAAGATCTTGCGCGCTGCGAAGGCTTGAGCTTGGCTCAAGGGCGCGAATCCCTTCTGCGGTTCGCTTCCGATGTAATTGTTTTCGTAATACGAGGAGCTTTCAGGAAAACTGTAGGTCAGCGTTGCGGCATCCCATCGGATGCCTGAGATCACGCCGTCCAGATTCTGATCGCCACTCGCTGTGACGGTCGCCGTCAGGGCCATGCCGGATCCTCCGATAGGGATAAGATCTCAAGCTTGGCTTGTGCGAGCCTGTTTGAACCCTTCTGTTGAGGTAACTGCCCTGTTCTTCCGAGGAATCGCTCGAACGCGACGAATATCTCTTCAGACGATCACGAACTCGGCCGCAGTCATCGGCAGCCCCTTGGAGAGCTGCGCAACAGCAACCGGTGCAGCCTTTCCGGTTCCGTCCGAATCATAATAGAGCCCGCCATGGACCTTGTCGTAGAGAATGCGGTCGCTGGAATCGTGAGCCTTCGCGCTGGTCCAGAAAGCGGCGGCGGAAAGCCTGCCGGGAGATCCGAGCTTCGTGAAGACGGCGTTTTCGAGATGGATCGTGTCGCTGGCGACAGAATAGTCGAGGATGCGGTCGAAGTTGAGCGTGCGGTTCGGTGCCGTGCTGAAAACAAAGACATCCACGCCGGCGCCGCCTGAAAGAGCGTCGTTGCCTTTCAAGCCATAGAGCTTGTCCGCTCCGCTGCCTCCTTTGAGGGTATTGGCGATGTCATTGCCGATCATGACGTCGCTGCCTGTTCCTCCGATCGCGTTCTCGATCAAGGATCGGTTACTGCCGTGATAGGTCAGGGCATTCGCGATGTTGCCGCGCGCATATTCCCCGTCGCCGAGCTTGGCGATCTGCGTTGTGGAAACGCGGGACCACTGCCCCGGGCGCAGGTCGACTCTGAGAGCCGTCGCGTAGTTGGAGAAATCGTAGGTATCGTTGCCGCCGCCGTCCCAGACCGTCATGAAGATGCGATTGCCGCCCGGGGCGATCTGGCCCACGCCGTTGATGAATTCCTGCCCGGTAGCGGGATTCCACCGATAGACCGTATTGCCTGCCTGGAAGGTGTAGTCGGCTCCGTAGAGATGCTGCAGGGCTGCGATGTCATACATCATCAACGATTGAGCGTAGCCCCACTCCTCGTTCTCCACGTACTGCCCGGCTGCGCCCACATAGGAGCGATAGGTCATGGCGGAGAATTCCATGGAATCGCGGGCAGCGGTCATCGCGCCGAAACTGTCGGCCTCGTTTCCGTGCTTCAGGCCGACGGCGTGAAGCAACTCATGGATGAAGGCATAATAGCCATAGCCTCCTCGCACAGGCTCACCGAACCAGTCGGTTCTAGGCCCGAACCAGGTATCACCTCCCTCAGGAGCCGCGTCAGGAAGATAGCTCCAGGCTGGAGACGGTGTATCTGAATTAGCCAACCGCAAGGTGGCATGGGCACTAGAGGTTTCATTGATTTCCGTGAAGCTCAGATTGCTGACCGACGCCATCATGGCGAAGACTTCGCGCGCGGCCTTGCATTGGCTTTCGTTCAAAGCCCTGAAGTTGTTCTGCGGCTCTCCCGAGCCGTAATCGCTGCCGTAAAATGTCGCCTTAGTCGGAAAGCTGAATGTGAGACTGGGATTGTCCCAGCATGAACTGGAAAGAACGCCGTCGATATCCTGGTTGCCCGTGCGTGTAACCTTAACCGTAGATGTCATGCCTGTCCTCGACCAAATATCCGCGAACAAAAGCATGTCGAAGAGTGATTTTTGATACCCCATAAGGGGTAAAATTGAATTTTCTATAGATTTTTATTCACATCAATAAGCAAATATGCGCATTGATTTAGTTTAATAACTTATGTTGTGAAATTTGCGGTACAGCCCGATACAATTGTCAGCCAAGTTAATACTTAAGCTTGCTGAAGGCTGATCACCGCATTTCCCTCGGCGGCGCCTTCTGCGTTAAGGGATTGGCGTCAGCAACCATTGAAGGGCACGTATGAACATCCGCATCTATGGCCAGCATGACGAGAAGACGATCCAGCAGCTGAATCGCTGCATGCAGGCGGGCAGCGCGGCCAAGGGCGTTCTCTGCGCGGACGGGCATCTCGGCTATGCGCATCCGATCGGCGGGGTGATCGCGTATGAGGAGCACATTTCCATCAGCGGCGTGGGCTTCGACATTGCCTGCGGGAACATGGCCGTGCGTCTGGACACCCGTTATGCGGATATCGCCGCAAAGGCCGGCATGATTCTCAGCGACATCGGCAAGGCCGTCAGCTTCGGCATCGGGCAGAAAAATGCCGTCGCCGTAGATCACGAGCTGTTCGATACACTGCTCTGGGACGAGGCTGGCGTCCGCGACCTGAAGAAGATGGCGTCTCAGCAGCTCGGCACGGTCGGGTCCGGCAACCACTACGTAGATCTGTTCGAGGATGAAGAGGGCTTCGTCTGGATCGGGGTGCATTTCGGCTCCCGCGGCCTCGGTCACAGAATCACGACGAAGCATCTGGCGCTCGTCGGCGCGAAAGACGGCATGGAGGTTGATCCCGCCCTCGTGCATCAGGACAGCGAGATCGGACGCAGCTATCTCGCCGGTGTGAGCCTTGGCGGGCTCTATGCCTATGCCGGTCGTGAATGGGTAGTCGAGCGGGTGCGCCGGATCATCGGCGGCGCCATCACGGATTCAGTGCACAACCATCACAACTTCGTCTGGCGCGAAAACCACGGCGGACGCGATTACTGGGTGGTGCGCAAGGGTGCGACCCCCGCCTTTCCGGGTCAGCGGGGCTTTGTCGGCGGCTCCATGGGCGACAATGCCGTAATCCTGCGCGGCGTGGAGAGTGAGCAGAGCGCCGACAGCCTCTATTCCACCGTTCATGGTGCTGGCCGCCTCTTCGGGCGCATGGAGGCGAAGGGGAAGAAAAACCGGCAGGGCGAATGGGTTCGCCCTCCCCGCTTCACCCGAGAGGAAATGGATTCCTGGCTCCGCGAGAAGGGCGTTCTCCTGCGCGGCGGCGATGTGGACGAAAGCCCCATGGTCTATCGCCGTCTTGAGGACGTGCTCGCCTATCATGGCGATACCATCGCCATCGAGCACCGGTTGCGTCCCTTTGCGGTGGCCATGGCCGGCCCTGGCGAGTTCGACCCTTACAAGGATTGACAGCCCGCCGGGGCCTGAGACTTATCGAAGCCAGCCGAAGTAGAGCGACCACAGGCTCGGAGAGCGGATGCCGCGCACCCGCCGGGCCGCTTCTTCCGAGCGCATGGATTCACCGCCGTGACAGGAGCAGAGCACGATGTGCGCGTCGTGTTCGGAGATCTGGAAGAAGTTTACCGCATCCCCGAACCTGTCGCTCAAGAGACCGGCGCTGCGCAGCACCGGATCGTTGAAGGCAACCGTCAGAGCGGAACCGTCTGCGCGCATGGCAAGCCGCACCGCCTTCGGCTTCCACTCGATTTCATCGAGGGTCCGCAAAAGACGGTCGGGCTCCCGTTCGAGAAGCTCCGCCCAGCGATCCAGGCGTTCACGTTTCGATAGGACAGGCGTTTGCGAGGGCTTGAGGTCAGCGACGTGGCCGAGTTCAGACAGAGGTCTGTGTTCCATGCTCCCCTCCTTGGCAGAGAAGCGTTTGCGAGCACCCACCAGCTGTCAGCTCAACCGTGAACCTCAGGGAAAAGTTCAAGGCGCGGACCGTTCCCGGCCGCTGATATTTTAGGCAGACGAAACGCTGCGCAGGGGCGTGAGGCTGATTGCTTCATGCGCCTGCGCAGCCAATGTTACGGTGATGATAAGGATCAGGCGTCAGCGGTATGGTTGTGCAGCCGGTCCGCCGCAACGCCCATCAGCTCCGCCAGTCGATTGCGCGCGCGGTTCACGCGGCTCTTGATGGTGCCGACCTTCACGCCGAGCGCCTCCGCGGCGTCCTCGTACGACATTCCTTCGGCGCCGATCAGGATGATCGCTTCCCGTTGCTCCTGCGGCAGCTTCTCGAGCGCCGTTGAGAGATCCTGCAGCGCGAGCTTGTCCTCCTGGTCGGGGATCGCCACCATGCTTGCGGCGTGGGTACCGTCGCCGTCCTCGACCTCGCGGCTGGTCTTGCGGTGCGTCGAATAGAACCCGTTGCGCAGGATCGTGAACAGCCACGCCTGCAGGTTGGTGCCGGCCTCGAACGTCTCCTGCTTCGTCAGCGCCTTGAGCACCGTGTCCTGCACCAGATCTTCGGCCTGATCGAGCTTTCCGGTGAGCGAAAGCGCAAAGGCCCGCAGGTTCGGCAGCGCCTCCATGACGCCATCGATGAAGGCTTGATCGACCGGCTCCGTATGGGCGCGGATGACCTGGGCCACGCGCTCGGCGAGCTTCGCCAGATCGCGCGGCAGCTTGTGTTCCGTCGGGTCTCCGTAAAGGGCGCGAAGCTGTTTGCCGAGATGCAGGCGGACAGCCGCGCTCAGGGCCGCTCCAGAGGCAGCCGGATGGGTGTTCTGAGGAAGAGATTTGGTCTTGTCGGGCATGCCCGAATATCTGGGGCATCCCTCGCGGATTTAAATATGCGAGCGGCAATTCGCCTGCAGGATTTTTTCACCTCGCCCCTCAACAAAAGTTGAATTCCTCTCCCATGACTGAGCCTAGCAGCTGCTGCAGTGCCGAAAGGACGCCTCGAACGCGGTGACCGGCCTCGATCCACCGCTCCCGGAACCGTTTCCCCGCTCACGCTGTTCCTGTTGGGTCATCAGGAGCAATATCATGAGCAGCCGAGGTTTTCCTTCCATGACGGCCCTGTTGGGCCTCCTCGCCATCGCCGGTTACCAGAACCGGGACAAGATCGCAGAAATGCTGCGCGGCCAGCAGGCCGGCTCCCCTGGGCGGCCTGGTCACGAAACGGGTGGCCTCGGAGGCCTTGGCGGCCTTCTGGGCAGCCTTGGCGGTGCTGGTGCCGGTGGTCTCTTGAGCGGCGGCCTCGGCGAGCTTCTCGACCGCTTCCGTCAGAACGGACAGAGCGATGTGGCCGAGTCCTGGGTCAGCACCGGTCCCAACAAGGAGATCGAGCCGCCGCAGCTCGAGCAGGCCATCGGCCACGACGTGCTGGATACGCTGACGCAGCAGACCGGACTCTCCCGCGAGGAAATTCTGGCACGTCTGACTCGGGAGCTGCCCAAAGCGGTGGACCAGTACACGCCTGACGGCCGCCTGCCGACCTAATCCTTCTTCCTCGCGCGCTGGCGGCGCCCCCACCACACTGTGATGCGGCGGCGCAGCCTTCGTGCGGCAGGAAGATCGAAGGACAGGACGAGAAGTCCCAGCGGAACCATCCAGAAGCCGAGAATGGGGAGAAATCCAACGAGGCCCCCGAGCATCAGTGCGACACCCAGACTGATCCGGAGGGCTCTCGAACGCGGCAGAGCGATGTGCCGCCCGGCAAAGGCAACTTTAGGTCTGGTCACGGGTGCCCCTTAGTTATCCACGCTCCGTCCGCAAAGATGTACCGGATGCGGCCAAGTCGTACTGTCACGCCTGAAGCGCCTTTGGAGCCATGGCCCGCTTCAGGGCATCGACGAGGGTCTCGGAGCGAATAGGCTTCTGCAGGAAATGCGTGCCCTCCGGAAGATCTCCAGGCTTTGGCGTCACCTTGCCGGAAATGACGAGGACGCCCACTTCCGGCCAGCCCTGGCGAACGAGCCGGGCGAACTCGAAGCCGTCGATAGAACCCGGCATGTTCACGTCGGTGAGCACGACGTTGATATCCGGGCGTTGCCTGAGAAGATCAAAGGCCTCGTCCGCGTCCTGAGCCTCCACCACCCAGAACTCGGCATCCCGCAGGATCTCGACCTGCGTGAGACGAACAAGCAATTCGTCCTCCACCAGGAGGACGACAGGTCGATTTAGGATCTCGCGGCGTGGCTTCATAACCCTGAAACGGACGATCCGAACCCTGGTTCCCTGGGAGTCGCCGCAGTTCACAAGGAAGTCAGAGCCTAAGGGTTGTCCGGGCCCGAAGGCTGGTCCGCGAGCCGCTTGATCTCGAACAGCGCAGCCACCGCGAAGGCGGACAGCACGAGGAACATGGCCAGGGTCGAGAGCGTCCCTTCCTGGACACCCGGATTGGTCGCGATCAGCAGGATCAGAGCCACGACCGGAATGCCGAGGGTGATGGCCGCCAGAATGTAGAGCGGATTGATCGAATCTTCGGACATATGCCCCTCCTTCGGCTGCCGGCCGGCTCGGATGCCCTCATGGTGAAAGTGCTGCGTCATCAAGGCTTCCCCGGCATGCCACGGAATTGTGTCGAGACGACGCAAGCGTCACAAGCGAACCGGCGCTCGCACGCCGAGCAAAGGAAATCGCCTTGCAAGAACTCAGCGCGTCATCGGCCAGAGTGATTGCGCCCTAGCGCTCCGGGACAGGCATGGCGCTTGCCGCCTTCACAGCCGCGGGCGACGCGCCCGTCGTGATCGACCCGGTTGAGACAGGATCCGCATGAACAGGTCGGCTTGCCGCAGTCCGAAGCTGCCCCAGCATCCCCTTGCGTTTGGCCACGTAATAGTAGCCGCCTGCGTAGAGAGCGACCGCCCGGTCGAGATTGCCCCCGGCAACCCTGTAGGCGTTGGCCAGATACGGGACTGCGTAGGTCAGGTTGGTGTTCGCATCGAGAAGGCCCGATGCGGGACCCGAATAACCCATGCCGCGGGCGGTATCGTGGCGGATCTGCATGAGGCCCCAATAGATCCGGTTCCGGGCCCGAGGATTGTAGCCGCTCTCCCGCCTGATGACCCGGTGCACCAGAGCCTCGGGGATCCCATGCGCCCTGGCGTGCTGCGCCACGAGGGTATCGATGGCGGCACGGTCGGAGGCGGCGGCGGGCAGAGCACACAGGACCATGGCACAGCCGAGAGCAAAACGAGCGATCATGGGCATCCCCTCTATTTGAAGGGGACGCATTCTCCGGCCAAACGTGGCAATTAGGCGTCAGCTTGGCCGTAAGTGTGGATTGAGGATCCATCGGCCGGCTTCGACATCGTTCGGTTCCGAGGATATCAGACCAGAACCCATTCACGGGAGCGCTGCGCGCGGGTACAAGCTCTCTCTTCGCATTTCGGATCGCACAGCCATGGCCACCAGCGTTACAGACCGCTTTCTCCGTTACGTCGTCATCGATACCCAGTCCGACGCTTCGTCCCCGACCCAACCTTCGACAGAGAAGCAGAGGAACCTGGGGCGTCTCCTGGTCGAGGAACTGCTTGCGATCGGCGTGTCGGACGCGCATCTCGACGAACACGGCTACGTCTATGGAACCATTCCATCGAATACGTCCAAGAACAACGTACCCGTGATCTGCTTCTGCGCCCACATGGATACGGCCCCCGATTTCTCGGGGACGAATGTGAAGCCGCAGATCGTCAGAAGCTACCAGGGCGGCGACATTCGGCTTCCGGGCGATCCGCAGCAGGTCATCCGGGTTGCCGATCACCCCGTACTGAACGATCTCATCGGTCACGACATCGTCACTTCGGACGGCACGACGCTTCTGGGAGCCGACGACAAGGCTGGAATCGCCGAGATCATGACCGCTGCCGAGTTCCTGATCAACAACCCGGACATCAAGCACGGCACGATCCGCATCCTCTTCACGCCGGACGAGGAAATCGGCCGCGGCGTTGATAAAGTCGACCTTGAGAAGCTGGGAGCGGATTTCGGCTATACGATGGATGGCGAAACGGCCGGTACCATCGAGGACGAGACCTTCTCCGCCGATGCGGTGGAGATCGTCGTCAAAGGCGTGGCGATGCATCCGGGCTTCGCCTACGGCAAGATGGAAAATGCGATCCGCATCGCGGGATCCATCATCGACCGACTGCCGAAGAACATGGCGCCCGAGACAACCAAAGGCCGTGACGGCTTCATTCATCCCACCGGCGTTTCGGGCGTGATGGAAAAGGCAACCTTGAGCTTCATCATCCGCGATTTCACGGAGGACGGCCTCAAGCAGAAGGAAGCGCTTCTGGAAAACGTCACCCGCGAGGTGATGAAGAACTATCCCGGCTCCAGCTACACGTTCACGGTCAAGGAGCAGTACCGCAACATGAAGGTCGTGCTCGACCGCCATCCGGAGATCGTCGAATACGCGGTGGAGGCGATCCGCCGGGCGGGCATGGAGCCGGTGCGCGGCAGCATCCGCGGCGGCACGGACGGCTCGCGTCTCTCCTTCATGGGACTGCCCTGCCCTAACATCTTCGCCGGTGGCCATGCCTTCCATTCCCCGCTGGAGTTCGTGAGCAGCCAGGACATGGACAAGGCTGTGAACACCATCGTCGAGCTCGCCAGGCTTTGGGAGGAGCGCGCTTAGCGCGCTCCTGCACCTGCCCTTTCGCGGCGGGATGAAACAGTCCCTTCGCCCGCTTCACTCCGGCAGGCCGAGATCGCGGTCCCAGGGCGGAACGGGACCGAGCCGTTGCACCAGGAAGTCGATGAATGCCCGCACCTTGGCCGGCGGTCGCCGATTGCTGGCATAGACGGCGAACACGCCCGGCAGCTCCATCGGCGGATGGTCCAGCGCCAGCGGCACGAGCCGGCCCGCACGGATGTCGTCACCCAGTAGAAAGGTCGGCTCGTAGACCAGGCCCTGACCGGCCAGCGCCGCCGCCACGAGCGCATCGCCATTGCTGGCCTGGAAGTTTCCCTTGATCGGAACGCTCACCGAGCCGTCGCGGCCGAAGGCCCATCGGTGCGGTCCCAGCGCACTCGAAAGGGTATAACCGAGACAGTTATGCGAGGAGAGCTCAGCCACGGTGAGCGGCATCCCGCGCTCGGCGAAATAGGCAGGCGAGCCGGCCACCAGAAGATGGCATGGAGCGAGCTTGCGGGCGATCAGGGTCTGATCGTGGATGCGGCCGATCCGGACCGCCACGTCCCAGCCCTCCTCGATGAGATTCACCACGCGGTCGTTCAGACCCATATCGACCGTGAGCGCCGGGTGTAGTCGCGAGAACTCCGCCATGAGCGGCGCGAGTTCCCGCACCCCGAACGAGACGGGCGCGTTCACACGCAGCATCCCCATCACCTCGATCCGTTCAGCCGCAGCCGCCGCTTCCGCCTCCGCCAGTTCGGCGAGGATGCGTTCGACGCTCTCGAGATAACGCCTCCCCGCCTCCGTGAGGGTGATCTTCCGGGTCGTGCGGTGCAGAAGCTTGACCCCTAGCCTCTCCTCCAGCGCAGCCGTGTGCTTGGTCGCCATGGTCTGGGACATGCCGAGTGAACGGGCAGCGCCAGAGAGACTTCCAAGGGCGGCAACCTTGGCGAACACGTGCATTCCTGTGATCTGGTCCAGCATCGATCTCACCCTGTTGGTGTGAGGTCTTAACTCAAGCAGGCGGATTATCAAACCCGGATCGAGGATGCATATCCCCTCTAGTCCAACAGGAGACCCACGATGATCGATACCCGCACCGCCCCCTATGCCGCGACCGTGCTCCGGGTGGCCCTCGGCATCCTCTTCCTCGCCCATGCAGGCTTGAAGCTGTTCGTCTTCACGCCCGCCGGCACCGCGCAGTTCTTCGGCAGCCTCGGCCTGCCCGGCGCCCTCGCCTATCTCGTGATCCTGGCCGAGGTCCTCGGCGGGCTCGCCCTGATCGCCGGCGTGTACAGCCGCATCGCGGCCCTGGCTCTCGTCCCGATCCTGCTCGGCGCGATCGTAACCGTGCATGGACCGGCAGGCTTCTTCTTCACCAATCCGAAAGGTGGCTGGGAATTTCTCGCGCTCTGGATCGTTGGCCTGATTGCGGTCGCACTGCTCGGTGATGGTGCCTATGCGCTGAAGCCCACCTCAGGTGCCGCTCGCCCCGCACTCGCTCGCTGATCCTGCAACGTCCATGCTCACGAGGCGCACGCTCATGACCACATCCGCAGCCGACCTGGCAGGAGGCCTTGCAGGCCGAGCAGCCACCCGCACCACGACCGCCGGCGTTACGTCGGCGAGCGCCCCGGTGCGGATCGGCACGGTGGCTTTGACCGTGCGTGATCTCGATACGACCAGCCGTTTCTACCAGCAGGTGATCGGTCTTGTACCCATCGAGTCCGACACCGGGCTTGTCCGGCTCGGGGTCGGCACGAAGGTGCTGCTGGAACTGCGCCACGACCCGGCTGCCCCGCTCGCAAGCCGCCGGGCCGCGGGCCTGTTCCATACCGCTTTCCTGCTGCCGACCCGCACCGATCTCGCGCAATGGCTGCTTCATGTTTCCGACTTGGGCATCCCCCTGCATGGCGCATCGGATCACCTCGTGAGCGAGGCGATCTATCTCGCCGATCCGGAGGGCAACGGCATCGAGGTCTATTGGGATCGGCCAAGCGAGACCTGGACCTGGCGCGACGGCACGATCCAGATGGAAACCCTGGCCCTCGACATCAACGGTCTCCTGGCGACCGTGAAAAGCCGCAACTGGTCGGGCCTGCCGGCGGGCTCCTATATCGGCCACGTTCATCTTCAGGTCGGAGCGCTCGAGCCGGCCGACGGCTTCTACTCCGGACTGCTCGGGCTCGATGTGATCTGCCGCTATCCCGGCGCGACATTCCTCTCCTCGGGCGGCTACCACCACCACCTCGCGACCAATATCTGGAACAGCCGCGGCGCACCGGTCCGTCAGGAGCCGACGACCGGACTGGCCGATGTGGAACTCGTCACCGACACGAGCATCATCGAGGCCGTGCGTGCACGCCTGTCCCCGGAACCCGCCGCCCACGCCCACCCGACGCGCCTGACGCTCCGCGATCCTTGGGGCACATCGATCACTCTGGTCAGCCGCTGACCTCAGGGCCGATTTGAACAGACACATCAGCGGATCGGAAATGCACAATAACGCCCGATGTCCTGCCCAGCTTGGAAGACGCGATCGCACAGGCGCGAGTGCGTCTGACCGACAGCGGAAGAGCAATAACAATGCTCAGCTGCAATTGTGCCCGCCTCCCGAATGATGCGGCACCGATGGCCGTTCCTATGCCGCAGGAAGCCTAACTGGTCGCGAGAGCCGTCGCTTACCGGGAGCGTCGAGAACAAGTCTTCGTCATTGCGATGAACCATTTCCGGAACTGAGGGTTGGCTGGCCAAACAGGAGCCGCTGCCATGACCGACCTCCACCAGCCCGATACGCCGCGCAACCGCGGCGATCATGATGCTCCGCACATGAGCCCGGTCACCCCGGCTGAGGACGCCCGTACCATCATGCTGAACAAGGTCACCTGGGGCGCAGTGCTCGCAGGCGTCGTCGTGATGCTTGTCACTCAACTCATTCTCAACCTGCTCGGCATAGGCATCGGAGCAGCCACTCTCGATCCTGGTGCAGGTGCAGGCGAGAATCCATCCGCATCCACCTTCTCGATCGGGGCCGGCATCTGGTTCGCTCTTTCCGGGATACTCGCCTCTCTCGCAGGCGGCTATGCCGCCGGCCGACTGGCAGGCAAGCCGAAGGAATCCACTGCTGGATGGCATGGCTTGACCGCATGGGCGCTGACGACTCTTGTCGTATTCTATCTGCTGACCACCACCGTCGGCGGACTTCTCGGCGGAGCCTACAGAACCGTCACGAGCGCCTTGGGCAACGTGACCCAGGCCGTTGGTTCAACCGCACAGACGGCTGCCCAGGTCGCAGCTCCCAATATGTCCCGGGTCGCGGATCCGTTCTCCTCCATCGAGCAGCAGATCCGGGGCGCCACAGGCGGCAACGACCCAGCCGCCTTGCGCGATGCTGCGGTCACCGCCGTTCGTGCAGCCTTGACCGGCAACGAGCAGCAGGCAGCGGACGCTCGTAACCGTGCCGCAGACGCCCTTGCCCGGGCGCAGAACATCCCAGTCGATCAGGCTCGCACCCAGGTTCAACAATACGAGCAGCAGTACCGCCAAGCCGCTGATCAGGCGAGACAGCAGGCGACGCAGGCTGCCGACGCCGCCTCGAGCGCGGTCTCGACGGCAGCCCTCCTCGCTGCCCTCGGGTTGATCCTCGGCGCCGCGGCATCTTGGTTTGGGGGACGTATGGGCGCTGTCGAGCCGACGATTACAGCCCGCCTCGGCTTGAGCCGCGCGGCTCCCGCAGGCGCTGCCGTCACCCACGATCAGGCCAGCACGGTTGTCGAAACGGAGCGCTCGCCCCGAAGCACGACCACCAAGACCGGCAATTCACGCCCGACCTGAATTCAGGTTGGGCCACACAAACTTTGATGGAGGGAACCATGGGACTGTTGGATTCAATTCTTGGCAACATGACGGGGGCAGGCTCCTCGATGCATGGACGCGGAGGAGCGACATCGCCGGTCGTCAAGGCGCTCATGATGCTTCTGGCGGCGAAGGCCTTCCAGCATTACCGCTCGGGCTCGCAAAGCGGCTCTCTTGGCGGTGGATTGGGAGGCATGCTGGGCGGTCAAGGGGGCGGCCTGGGAGGAATGCTCGGCGGCGGAGCGGCGGGCGGTCTGGGAGGTCTGCTGGGTGGCCTGCTTGGCGGCGGCGGGATGGCCGGAGGCGGCCTCGGGGGCCTGCTCGATCAATTCCGTCAGAACGGTTACGGCGACCATGTGGACTCGTGGGTCAGCACCGGCCAGAACCGTCGGATCGCTCCGGACGACCTTACGCAGGCGCTCGGACCAGACACGATCTCGGAGCTGGAGCAGCAGACGGGATTGCCACGTCAGCAGCTTCTCTCCGAGCTTTCCGAGGAGTTGCCCGACGCGGTGGATCAATTCACCCCCGAGGGACGCATCCCGACGGAGCAAGAGGCTTCCTCACGCTGGATATGACCATTCCTTAGATCGGACGCTGCTGACGGCTGGATCAGCCGGGAGCGAGCACCTTATCGGGCTGCTTGCTCCCCTTCCCGGTCAAGGTGGCTCAAACTCGCGTTGCGGCTTCAAAGCTCCTCATTCGGGAATATTCAGCAGCTCGCCAAGCGGCATGCTTGAGCTTTCTGCCCCCAAGTTCTGCACTCGCCGCCTGCTTCCGAACGATTGCCGCGTCGTCCGGCGTCTCGCATCACGCCGCAGCCATGGGACCGGGAATGAGGGCTCGCACAGGTCGGGCGGGCCAACACGGACATGCGGCACCCCTCAACGAGGGTTCAGGCGCAAGGATGAACGACTTCCCTCGCTTGGGCGTTGATCTACTTTGCAGCCTGGATCGAGTGCCCTGGTGCCCCGCTATTTCTTCGACACCTATGACGGTTACCGTTTTCTCCCTGATGAGGAAGGGCAGGAGCTGGAGAGTATCGAAGCTGCCAAGGCAGAGGCCCAGCGAGCCGTTCCGGAGATGGCAAAGGATGAACTCCCCGACGGAGACCAGAGAACGTTTGTGGTCAGTGTCAGGGACGACGCTGGCCAAGTAGTGCTGCGGGTTGCTCTGTCGCTGATGGTGGAACATTTCCCCAGGGATCCAACGGGGTAATCCGGATCGTCTTTTTTCGGGACTCTCAAGCCTGTCGTTAACACAGATGAATGCTTGACTGCGCAGCCCCTGTAATCTGCCACGTCATGAGTGAACATAATCCGTCCGCTTTTCCTGAAAAGAAACCTGAGCAGAAGCAGGATGCGCTCAGTGAAGCGATCGGCCGAGCTCATCGGGCGATCGCGGAGGCACGAGCCCAGATTGCTCGTTCTCGGGCCTTGAGCCGGTCCGAAGCAGAGCTCTCGCAGGAATTCGACAAGCTGAACAGGGAACATGAGCGGCTCAGCGGCGGCTCAAGGCATGATCCATAGAACTATGCCGGCACGTCCCGTGAGAGTTCAGCATGAGTCTTGGCTGACCAAGCCGCGTGTGAAGCAATGTTGAATGCAGGTGCCCTCTTCAAAGGCGCACAGGAATCCGATCACTTTTTCTCAGGACCTTGGGCAGGTGAAGGGATCTCATTGTCCCCATAACCCCGCCTCCCATCGAGCTTGACCTTGGGCCCAGAAGGCTGATGCCCCTGTGGTCGGCCCATAGCCTTCCAGATCGCATCGAGGACAGCTTGAGCGACGCCGTTTCTGTCTTTGCTCATAACGAACTCTCTTTCCCAAGCCTCAAACGCATCCTCAGAGGTTTCAACGCTGATCACTTCTCCAAGGTTCGCAGGCTTCGGAGAACGCAACCGTCAGAACATGCGATTGGCCTTGTCCATGATCTCGAAGCACCAGCCGCGACGGTTCTCGCCTACCTTATCACCCTGCGGAACGAGGCCAGAGGCATCATTCAGCGCTTTTTCTCGCGCCGAAAAGCGACCTTGGCAGACACCACCTTCCAGGTTCTTGATCACACCGCTCTCCGTAATGATGTTGAAGTCGCAAAGAGCAGGCTATGGCCGAGGCAAAGGCATCTGGTTCGGATCATGGAAGTGGCGGCCGGGACGCGGTGCGCCTCCTTCATTTTCCCACCTTTTGAGATCCTGACGCTGGCTCGGCCGTCTCGGAGCGTTGATCATGAGAGATCCAATCGCACTTGCGAGAAGCTTTTTTACGTCTGCGCGGTGTTGACGCGGGTTGATTGCGCAACTCCTTTGCAACGAAGGAGATATCGCGGAATTAGTATTAACTTATGTTTTTGGGATTGCGCCGCTTCCGGCGATGGGGAGACCCATATGAGGTCGATGAACAATCCGTTCAAGCAGGCTAAAGGGACCGTTGTCCCAAGTAGCCTGAATTTTACCCAGGCTCAGGTGAACTGCATCCTGGGACAATCACTCGCGAGCATTTATCAAGACTTCCTGAAGGCTCCTGTTCCCGAGAACCTCCAGACTTTGCTCGATCAGCTCGATAAAGACCCGCCGTTGACGGAAAAGGACAGCAGTTCAGACTCCTGATTTTGGCAATCTCTTTGCCAATAAGGACCTGCGCGGCTGCCCCATTCCAATATCGGACGGGATCGAGAATCATCCGATTATTTTGATGATGTGTCGCATTTCCTCGTGTGAGAGGCCGGCTGGCCGGGGCTGGGCGACGGCCTTGACCGGGGAGTTCGCTTTCGGCGGCTGCGGCTTGTGCTTGGCGGCCTGGGGTTGAGTTGAAGGGGTCATGAATGTACCTGTGGCCGCAGCGGATCGCGCGGCTGTGTGTGGGTGAGGCGTCGCATGCACAGCAAGGACGCGTAAGCCCGGCTGGCGGGCGGGAGATCAGCAATCGATGGGAACGGAAAGCAGGCTCGGCGCTCGATCACGAGCGAAGGAGAGCAGGCCGAACATGTCGGTTGAAGAGTCTCATATGGACCAGCTCCGCGGTGATTACAAGAGGAAGCGGCCTGAAGGCTTCTCACGGCAGCCCAGCTTGAACCCTGACGAGGCGGCCCTCCGGGAGCGGCTTTTTTGTCGCCTGAGAAGAAAAAAGCTCACGTTTCTAAAAAGCTTGCACCGTTCGGAGGAAATAGGCGCTGCATCAGCTTCGACGACGGAACTTATCTCGATCTTCCTTCTTAGCCCTAGAGAGATCGAATCCTCTGAACATGCTCGTTTCTTCTAGGCTGGCCATTCTGCACCGCCTTGCAACGGGCATGCGCTCTGGGCGCATACATGAGCCAGGGCCCTCGCACCGACCGCACAGGTGGCTCCTTGTTCGTGCATTGCGGCCTGCACGAGCCCGACGAGGAAGGAACGCGCCATGCAAGCCCATAAGTTCGGGACCGGAGACATAGTGCTTTTTGCCGAGAAACGGCACGCCCACTTCACCTGGAAAGTTCCTTACACGATCATTGCTTGCATCAAGACGGATGCCGCCGAACCGCAGTACAGGATCGCATCCGTCCATCGGGCAGAAATCCGTACCGCAGGGGAGCACGAACTCTGTCGCACTCCGCAACCCCTTCATGCTGTCCAGCAAACGCCTGAACAGTTCCTTGAAGTTCAGTCCTGCCTGCAACCTGCCAACCTCAACTGCAAGCGTGCGTTTGAGGATCCTCTCAAGCCATGGCTTCAGAACTTGGAGGATAGAGGGCATCATGTTTAGCGTTGCCCCTCTTTCCCGTAGACGCGAGGAAATCTGGCTCCCATCAGCCGGAATGGCCGGTGTCTCGTTCTTCATCCCGTTCATTGTGCTGCTCGTCCGGTGAGACCCTTAAGCCGCACATGACCCGACAATGCCTGCCTCGAAAGGAGGCTCTCATGACATCGTATCTTTACCCATGCGGCCAAATCGTCACTTTCAGCGATAAGCGCTTCTTAGGCCGCTCATGGAGCGGGGACTTCGTAATCGTCAGGCACTTGCCTTCAGGCGACGAGTATCCCCGCTACGAGATCAAGAGCACGGGCGAGGTCTATAGCCGCGTCGCCTACGAGAACCAGCTCGCCACCTCGTTCGCGATCTTCCGATAGGCAGCGCACTCGGAGAACTTGATGTCCGATACGAAGAAGCTGGCCAGGTTCCTGGTCGCCCCGTCATCCGGCGGTGGCGATCCTCATCTTGTCATCGAACTGGAGGACGGCTTCAGGCTGGCGCTCACGGCGAGCTTCGCTCAGATTGAAGACATGGCGGATGTTCTGGATGACATTCTGGATACCGCTCCTTCTGGCGAGGGGAGCGATGAGGGAAGCGATCAAGATCACATACCCGCATTTCTTCAAAAAGACAGGTCGTGAGGCCGCCGCCGCAAACCTCGTGAGAGCCATGTTACAGGTCAGGTACTGGACCTTCGTTGTCGGCTCTCGATGTATTCGATCTTGGCATCGGCCAGATCTGCCAATGCACTGTCAGGAATGAGAGCCCGCAAATCCTTCGAGGCTTGCTTGAGTTCGGCCAATGTCGACCGGCTGATCAGCGTTCGCTCGGCAGCGCACAGGGCTTTCTCATAGAACATCCGGCAATCCTCTCGCTCTCAAACGAGCTGCTATGGAGCCTCCAGAATGAGACTTTCATGCGCTATCCCGGAGGTCATTTGGAGGTGCACGCGAACGCAGCGACCTGGATGATGCTTATCGGGACGGGCTGCCTTTTTTCAGGACCCGGACCGATCGATGGGATGCGGTTGTCAGTTCCGCCCTCGATCCAATGGCATCGACTGGCACAACCTGTGCCAAGCTTGAGATCTTTGCCCCGCCGGACAACGCTCATCGTCCCCTGATGCTGAGGTTTTGAATCGACGTTCCTTACCCTTGGGCCCTGCTTATCCGGCACACGAAATTCTGGACAACAACATCGGGCGTAAAACTCCAGATAGACACGCCGTTCGTCGCCCACACTTCGTGTGACCGAATGCGCATGCCTGTCGCGATCAGCATCCGACGCAGATGCTTTTTGAGACCGCTCTCATTTTGCGGTCGCGGGCCCGCTCCAATGCCTCGGCCTTTTCGCGCGCCTCCCTGGCCATTGCAGAGGATTGAACGGCTTGATCGGCAGGAGAGATCGCTTCCCGCCTTGAAATCCCGGGATCCACTGCGGGCTTTTCTTCCGAATGCCCAGGTTGGGGAAGAGCTAATACACCCAACGCAGCAGCGACAATGAAAATTCTCAATGAAAGCTCCTGATGGAGCAATTCATTGCTCCCACTCAACATATACGCTCTCTCTCCATTCATAGCGACTAAAGTTTCAGAGTCCACGATTTGACTAACACTGATCCTCTTCATCGGAATGATTGATTTCGACAAGCGCGACAGGCCTCACCCCCTATTTATCTTGCTGCGCCTTGAAATGTACCTGAATTAAGCCTATCTTCACTGATCGACTTTGGCCGGACATATGGTCCGTTTCGCCTTCCGCTCTCAAGGCGCACGCTCCTCTTTCCAATATCGAAAGCAACGGAAGCTTCGCTTCGTTGCAGAGGTCTGTGCATATGCACTCTGAAGCGCTGAAAGGTTCTCGCGGCGATGACAGGTAACGTGAAGCCCGGCGATGAAGCAAAGGGTTTTGGCTCTTGTCCAACCGGCAACGGTGGGCAGGCTGTGTCCGGTAGCGCCCTGCGGTGGAACGGGCCGGTCCGAGCGGACTTATCCAGGGTCAAAAGATCTCATCTGATCCCTTCATCGATCAACAGCGCGGCGCAATCGCCGTCCGTGACGTTGGGACAGGCTGACATGAACCGATGCACCGCTAGCAAGCCGCTCTCCGAACGAGCGGTTTTTTCGTGAAGACCAATCAGCTGACAATCAAGAGAGTGAGGTTCGCATGAGCATGTTCCGGAAAAGCAACCCGGCGAAATCGGTGATGTTCGCCGTCAACTACGACGACGCCCGAACAGCCTATCTGTGGATCGACAACCCTGCGAAGGCCGGTGACAATCGGGCCGTCGGTCTGATCGCGCGTGCTCAGCAGGAGAATGGCTCCCTGCCCGAGGGCAAGATCTCCAGCATCAAACGGGTCAGATGAGGCGCATCCCAAGCACCGAACGGGAATAGCTCACTCCATCGACCTCTCGACCTTTCCACCCTCAAGGGAGCCGCGAATGTCCTACAAGTTCAAGATCAAACAGATGGTCCGCCTCAAGCAGCCAGGGGTTTCGGACACCTGGATCAACTCCGCGGGCGTTTATGAGGTCATCCGCCTCATGCCTGCAGACCAGACCGGAGAACTCTCCTACCGGATCAAATCCGGCATGACGGAGAGGGCTGTCCGAGAGAGCGAAATCCGAGGCGTCTGAAAGGCCCCTGCTCGACCGCGATGAACGGGCGACGAGCACAAATTCACCCTTAGAAAGATAGGACATCCTTTGCAGGTTTTCGTCAGAGACAACAACGTCGATCAGGCGCTCAGAGCGCTCAAGAAAAAGATGCAGCGAGAAGGCGTCTTCCGCGAGATGAAAGCACGGAAGGCCTATGAAAAGCCGTCTGAGCGCAAGACCCGCGAAAAGGCGGAAGCCGTTCGCCGGGCGCGAAAGCTGGCACGCAAGCAGGGCATTCGAGATGGGTTGATCGCGGCGCCTAAGCGGCCCTCCCGCGACGCGCGCGGCCCCGGCCGACCGGGCTCGCCTCCGTCGGGAGCAAGATAGCGGCATCCCCTCAGGCTTCCTTCGCAGCCGCGGGAAGCCTGATCGAACCGCATGATGGAATTGATGCTGGTCCCGGGATGCTCCCACCGGACTTCAGAACGCTGATGATTGACGAGCGCCCGAGGCTGGATCTCAGGCGCTTCGACCCGTGTTCGATGCAGGCAATCCGACATGTGCCGCCTGCATCGAAGCCCAGTCGCAATATCCTCTCAGCGGCTGCTCGCAGCTTTGACAATCATGTCCGCGACAGCCTCTGGATGCGAGACATGCGGGAGGTGGCTTGCTGCGACTTCCACAACCTGGGCACGTGAGCGTTGATACATGAAGCGCAGCATGTCAGGGCTCAGAGTGCGGTCTTGCGTGGCGACGATCCCGAAGGTTGGCTTCTCGTGCCACGCAGCCCTTGGGAGCTTGGTTGAAAAGATGTTGAATGCAGTCGGACGCTGTGAGGCGGCCATGAACTCGGCCTGCTTCTTGGGCAGGTCGGCGGCCACATCAGCGGCGAAGTAGGTCGGGTCTACGATCATCGTGCCATTGCCGAGATCCATTGGATGCACTTCCATTGGCCACCGGGCGTTCAGTTCGGCGACGCTCTCTCCCTTGTCCGGCTGCAACGCCGCGACGTAGACCAGTGCTTTCACCTTCGCTTCGGTGCCTGCCACAGAAATCACGGCCCCGCCGTAGGAGGATCCGACCAGGACGACCGGTCCATCTTGCCGTGCAATGACGCGACGGGTGGCTTCCACGTCGTCTTCCAGTGTCGTGAGCGGGAGCTGCACTGCAGCGACCTTGAAGCCTTTTTCCACCAGGATGTCATGGACGGAACGCCAACCCGAGGCGTCCAGGACCGCCCCGTGAACAAGGACGACGTTCTTGGCCTGCTCCTGAGGCTGGGCCTGAGCCGGGGCGAAGAGCGAAGCGGCTGCCATCAAGAGGGAACCACACAGAATCTTTGACGGGAACATAGATTGATCCTTCATTCTGGTAATGAGGGCTCTCAAAAAGTGTCGAGAGCCACCACGATCAGTCGACTTGATCAATCTACCGGCTGGTCGATTTCCCGATTAGATGGCACAATCGGCATGGGCTTATATCAGGAAAGCATCAATGCCGCCGATGGGACTCGACGATCTCAGCATCCTTGCCCTTGTTGCTCGGGAACGCAGCTTCACCCGAGCCGCGGCAATTCTGGGAATTCCACAGTCCTCTCTCAGCCGCACGATCCGGTCCCTTGAGGAACGTCTGGATGTTCGGCTGCTCGCGCGCACGACGCGGAGTGTCGCGCCGACGGAAGCAGGCGAGCGACTGCTGCGCGGAATTCGTCCGGCACTGGAGACGATCGAAGCCGAGATTGCAGCTCTTGGCGCGTTGCGTGGCAAGCCATCCGGCACTGTCCGCCTCACGACCGTGCGGCACGCCTTCGAGACCATCCTGCGGCCTGTCCTGCCGTCGTTCCTCGCGGACCATCCCGAAATATCGATTGAAGTGGCGATCCATGATGGACTCACCGACATCGTGGCGGAAAGGTTCGATGCGGGGATAAGGTTCGGAGGCTTCCTTGAGAAAGACATGGTGGCGGTGAGGGTCGGACCGGACGTCCGGGCGGCGGTGGTTGCTTCGCCCGCCTATCTTGCGAGTCACGCGACGCCTGAAACGCCCGGCGATCTTACCCGGCATCGATGCATCAACTACCGGACGACGAGTTCCGGGGGCCTTTACCCCTGGTGGTTCGAGAGACAGGGACGCTCGATCGAGGTGCGGGTCGAGGGCGCCGTGACGCTCAACGACGGCGACGCGATCCTGTCGGCAGCGTTCGACGGGCTCGGCATTGCATACACATTTCGAGACAAAGTGCAGGATCATCTCGCCAGCGGACGGCTCGTAAGTCTGCTGGAGGATTGGTGTCCGGCCTTTCCGGGCTATCATATCTACCATCCGAGCAGGCGACACACTCCGCCCGCTCTGGCGGCGCTGATCCAGGCCCTGCGCGCTCGGCGACGGTAGCTCTCTCGCGCGAGAAATCTGTAGGGGTCGCGCGTGATCGCCCCAGCCGAGGGCGAGTTCGTCGCCCAACGCTTCTGTCATGCGGGCTCGAACCACTGCACTGAAGGCCTCGTCAACATCGCGGCGCAGCGTATCTGGACCGACTATGTCGACGTGCCTAGGTTGCGGTCCATTGAAGAGGATCCTCCCGAATGGCATTTTCCCGGTGGGTCTGGAACCACTCAGGAGGGTTGATCTGTCATGCCGCGTGACCACGCGCCGATCCTGGCCAGCCGGGCCGGGCGCTATGTCGAGGCCTCTCCCATCACCCGGCTGCTCCCGCATTTCCAGTGCGTATGGATGAGTTCGGTTTCTCCGGACCATTCAGGACCTGTTGCCGTCGTTCCCGATGGCTGCGTCGATCTCCTCTGGCGGGATAATCGGTTCACGGTCGTGGGTCCGGACATCACTGCTGCCACCCCTGAACTGGAACCCGGCTCCATCGTTCTCGGCATTCGTTTCAGGCCGGGAGCCGCAGCCGGGTGGTTGGGACAGCCTCTGAAGGAGATCATCGGGCAGGAAGTTCCGATGGCAGAGTTCTGGGGCAGCACGGCCGACCGGGTTGCGGAAAGGATCGAAGCCGCGCCCTCGACGGAAGCGAAGCTCCGCGTGTTGCAGGAGCTTTTGGCCGACAAGGCGCAGGAGATGGGACCTCCGCGCCGGGAGGCAATGACGATCTTCCAGTTTCTCAGAGCCGGCGGCGGGAGCGAAGAGAGCAGGATAGTGGCTTTGCGCGAGCGACTTGGAGTCAGCGAGAGAACCTTGCGCCGGCAATGCGATGAGTTCTTCGGCTATGGCCCGAAGACCCTCGACCGAATCCTGCGCTTCCAGAGGTTCCAGGCTCTCGCGCGAGCAGAAGCGGATAAGCGACTGGCCGTCCTGGCGCTCCGCGCCGGATATGCCGATCAGGCACACCTCACGCGCGAGGTCCAATCGCTCTGCGGAATGACGGCAGGCGAGTTCGTGCGCCAGATGGCAGCCTGAGTGGCCGTTTTCTTCAAGACGGCTCCCTCGAACACGGGCATGTTTCAGGCCGATGTGCCGTCCCAGCGGCCAGAACATGGAACGGAGGACGAATGAAACCACGCATTTCGGTGTTGACGCTTGGTGTCGATGATCTGGAAAGGGCCGTTGCATTCTACCGCGATGGTCTTGGCCTGCCGACAGAGGGCATCATCGGCAAGGAGTTCGAGCATGGAGCAGTTGCCTTCTTCGACCTTCAGTCCCAAGTGAAGCTGGCCGTGTGGGCTCGTGACGATGTTGCTCACGACACGGGACTGCCGAAGACGGCTCCGTGTCCGACAGGTTTCACGATCGGACATAACGTGACCAGCAGGACCGAGGTGGATCAGGTCATGGAGCAGGCCCGCAAGGCGGGAGCCAGGATTCTCAAACCTGCCCAGGACACGTTTTGGGGCGGTTACGCGGGCTACTTCCAGGATCCCGATGGGCATGTCTGGGAGATCGTGTGGAACCCTGCCTTCGTTCCCGCGGATTGAGCCCGGCCTCCAACCCTGGCGACAGGCCCCGGAGTTCTCATCACAGCTCAGATCCGGCGGCTTGTTGCCTTGCCAGTGCACGCACAAGTACCGAGGCGTCAGCGACGTCAGCGCCGCTGACCCTGATGAAGTCCCGAAGTGGCTCCCGGTCGCTTATGCTGCATCTGAGCACAAACGTCTTCTCGGGCGCCTAATACCTGGCTCCACCCGTTCGTCATCACCATCTCGCCGGTTAGGGATCGAGCCCTGCTGAACCGCGCCCATCGAGTTGGAGTTGAGCCTGGGGCTCAGCCTCCAACTGGCGCGACCTTCATACCTTCGAATGCGGTGGCCTCCCCGATCTGACGCCACGCCGCAATATCGGTCTCGACCATGTTGCGCTTCATCTCCCATAGGCCGATCGCATCTTCCCCGAGCAGGAGACGCATCGGCGGATTTTCGCTGTCGACAACCTTCATCATTGCATCTGCGGCTTTCGCCGGATCGCCCGGCTGCTTGCCGTCATTGCCGTAGAGATACTGCTCCACCGGCTCTATCACCGGCCGGTAGGCTTCAATCCGCTGTGCTGGGCGCATGTTGCCGGCGCCGGCAAATTCGGTTCGGAAGGCTCCAGGCTCTACGATCGTGACCTTGATGCCAAATGATTTCACCTCCCCGGCAAGAGCTTCGCTCCACCCTTCAAGGGCATACTTCGAGGCGCAGTAGGGCGCGAACGCAGGAAAGGAGGCGAGCCCTCCAATGCTGGTGAGTTGCAGAATATGCCCGCTTCCTTGAGCCCGCATGGTCGGCAGAACGGCACGGGTCAACTCTGCGGCAGAGAAGAAATTGACTTCCATCTGCTCACGCAACTGATCAGGGGAAAACTCTTCCGCCGCACCGAGTGAGCCGCGACCTGCGATGTTCGCAAGAACATCAATGCGGGTGAAGCGATCGAGTGCCCTGCCTACAGCCTGCCCTCTCGCCATGGGGTCCGTGACATCAAGGGACACAGCCAGTGCTGTCTCCGGGTACTGCGCGACAACCGGCTGTAACATCTCGAGGCGCCGTGCTGCCAGGACGGCCCGATCTCCGCGGGACAGAACGGCCTCTGAAAGAGCGCGGCCAAAGCCGCTCGATGCGCCCGTGATGAACCAGACCTTGCTCATAGTGATCTCCTGAAAGGGTGTTTGGCGAGGATGAGGGTTAAATCCGAAATTCAGTTCTTTGCCCGTTATGCGGAATGGGCGCTTGTGATGCATATGAACCGTTGCGGAGTATTATAGGCAAGGCGTTCTCGACTTGGCGTAGGGCAAGGGGGACTCCGTTTCGTCGACCTTGGGTTCACCACTAAGCCGCAGCAGCGTTGATCTGCTCTTCCCGTGCCGTCTTGAGGGCATTGCCCCACCAGACAAGATTCTCGAAAAGCGCGTCACGGGCGCGGACCAGATGGGGATAATCGTCGAGCGCCCTACCCTGCTGGAGAATGCCTATGAGAGGCTCCATGGTGATATTCACCTCATGCTTGATCGGCGCCATCTGCAGCTCGATTGTCACGCCGCGCAATTGCTCAATGGCCCGTGCGGCGCCTACGCCTCCGTAACCGACGAATGCGATGGGCTTGCGCTTCCACTCATGGAAGGCACTGTCGAACGCATTCTTCAACGCCGCTGTAGGTCCGTGATTGTATTCCGCAACCGTGGCGATGAACCCGTCGAGTGCACCGATCCTGTGCCGCCAGGCCTCGGCTTCCGGTCGGCTGTAGGTTCCGCCCGCGAGAGCCGGCGGCACGGGTTCGTCGAACAGGGGCAGATGCTGGTCGCGCAGATCCAGGACAGAGAGTTCGAGGCCGCTCCGCCGCTGGGCGCCTTCGCTGATCCATCGCGCAGGAATGTCGGCGAAGCGGTTGGGCCGGGTGCTGCCGATGATGAGGCCGATCTTCAACATGATTATACCCCTCCTTGCTTGGACGTCATGCCGCCTCGCCTGATTCAGGACGCGATCCACGCATGCAGGCCACATAGCGGTGCACCTCATGGTCCGACGTGATGGCGGAATGCTCGCGAGTCGCCCGCCAGAGCTCTGACGACCCGATGCTCCCGTGCCGGCCGTAGCTCCCGCGGGCCAGCGCCTCGCGGTGTGCGGCCGGGCTGGTCCATTCGGCGAAGTTCAGGACAAAGCTGCCATCACGGCTGGCGAAGAAGCTGGCTGTGAGCAGACCCGCCGGGGGTGTCGGATCTCCATCCAGGGCGCGCAGCACTGTCGAGACCCAGTCCCGCTGAGCACCGTGGTCCGGCCGGACGAGCGGCTGGCGAACCACCACCAAACAGCCTGGATCGTTCCCGGCCGGAGCACGCCACCGGGCGATGACCTGTGCATCCGCTACCCATTCGACTTCTGCGTCGGCGTTCAACGCAGGCGGCCAAGGCGCTGACATCGGGTCCGGCTCGGGCTCGGCTCCCCAGCTCAAAGCGAGGAGGGCCGGTTGCTCGACGTCTTCGAACAGTTCAATGACCGGGTGCGAGGCCTGCCGACCGAAATCACGGAGAGCGGCCGCCCGTGCCGGTTCCGATGCAAAGCGCCAGCGGCAGGCCCGAACCAGAGCAACGGTTGGATCACTGGGACGATGCGAGACTGACATGTTCAAACCTAGTGCGTTACCCCATTTGTCCTTACTATAGGTAAGCTACTTACCCGTTGAAGACCTGAGCTGAGAGTAAGGACCTCACCCGATGGTAAGCACATCCAAGAACACGAGCGGCGACCCTATGCTGGCGGACTGCCCGGGCCGCGAGATCTTCAACCACCTGACCAGCCGCTGGGGCTTTCTCGTCCTGCTGGCCCTTGCGGATGGACCTCTTCGCTTCCATGCCCTACGCGACCAAGTGGAAGGCGTGAGCGAGAAGGTGCTAGCCGAGACGCTGCGGACGCTCACGCGCGATGGTCTGATCACGCGGAGTGTCAAACCGACCGTTCCGCCACAGGTGACCTACGCCCTCTCCGAGCTCGGGCGCGAAGTGGCGCCCCTGCTCGGAGAAATACGGAGCTGGCTGGCTTGGCGTGTCTCCGATGTTCTGGCAGCGCAATGGGAATTCGATCGGCACAGAGAAGCGACGCAGGCCTAGATCTGCACCTCAGGGCTGCTGCGCCGTCGTGTGCTTACGCCAGCCTCAACCGCTTCAAGGAAGACTTTCGGCGTTGCGAAAGCCTTACCCTCGGCGCGAAGAGCCGGCCGCTGGATTGAAAATGACGATAGGATCGGCCTGATGCCCGAGATCAGGTCCTTACCGACATCATGACCGTTGCGATTGCCGAAAGCGGCACACCTGTACTTGGTTGCTACGAAACCTCCGAGCATCCTAGCCAGGCAGATCGGCTTGAGCATATGCTTGCAATAGAGCAAAGCCTTCGTTGTGCCATTGTGAAATCGGTCTGGAACCTGGCTAGACGGCAGCAAGCCGGGTTATCGCCAATCCATGCCAACGGCGGCAGGCTATGGGAACACGGAATGTCTGAACGGACGTTCCAGCTATTCGCGTCCGCGGGCTCCCGATGCTTGCCCAGGTGGGGGCTAAAGGCTGCAGCTTGCATGGGAAGGTCCTGTCGATGACACGCACGAAAAACGTTTCCCTCTGGCTGGCCATCGAAGCTCCACATCACACCGTCGAGGAGCTGTTCCTCGGCTTCTGCCAGGAAATCGTCCGGTCCGGAATCCCGGTCTGGCGCGCCTCGCTGGGTCTTGAGGTACTGCACCCAGAAGTGAGCGGATGGCAGCATGTCTGGACCAATCAGAGCCTGTCGGTGCAGGAAGCTGACCGAGCCACGGCAGCCACCTCGCACTCCTATCTAAACAGCCCGACCCGCCTCGTCGACGAAACCGCACGACCATTCCGCCGCCGACTTGAGGCGCCCTGCCTCGACATGCCGCTTCTCGAAGAACTGCGCTTGGATGGCGCAACCGATTACGTCATGTATCCCCTGCCATTCCTCGACCAGACCCGGACTGCCGTGATCTCCTTCGCCACCCGGGAGGCTCATGGCTTTGATCCGGCATCGATCGAGGAACTGGAGCTCGCAGTCAAATTCCTCAGCCCGTACTTGGAGCGGCTTGTCCTGCGCCGCATCGCGGTCGACCTCTTGGACACCTATGTCGGCCCCCGCACGGGACAGCGCATCATCGAGGGCCGGGTGGACCGGGGAGCTGTCGAAATGATCGAGGCGGCCATCTGGTTTGCCGACCTGCGCGGCTTCACCCGCTTGTCCGAGGAGGCGCCCATCCCCGAAGTGCTGACCCACCTGAACGCTTGGTTCGGCCGCATCGGCGAGGTGGTCGAGGCGCATGGCGGCGAGATATTGAAGTTCATCGGCGACGCGGTTCTGGCGATATTTCCGACCTCGGGCACCCACGACCGAATGGCAGCCTGCCGGAAGGCGCTGGCAGCCGCCCGGGAGTTCTGCCAGAAGACCGAAGCGGAGAACGTCCTGCGTCAATCTTCGGGCTCCCCGCCTCTCGCCCACGGCTTGGCGCTCCACGTCGGAGAAGTGGCCTATGGCAACATCGGGGCCCGGCACCGCCTCGATTTCACGGTCATCGGCCCGGCCGTGAACCGAGCAAGCAGGCTCCTGGATCTGGCCAAGCAGCTGGATCACCCAGTCCTCGTCTCGCATGCTGTTGCACGGGAGGTGGATCAACCTCTGATCGATCTCGGGCGCTACCCGTTGCGAGACGTCGAAAAGCCACAGCGGGTCTACACCTTTCCCAGGCAAGGCAGCGTCTGATCGGAGGATCCGGTGCGCCAAGAGATTGCCATCCGCTCTGTGCGCTGACCCAGCCCGAATTCCACTGACCGCTGAAGTCGCCTCTGGGTCAGGAACCGAGTTTCCCTGCGCTTTCGGAACGACCGGTTGATGAGGATTGCTGCCTTCGAGCTTGCGTCTCAGGAGTGTCGCTGGGAGATACCCTGCCAGGCTTACCGTGAAGGCGAGCGTGTAGAGCAAATACCTGATGAGAACCCCAGTGAATCCAGCTGCCACGACAGCCTTGCGTTCGTAGGGGTCGCTGACCGCGCCCTACACAGGAGCCGTGACCACCAGCGTGGGCACAGAGAAGCAGGTGTGAGAACCACGCGGAGAGACGGGCCTCGTGTCAGAGCGGATGATGATAAAATCATCACGACCATCGCGTTCGTAGGCCATTCCCCGGTCGTTCACCGTCACAGACTTGATCCCGAGCGGCGCCAGTACGGCGTCGTAGAAACGTCGCGACCGTTCGAGGTCTGTGACCGCTAGCGCAACATGGTCGATCATGGGATCACTCACCACGGTTCTCTCTGGTCAGATACACATGCCCGAAGCCCGCATCTCTCCTCTTCCGATGAAAGAGGAATAAATGGAGCCGCCGTGTCTCGCTTCCTATTACGAAGTGGGTGCCGCCTTATAGATGTCCGTAAGCGAACACGCTTGGAGTGTCGATGATTCCCAGAGGTTCCAGCGTCCCACCCTTCACTGCCATACCCGCGCGCTCACAGAATGGCCCTGAAATAATCGAAGCGTAGCCGCATTCCAGCCAAGGTTAACTTTAGCTTAACCATTGCCTGTAGGGGCGACTGTGGGCCTGGGGGCCGCGCTCAGAATTCAAAAGGATCGGGCGCGGCCCTTCTCAAGGATGAGATGCCCTTCTTCGGCCTGTGGGGTTATCAGGACGCATTGAGCACGGTCCACCCGCAGGTGGGAATGTCATCCCCCTTGACACAGGTCAGCGCCCCATCACGGCGTTCCACCCACACGTTGGTGGCTGCCGGCAAGATCGTGCAGCGCTTCTCGGCGGTTGCGGCTTTGACCTCTGCGGTCCAATCCCGCCTGTTACCGCGCAGCTCGTTCAGACGATTTGCCGTGGCGGCTGTCGAGCAAAGGACGTGAAGACTGTGCAGTGTAACGCGCTCGGTCTGCGCGGCTGCAGGAGTGGCCGCAAGGGCTAGGACGAGAACAAGGCGTTTCATGGTTGGTACCTTTCGCGTAACCGGCCCGAAGAGCTGGGGAAGCGTCACGCCTCCAGCTATGTCAGGCTACCTGTTCAGGAAACGCATAAGACGAGTTCCCCGATGCATACGCCAAAAGAGGGATAGTACTGGTATCCCCTTGATTCCCGGCCTCGGCGCAACAGTGACGGCAAATGAACGGACCAGGAGTAATGTTGATTATGCTCGACGTCTTCTGCGTGAATGCCTGCGGCTGAAATTGCGCTACCGGAAGACGCCAAAGACTTCATGGGAAATTCTTGTGGATGTGCAGTTCGGCAAAGAGACGTAAAGAGCAGTTTACATTTCCCCTGCCACGCCCGCTCCACGGCCTATTCCCAGACGCACCGCCCCTTTTCATCCGTCGCCCCGTGCGGATGGATGCGCATATAGGAACTGTCGATGACGGGAGCGCCGTCGTAGAACGATCTTACACACGAAGTCGGTCAGCTCATGACGGTGCGTTACATCCTCTCCACGACCAGGAGATGAACCATCAACTCACGGCAGCTGAAAGATCTTTTGCCGGTTAACCGCGTGACTCAGCCCGGCCCGCGCCTGAACCAGTTGCAGATTGCTGACACAGCCGCGAGAAGCGCAGCCCCAATCGCAGGGAACATGAAGGAAGCTGTTCAAAGGGCAAATGCCGGTATCCCTTTGATATTGTTGGTGAGCGCGCTGGGACTCGAACCCAGGACCCTCTGATTAAAAGTCAGATGCTCTACCGGCTGAGCTACGCGCTCCTGAGGATGAGCCCGAAATAGGGGCTCTTCGCGGATGGGTCAATCGAAAAGCCCCGGTTTCGGGTCGAAATCCGCAGTTCCTGCCTCCGCCGCCTTGGTTTTCCACGGTGGGAAGGCAAAAGTGGGCCTCAACCTTCCGCCGGCATGGCGATATTGTCGGCGTGATGGCCGATTTCGGCCTTGCCGTCCCGTTCGCCCTTGGCCCAGCCTTCCTTGACCTCGCCGATATGGTCCTCAAGGCGCCCCTCGGCGATGGCCTTGCGCAGGCCCGCCATCAGATCCTGGTAGTAGGCCAGGTTGTTCCAGGTGAGCAGCATCATCCCGAGAATCTCGTTCGACCGGACGAGATGGTGGAGATAGGCTCGGCTGTACGAATTCGAGGCCGTGCATTTCGAACTCTCGTCCAAGGGACGGTTATCCTCCGCGAAACGGGCGTTGCGCAGGTTCATGCGGCCATGGCGGGTGAAGACCTGCCCGTGCCGTCCAGCACGGGTGGGCATGACGCAGTCGAACATGTCCACGCCCCGGCGCACCGCCTCCACGATATCGTCGGGGGTGCCCACGCCCATGAGATAGCGGGGCTTTTCCTTCGGCATGTGCGGCTCGACCGTCTCGATCATGCGCAGCATCACGTCCTGCGGCTCCCCGACGGCGAGGCCGCCGATGGCGTAGCCTTTCAGGTCCATGGCGGCGAGCTCCTTCGCGCTCTCGATGCGCAGGCGTTCGACCGCACCGCCCTGCACGATGCCGAACATGGCCTTGCCGGGCTGATCGCCGAAGGCGATGCGGCAGCGCTCCGCCCAGCGCAGGGAAAGGCGCATGGCCCGCTCGGCCTCCTCGTCCGAACACGGCAGCCGTACGCATTCGTCGAGTTGCATCTGGATGTCCGAGCCGAGGAGCCCCTGGATCTCGATGGAGCGCTCAGGCGACATGAAATGCTTGGAGCCGTCGATATGCGACTGGAAGGTCACGCCCGTCTCATCAACCCTCCGGAGAGCCGCCAGCGACATGACCTGGAAGCCACCGGAGTCGGTGAGGATCGGATAGGGCCAGTTCATGAGCTGGTGCAGGCCGCCCAAGCGCGCCACCCGCTCGGCGCCGGGGCGGAGCATCAGGTGATAGGTGTTGCCGAGCACCACATCCGCCCCGAGCGCCTTCACCTGGTCGGGGTACATGGCCTTCACGGTGGCCGCCGTTCCCACCGGCATGAAGGCCGGCGTGCGGATGACGCCGCGCGGCATCCGGATTTCTCCAGTGCGCGCCGTGCCGTCGGTCTTGGTCACGGTGAAGGTAAACTGTTCGGTGGTCATTCGGTCCTCGCGGGATCGGCTTTAAGCCCTTGCAGGCCTGAAGAGCTGAGATGGAGCGTCAACGCCGGAAGAGCAAACTCGCATCGCCATAGGAATAGAAGCGATAGCCGGTCTCGATGGCGTGGGCATAGGCCGCGCGCATGCAGTCCAGTCCGGCGAAGGCCGAGACCAGCATGAACAGGGTCGAGCGCGGCAGATGGAAATTGGTCATCAGGACGTCGACGGCCTTGAAACGGTAGCCGGGCGTGATGAAGATCGACGTATCGTCGGAGAAGGGCGCGATCGTGCCGTCTTCGCGGGCGGCGCTCTCGAGCAGCCTGAGCGAGGTGGTGCCCACCGCCACGACCCGCCCTCCCCGCGTCCGGGCCTCGTTGAGCGCTCTTGCGGTTTCCTCGTTGATCGATCCCCATTCCGCATGCATGCGGTGCTCGTCCGTATCATCCGCCTTGACCGGCAGAAACGTGCCCGCGCCCACATGGAGGGTGACGAACTGGCGCGCGATGCCCCGTTCGTCGAGGCGGCGGAAGAGCTCTTCGGTGAAATGAAGGCCAGCCGTAGGCGCCGCGACCGCGCCCTCATCCTTGGCATAGACCGTCTGGTAGTCGGTTCTGTCCTTCTCGTCCGTTGCGCGCTTGCCTGCGATGTAAGGCGGCAGCGGCAACTCGCCGAGACGGGCAATGGCTTCGTCGAGGAAGGGACCCGAAAACGAAAAGCGAAGTGCTACATCGCCGCCCTCACCCTTTTCGATCACCTCCGCATCGAGGCGCACGAGCTCGCAGGCTGTGCTCTCAGATTCTTCGCCGAAGCGGATGCGGTCGCCCACATTGAGCTTCTTCGCCGGACGCGCGAAGGCCCGCCAGCAATCCGCCCCTTCCCGCTTGTGCAGCATGATCTCGACGCGCGCCGCCGTCTCCTCGCGCACGCGCAGGCCATAAAGCCGGGAGGGGATCACCTTGGTGTTGTTGAGCACGAGCACGTCGCCCGGCTGCAGCAGATCCGGCAGATCCTGGACGATACGGTCTTCGAAGCCGCTGTCGGGCCTCACGATCAGCATGCGCGCGGAATCACGCGGCTCCACGGGGCGGAGCGCAATGTTCTGCTCAGGGAGATCGAAATCGAAAAGATCGACGCGCATAGACTTTTCTAACTGTCATCCCGGACGCCAAAGGCGATCCGGAATCGCATAACGAGTATGGCGCCATCGTCGGCAAGCGATCCCGGATCGTCGCTACGCTCCGTCCGGGATGACAGCTCGTGATGGCTTTAGGCCACGTCGGCCGCAACCTTCATGGAAACGATGCGATCCGGATCCTTCACGGGCTCGCCGCGCTTGATCTTGTCCACGTTCTCCATGCCCTCGGTCACCTTGCCCCACACGGTGTATTGCTTATCGAGGAAGCGGGCATCGTCGAAGCAGATGAAGAACTGCGAATTGGCGGAATGCGGATAGTTCGTCCGCGCCATGGAACAGGTGCCGCGCACATGGGGCTCGGCGTTGAACTCGGCCTTCAGGTCCGGCAGGTCGGAGCCGCCGGTGCCGGTGCCATGGGGGCAGCCGGTCTGGGCCATGAAGCCCTCGATCACTCGATGGAAGGCAATGCCGTCGTAAAAGCCCTTGCGAGCCAGGGTCTTGATGCGCTCGACATGGCCGGGGGCCAGGTCGGGACGCATCTCGATGACCACGCGGCCCTTCGTGGTTTCCATGATGAGGGTGTTTTCCGGATCTGCCATCTTTATCTCCTGAAAAGGCGTGTTCGGCCGTGTTCGTTGCTCTGCCCAGTCACATAGGCTGAGAATCGACGAAACGGAAGACGAAGGGGCGACCGGCGACGGCGCTGCCCAAGGCTTCCGTGAATGGAAGGGGCGTGCAGCGCACGAAAGCCTCCCGCACCGACCGCGTGAAGGGCTCCCGCTGCTCAGGGTCGGTGCCGGCCCTGTAATAGGTGATCCGCGGCTGCCCAAGGACCTCGCCGTTGCGCTTGAAGCTCAGGCGGATCGTCAACTCCTGGCCGGAATAGCCACTCCCGGACGGAGGCCGCCAGCAGGCCTGGATGGCAAGAAACACATCCCTGATCCTGTCGATGCGCCTGACCTCGGGAGCGGCTTCCAGCGGACGCACGGTGCCGTTGAGGCTCTCCGGCAGGCTCGGCAGGGGCTCGTATTGCCTCTGCTCCTCCTCTGGATCGCCGAGCGGAGACGATCCTCGAGCGGCAACCGGAGAAGCGCCGGCCGCGAGAAGGACAAAAACGGCGAAACCGTGCCACGCCTTCTGTGAGAGCCTCATGCGAGTCCAATCATTTTGCGTCCGCGGCGAGCTGCATCTTCACGATCTTGTCCGGGTTCGAGACCATGCCGTTGGCGGCAGGATCGCCCTTCTTGATCTTGTCGGCCACATCCATGCCGGACACCACTTCGCCGAAAAGCGTGTACTGACCGGTCAGAGGGCCGCAGCCTTCGTAGCAGATGAAGAACTGACTGTTGGCGGAGTTCGGGTTCGCCGAGCGGGCCATGCCGACGGAGCCGCGTTTGTACTGGGTTTTGGTGAACTCGGCCGGGACGTCCGGCAGCTTCGACTTGCCCGTGCCGGTTCCGGTGGGATCGCCCGTCTGGGCCATGAAGCCTTCGATCACCCGGTGGAAGACCACCCCATTGTAGAAGCCCTGCTTCGTGAGTGTCTTGATCTGCTCCACATGCTTGGGAGCCAGGTCCGGACGCAGCCTGATGGTGATGCGGCCATCCTTCGTGTCGAGATAAACCGTGTTCTGCGGGTCATCGGCCTGCTGGGCGAAGGCCGGAACAAGGCCGGCCAGCACGAGCACGGAGGCTGCGAGCAAACGCTTCATGGTCTTGGTTCTCCTTAAGGGATTGAAACTTTACGGCCGCTTGAATTTGGCCCGGAGGCGCTCCGCGACAAGGTTGGGCACGAACGCCGTGGGGTCGCCCCCCATGACTGCGATCTGCCGGACGAGCGTGGCGGTAATCGGGCGGACCGGGGGCGAAGCGGGAAAGAACACGGTCTGCACCTCGGGCGCCATGGTGGCGTTCATGGAGGACATCTGGATCTCATAGTCGAGATCCGTGCCGTCCCGCAGGCCACGGATGATCAGGCTCGCCCCGTGACGCTTGGCGGCCTCCACCGCAAGGTCGTCGAAGCTCACGACCTCCAGTTCCACACCCTTGGCCTGGAGCATGGGGCTGCAGACGGCGCGCAGCATCTCGGCACGCTCCTCTGCCGTGAAGATGGGGGTCTTCGACGAGTGCACACCGATGGCGACGACGATCCTGTCCGCTACGCTGCAGGCCTGGCGCAGGACGTCAAGGTGACCGTTGGTGACGGGGTCGAAGCTGCCGGTATAGAGGGCCGTGCGTGTCATGGCCCTAAGGGGTAGCGGGATAATAGTCCGGGAGCAAGCCGTGCGTTGGCGCACGGCCACGGCTCGGACGGCGTCCTATAACCACCCTCACCAAAGGTAAGGAGATTTCCCCATGCTGGCCCGTGTCGCAATCGTCATCATCACCGCTGTCGCCGTCCTGACTCCCGCAGCTATCTCAAGCGCGTATGTTGTTCTGGGCTGAGGCGTCTCAGGATCGGACCGAATAGGACTCCCGTCCGCTGAAAAGATACTTTACTTTACACGGAACGTGGGGGTTTCAATGTCTCGTCTCTGGCGCCATTGCGGCTTATGGACGTTCTATCTTGGTCTTATTCTCCTCCCTGCCTGGATGTCGCAGGCTGCTGCCGATTCCACGCGCAGCCCGATTCCGGCGCAGGTGACCCAGATCGACGGATATCCCTTTCCCACCAAGATCGCCGGGCTCCCTCGGGGGCAGAAGACCGATTACAACAGCCCCGGTCTCGGCTTCAGCGTCCGTTATGAAATTCCCGGTGAGGCCTGGGCGGACATCTTCATCTACGACCTTGGGCAGGATCTCGCATCCGAGGATGCCCGCCGGATCTCGGCCGACCAGCGGGAAATCGCTCTCGGCGACATCAAGACCGCCGTCTCCGCCGGCAGCTACCAGGATGCGAAGCTCATCGACAAGGCGGATACCGTCCCCTACGCCAAGGCTCACCTGACCATCACTCAAAGAGGGGTGACGCGGGATTCGTTCGTCTTCGTCACGGTCAACAAGAAGAACTTCGTCAAGATCCGCTACACGACCTCTGCAAAGGATGCCGTACAGATGGCGGATCAGTTCGCGACGGAATATGCGCGCCAGCTGGCCCGGTGACGGGACAGGTCATGTCTCGAGGTTCAATCTTTCTTTGCAACCTGCCGGCAGAGTAAGGGCCGAACGGCCTCGGATTCCTGAGGCCTGACAAGGTTCGGCCAGGATGATGAAGCATCGTTTAGGGGCGGCGCGCCTTCGCGCTTCGGGCAGCACCAGATACCTGATCGTCGTGCTCCTCAGCCTCCTTGCCGGACTGTTCGTCGTCAATGTGCAGAGGTTCGCAGGCCTGCGGCCTGTTCCGGTCTCGGATGCGAGCGCCGTCTCCAAACCGAGGATGCCGACCGATTTCGACGTATTCTATCTGGTCTCGCAGATGGTCTGGCGCGGAGAAGTTGAGCAGGCTTATTCGTTCAAAACGATGGGACCGGCCCAAGAGGCGCTGTCCGGCGAGAAGGTCTTCATGCCCTGGACCTATCCGCCGCAATTCAACGTGATCGTCGCCCCCCTCGCCTTCCTGCCCCTCGCAAGCGCCTACACTGTTTTCACGGCTGCGACCCTCCTGGCCTATCTGGCCGTGCTGAGGTCGATTGCGGGCAGCAACTTCACCCTTCTCCTCTTCCTGCTCCTTCCCGCCATCATCGTGACGATGGTGTGCGGCCAGAACGGCTTCCTGACCGGGACGCTGATCGGTCTGACGTGCTTGAGCCTGCAGCATCGCTCACCGCTCGCCGGCCTGCCGCTCGGCCTCATGGTCATCAAGCCGCACCTAGCGGTGGCCTTCGCCTTCCATACGTTCCTGTCCCGACGCTGGAGCACGGTCGTCGTTGCCGCGGCGACGGTCGTCGCGAGTTCCGCCCTGACGACTCTTCTTCTGGGCACGGGCATCTGGACGGCCTTTCTCGGCGGCGTGCAGGAAGCCGCAGGCTATCTGAAGCAGGGACTTTATCCGTTCTATCGCATGGTTTCGCCCTATGCGGCTCTTCGCACCTTCGGGGCGCCGGCTGCCTGGGGCATGGCCGTGCAGTTCGCCTGCGCGGCGCTTGCTCTCCGTGTGGTGGCTCTCGCCTGGAAGCGTGGATTCCCGGTGAAACGAATCCTGGGATTGACGGCCGTCGCATCCCTGCTGATCAGCCCCTACGCCTATGACTACGACCTTCCGATCGTCGGCATCGGGCTTGCCCTGCTCATGCCCGACATCCTGCGGCTCGCACGCCCTCTCGAACGCTGGGTCCTCTTCGGATTGGTCTTTGCGACAGGCGGCTCCGGCTTTCTGATTGGTCAGCTCCAGCTGACGGCGACGACGAAAGACATGTACCTGTCGTTCGCAGGCCCGATGCTGGTCGCGATCCTCGGGATCCTGTGGCGCATTCTGAACCGCGAACGCGGAGCGGCATTGCAGGACGCACGATGAGCGCCGATCGCGCTCAGCGCAGTATGTGCGACCAAAGGAAAGGGCGCCGCAAGGCGCCCTTTGACGTGTTTCAAGACGGGACTGAGCGACGATTTACTCCTCGCCGCCCTCGGCGACGTTGCCTTCGGTTCCGGCGTCGTCGGCACCTTCCTCATCGTCGCCTTCCTCGCCCTCGATGTGCTCCACCGAGACCACGCGCTCCTTGTCGCGCGTGGAGAAGACGGTGACGCCCTGGGAGTTGCGCCCGACGATCCGGATGCCGTCCACCGGCACGCGGATCAGCTGACCGCCATCGGTGACGAGCATGATCTGGTCCGCGTTCTCGACCGGGAACGAGGCCACGAGCTTGCCGTTGCGATTGTTCACCGCCATGGCCGTGATGCCTTTGCCGCCGCGTCCGGTGATGCGGTACTCGTAGGACAGCGTGCGCTTGCCGTAGCCCTTTTCGGAGATGGTGAGGATGCACTGCTCCTGCGCGCTCATCTCCGCATAGCGCTCCTGCGAGAGCGAGAAGTTGCCGTTCTCGGTCTCCTCCGCATCGTCGGCCCCTGCCGCATCGGCATCGCCGTTCGCCTGTTCGCCCATGACGGCGCGGCGCATCTTGAGATAGGCGGCGCGTTCTTCGGCGGTCGCCTCCACGTGGCGCAGGATCGCCATGGAGATGATGTCGTCGCCCTCGGCCAGGTTGATGCCGCGCACACCCATGGAATCGCGGCCCTTGAACACGCGCACATCCGTCACGGGGAAGCGGATGCACTGTCCCTTGGCCGTGGTGAGCAGCACGTCGTCCTGTTCCGAGCAGATCTGCACGTCGACGATGTGATCGCCCTCGTCGAGCTTCATGGCGATCTTGCCGCCACGGTTGACCTGGACGAAGTCCGACAGCTTGTTGCGGCGGACCGTGCCGCGGGAGGTGGCGAACATCACGTCCAGCTTGTCCCAGGACGCCTCGTCCTCCGGCAGCGGCATGATGGTGGTGATGCGCTCGCCCTGTGAGAGCGGCAGCATGTTCACCAGCGCCTTGCCCTTGGCGTTCGGAGCAGCGAGCGGCAGGCGCCACACCTTCTCCTTGTAGGCCTGTCCTTCGGACGAGAAGAAGATCACCGGCGTATGGGTGTTCGCCACGAAGAGACGGGTGACGAAATCCTCGTCCCTGGTCGCCATGGCGGAACGGCCCTTGCCGCCGCGGCGCTGCGCCCGGTAGGTCGAGAGCGGCACGCGCTTGATGTAGCCGGCATGGGAGACCGTCACGACCATATCCTCTCGGGCGATGAGGTCTTCGTCGTCCACGTCGGAATCCCAGTCCACGATCTGCGTCTTGCGCGGCGTGGCAAAGGCCGTTTTGATCTCGGTGAGTTCGTCCTTGATGATGCCCATGATGCGGGCGCGCGAGCGCAGGATCTCGAGGTAATCGGAGATCTCGGCCGCGAGCTTGGACAGTTCGTCGCCGATTTCGTCGCGCCCGAGGGCGGTCAGTCGCTGCAGGCGCAGATCAAGGATCGCGCGGGCCTGCGTCTCGGAAAGACGATAGGAGCCATCCTCGTTGATCTTGTGACGCGGATCGTCGACGAGAGCGATGAGCGGCGCGATGTCGTGAGCGGGCCAGTCGCGGCCCATGAGGGCCTCGCGGGCGGCGTTCGGATCCGGCGCGGTGCGGATGAGGCGGATCACCTCGTCGATATTCGCCACCGCAATGGCGAGACCGCACAGCACGTGAGCGCGCTCGCGCGCCTTGTTGAGCAGGAACTTGGTGCGGCGGGAGACGACTTCCTCGCGGAAGTCCACGAAGGCGGCGATCAGATCCTTGAGCGTCATCTGCTCGGGACGGCCGCCGTTGAGCGCCACCATGTTGGCGCCGAAGCTCGTCTGCAGGGGAGTGTAGCGGTAGAGCTGGTTGAGCACCACGTCCGCCATGGCGTCGCGCTTGATCTCGACCACGATGCGCATGCCGTCGCGGTCGGATTCGTCGCGCAGGTCCGCGATGCCCTCGATCTTCTTCTCGCGCACGAGCTCGGCGATCTTCTCGATCAACGACGCCTTGTTCACCTGATATGGGATCTCGGTGAAAATGATCGCCTCGCGATCCTTGCGGATCTCCTCGATCTCGGACTTGGCCCGCATGATGATGGAGCCGCGGCCCGTGGTGTAGGCCGAGCGCGCTCCCGCACGGCCGAGGATCAACGCACCCGTCGGGAAATCCGGACCGGGGATGATCTCGATCAGTTCCTCGGCCGAAATGCCGGGATTATCGATATAGGCCAGGCAGCCGTCGATCACCTCGCCCAGGTTGTGGGGAGGCATGTTGGTGGCCATGCCGACGGCAATGCCGCCCGCGCCGTTGACGAGCAGGTTCGGGAAGCGCGCAGGCAGAACCGAGGGCTCGTACTTGGACTCGTCGTAGTTGGGGGTGAAATCGACCGTGTCCTTGTCGATGTCGTCGAGCAGCGGCATCGCCGCCTTGGCGAGGCGGGACTCGGTGTAGCGCATCGCCGCCGGCGGGTCGCCGTCCACGGAGCCGAAGTTGCCCTGTCCGTCCACGAGCATGAGGCGCAGCGAAAAGTCCTGCGCCATGCGCACCAAGGCGTCATAGATCGCACTGTCGCCGTGCGGGTGGTATTGACCCATCACGTCACCGACGATGCGGGCGGACTTCACGTATTTCTTGTCCGGCGTGTAGCCGTTCTCGTGCATCGAATAGAGAATGCGCCGGTGCACGGGCTTCAGGCCGTCGCGCGCGTCCGGGAGAGCGCGGCTCACGATCACGCTCATGGCGTAATCGAGATAGGAGCGCTTCATCTCGTCGACGATGGAAATCGGCTTGATGTCGCTGGCCGGCTGGTCCCCGCCGGGGCCGCCGGAGCGGATATCGTTCGGATCGGTCAAGGTTTATCTTTCTTAAAACGGTTTGCCCCTTCGCGAGAGGCGGCTCGATTGCCGCTTCGTCAAGCCTCAAGGGCAGCCCGCGAATCCAACTGAAATCAGCCCCTTAGATGGCGGTTTCCCGCACATTTTTCAAGGTTTTCGAAGCGTTTTCCAGAGGCAAGCGGATGCCGGCCGGAGGGCTTCCAAGAAGCGGGCGAGCGTGATTGTCCTCGCGGCGTGAGTGCCCGAGGGTGTGAGATCGAGGGAGGGCGCGAGGAGGCGTCCGGCTCGTGTGTGTCGATGTGAAGAACCCGACGGCTCCTCGCGCACGGTTCTTTGAGGCGGACAC
>DASQML010000069.1:0-30002 GCA_035645515.1 Microvirga sp.
AGCTATCTGCACTCGTTCCCCTTTGACAAGATCAAGATCGACCGTTCCTTCGTGCATGAGCTTGGCGAAAACAAGCATTCCACTGCCATCGTTCGCGCCATCACAGGCCTGGGCAAGAGCCTCGGAAACACGACAGTCGCCGAAGGGATCGAGACGCTTGAGCAACTCGAGCACCTCCGGTTGGACGGATGCGACGAGGTCCAGGGTTACTTGCTGGGACGTCCTGTCCCTGCCGCTGAACTACGGCATGCTCTTGCGACTTGGCAGCTGGATGATGTCAAGACAGGCAGTTGAAGATCGATCCTGGCTCAGACGGCTACGGGAAAGTTGAGCATCCCGAGATCCGCTTTCTTTTGTTATGCAGACCAAGCGCGATGATGAAACAGCTCGCGATTCCGGGGGGACGGAAAGGTCGTGCGTCGAGTTGCGGACATTCCGTCCCAACAGCCGCGCAAGCATGATCACAGCCACTTGCGCGATGCTTCCAGAGGGAACTTCGCTTCGCCCCGCATCCGTATTGACGTGCGATCCGAGGCCCTACCGAAATTGTAGGAGACTGCCTGCCCCACGAGAGAAGAGGCGCCGCGGCGCCAGTATTACGCGCTGCTACGCAATGTAGCGTGAGCGACGTGACCACCTGTCAACAGGTGGCTATCGTTATTCACACATTCGGTGACTACCAACGAAGATAGCCGACGCATGCTGCTTCTCCCGCTTCCGAAGTTTACGCTTGCGTTCTGCCACCGGCAGCCAGGTAGCACCCCAAGAGTTCCTACGACGCGCTGCACGGGGCCGGGACCGCAGAGGGGTTGTAGTGCGGATCTGCGCCGCCCTCACTGCCCTACAGAATTGACAGTGATCTTGACACACATGACGTGTGTCCGACGCCGATTTCGTCTCTTGCCCGTATAAACGCAGCGCATCGCCCCCCCAACAAGGACCTGCCGACCACCAGAACCTAATCGCCGCTTGACCCTCAAGGGTGACCTCGGCCGGATTGAGATTGCTGCATTACGTGCGGGCTGGCTGCACGAGAACTCCCACGATGCGACGGACGATTGGCAGCACGACCAGTAGCGTCGGAAAGGCAACCAGCCAGGAGGCTATCCAGGCACTCATCCATGCTGCAAGGAAGCTCTCGGCAAAACCAAGACTTTTGGCCGTCGAAACTCCCGAGACAATACACGACATCAATATCGAGATGATGAGCGGGGTGAGAATGGCGGCATAGCGAGCGGGAAGCTTCCTTCTTGTCCCTAGAGTGGCGGCTTCGGCAGAGGTCATGGGTCAAATCCTGATCATCATTGTTGTACCCTCGGGCTTGCGGGCCTCAACGCGCTGAGGATGCGAGATCCTCGATATACTGGCGCAGGGACCTGGGCTCCCGGCCAAGAACGGCACACAGGACCAGACTGTTACCACCGGATCCTGACACGGCATAGGACTCGAAGACCTTTGCCAGGAGTTCCTTTTGGTCAGGTTCTAGAGGAACATGTGCAGCCCATTCGTCGAATCGCGCCTCACCGGCCACAATAGGTCGGCCGAGGACCTCGCCCATCAGCGCGGCAATCTCGCTCCGATCAAGCATGGTGGCGCAGAGCTCGAACGTGCCGTAGGCAAGCCGGTCTTCCGTGAGCGCAATAGCGGCAACTTCGGCAACATCCCGATAATCCACACGAGCGACTCGCTTCTGGATCGGAAACGGCTCCGCGAATACACCTCGCTCGATGACGGATTGCCACCCCCCGGCGATGTTTTGGAAGAACATCGCCGGATGAAGGATGGTGTAGTCAATTCCAGACGCAAAGATCGCATCCTCGACGGGTATCTTCGATGCATGGTTGGCAAGCCGGATATGCGTGGGATGTATGACGGAAGAGAACACGATCTTCCGGACATCGCTCCGCCTCGCAGCCTCGACGACACCGATCCCGAGATCGGCCTCGTCTGCCACGAATGCCGGTCCGATGTGAAACACGCCGTCGACACCATCCATTGCCCGTTCGAGGCTTGATCTGTCGCGCAGATCACCGACAGCGACTTCTGCCGCGCCATTCGCACGAGCGATGTCTCCCTTGCTCTGATCACGTACGAATGCTCTGACGGAGGCGCCACGGCGGGCAAGCTCCGGCACGACGAGGCGAGCAAACCGGCCCGCTGCTCCAACGACAAGAATGGTTGGATTGGATTGCGGCATGGATTGTCCTTCCACACAGACGGGCGAGCCGAGATGACGCTGCCCATGTCGTGGCCAAACATGGTCTAGGTTGGGGCTGGAGAGAATGTTCACTTCGGAATATATATTCTCTCGCGATATGAGAGAATAATGGAACGCATTGATGATCTAGAGGCCTTCCTGGCCGTCGTAGACGAAGGCAGCCTCACCGCCGCCGGGCGCCGCCTGGGCCGTTCGCTCCAGGCGATCAGCCGATCCTTGGCGGCTCTGGAGCACAGCGTCGGCGTCGAACTCATACAGCGCACGACCCGGCTGTCACAACCGACGGAGGCTGGAAGAGCCTTCTACGAGCGCGTCAAGCCTGCTCTTCAAGAACTGAATGACGCCAGACTTGAGGCGGCGAGCCAACATGCGGAGCCTTCGGGTCTGTTGCGAATCGGAGCTTCGGTCCTGTTCGGGCCAGCCCACCTCGTTCCTGTCGTTGCAAGGTTCATGGAGCGCCACCCGCAGATCAGGATTGAACTCGCGCTCTCGGACCGGTTCGTCGACCTTGCCGACGATAGACTCGATATGGCGGTGCGGATCGGCCACCTGCCGGATTCAAGCCTCAAGGCCCGACGCCTGGGAGAGCTACGTCGGGTTTTCTTTGGCTCTCCAAAGTATTTTGACAGGTACGGGCGACCTCAGCACCCCAACGATTTATCACGCCATCAATGCGTGATCAGAAGCACGGATCGGCAGGACGATGCCTGGCCCATTCTCATTGATGGCAAGCCGGGGACTGTGAGGGTGAACGGGCGGTTCCGGGCCGACGATACGGCCACAACTTATGCGGCCGTGGCCCAGGGGCTGGGGATTGGCTTTACGCCCCTCTGGCAAATCCGCGATCTTGTCGATCGCGGCGTCGTGGAACTCGTTCTCATCCCGTTTGAGCCGCCCACCGTGCCGATCCATGCAGTGTGGCATGGAAGTAAACTCACGCCCGCAAAGACGCGACTGTTCATCGACTTCCTCGCACGCGAATTGGAGTGCGGCCGCCTGTAGCCTGTTAGACCTGATTTCAAGTCATCGGAGAAGCGCGGGTGTCTCGCGACGAATAGTGCAGTCGAGGTAGCCGAGCTTGTTCGTGAGAACTTCCGCATTCTGATTGACGAAATCAAGGATGTAATCACGCGCGGACAGGCCTTAGGCAAAATTCGCAACAGCACGGGTGCTGAAACTCTTGCTCACTTCGTCTTGAGCGCTGTCCAGGGGCTGCGCATTCTAGCAAGGACAGCGACACTGAAGGAGCGCAAGATGCTGCTTGCCCTTATTGACCAGACGATATCCGAAATCGAGTAGACTGGGCGTTTTCTTGACCAATTATGGAACGTCCGTTCAACAAAATACCTTCTTTAATCCACAGCATCAGGAGCTTCCAATAACGGACAGTGCATCTTCCGTTTCAGTCGCCGTTTTGGGCATCGGCCTTATCGGCCCAAGCGCCCCCGCCCATTGGCACGCGAGCAGACCGACGCCCCTCGGCCACCTGGAACAGGATGGTATCGCCACCCTTGACGTGGGAGGTCTGCCGGATGAGGTACTGGGCCGTCAGACCCTTCAGCATCATCGCGGCGGCCTGTTGGTTCGAGATGCCGTCCGGCAGCACCACCAGCCTGTCGGCCGCAATGATCCTGACCTCGGAGTAAGCCCTGGGCGATCCTCCCACATAGGCAACGCGATCCGAACGCCCAGGTACTTCGCCAAGCGGTGACTGTGCTCAAAGCGAGGCGGGATGCAGCGTGCATAGGACGCGAGGATACCCAGGGGCGATCCCCAGTTGCTCGGCCACACATGAGACCGCCGGAGCGGGCGGGTCTTCGCCCATCTCCAGGACTCCTGGATAGCGCATGATGCAGAGCTGGACCGCATAGCCGAGCTGATTGTGAGAGCGCCGGCGGACTTCGGGTTGGAGACGATCCTGCGGCGACAAAGTGTGGTGCCGGATTAGGCTCTCCTCGTCGTCAGGAATGCGGAGCAAAGCCTAGCGTTCATCAAAGGTCAGAAGCTTCCGGCGCGCCATTCAGGGCTTCCCGTTCCTCGGCATCGCCGCTTTGTTAGGGCGAGGGTGACAGGTGCGGAGTTCCGTTGGCTGGTATAGTTGTGCTCCAGTCTGTCCACATGATGGATCGTGGATATCGCTACCGTGGGGCCTCGTTGGAGCCTGCGAGCGCCGTGCTGCTTGGAGCGGCCGTCGTGGACAAGGTAGTGCTGCCCCACGAGTGGGCCGGCATGGCGATCATGCTCGCGGCCGCGTGGCACGCGATCCGCCACGACCGTGCCTGATCCGGGAGCGGAGCCTATCGAAAGAAATGGAGAAAGCGAATGGAATTTCACAGACGCCGTTTGATTGATCACGTGCACCTGCGGGTTGCGAACCTCGATGCAAGCAGGCGGTTCTACAAGATTGCCCTCACGGCTATTGGAATTTCGGATTTTGTGAAGGGCGACCACTTCTTCGCAGCGGACGAGCTTTGGATCGATGAGGCTGAGGGTCCAGTCTCCTGCGTTCACCTTCCATATCAAGTACCGAAAGCTCTCCATCAGGACAGGTGAACGACGAATTCATCCCTGTGGCAGTTGCTTGCTCGATTTGGAAGCAGCGGAGCCTCAAGCCACCATCTTCATGTGGATCAGCGGGTAAGGGCGACCTGTGCCGTCCAGCTCCGAGCGGCCAACTTCTTTGAACCCCATCCTCCGGTAAAAGGCGCGGGCTCCCTCGTTCTGTTCGTTGACGTCAACGGCCAAGCCACTTTCCAAGCCACGGGCGTGCTCAACGAGCAGACGTCCGATCCCTCTGCCGTGCTGATCCGGGGCAACGAAGAGGGCGTCGATCATCGGCCCTGTCATGCCCATGAAGGCAACAGGTGTGTCTGAGGCATCAACGGCGACCCAGAACCGGCCATGAGGCAGGTAGTCGGTCCGAACCATGTTGGAAAAGAACTCAAAATCAGGCTCGCTCAGGAAGTTATGGGTCGCCTGCACAGCGGCATGCCAGATGTTGAACATAATTTTGGTGTCGTCGGGACGTGATGGACGGATGGTCAGCATTCCGTGCGCTCCATAGGTGCAAGTCCATAGGCAATCAAGCCGAGGTCCCACTGGCAACCCCATTCAGGCCTCGATGCCGTTGAGTTGTAGAAAGTCCAGAACCGATTCGCGGCACTTCCGCCAGTCCGCTTCCATGGAGCCGTAGAACGCATGCTCGGCCCGCGGGAGATGCAGCACGTGAAGGTTGCCGCCTGTGCCCCAGGATGCAGGGGGACGAGCGGCATCCCGGCCGCCGAAAACCGTAAGGGTTGGAATGGTCATCTTGTTCGGATCCTCATCTCTCAAGCGTGTCGAGGAGATGCAAACGAGGCGCTGCAACTGAAGACCGCACAGAACGCTTTTCCAGAGGACAGCTCCGCCGGAGCTGTAGCCCAGACCGATGTCCGCTTCCTTGAAGAGGTCAAGCGCTTTTGTGGCAGCCACATCGAAGCCGCCTTCGACGAGAGCGCGATGAAGATCCTCGCCCTGGCAGGAAATGCCGAGAAGCTCAGCCAAGCCCACTCTTTCGACCGAGAGAAGCCTATCCGAGCCGGACAGCAAGCAGGTCTCCTCGGTCGGCAAGCCATTGATGTCGGTGAGAATGATGCACTTCATGGGCCTGGTTCAACCGGATGCTGCTTGTCTGGCAGCTGTTTGGTGACGAAGCCGTCACCCCTGCCATTGCGAGAAATGCGATGGTGCCAAGGATGTCACTCTCACAATTCTGTTGACTACAGTGACAAAACCGCACCGGTGCTCTTATCAGAATCCTTGTTAGAACCTCTCTCCGAATGAGAACGCGTAGGCAACTTACCTTCAGGTTCTGCCGCATGATCGAACGGATCTGGCGAACTGCTGTCGATTCGCGCCACGCTGGCGAGTACGAAGATTTCGCTCGAGCAGTTTCACCCCCTATGTTCCGCCAGCAGCAGGGCTATGCCAGGGTGATCATGGGACACAGCGGTGACAGTTGCATTGTTATGACCCTCCGGCACAGCATGAGTGACGTCGGTGCACTGGATCATTTGCACATGTACATGAACACCGTGCAACAGATCCTTACAAAGGGCATTCTGCTGGGGGAGCAGATGACAGAGACTCTCGAGGTTCATACCCTTGATGTAAGTGCTGGATAGCTGCGATGCAGGGTGCCGATATGGACCAGGACACGAACTCAGCATCCTTGCCGAAAACCCTCAGAAAAGCCTCTTTCGAGGAGGCTGGTGAGGTAGCGCGGCTCCACCGCTACGTCGTACGGACGTGTTTACCCTTTCTGCCTGATCTGCACACACCAGAGGAAGATCTCTGGTACTTCACAAACCGTTTCTTCCCTGAGCATCAGGTGTGGGTCTATGCTGAAGGCTCGATCAAAGGCTACTGCGGCTTCCGCGAGGGCTGTGTGAGCCATCTCTATGTCAGCCCGGAAGTTCAGGGGAAGGGCGTTGGATCCATGCTGTTGAGAAAGGCCATGGAGGCTTACTCACCCTTGCGGTTATGGGTCTTCCAACGAAACGCCCCCGCAATCAGCTTTTATGAGAGACATGGGTTCCGTCTGATAGAGACGACCGACGGCGCCGGAAATGAGGAGAAAGAGCCGGACGCTTTGTACGAGTGGATAGCGTAATCAAGCAACGAGAGGCAGGACTGGTTGCACTGCCCTGGCGCAACACCCTCCCTCTCCCCTCGCGTGACCGCACCAAGGAAAGCTGATCTTACGTTCGATATGTAAAATCAGCGCGGGCCTAGACGAGAGGGTTTACCATCCGGCACAGACATGCAGAGCTCCCACCCTAAGCAGGCTCTCACCTTGGTCTGTTTCACTCAATCCCCAGGGGCGCCGCGCGATTGACCTTGGGTGCTTAGGATGCCCTGTGCATTCACGATGACTGTCTACGGCCTGACGAGACACCCACAAGGAATGTGCGTACGGCCGAAGCCACGCACGCCCGGATCTCCTCTTTGGAAGGCAAAGCACCGACGCCAAGCAAGGCTCGAAGGTGCAGGTCTCCTTTGACGATCTCCAGAAAGTGTCGTGCCGAGAGACCAGGGTCGACGATCTCGAGGACACCTCTAGCGTGCTGACGTTCGAGATATTCGGAAAGCCGGAATGAGGCGGCGCCAGGCCCAGCCTCGTAGATTGCATGGCTGAGTTCCGGGCGGCGTGCTCCTTCGCTCATGGCGATACGGTACAAAGCGAGGCTGACAGGTTCGAGCAGAAGCCGCATGTACTCGAGACCGAAACGGAGCAAGACTTCATCCGTAGGGGTGGCAGCGCCTTCATCGAGGTCTGGCAGAGCACAGACCATCGCATGGCAGATCTCGTGTATTAGGGCGGCGAACAGTCCCTCCTTACTCTTGAACTCCGCATACAGGGTGCTGAGCGAACCGCCCGACCGGCTGATCACCTGCTCAAGACGAGCGCCTTCATAGCCCTGCTCCAGAAACACCTCCGCAGCAGCCCGCAGCATAGCATCTCGACGGCGGCTCCGTCTGTCGTTCTGGGACTTTCCTGCTTGTGGCACTTGACTTTAAGCCTGTCCGATAGAAGTGTAATTCTCATTACATTAACATCCTGACCTGCCTAAGTCCAGCGAGCGGCGCCATGACCCCATCCATCGCAGATCCGAGCTTTGCGCTCACAGTCGGCTATGACGCGGAAGTTTCCTGTGTAACCATGACCTGGAGGGGCTACGCCACCAGCCGTGAGTTTCGGGAAGGCAACGAGCATATCCTCGGCGTTCTCACCGAACGACGAGCCAACAAGCTGCTTGGAGACATCAAGGAATTCGTGCTCATTGGAGCCGATGATCAGCATTGGCTGTCAAACAACTGGATTCCCCGGGCCATGGACGCAGGACTTCGGACCGTCGCGATGATCACACCTGTGTTCTATTTCAACCGGGTCGCCGTCGAGAGCGTCGGCCAGAAGCTGGATCCCGAGGCTTTGATCCTGCAGTACTTCGACAACCGGGATGCCGCGCGCCAGTGGCTCGGATCCGTGTAGCGCCCCCGACAAGGAAAACGAAATGCACGTCCGTGTGTACCAGGACGCCGATGCTCCGGAACTCGTAGAGCTGTACAGCGCGTCGGTCCGCAGCATAGGCCCTAAGGATTATTCAACCGAGCAGGTTGAGGCGTGGTTGTCACTTGCTCCTAGTGTTGAAGCGATGCGTGCAAGATGCAGGGACGGCCGTACCGTTCTGCTGGCGGTCGGGGACAATGGGCGCCCTCTCGCTTTCGGCGACATCGAAGCTGACGGGCACATCGGATACTTCTATTGCGCGCCAGAGCACGCAGGTTCCGGCACTGCGCTGGAGGTCTATGGCGCTCTGGAGCGGCATGCCCGAGGATCCGGGCTGGCCCGAATGTACGTCGAGGCCAGTGAAGCAGCACGGCGCTTCTTCCTCCGTCGGGGCTTTGCCGTGATCGAGCGTCGGGATTTCCAGATTAACAGTGTCCTGATCCACAATTTCTCGATGGAAAAGGACTTGGTCGAGGTGTGATGTAGATTAGACGTCAATGAAGGCCTGCTCATGCCACCGATGCGGTAATCCCGGTAAGGTCCGCCTCGTGCCAAAGGAGGACATTAGGCCGAGTGCAACCTGGAACCTGACATCTTTAATACCGCAACATTCGAGCGGCGGTATTGGCTGCAAAGGTTCGAGCAATGCCTTCTATGTAAGAAAAGGGCCGCTGCAAGCAGCGGCCCTTTTCTCGAGGTTACTCACAAGACAGAGCGCGAGCAAGCGTATGGCAAACTCGTCCTATCCTGCATAGCGCCTCCCAACTCTTACGCAGCCTTTACACCCTGGAGGAAGCTGGCGACCTCGTGTCCGAGATCGGTGGAATGGCGCGCTAGTTCCTGGGCGGCGCCCAGCACCTGGTTGGCAGCCGCTCCCGTCTCGCCGGCCCCGTGACGCACTTCGGCGATGTTGCCGGTGACGTGCTCGGTGCCGCGGGCGGCGTCCTGGACGTTGCGGGCGATCTCGGCCGTGGCGACCCCCTGCTCCTCCATGGCGGCCGCGATCGAGGTGGAGATCTGGCTCATCTCGGTGATCGTGCGGGCGATCTCCTGGATCGCCGACACCGTCTGCTGCGTCGCCTGCTGCACCGAGGCAATCTGCTGCGAGATCTCGTCCGTAGCCTTGGCGGTTTGCGTCGCCAGTTCCTTTACCTCGCTTGCCACCACGGCAAAGCCCTTGCCGGCTTCACCCGCACGTGCCGCCTCGATGGTGGCATTCAGCGCGAGCAGATTAGTCTGGCCTGCGATGGTGTTGATCAGCTGCACCACGTTGCCAATGCGCTCGGCCGAGGCCGCCAGCTCCTGCACGGTGGCGCTGGTGCGCTGGGTACCGGCGACCGCGCGTTCTGCTACCACGGACGAGTGGCTCACCTGGGCGGTAATCTCGCGGATCGAGATGGAGAGCTCTTCCGTCGCCGCCGCGACGGTCTGTACGTTGGCGGAAGTCTGCTCGGCCGCGGAGGCTGCGCTGACGGTCTGGTTGTTGGTCCGGTCGGCCACATGAGTCATTGACTGGGCGGTAGCCTCCATCTCGGTGGCGGCCGACGACAGGCCTTGCGTCAATGACGAAACATTGCGCTCGAAGTTCTTGGTTAGCTGGTCCAGGACCTGAGCGCGGCGCATCTTGGCGTCCGCCTCGAGAGCAGCAGCCTCGTCAGCCTCCTTCTTCGCAATCAGCGCGTCCTTGAAAATCGACATCGCAGATGCCATCGATCCGACTTCGTCCCGGCGGCCGACACCGGGAATCGCAATGTTCAGGTTGTTTGACGCAAGGCTGTTCATTGCCTCCGTCATCAGCCGGATCGGACGGGCAATCGCCTGGCTCAGGGAGACCCCTGTTACAATCGCGATACCGATGAGTGCGGCCATCCCAATCAGCGCCGTGATCATCGAGGACGAATGAGCCTGCTGCGACTCCTGTGCACGCTGACCTAGGAGCGCGCGTTCTGCCTGCTCAATTTCCTTTGCCTTCTGACGGATGCCATCCATCGCGGTCTTGCCAGCGCCGCTCGCCTCCAGGGCGCGGGCCTGCTCGCGAGTGCCCGCGCTGGCCATCAAGGCAATCTCCTTCTCAGCCACTTCGGTACGCCAAGATTGGGCAAAGCGGTCGAGTTCTGCGAGGCGGGTCTGCTGCTGTGCGTTGTCAGAGGTCAGCGTCTTAATCTCACTAAATGCGCGACCGTAGTTCTCGATACCGCTCTTGTAGGGTTCGAGAAACTTCGGATCGGCTGAGACCAAGTAGCCACGGATGCCGGTCTCCTGATCGACCATTGCGGCCGTGACCCCATTCAGCTTCTCGAGCACCAAGTACGTATGGCTCGTCCACTCTTCAGTGTCGCGAATGACGCTCAGGTTTTGGTAGTTCAACAGGGTGGTTGCGGTGGAGGCCAGGATAATCAAGCAAAAGGCCGCCAATAGCTTTTTGCCAATCGACAAATTAATCAGAAATTTCATTGTTGTTGTGCCCCAGTTATGCTTTTTCAGGCAAGAAATTGTTATTAATTTCAGAAACTTGTTTTTGACCTACTGTTTATGACTTCCATGAAGCTTCCGCATCGCGCGAAGCAAGCAAACCCATGGTGTGCAGAAAAATAAGTGCATCACCTTTCCAAACCTAACGTCTGAAGATCAATGCGTAGAAACACTTAGTAATAATATAAATGACATTAATGCATTAAGTGTTGCTTGAGCCCCTCAATGAAGAAGGCACATAACCGCCTTGGGAGGAAATCGGACGATACCCGTCGTCACAAGCTGACACGCCAGCGAGCGGCTCAGGTTTTAAAGTATAACCACCAACGGTTTACCGTCCCGTTTTACTCGCTCATACCTCCGGTCCGGAAGGTCGGCATAGGGTCAACCATTCACGTTCCGGTCGCTCAAAGAACGTCAGCTCCAAGGCTCCGAAGCGGACCAAACGCCTACGTCTCAGGAGTGCCAGATGGCGACATTCGCATAATTCCTGTCAGGCGCCGAACGGTAGCGTCAGATGTGACGGAGCCGGACCGGGGCTCAAGGGATCATGTAAGGCTGTGGGATCGGCCTCTACCTGCGCCTTGAGTCCCCTTGCCATCGAAGTGTGGACCTCTAGGATGGCGGCAAGCGCCGCTGACAGGCGCAAGAAGAAGCCAGCCTCATGCCGACGTCACCCACGGCCTCAGCCGTTTCGCTCCGCAGTATGGCCATTACCTTCGGCCCGAAGGTGGGCGGATACACGGCCGTGCAAGGCATTGACCTTGCAGTACAGCCGGGTGAATTCATCGCGATTGTCGGACCAACCGGCTGTGGCAAATCCACATTGCTCAATGCTTCTGCGGGGCTGCTCAAGCCATCGAGCGGTCATGTCGAGGTCTTTGGAACACCGTTGCACGGCCTCAATGCACGGGCAGGCTATCTCTTCCAGCAGGACGCCCTGATGCCGTGGAAAACGGCACTTCAGAATGTGGCGGTTGCTCTGGAACCTAAAGGTGTAGCCCGCATCGATGCGGAGATGAAGGCGCGCGAGTGGCTGCGCCGGGTTGGCTTGGCTGCTTTCATGGACCGCTACCCGCACATGCTTTCGGGTGGGCAAAGAAAGCGGGTCGCTCTGGCACAGATGCTGATCCGCGACCCCGAAATCCTTCTGATGGACGAGCCCTTCGGCCCGCTTGACGCACAGACCCGGCAGATCATGGGCAACCTCCTCCTGGATCTTTGGGCGGCTGATCGCAAGGCGGTGCTCTTTGTTACACACGACCTGGAAGAGGCGATTGCCCTTGCCGACCGGGTGGTGGTCATGTCGGCGGGCCCGGCTGCATGCATTATCGGAGACTTCCCAGTCACCCTGCCACGTCCACGCGACATTGCCGAGATCCGGCTCGAACCGGCCTTCCATCACATTCACAAGGAGATTTGGGCCAGCCTCCGCATCGAGGTGCAGAAGGCCTATGCGCAAGGAGAGGGAGCTTCCGCATGAACCGGGTGAAGTTGGTCTTGCTCCAGATTGCGGTCGGTCTCGGATTCCTCCTGCTCTGGCACGTCCTGACGTCCTATCCCATTCTGGCCCCGACCAAGCAGACGCAGTTCTTCTTCTCGACACCTGCCGACGTTCTCGCGCGGGTCTGGAAGGAATTCACCTCTGTCGAGATCTGGAGGCATCTCTGGATCACACTGCTCGAAACGATCCTCGCCTTCACCTTTGGAGCCGGAGGCGGCATCCTATTCGGCTTCTTGTTCGCCCGGCGCGAGCTGCTTGCTGCTGTGTTCGATCCCTACATCAAAGCTGCGAACGCCTTACCGCGCGTCGTGCTGGCACCGATTTTCGCCTTATGGTTCGGCTTGGGCATCTGGTCCAAGGTGGCTCTTGGCTTCACACTGGTTTTCTTCATCGTATTCTTCAATGTGTACCAAGGCGTGCGCGAGGTGAGCCCTGTGGTGCTGGCTAATGCGCGCATGCTTGGCATGAACGAACGCCAGCTCCTGCGCCATGTCTATTGGCCAGCGGCGCTGACCTGGATGTTCTCATCCTTGCACACCTCCGTCGGGTTTGCTCTTGTAGGTGCAGTCGTGGGGGAATATCTCGGTTCCTCCGCGGGCCTCGGCTACAAGATCCATGAGGCGGAGAGCGTCTTCGATGTCACGGGGGTGTTCGCCGGCATGGTCATCCTTTCGATCTTTGTCATCCTCATCGACGCCTTTGTGACCCTCATCGAAAGGCGGCTCCTGGTCTGGCGTCCTGCCCCATCGACAAATATGCAGGGTTAGGGAATCCTTCTCCGCCGCAATCTGCATTCAAGCAGGGAGATCAGGATGGAACGCCGTACATTTCTCATCGGAGCGGGCGCAGCTGCTCTGACTGTGGGGCTGAGCCCAGGAGCCTTCGCACAGGCAAAGCCCGAGAAGAGCAAGGTCACCTTGGGGGTGGGCGGCAAGCCCCTGCTCTATTACCTGCCGCTGACGATCGCGGAGCGGAGGGGGTTCTTCAAGGAAGAAGGGCTCGACGTCGAGATCAACGATTTCGGCGGTGGCGCCAAGTCCCTCCAGGCCCTCATCGGCGGGTCGGTGGACGTGGTTACCGGCGCCTATGAGCATACCATCCGCATGCAGGCGAAGGGCCAGGATGTCCGGGCCATCGCCGAGCTCGGCCGATTCCCGGCCATCGTGATCGCGGTGAGAAAGGACAAAGCGGGACAGATCAAGTCCGCTGCCGATTTCAAGGGTCTTAAGATCGGCGTGACGGCACCGGGCTCCTCCACGGCTCTGACCACGCAATACGCCATGGTGAAGGCCGGTCTGAAGCCGACAGACGCCGCCTTCATCGGCGTCGGATCGGGCGCGAGTGCCGTAGCCGCCATGCAGAAGGGCGAGATCGATGTGATCTCGCACCTTGATCCCGTGATAGCCAAGCTGGATTCGGACGGGGATATCACGGTCCTCATTGATACGCGCACCGAAGGGGGCACACGGGCGCTCTTCGGAGGTTCAAACCCGGCCGCGACGCTCTATGCTAAGAAGGACTTCATCGACGCAAATCCGGAGACGACCCAGCGACTCGTCAATGCTTTCATGAAGTCGCTGAAATGGCTCCAGACGGCCAAGCCAGAGGATGTTGCTGACACAGTGCCGCCCGAATACCACCTTGGTGACAAGCCGCTCTACATCAAGGCGGTCCAGAACTCGCTGGAGAGCTATTCCCGAACCGGCATCGTCCCCCCGGACGGCATGGTGAGCGTCATGGATATGTTGAAAACACTTGATCCTGAATTGAAGGATGCCAAGGTCGATCTCGCAGTGACGTTCGACGATAGGTTCGTAAAAAAGACGGCGGGTTAACGCTGATCGAAGGCCGGCCTCAAGGTCATCGACCGGACCGCCTGTAAGGTGGAAGCCGCCTCAACAAGAGCAATAGGATTGCTGGCATCATGACGATGCCAGCAATCGTCAGGATGACACTGACGGTTGCAGTGAGGCACCCACAGGCCGCAACACGGCTTTAAAACAGCCTCGAAAAAGGTTTGCGACTCTGGAGGGACAAGCGCGCCGACGGACGATGACGGAGAAATGCGGCGAGGTCTGACAGGGCGGAGTACAGGGAGGATGGCACGAGGTGGTGCCCTCCCTATGCTCCGTCGAAGGTCGTTCAAGCCATAAGGCTCGCATCCTGCCCCGGCGACGGCTAAGTTCCCTATAAAGCGCCAGGATCGACATCAAGGAGTAAGTCGCCATGTGGGAGTTGCTGAAGGTTCCGGACCTGGAAGGCAAGGCCGTCCTCGTCACAGGCGCCTCTACGGGAATCGGCGCCGCCGTCGCCTATGCCTTCGCCGCACAGGGCGCGAAGGTCGCCATCCACTACAACGAGAGCCGGGACGCGGCCGAAGCCCTTCTCGCCCGGATCCGGCAAGAGGGCGGATCGGCCGTTACGGTCCAAGCGGATGTGTCGCAGGAGGGCATGAGCGAGCGCGCCGTGGACGAGGCGGCCCGACTTCTCGGGGGCTTGGACGGGCTCATCAACAACGCGGGCGGCATGCTGGGTCGCCTTCCCACCGCCGCGATGGACGACGCCCATTACGCCCGCGTTATGGACCTCAATGCACGGTCGGTTCTTGCCGCAACCCGGGCCGCCGTGCCCCATCTGCGACGCCAGGGCGGTTTCATCATCAACACCACCTCGATTGCGGCCCGCAACGGCGGCGGCAACGGCGCGATCCTCTATGCAGCGGCCAAAGGCTTCGTGTCGACCCTGACACGCGGCCACGCGAAGGAGTTCGCCCGGGACGGAATCCGGGTCAACGCGGTTGCGCCCGGGATCATCGCCACCCCCTTCCACGACCGGTACACGGACCCCGAAATGCTCGAGGCGCAGAGGCGCACGGTTCCCCTGGATCGTGTCGGCACTCCGGAGGATTGCGTCGGTGCCTACCTGTTCCTCGCGTCCTCCCTTCTGTCCGGTTACATCACCGGTCAGATCATCGAGGTGAACGGCGGGCAACTCATGCCCTGACCGCGAGACAAGACCGCAATTCCCTTCAGGTGGAGTTTAGCCATGGCGATCGCGACGAGGCGCTTCGGCCGCACGAACTGGAACCTATCCGAAATCGGCTTTGGCGCCTGGGCCATCGGCGGCTCGTGGGGCAACGTTGATGAGGCGGACGCCCGCGCCAGCCTGCATGCCGCGCTGGATGCCGGGATGACATTCATCGACACGGCCGACGTTTATGGCGACGGGCGCTCCGAGCGGATCATCCGCGACGTCCTGAGGGAGCGCGGAGGCGAGAGGCCGATCGTGGCGACCAAGGCGGGTCGCCGGCTGACGCCGCATGTGGCTGACGGCTACACGAAGGCCAATCTCGAAGCCTTCATCGACCGTAGCCTCGTCAATCTCGACGTCGAGGCCCTCGATCTCATCCAGCTCCATTGCCCGCCGACTGAGGTCTACTACCGGCCCGAGGTGTTCGACGCGCTGGACAGGTTCGTCGCAGCGGGGAAAATCCGTTACTACGGCGTATCGGTGGAAAAGGTCGAGGAGGCGCTGAAGGCGATCAGTTTCCCAAACATCGCCTCCGTCCAGATCATCTACAACATGTTCCGGCTGCGTCCCGCCGAACTGTTCTTCCCGGAGGCGCTCCGCCGCGACGTCGCTGTGATCGTACGTGTTCCGCTCGCCAGCGGCATGCTGACAGGCAAGATGAGCGCTACATCCCAGTTCGCCACCGACGACCATCGCAACTTCAACCGCAATGGCGAGGCCTTCGATGTCGGCGAGACGTTCTCGGGTGTGCCCTTCGAAGTGGCACTGGGCGCGGTGGAGGAACTGCGCGCCCTCGTGCCGGGCGGTGCTTCCATGGCGCAGTTCGCCTTGCGCTGGATCCTCATGGAAGAAGCGGTGTCGGTGGTTATCCCAGGAGCGAAGAACCGCGAGCAGGCGGCCGCCAACGCGGCATCCAGCGAGCTGGCTCCTCTCCCGCCCGCGATCATGGAATGCGTGCGCGACATCTACCGGACGCGGATCGCTCCGCACGTGCATGACCGTTGGTAGCGACTGACCTTCCGCAGCCTTTCAGCCGGCCTCTTGACGGGGGCGCTACCCGGCGGTCCGAGATGCCATGGTGCGCCTCAGACCGCCGTTCGCTGCAAAGTGTTGGCAGCCGTCCGGAACGATGACGTCTGTCAGCGATCGATGACCTTGGCCGGTCTGCGTCTTCCGCAAACGGGTCGGTCAGTGAGGTCGCCCCTCGGGTGACCTCACTGGGCGATGACAATTCGCACCCGCATTCTGCATTCTTGAGTGTCAAACGGTCACGACAATCTTACCAAATTGCTGGTTCGACTCGAGAAAGCGGTGCGCCTCTACAATCTGCTCGAACGGAAAGGTCCTGGCAATGATCGGCTTTAGAGTACCCGACGCTAAGCCTTCGAGGATGAACGCCTTGGCGGCCTTCAACCGCGCCGGATCGCCGATGGTCTCGTGGACAAGATAGCCGCGCAGTATCAGCATTTTGCTCAGGACAGTGAACAGTGGGAAGGGTGTCGGTTCTGGGCTCAAGCCGCCATATTCGATGAGAATACCGCCCCGTGACATGGCAGCCGTGAGAGGCTCGAATATCGGACCGCCGATCGGATCGAAAACGACTCGTACACCCTCAGGGCCGGCAATTTTCATCAGTTGAGCCTCCAGGTCTTCCTCCGCTGAAGCGATGACATGCGTAGCGCCGAACTCGAGTAACGCCTGCCTCTTGGCAGACGTCCGCGTGACCGCGATTGGGGTCGCGCCAATCAGATTGGCAATCTGGATCGCGGCCAGTCCGACACTGCTGGACGCCGCAGTGATCACGACGAAGTCGTCTCGGCGGAGTTTGGCAATGTCGATCAGGGCACCGTAAGCGGTGAGGTACTGCATCCAAACGGCGGCCGCTGCTTCCCAGCTGAGCGACGGCGGGTGCTTCACGACGAACTCGGCCGGGAATGTGGCAAGCTCACCATAGGCCGGCCAGCGGACCATCGAGGGCGGCGGTACCACGCTGACGGCATCACCTAGCGCGCAACCGTCCACATCTTCGCCGACGGCTTCAACAATCCCTGCTGCCTCCAGGCCAAGACCAGAAGGAAAGGTCGGCGTCTCGATATAAGAGCCCGTGCGGAGCAACACCTCGGCCCGGTTCAGGCCTAACGCCTTGACCCGGATTTGAACCTCGCCCCGACCGGGCCCTGGCACATTGATATTCTCGATGCGCAAAACCTCGGGACCACCATGCTCGTGAAAGCGAACCACCCGTGCCATCTATCACAACTCCAAAATAATTGAACTGAATAAGCTATGCCGCGAGGCCCAGAGCGGATAAAGAGCATCACAGGCAGAACAGTCGGAACTGTGAGTTTTCAATGATGGATCGTCTGACCAGCATGGCAGTGTTCGTCAAAGCCGTTGACCTGGGCTCATTTGCGGCCGCCGCGGCCGCGCTCAATCTCTCCGGGCCGATGGTCGGCAAACATGTTCGGTTTTTGGAAGAGCGCTTGGGCGTGCGCCTGATCAACCGAACCACACGCCGCCAGAGCCTAACTGATTTTGGCCGCTCCTATTATGAGCGCTGCCGGGTGGTCCTCGCCGAGGCTGAGGCTGCAGATGCTCTCGCGGCTGATCATCTGTCCGAACCACGCGGAAAGCTGCGCGTCACCATGCCGGTGCATTTCGGACGGCGCTGCGTCAGCCCCATCCTGCTGGAGCTCGCTCGGCAATATCCGACGCTGGAACTGGAGCTATCGTTCAGCGACCGCTTCGCTGACCTTGCGGAGGATGGCTACGATCTTGCCATCCGCACCGGCTATCTGGAGAACAAGACTGGGGTGGTCGCCCGCCGCGTCGCCCGCCAGCGCATGATCGTCTGCGCGTCTCCATCTTATCTTGAGAGACACGGCAGACCTGAGCAGCTTGAAGATCTGGCTCATCATCAGGCCATCGTCTACCGCCGGTCGGGCCCTGTCCCGCCCTGGCTGTTTCCGCGGGATGGCCAGCCTCCGGCGGAGGTCACGCCAAAGAGCCGGCTGCGGCTCGATGATCTTGATGCGATCGCCGATGCCGTGACCGCCGGGATGGGGCTGGCTTGGCTCCCGTTCTGGCTCGTTCGCGAGAGGATTCAGGCAGGTGCGCTTGTCTCGCTGTTGCCAGAGCAGCCGAGCTTTCTGTACGACTGCTATGCGCTATGGTTGCAGACGCCTCACTTGCCACGGAAGGTCCGCCTTGCGGTCGATGCGTTGGCGGCCGCACTGCCCCAGTACATGGCATGAACTGCTGCTCTGCGGCGTTAAACTGTCAAGCTGCAGCCGAAAGTACTAGCGGAAGGGCGTCCAACCAGTGCCCTGTCAGCCCTTGTGTGAGAGGCTATCCCTAACACCCCGCTCGCCGCACTTCGGCTTGATCCCTCAGTCGTCACTCGGTCAGGGTAGCCTTGGCGGCGGCACTCACCGTATCGGGCTTCTTCGTTCCGTGATCGACAGATTTGCAATCGCCTCCAAACCGCGCCACAAACTGGCGGCTCGGTCTTTGCCGAGCACTTTCACAAACTGCGCGTTGACCCGGTCCATGGCTTCGTTGAGAGGTTTCTCAAGCTGCGCCCCATTCTTGGTCAGATAAACTCGGCTCATGCGACGGTCTCCTCCGGGATCTGCTCGGCGCTCCAACCACCCTCCAGTCTCCATACGGTCAATGAGCCCGGTCATGGTTGCGCTGTCGAGCACGAGGCGGGAGCAGAGCTCGGCTCCGTTCAGCCCATCGCGCTCCCACAGCACCTTCAGGATTGCGAATTGCACGGGCGTAACGCCGTATGGCGCCAGGGCCTCACGGGAAGCCTTCGTAACCTGCTGCTGCGCCTTGCCGATGACGAAGCTCAGACAGTCCTCAAGCCGTTCCATCCCGTCCTCCTTCAGGCGATCTCTTCCATGTTCGCAAAGTAGCTTGCATGCGAGGAATATATCTCGTATACAAGGTAAATAGCTTGCATGCGAGTAACATGTATGCGTCAAGGAATGCCACGGAGGTCGCCGGGTGACAAGCGAAATGGAATTGACAGCCGAGCCCATGCGCTGCGTGGCCGTGATTGATCGCACCCTCCCGGTCGGGAACGCCGCCAATGCCGCTGCGGTGATGGCGCTCACGATGGGCATGCGCCAGCCCCAACTGGCAGGTGAGCCTTTGGTCGATGCATCGGGCCACGCTCATCCGGGACTCATTCCAATCGGCATTCCTGTGCTAGGGGCTCCGGCGGACGACTTGGCGGCGGTGCGCGACAAGGCCATAGCAGCAGGCTTGGAGGTCGTGGACTTCCCAGCCCAAGGTCAGCAGACCAACGATTATGCCGAGTTTCAGCGGCTGGTGCGCCAGACAGATCCTGCCGAGTTACGCTACATTGGGGTCATGATCTACGGCACCAAGAAGAAGGTTTCCCGTATCGTTGGCCGTTACAGCCTCCTGCGCCCCGTCTAGGTGCTCGCGAAGAGCACGAACCGGGGGTCACGCTCACCACACCCAATCAAGAATAGAGGTGATCGTCGTTGGCCATACTGGGGAATGGGTGATCACGCCGTGGTCGGAAACGAAATATGTCGATCTAGGTCCTCCTGACCCGGATCGGCACGCTTTAAATCAACCGTTCAAACGAGCGACGGGAATGACGCCCGCCCTCTTCAGGCGGGCGGACAAGGTGCCAATGGCACCACGAGCCCAAATCGCGGCGATGAGAATTCCCAAGCCGGATCGCTGCAGGGCTTCGCTGCGCCATTGATCATTGACGACAAGACGAGAGGGAGAGGCTAACCCTTGGTCTCAACGGATGATGCGATCAGTCCTGTTCCCTCACGCCGGGGTGAGGGGTTCAGCCTCATACGCCTTATGAAGCACATTTAGGAAAGCCGGTGCCTCAGGTAAGCGTACTGAGCCGATCCGGCTCACAGCCACCCCGGGGGTCCAGGAGTTCATGACTACGGCACCCGAAAATTTCGCCACGTCGGCGAGCGTCACCTTCTCAACGCGCTGAGGAACTCCCAGACGTTCGAGCTGCCGGCGGAGTATGCCCATGGTAGTGCCGTACAGCATCCCGGCTTCGGGCCAGACCACCGCTGAGCCGTCCCAAAAGGCTAGATTCCAAATCGTCCCCTCACTGAGCCGGCCCTGACGGTCGACGAATGCGGCGTCATCGAACCCCTGCCCCACCGCACGCCGAAGGAAGTACGTTTTGGCGACCTCCCCGACATGCTTGACGGCTGGGAGGACCCGTTCGTACTCAACCACCGCCAGAGCTAAGGGCCCCGCTGGCCCGGAAGATGGCGGTCCGGTTCGTACCAACATCTCAGGTGCCACCTCAGCTCCCGCAACCGTAAACTCGCCCGCCGGCGAGTAGACGGTAGCCAACAATGACACATCTGCAGGGCCACTCCGCACGGCCGCCCGCAGGTAGGACCGCACCTGATCGTCTGGCAACGCCCGGCCGAACAACTCCATCGAGGCAACCCGAAGCCGCTCCAGATGGAGATCAAGGCCTCGAACGTTGCCGCCACGTACCTGCATCGCCGTGAAATGAGCGTAGCCAGCGAAGGCGAGCGGCGCCAAATCCTCGGCGGTTGCCGGCTGCCCGTTACGTTGAACAACAAAAGAACCATTGTGATCTGACATTTGATGACCTCAAGATCAGCACCGGGACGAGAAGATCTCCTGCCTGGTGTCCAACCGTTATCGATGGAAGGGTTTTCTCTCATTGAAGAGGCTCTATGAAGCGAATAGTTCTTGATGGAACATCAAATAGGGCTTGAAGATCTATGAGCCGGATGCTGCCCGGAACCCGGGCATTGAAAATATTTGAAGCTGCCGGGCGGCACCTAAACTTCACTCGTGCGGCAGAGGAAGTTGGGCTGACGCCTGCGGCGGTCAGTCACCAGATCAAGGAAATCGAGGATCAACTCGGCATGGTGCTTTTCACGCGGACGAGCAGGAGCATTCAGCTAACGCCTGCTGGTGTCGTCATGCTCGAGGCTGTTACTGACGCTTTGGGTACTCTCAAACGTGCCACTGTCCGTGCCGGCCGGTTGGCTCGTGGGTCGGAACACCTGCGGGTATCATTGAGCGCAAGGTTCGCATCGAACTGGTTCCTGCCGAGGCTTGCTCAGTTTCGGGCGGAGCATCCGTCCTTACAGCTGACGTTCGACATCTCGGATGAGATACGAGAGTTTGACGCTGACGATATCGACGTCGCGATCAGGTTTGGCGCCGGTAAGTACGAGCACGCGCGCTCGGAGCGTCTGTTTGCACCAGTGATCGTCGCGGTTTGCAGTCCAAAGCTGCTTGAGACCGGTGTCAGACTGGAAGAGCCGCGAGATCTGCTTCAGCATACGCTTTGCTACGTCGATTGGAAAACTGACGGTATGGTATGGCCGAATTGGCGCATGTGGATGGCTGCAGCGGGCATTGATGACTTCGATGACAGCCAATGTGTCGGGTTCTCGGACTCAGGTCATGTGGTGCAAGCGGTTACCGAGGGCAACGCCATTGGCCTTGTTGACTTGGATATGATCGGAGGCGAACTCTCGCAGGGACGCCTGATATCGTTATTCGACGTTCAGGTCAGGATCGCGCCGCCTTATGCCTATTACCTTGTTTATCCGGAGAGCCGCAGTCATGATCCTGGCATCGTCGCTTTCCGCGAGTGGATCCTCGATCAGACGCGCCTGACGACTTAGCGAATATGGCAGTGTTGCAGCCGATCCAGCCTAGAGGCCGTCATGGTGATGTTACGTTAACCTGAGGAGACCGCAACAAGCCCTGCTTTGTTGGTTGCAGGCGAGCACGCTGGCCACGGCTTTCCATGCCGCCATAGGCTGAAGGCGGTGAAGGTGGGCGGCAAGGGCAGAGTGCTGCGAGCGAAGCGGAGCGAATAGGTTCCTGACAGCAGAAACGACCGGGGTGAACCCGCTGCAGGCCTCCTGCGGACCAAAAGCCCTGCATCGTCCGTTGCCGCGTTCGCAGCGGGAGATGCGAGTTCTCCGTGCGATGATTTAGCCCCTTGTGTGAACGAGGCTCGATCATCCGTCGCGGTGGGCAGCCCTGCTTCTTCAGCAGACGCTTCAGCAAGCGTTGGGCCGCTGGGCCTACCGCAGGATATCCTGACGCCAAGTTACCGAAACAACACCCCCGACCTGCATTGCGATCATCGCCTTATCCTCGACGAGGAAAATAGGCGACCGGGGTGTCGTCGCCGATCATCAGCCTTCCTTGGTTCGGGCGTCGTCCGCCATGCCGCTCCCGACATCGGGGGACAAGATGGGTCCGTGCGTCACACGCCGCAGCACGCGCGAGACGTCCTCGACGGCATAGGGCTTGTGCAGCAGCTCGAAGCCGTGTGTTCCCTGCTCGGCCAGCACGTGGCTGTAGCCGGAAGTCAGTACCACCGGAAGCCGCGGATAGCGCTGCCGGATCTCCCGTCCGAGTTCGACCCCACTCATCCCGGGCATGACCACGTCCGAGAACACTACGTCGAAGCGGGCGTGGTCCTCCTCCAGCAGCTTGAGAGCCTCGGCGCCGTTGGCCGCCCAGGTGGTCTCGTAGCCGACATCCTGGAGAAGCTGGGTCGAGAACCGCCCGACCTCGATGTTGTCCTCGACCACCAGCACGCGCCGGCCGCGGCCATCCTCATGCTGATTGATCCCACGCGGATCGCTCCCGGGCCCTTCCAGGCTAACCTCGTGTTCGACCTTGGGCAGGTAGAGGGTGAAGGTCGTGCCCTTGTTGAGTTGGCTCTCGACGGCGACATCACCTCCGGACTGCTTGGCAAAGCCGTAGACCTGGCTCAGGCCGAGGCCCGTGCCCTTGCCGACCTCCTTCGTCGTGAAGAAGGGCTCGAAGATCTGGCCCAGCTTGTCGGCCGGAATGCCGGACCCCGTATCGCTGATCGACACCGCCACGAACCGGCCAGGGCCGCCCGCATGGCCGCGGATCGACGGCATCTCCGCCAGGGCGTCGACGCGCACCGTCAGCGTGCCCTCCCCGTTCATGGCATCGCGGGCGTTCACCGCCATGTTCACGAGCGCCGTCTCGAACTGGACGACGTCCGCTTCCACAAGGCAGGGTTCGCAGGCGATGTCGGCCTCGATCCGGATGCGTGAACCTACGATCGTGCGCAGCATGTCGGTGACCGCCCGGATGCGGTCGGGTACGTCGAACACCTCGGGCTTGAGTGCCTGCCTCCGGGCAAAGGCCAGCAACTGCCCGGTGAGCTTGGCGGCACGGTCCACGGTGTCGGTGATTGCATCGACGTACCGGCGCCGCCTTTCCTCCGGCAGGTTCGGCCGGCGCAGGAACTCCACCGAGGAGCGGATGATCGTGAGCAGGTTGTTGAAGTCGTGCGCCACCCCGCCGGTGAGCTGGCCCACCGCCTCCAGTTTCTGCGACTGACGCAGGGCCGCCTCGGTTTTCTCTCGCTCTGCGACAGCATGGATCACGCGGCTTTCCAGCTCCTCGTTGAGGCGGCGCAGCTCTGCCTCGGCCTTCCGGCGGTCGGTGATGTCGAGTACGAACTCCACCACCTCGTCGCCGACCTTGCGTGGCGCGAACAGGCCCCACCAGCGGGAGCCGTCCTTGCGGAAGTACTGCTTCTCGTACGGGGTGGCCTCACCCAGCGTGGTCACCTGCTCGACAGCCCGCCAGGACTGCGAATAGAACTCCTTCGGCGTGAGCTCCTGCCAAGTCTTGCCGAGTGCCTCCTCTCGGCTGAAGCCGGTCATGCGCAGGAAGGCGTCGTTCACCTCGGTCAGCGCGAAGCCCTCGCCCCAGAACAGCACCCCGACCGTGCTGATGGCAAAGGCGGTGCGAAGGCGCTCCTCGCTCCGGCGCAGCGCCTCCTCGGCCCGGATCTGCTCGCTGATGTCGCGGTAGAAGGCAGCCACCCCGCCAGGCACCGGATAGATACGCAGCGCCAGCCAGAGGTCGTGCCCCGTAGAGGGATCCTGGTAGTGGTGGTTCAGTTCCACCGGTACACGGTCGGTCATGGCCCGGCGATAGGCAGCCTCCACCGAGGTGCCGACCGAGGCGGGGAATGCCTCCCAGTGGGTCTTCCCAAGCAACTCGCTCTCGGGCCGACCGTCGAGGCGCAGGCCTTCGGCGTTGATCTCGGTGATGCGGTAATCCTCGTCGAGGACGACGAACCCCTCGCTCATGGCGGCCAGCACGCTTGTGTAGCGCGCGTTGCTCGTTTCAATGGCGGCTCGGGCGAGGTGCGCCTCGGTGACGTCGTGGCCCTCGCAGAAGATCCCGGTGACCTGGCCGGCCTCATCCCGTACGGGCTCGTAGATGAAGTCGAGGAAGCGCTCCTCCACAACCGCACCGGGCGAACGCTGGAGGCGGATCGGCAGATGGTGGGCGACAAAGCGCTCGCCGGTCGCGTAAACCTGGTCGAGCAGATCGAAGAAGCCCTGGCCTTCGAGCTCGGGGAAGGCCTCGCGCACACTTCTGCCGACGAAGTCACGGTCACCGAACAGGCGCCGGTAGGCTTGGTTGACGAACTCGAACCTGTGCTCCGGCTGGGTCAGCACCGCAACGAAGCCGGGCGCCTGCTCGAACAGCCGCCGCTGGCGCTCGGTCTGGGCCGCCAGCCGCCGCTCGGCCATGACCTGGCCCGTGATCTCGGTGCAGGGGCAGAAGAAGCCTGCAATGGTGCCGCTCTCATCGCGCACGGGGGTGTAGGAGAAGGAGAAATGCGTCTCCTCACGGTACCCGCGCCGCTCCATGATCAGAGTAATGTCGTCCATGTGCACGGACTCACCCGCATAGGCCTGCTCGACGATGGGCAGCAGGTCGGCGCGGATCTCGTGCCAGACCTCCAGGAAGTCGCGGCCCAAGGCGGTCGGGTGCTTGCGCGCGAGCACTTCAGCGTAGGCGTTATTGTAAAGCAGCGTGCGGTCGCCGCCCCAGACGATGAACATCGGCTGGTTGGATCCCAGCATGACCCCGACCAGGGTCTTGAGCCCGTACGGCCAGCCCTCTGGTGGTCCGAGCGGTGTCGCCGCCCAGTCGTGGGCGCGGATGAGTACGCCCATCTCCCCGCCACCCGAGAGGAAGTCCAGTCTACCGTTCGGTCCAAGGCTGCCGTGCATCGTATTCGGTCTCGTTGGTGGGACTTATGGCAACAGGTCATGCCCCTGCCCCTCGAAGAGCCAGGCATGGTGCTTGATATGACTTCGTAGGAAGGAACCGTGAGATAGGGAGCCGACAGGCCGCCGTAAAGGCCGCGGAGCGATCCATGAACCCAAGTCATCGGTCATCCTGCGTAAGCGACTGGGATGGCTGATGGGCGGTAGTCAGAGGCCATGAGGCATGCATTCTGACCAGAAGCCCGCACGGCCGTCATTGGGCGGTCGTGCCGCGGGTCATTCGGATGAGATCGGACTGCGGGAGCGCTTCGGTACGAACCGCGACTGCGGGGTCTCCCCGCTGAACCCTGACGGCAGCGCGCCGGGCGTGGGCGCATCGGTGAACAGCACCTCGATGTTCTTTCTGGTCTTGAGGAGGGTCGCGGCATAGTGGGCCGAGAGGCCTCTGGCACCTGGAAACCGCCTTTTTCGAGCGGATCGACGAGCGTCCGCACTGGGTTAGGAACCGAGCCTCCGTGCGTTTTCGGAACGTCCGGTCCGGTGAGGATGGCTGCCTTCGGGCTTAGGTCTCAAGCGTTCCATGAGCCGCCATTCGCGATCATCCTGGTCCGAGGCCTGTCCCCCGCAATCCCTAAGCCCTTGGATAAGCATACCGCCCTGAGGGCACCGTAAGCTCGTGGTACAAGACGCAGGTTCATCGAGAGCCAGTTCCACTAAAGCCACGGCGAAAACATCTCCAGACTCGGGAATGCTGATAGCATCTGCCTAGCCCCGGCGTTGCGACAGCCACGCACCAGAACCGCTGATCGGATCAAAAGTACGCGCGTCGAGTTGTTCTCCGGCCAGCCTGAACCGAAGGCACTGAAAAATGGCCGACCCGGCTCCACCTCCGCCAGCCTTACAGCCCACAGGATCCCCCATCCTGACTGCTGGCGGCATCGTCTTAGCGATTGCGGGTCTCTACTTCGGCCGGGATATCTTCGTTCCCTTTGCCTTAGCCATCCTCCTGAGCTTCGCCCTCACGCCATTGGTCAACTGGCTCAGGCGTTGGAAGCTGCCACGGATTGCAGCAGTTCTCGTTGCCGTCACCCTCGCGTTCATCCTGATCGCAGGCATCGCCTTCGTGGTTGGGCGCCAGCTCGTTCAGCTCGCCAATAACCTCCCAAGCTACCAGACTACCATCACTGACAAGGTTCGTTCCTTGCAGGCCTCCGCTCCCGGAGGCGGAATCGTGGACAAGGTCACGACGACGATTCAGGACCTTGGCAAAGAGCTCTCAGGTGAAGAGGAGGCCCCTGGTAGCCCTCCGGCCCAGACACCTGGGCCCAGGCTCGGCAACGGCACCGCCCAAGAGCCGGTCACCGTGCGGCTCGAAGCCCCGCAGGCCAAGCCGCTTGAGATCATCCAAGCCGTTGTCGGTCCGCTGCTCGCACCGCTCGCCACCGCTGGCCTGGTGGTAATTTTCGTGATCTTCGTGCTGCTCGAGCGGGAGGACCTGCGCGATCGCTTTATCAAGCTGGCGGGAGCAGGCGATCTCCAGAAGAGCACCCAAGCCATCAACGACGCCGCCGCGCGGGTCAGCCGCTATCTGCTGATGCAGCTTGTTGTAAATCTGACCTACGGCGTCCCCATCGGTATCGCTCTCTACTTCATTGGTGTGCCGAATGCTCTGCTGTGGGGTCTGCTGGCGGCGGTGCTGCGGTTCGTTCCCTACCTCGGTCCCTTCCTGGCCGCCCTCTTCCCGATTGCCCTGGCAATCGCGGTCGATCCCGGCTGGACGATGCTGTTCTGGGTAGTGGGATTGTTCCTCGCCGCCGAGCTCATCAGCAACAACGTCATCGAGCCGTGGCTCTACGGCTCCAGCACCGGGCTGTCGTCGCTGGCGATCATCATGGCGGCGATCTTCTGGACCAGCCTGTGGGGCCCGGTCGGGCTGTTCCTCGCAACTCCCCTGACGGTCTGCCTCGTCGTGATCGGACGCTACGTGCCACAGCTCAAATTCCTCGGCGTCCTCCTTGGCAGCGACCCAGTGCTCGCTCCGGAGGAGCGCCTTTACCAACGCCTGCTGGCCGGCAACCTGGAGGAGGCGGTGGAGATGGCCGAGGACTACGTCGACGAGCACTCCTCGCGTGCTTTCTACGACAACGTGGCCATTCCAGCCCTTCGGCTTGCAGAGAACGACCGGCAGCGCAGCACCACCGACACCAACTACAGGCGACTCGTCGCAGACACGGCGATCTGTGTCGTACGGGAGATCGAGGGTCACATCCAGGAAGGAGCCACGGACGAGGATCGCGCGTCATATGCCCGAAAGGACCGGCCGTCGACCGTCCTCTGTCTGGCGGGGCGCACTGAACTCGACCGCGCGGCGGCCGAGATGATGGCGCAGGTGCTCGAGGAGCAGGGCATCGGAACTCGGGTTCTCCCGCCGATCGCCGTAAGTCAGGGGGCCTTGGGGCAGCTCGACCTTCACGGCGTGGACGCAGTGTGCCTGTCCTATCTTCACCCCCAGCCTCAGGTCTATGCCCGCTACATTTGCCGCCGCCTGCGCCGCCGGGCACCGCACATCAAGCTCGTCGTCTGCTGCTGGAATCTGTCGCTTGGAACGGGGCAGACAGGGGACATCAAGAAGCAGATGGCGGCCGATGCGGTCTTCGCTTCCCTCGAGGCATGTCTCGATCAGGTGGATGCATGGGTCCGCCAGCCGGCCGCGCTCGGTGAAACACCCCCTGTCCCTCCCGATGCCGAGCAGGCGCAGGTCGCGGCGATGCACGACCTTGGGTTGGTCTCCGCGAAGGACCGTCGGTTCGATGAAGTGTCAGGAAAAGTCGCGCAGGCGTTCAACGTCCCGATTGCCCTCGTTTCCTTCGTGAACGAGGTGCATCGGACCCCACCCGATGCGGCAGGACTGACCCAGGAAATTCAACTCGACCAGCAGCCTCGTTATGAGGAATCGCTCGATGCACACGTGATCGCGGCGAACGAGGCATTGGTGTCCGAGGATGTGACCGAGGATCCCCGCTTTGCCGACGATCCGCTCGTGCTCGAGAAGGGCATACGCTTCTATGCTGGAGCTCCCCTACGGACCTCGACCGGTGTGGTTATCGGTGCCTTATGCATCATCGACACGCGACCTCGCCAGTTTCCGGAGGCGGAGTGCCGACGTCTTCAGAAGATGGCCGACGAGTTGATGAGCCAAATTGAGCGTCGCCTTGCGAGCGATCCCGGCAGGTCCGAGACCGACCTCGTCATAGCTACGGGCAAAATTTGAGATGGTTCTCTAAAGCGAACCACACGATGCCAGAAATCGTGCGCACGAACCCACGTCCCTGAGGAGAGTGAACGTCCACATCGAGTCAATTCCGGAAGTTCAACTCTTTACTTTACCAGAAGGTCTGCTTCCGCTCGCAAAACTGCCATCAACATCTGCCAGCGCTATCAAAACGAGGCTCAGTCTTGGCTCGAACCGGTCACTGTTTGCTCAAAGCACGGACTACCGGAAAATGCATTCTTGAGTCGGGAGAAATCATCGCCTCAACAGGCGTACTACAGGCGCTTTGAACGACACATTCTGTGACAGAGATAACGCCTGCAACACCTAAGCCATTGAGAAGCGGCATTTCTCTGCCCGTTCGGAAATTCAGCGATTTCTCGAGGAACGCTTGGTGGTGGAGGCAGTCGGGTACGAACCGGTCTCCCCTGCCCTTTTCACTGCTCTGAGGGAAATCTGCAGGGAAATCCAATTCTTTCCCTCATGCCTCATGAGGCCCTAACGATCGCCACGTGATTAGGCATGGATACTCTCTTTGTCAAAAATTACTTTCTTTCCAATAGCTCGACCCAAAGTCGTCGCTGGTTTACCTCTTGATCCGTTCAGCGGCAGTTTCCCTCGGGAGCAATTCGCGGACAGGCCTCGATCCATGTCGGACCGAACCACTTCCTGAGATCGACTGATCTCACGGTGATCGTTGCCGAAGCGTCTCGGCAGCGGGGTTGGCCCCTATTGTCCAAAGGAACCTCGCCATGCGCGAACCAACTGCTAATTCTGTCTCGGTCCTGAACCCGGGGGCCGCCTCCCCTGCCAGCCACACGGTGAAGGCGCTCCACCGTGACCTGAAGCTCGCGGTCGAGTACGTACCAATTGAGAGTCTCAAGACCTACAAGCGCGCGCCGCGTACCCATTCTCCGGCTCACATCGAACAACTTGAAGACTCCATCCGGGCCTTCGGCTTCGTGCAGCCGATCATGGTCGATGCCGACGGCGAGATCGTCGGCGGGCATGGGATGTTCGAGGCCACCCACAAGGCGGGCTACCGCTCCGTCCCGGTGGTGCGCCTCACTCATCTCGATGAAGCCCAGAAGCATACGTTGCGCATCGCCCTGAACCCGCTCGCGGAAAAGTCCGGCTGGAACCAGGAACTTCTGGCTCGTGAGTTCAAAGAGCTGCTCGAGCTCGATCTCACGCTTAATTTGGACTTCGACCTCGGCAACATCGTCAAGCGCGAATGGCTGTGCAGTTGGGCGGAGCGCCCCTCTTCCTTCGACATGGTGGTCTATCTGCTGGACCTGGTGCGGGGCCGGTTTGAGGTGCCGGAGCTCCGGCGCGATGTGCTGCGCCTGTCCCAGGCC
>DASQML010000070.1:0-23694 GCA_035645515.1 Microvirga sp.
GCTGCGCATGTCGGCTCGGGATCAGACAGCGAAGATCCCACGTCCTCCAGGAACGTCCGGTGTTCCTATCGACAGCGGGCGTTCGCTCTACTGCCGGACCGTGCCAGCGCCAGATCTTCTCACCTCGCTGACACCCCAGGCAAAGCTCTCAAGTCCGCGCCCCTTCCGCGCCACCGAGCCTGAGCAGTCGATCCGGTCCGATCTCTCCAGGCGAGTTGATTCGGAGAAGGCCCATGTTCCGGCTGATCTCGGAGGATAGGATGTTAACGGCATGGCTGACAGCAGCCTCGCCTCCGATTGCTGCCGCGTAAAGAAACTGACGCCAGACCAAAGGTGATTGCTTATGCTCGGCTCCTCTTCGATCTGCCCAGTCAGCTCCCCGCCGCTTGCCGAATGCCAATTCTCTCTTGTCCTGCTTAACGTTCCGCGGCGGCAACACTGCGGTCCTGCACTCCCTCGCTGCCTGAACCCGGTAGGCCTAGAATTTGGCAAGAACGGCACAGTCCAGTTCTGCTAAATCCCAGCGATCATGTGCACTGCACTAGACCCTTCTAAAATATCGTTCTTGATCATGTGCTTCATCGGGGAACGACATGGATTGCGAGCAAGACCGGTGTTCTCTTGTCCCTCCCACCCTATTCTCAGGGACGCGCTTCCCGGCCGCCGGCTCTCCGGATTACTGGGGAGCATGCGTACCATCCACACTACTTCGCGGCTTACGTGCTCGATCTGGACGGCCACAACATCGAGGCAGTGCATCACGGGCCAGTCGAACACTTCGTCACGTCGGTCGGGTTCCGCTCAACTATGCTTTGACCTAAGTTCGGCGAGCATGCCGATCTCCACCATCCGATCGCCTTCCTGAGCCGCATCAGAATGATCCACGGGAGTTCCACGTGAGGGTTGTTCAAGTCGACCGCGCATTCCAGGCCCAAAGCTCCTCGCCCGAGGAGCGGGAAGGTTTCTCCAGGCTTTTCGGCAGCAGTGTCGTGGCGTTCCGCTTGCGGAGCCGGCGGTTGGAGGTTGAGCCCCATGGCGGGGGCTTTAGCATCAAGACAGTCTTCTCGGGTCAGGAGCGGTACTGGTTCGGCAACAGGACCTCAATCGTGTGCCCCGGCGAGGTTCTTCTGGTCAAGCCTGGGGAAACATACGCCAGCGAGATCAGAACGCCAATTGAGACCGACAGCTTTTCCTTGTTCTTTCCCAAGTGCTGGCTCGAAGCTGAGATGACTGCGGGACGCGCACAGGCGCTGCGGTATGCTCTTGACCGGGGTCTCTCATCGCTCAGCTTGCGGAGTACCCCGCGGCTCCCGCAGGAGTTACGAAAGCTCGCAGAAGCGCTCGCTTCGGGAGCGGACCAGTTGGTCATCGAGGAACAACTGCATTGCGTTTCCGTCCTGGCATTCTCATTCGTCCACGAGCTCGCCCAAGCTCTCGACCGCATTGACGCGGCGGACAAAGCAACACGGGGCGAGCGCCTGCGCCGCGTCTTGCGGGCCAGAGAACTCTTGCATGCCAGCGTGACCGACGGTGTATCGCTGGCCGAGCTCGCAGCCGAGGCGTGCATGTCCGAGTTCCACTTCATCCGCACCTTCCGAGACGCCTTCGGCGTCACCCCGGCCAAGTACCTCGAGCAGTTGAGAATGCGGCAGGCTCAGGCGCTGCTCCAGCGAACAGATTTGCCGGTTAGCGAGGTCGCCCGGCGCTGCGGATATACCAACATGTCTGCGTTCGGCCGCGCCTTTCGCCGGGCTTGGGGTAAGCCAGCTAGGATGGTGCGCTGACACTTTTTACCCACATCTCACCCCTGCGTGTGACCCGGAGTTTAGCAGGACCTGCACACCCTCCGCTGCTAGATCGGCAACTGGCTTCAGGATTCCAATCCCATGCATCTCGTCCATACGATCCTCACCCTCAAGATACTTGCGTCAACCATCTTGATCTATCCGGCTTCCGCGAGTGCTGAGTTCCGGACCGACACTCTCGCGGCCAGGATCGAAACCCTGGAGAGGGAGACAGGGTCCGGCCGCCTCGGTGTCGGCCTCGTCGACCTGACGGATGGAGACGCTTGGTCATGGCGGGGTGACGAGTCCTTTCCAATGCAGAGCGTCTACAAACTGCCGATTGCCCTCGCGGTTCTCACGGCTGCTGATGAGGGCCGCCTAAATCTGGATGATCCCATCGCGCTTGGACGCGAGGACTTGAGCATCCAGTGGAGCCCGATCGCGAGGGAGTTCAAAGGCGAGCGCGCCAGCTATACCGTCCGGCAACTGCTGGAGCACGCGCTCCAGCTGAGCGACAACACCGCCTCCGACGTTCTCCTACGCCTTACCGGCGGCCCGGGCTCGGTCACGGCCTTGCTCCACCGGCACGGGATCAGTGGCATGCGCGTCGACCGACCCGAGAGGGAGATGCAGCCGGAGGCCCTCGGTCTGCCGCCCTTTCGACCAGAATGGGCCAACGAGACGGCCCTTGCAGCAGCCCTAAACGACCTTCCCCATCGGTCAGGCGCGCGGCTTTGGTGGCCTACCTTGCCGATGCCCGGGATACCGCGACCCCGAAGGCAGCGGCAGCCCTTCTTGCAAAGCTGGCGCGTGGTGAGCTTCTGTCCGAGCCTACGACACGTGTCTTCCTTGACATTCTTGCAGGCACTCGCACCGGCAGCTCGCGCATTAAGGCCGGCGTTCCAGAAGGGTCGACCGTCGCGCACAAGACCGGCACCGCGATGGACGTTCTAGGCACCGGTCCTGCGGTCAACGATGTAGGGATCGTGACCTTGCCTGGCGGCCGGCAGATCGCCGTGGCAGTGTTCGTGGCTGGCTCGGACCGTCCCCCGGGCGAGCGAGAGCGGCTCATCGCTACTGTGACGCGCGCAGCGATCGAGGCACTCCAGTAGGGCGTGTCTTGGCATCTCGTAATAATCTTTCTGGCCAGCAGCTTATCATCGGTGCAGTCTGGATGTCTAAGAGACGGATCGTTGTGGCGCCCTATGATCCGCGATGGGCTGATCTATTCGCGCTGGAACGCGCCGCTATCGTGCAAGCCTGCGGGTGTCATGTGAGCGCCGTGCACCACATCGGCAGCACCGCCGTTCCGGGGCTCGCCGCCAAACCCATCATCGACATCCTGGCTGTCCTTCGCGAACGAGAAGACGGAGTCCTCTGCATCGTGCCCTTGACGCGGCTAGGCTACAGGTTCCGCGGCGCCAATGGCATTGACGAGCGCTACTACTTCACTAAGGGCAGCCCGCGCAGCCACCATCTCCACATGTATCCGTCAGATCATCCGGAGGTCGGGCGTCATCTCCGATTCCGGGATTATCTGCGCTCCGACCCAGACCAGGCCACCGCGTACGCGCACCTCAAGCTGTGTCTTGCTGCCCGCTTCGCTGACGATCCGCAAGCATACGCGACCGCAAAAGACGAATTTTGCGCGCGGATCGACCGGTTGGCTGCTGGCTTACACCAGGGCACGGAGTAGACCAAAGTAAGTCTTCCCGTATTCCGGTGAGTGGAAGGTCATCTGAGGGGATCCGCGACGAGCTCGACCCGCCTGTTCTTCTGACGGCCCTCGGGGTCGTCGCTGCCGTCGGGCTTTGTGTTGGAGGCAACAGGCCGATGCTCGCCAAATCCTACAGCTATGACATGTGCCTGCCCGGCGCCGGCATGGCGAACGAGCCACTCCTTCACGGACGCAGCTCGACGGGCCGAGAGTCGATTGTTGTAGGCATCGGTTCCAATCCAATCCGTATGCCCCTCCACCCGGTACCGAGCAGGCCCGAGGCGAGCCTGAACTTCGTGGACCAGCTTTTGCAAGACCTCGTTTGCCTCAGGACGTAGGCTAGCCTTGTTGAAATCAAACAGCACGTCAGTGTTGAGCGTGAGGCGCAGTCCCCGCCCCTCCTGGCGAACACTGAAGGCTCCCAAGGCAGAATTTGCAGGCAATTCAACGCTGCTCTCGGACTTTATCCCGGAGATGGATTGCACTGGAAAAACGACTGACCCGACCTGGAAGGCAGCCCCTGGCGGGACCATAGCGGGAGGCTCCGCTAGCGGCTGGCCTGCTCCGCCAGCTGCCAAACCCGTCGCCGGAGGGTTGATCGGTCGGACTGGGAGCAGGAGTGGTGTACGACCAGATTGCCCGGCCTCGGGCGGCTGAGCATCGGCCGGGTTTCCAACCATGACGGTTGATAGCGCTCCTGCAAGAATAAGCCGAGACGGGGAGGTCCGCATACCCTATTCTCTCACAGCAACGGTATATTCATGAGTGGCTGCTGGTTCGGGATCTGCACGGCCATCTGCCGCACACCGGCGGGCGGCATGCCGAACCAGGCCCAGAACTCGCGCCGGTCCCCAGCACGTACCGTCCCGCCATCCCGATCCTTGAAGGTGCTGCAGAGGCACGATGCAGCGTATCCTATGCTGTACTTCTTCCCGCCGGCGAAGTCGATGACGGCGATGTCTCTGAGTTCCTGGTTGAATGCCAAGCCGTGATCCTTGAGGCTGGTGTCGCCACCGGATTGATTGACGACCGCGAATCTGAGCTGCATAACACCCTTGTCGGGCAAACGACGAAGCTCGACCACCTCGAAGCGAACCCCCGGTGCAAGTTCGACTCCCATGCTTCCGCCACTGTGGCTTGTCACCGTGTCAGTGCTTGGGGCAGAAACGCCTTGGGACCGGGCAAAGCCCAGGTCCGTTCCGCTCGTGACCGCCGCAACTCCAATCGCCAGTGCCCAATGCGAGCGCGCTATCTTCATCATTCGTCCTCCGGAAAGTTCCGGCATCTAGCTATGAGCGTTGCAGAAGATGGCTAGGAGCAGAAACTTGCATTCGCAGGATCGGCACACTCCCGTACGATGACAACAGGTCTGCGTCCGTCTATGACGACGTCGAACGGCTCACGTGCGGGTCATGCGAGAAGAATCACACTATCGAGAGCTCAAGGGATAGAGACCCCTTGAGGCCTCGACACCTTTATCAGGAGCTATCCTTGGACATGCCAAATGAGTTGCTGCGGCACCTTGGACGGCTTGTGCGCAGGTCGCCGCGCATGAAGAAAATTCCTGTGCCCCAGCAGATCAAATCGATGACCATGATTGCGGCCCTCCTCGCTTGGTCCCTCTGTGGCGGAACATCGCCTGCTATTGCTCAAAGCGTACAAAAGCAGAGTTGGCCCGAAGTTAAATGTGCCCGGTATAAAAAGGCCTGGGCGGATGCGATCGCATATCGAAGCACGAAGGGGTTGAGCGCGGAGTTCCTGGAACGTCACGAGGCCTTTTTGACATCCGGCTGCATGGCAAGAGCAGATGTCTGCCCGCGGTCGGAGGAAGAGCTGTACATGGTCGACATGATGGTAGCTGCCGTTGTGAACGCCGGGATAGCAGGCACCTTTCTTCCGTTTATATGCCGTGATTGATGTCTTGGGAAACCAGCGCGTCTGACAGCTTACCAGCAATTGCGCACAGGATGGAACACATACATCCTTTGCCGTACAGCGGCGCGGGTGCGTTAACGGAGTGGAGGCATATCGGCTGGATGAGCAGTTCATCCGAAGTGAGGCGCTTTGGGAGATCGTTGAACCAATATTCCTGATGTGAGTGCGGGCGCTTGCTCCGGATCGCCGGCTTATATCAGACCTGGCGTACGTCTTCATTGAGACCTGCACACAGTTTTGGATGCGTTCGTGGATTGCTCTTGCCTTGGGTGTGTCAGAGATGAACAAGGAGTGACAATCAGGGATAAGCACTAACGCTGGTTTACTTGACGCTGCCATCTGGACGCATCATTTACGTCGCATTGCTCTATACACGTTCGGGGTTGTTGCGGCCTCGGAATTCTTCTTCGTTGCTTGTGCTCAAGTCACTGACGATGGCAGCCAAGGCAGTATCGAACGAGTCGTCGGCGAAGCGATTCAGTCCCTCATGAAAGAAAATGCTGTACCGGGGGTGGCGTCACATTGACCAGACGGATGCATTCGCATTGCAGCAGTCTTCTGGGACGGCGCAGCAAAGGCACAGGTGACCGGCGTTGGTACTTACAATTTGTCTGACGTGACCGCCCATCAAGAGCTAATAGGAAGCGACCTCTCCTATGGGGCGATGTCGGAGCTATACCCATGCTTGTCAACTTGAAAAATGGGACGCCCGTTGGGGAAGTCAGCGGGCGTCAAGTTATGAGCCGAGGAGTGACCTAAGGCCCGGGGAAGGAAAAACTTAATCCTCGATGTACGTAATCTTGCCGTCGGCAGCTTTCTTCCAAGTGTAGATCACGTAGTCAGGACGGGTACGGTCGCCCTTCTTATCGTACGCAATGTCCCCTACGACAGTTTTGAATGTCATGCCAGACTTCATGGTTTCAGACACCTTTTTCGGATCCAAGGAACCGGCTTTTTCCACGGCCTGCTTGATCACCTCAACAGCGGCATAGGAGTAGAGCGTGTAGGCTTCAGGGTTGAACTTCCGCTTCTCCGTAAAGCGCTTCACAACTTCCTGAACCTCAGGACGCTTGCGCGGGTCGGGCGGGAAGGTCATTTTGGTGCCTTCGACGCCCGGGCCGCCGATCGAGGCGAACTCCTCCGAAACAATGCCATCAGCTCCCATTGCCACGATGTTGAGTCCTTGATCCCGCATTTGACGGACGATCAAACCGAGCTCCGTGTGCAGCCCACCCCAGTACATGAACTCAACACCAGCGGACTTGAGTTTGGACACCAGGGCAGAAAAATCTTTCTCGCCCGGATTGACCCCTTCATAGAGGACCTCCTGCAGACCGCCCTTGTTCATGACTTTCTTGGTCTCGTCAGCAAGGCCCTTGCCGTAAGGTGTCTTGTCATGAACAACGGCAACTTTCTTGCCTTTGTAGTTCTGCAGTAGAAAATTCCCTGCCACGGCGCCCTGCTGATCATCACGCCCGCAGGTTCTAAAGATCGTCTGAAGCCCGCGCTCGGTGAGTTGCGGGTTCGTCGAAGCAGGCGTGATTTGAACAATCCCGTTCTCGGCGTACACCTCCGAACTGGGAATGGAGACACCCGAGTTGAAGTGACCGACGACGAACCTGACGCCCTCGGAAGCAAACTTGTTCGCAATCGATACCCCTTGACGTGGATCTGACACATCGTCGCCGCGCACCAGCTCAAGCTTTTGCCCCAGAATGCCGCCGGCCGCATTTATATCGTCAACCGCCTGCTCCGCACCATTTGTCAGTTGGGCGCCGAAAACGGCGTTGGGCCCGGTGATCGGACCTGCTACCCCGATCTTGATCTGCGCTTGGGCCACTGAGGCCGCTATCATGCTGGCGCTTAATGCGAACGCTCCTATGTAATTCCGCTTCATTTCCTGTTCCCCATGGAGATATGGTCGAGCCATGCAACCAGCAAAACAGCTTTTGCTGGTTATTGCAATAGTTTCGTTCCGCTTGCTGAGGGTGGCCTATTCACGGGTTTCCGAAAGCCTGGACCAGATCAAAGGCCTGTTAAGGCGCGCACGTTGACCCAACCGGCAATCCGTGTTTTGATGGTTTTTTTAGTGTGGCATTTCTCGACCTAGTGGCAGTATGGCCAAAGTTGTTACGAATACCCCCTCGCGAGCGGGCTCCCTCAATCTGATCGGTGAAGCCATTGCTCTCGACTTCGCCAATACATCCAGTGGCCGGGGTGGCCCGCATCATCTTGACCATCTTCAAGAGCCTATTCATGTCGTGGCGTGGGCAGAGCATGTCGGCATCTTGGATTCCGCGACAGCAAAGCGAGCCCGCACTCTGATCAAACAGGAAGCAAAAACCCTCAGAGATCTCCTGCCGAAGGCAATAAGGCTGCGTGAGGCCATTCACCGGATTGGAGCAGCCATTGCTGTCGGTGATACTCCACGTCAAGCCGACCTCCAGACGGTACGGGCTGCTTGCGCATCCGCGATTGCGGCAGCAGATCTTGTGCCTCGAGATGAGGGCTTTCGCTGGACATGGCCTGTCGATCCGCCTGTCGTGCAGACAATCTTGGGGCCTATCGCCCTTTCTGCAGCGGGATTGCTGCGGGAAGGCGACCTGTCACGTCTCAAGAAATGTGGAGGCGAGCACTGCGGATGGTTGTTTTTCGATTTAACCAAGAACAACAGCCGGCGCTGGTGCGACATGGCTGTGTGCGGCAATCGTCAGAAGAGCAAGCGGCATCGCCAGCAGAGAAGCTTTGTGGCAACTGAAGAGCCGTGAACCGTAAGCCGACCTGACGACACGACATGCCGGGCGACCGGGCTTCCGGCACCATCCGCAGTGTCCTCGTCCGGCAGTTACTGCCACCTGCCTTGTGCCCACCGGTACCTGTCAACGACAGCTGCAACCAGTGTCCCTGTGAGCAGGGCTCAGGCCGAGTTGCCACGACTTTCCATTTCCTGGACGCTGTCGCGGCGTGATGCATTGGTACGCATGCCAAGCACTTCGGGACATTCGACGCTAACGCCGGGATCCGTCGGTGAGCCGGTTAGTGGTCTGATGCGCTCACCAGGGTCAATACCGTATCAGGCCGCCTCTGGAAGCTCAAACAGGCGCGGCACGCGGGAGGTAACAATCTCCAGGAACTGGACTGCGAAGCCGACGACCGCAAGGATAAGGCATGCCTCGATATTCGCCTTTGCGGCGACAGTTGCCCCAATTGCCGCCCCTAGGGGAGCAGCGCCTGTTGTAGCCATTGTAATCAGCGCGGAAGCTCGCCCAAGCATTGCACCGGGCGTGACAGCCTGACGGACGGAAAGCGTTGTAATCGTCCGAAGCATTGGCCCGCTTCCGAGAAGGAGGAAGGCTGCTGCAGGCAGCAGTCCTGATGGAAGCCAAACGCTGAGTAGAATGAGCACAGCCGCCAGGAGCCCGCACAGGGGACGATAACGATCATCCTTTAGCCCGAACCCGGCTCGTATCGGGGCATTCCCATGCAGCGTCGCGGGATCAGCGGACCCACAGGCAAGAAAGTGCGACCGCAGGGTAAAGGATGATGAGCGACAACGGCCGGGACCAGCTGATGGTTGAAGACGCGACTGTCATCGCCAAGGCGCTGACGCGCATAGCGGCCTGGCTTGATCTCTCAGACCAGGAACTTCGCGCGATCGTTGGGCAGCAGACGACAACAACGTTCTTGAATCGCTGGCGTCCAGCGAAGCCGCCTCGCCAAACGCCCTACTCCTTGTCCGGCTCCACCCGTTGCTGACAGGCCTTGTCGGAGGCAATGCAGGTGCCGCGGCATCATGGCTGAACAGCTATAATGTCGTTCTTGAAGCTCGCCCGTGTGAACTCATGAAACGACCTACGGGTCTGCAGCGAGTTGTTGAGTATCTTGAAAGCCGCAGCAGCCCTTCATCTTCGCGATCATAGTGGCCGGTCGACGCCGAAGGACTGAGACTTTCCGCTGCTTGGTCCGCGATTCCTGCCATGAGGCGGTGGAGGATTCCCGCAGCGCTTGGCTCCGCTGCAGGAGCAGTCCAAAAGTGCATTCAGAAGCCGGGAGACGCCGTGCTGGCTTCTGGTTGTGAAATCTGCCCGCGTACCCGTAGTCAACAGGAACTGACTGCGCGGCGCTGCAGGCCCGGAAAATTGTCCCGCCCTCTTTCAACGTCTGATATGCCCATGAGAGCAGACGCTGTTCATATTTCAGCTTCGTGCCAGTTCGAGACCTTATTTTGGAAACTTCTGATCCAAGGCGTATCTCCAGCGCGGAGTTGAAAATATAAGCCTGACCGCTGGCGCCACCTAACAAAGACCGTCAAGGCTCTAGTGCGCTGGATCGCGCGTAGAGCGATGGAGCCGTTCCGACATGGCGGGTGAATGCGACGCTGAAGGTGCTCGCTGAGCTATACCCGACACGCTCTGCCACCTCCCCAATGCCCAGGGTTTCCCGGCGCAGCATGTTCTTGGCCAGCGCCATGCGCCACGCAAGCAGATATTCCATTGGAGCGACGCCCAGGGCTTGCCGGAAACGTTCGAAGAACACGGATCGCGATAGACCTGCCTCCTTTGCCAGCCGGGCCACTGTCCAGGGTAGGGTTGGATGTTGGTGCATCTGCCGGAGAGCCGCTGCAAGCCGCTGATCGCCCAGCCCGCGCACCAAGCCAGGAGACATTGCCCCTCCCCTGATCGAGCGCAGGGCCTCGATCAACATCACCTCCAGAAGATGCGCTAGGATGATGTCGCGCCCCGGCCGCCTCTCTCGTGACTCCTCACTGACAAGTTGCACCAGCATAGCCAGCCTCTCCTCGCCCCGCACGTGCATGAGTTGAGGCAGAAGCGACACCAGCAAGGCCGCGTCTGCAGAGCCAAAGGTGCAATAGCCGATCAGCATCCGATGATCGGGCAATCCCTCTTGGCGACCGACCCTGAACTCGCCTGGGCGCAGCTGGATTGGTTGAGTCTGAACGTCGTCAGCCGGCGGCTGACGACTAGAGGCCACGAAGTCATACGCGGAGGGGATCAGCACGAAGTCGCCCGTCTCGAGAATCATCGGCTCATGGCCTTGAACCTCGAGGCGGCAGGAACCGTCCAGGATCGCGCAGTAGAACGGACGGCCAGCTTCCGCACGCCTGACCCGCCAGGATCCAGCCCCTTCGACAACTTTCGAATAGGAGGCGCGGGGCTGAAGAAGGCCGACAACCTCGGCAAGTGGGTCGATCAAATCCGGACTCCTGCAAACAAAATGCGGACTCTCTAATGTAGTGCGTCCTGCAGTCGGAAACTACCATTCTGATGTCTCTATGACAGGAGCTTTCATGAAGACCGTATTGATCACCGGATGCTCATCCGGATTTGGCCTTGAGACGACGCGTTACTTCCTTGATCGTGGCTGGTCAGTGGTCGCCACGATGCGAACGCCGCGCGAAGATATCCTGCCCCGGTCGGAGCACCTGCGGGTGATCTCCCTGGATGTGACGAACCAAGAGAGTATTGAGCAAGCCATTATCGCAGCAGGGCCGATCGATGTCCTGGTAAATAATGCTGGGATTGGCTGGTTGAACGCTCTCGAAGGAACACCAATGGAGATTACCCGCCAGACCTTTGAGACAAATACCTTTGGGACGATGGCAATGACGCAGGCAGTGCTGCCTCAGTTTCGGGAGAGGAGATCGGGAACCATCGTGAACGTAACGTCGAGCGTGACCCTAAAGCCTTTGCATCTGCTCTCGGCCTACACTGCCAGCAAGGCTGCCGTGAACGCTTTCTCGGAGGTCTTGGCTCTGGAGTTGGAGCCGTTCGATGTACGTGTGCGAGTTGTTCTACCGGGCCGGGCTCCGGAGACGTCGTTTGGTCAGAGTGCAATGGCTCGCAGCCAGGATGGGATCCCTAAAGCCTATGCGGGGCTGGCGCAGCGCGTCTTCGCGTCATGGCAGCAGGATACTGGACCGATTACCTACGCGACCGATGTTGCGCAGGCAATATGGCGCGCGGCAACAGACCCTGCCTGTCCGATGCGCCTGCCTGCTGGGGCGGACGCGGCAGCCCTCATGCCAAACTGATGGACCACTTTTGGCGAGGGCGCATGGCTCAACCAAACAGGAGAGCCGATACAGTGCACTCGCCACAAGGTGAGGTGCGCCTGAACGAGCAGACCCTCACCGCTGTTCGTTGCAGTGCATCGACCTCATTTCCGAGATTGAAGGCGTAACCACACAGCAGTGAACACGACCGCCGTACTTGTGAGAAGTGCAAGACGGCTCTGGTAACGGTACTGTCAGGTTGGTAACAACTCGGGGTCTGTGCCAGGGTCTCGGGCATGAGCACAACGTCAAATCGGTACCGCGGCTACTGCTTTCCGGCTGACATCATCAACCAGGCCGTCTGGATGTATCACTGCTTCAGTCTGAGCTTGCGGGAAGTCGAACTGATCCTGGCGGCCTGGGCATCGTGGTTAGCTACGAGACGATCCGCGCGTGGGGTCTGCGCTTCGGACGCACCTACGCCAAGACCCTGAAGCGGAGGCGGCCGCAGCTCGGAGACAAATGGTTTTCGGATGAAGTGTTCGTGCGCATTCGGGGCAAGCTGCACTATCTCTGGCGAGCCGTTGATCAGCATGGCAACGTGCTCGATGTGCTGATCCAGAGCCGCCGCAACACGAAGGCGGCGAAGCGTTTATTTTGCACGCTACTGAAGGATTTATGCTACGTGCCGCGGGTGATCGTGACCGACAAACTCGGATCCTATGGGCCGCCAAACGCGAGATCCTTCCGAGCGCCGAGCATCGGCAGAGCCGGTATTTGAACAATCGCTGCGAGGTTTCGCACCAACCCACCCGAAGGCGAGAACGCGAGATGAGGCGTTTCAAATCAGCCGGGCATGCGCAACGGTTCCTCGCTACGCATACTCCGATCCACAACCACTTCCAGCTCCGCCGCCATCGCGTTTCCGCCAGTGAGTATCGTGCTGCCTGGGATCTCGCCTTTGCCACATGGCGCGATGCGACCAGTGCCGCCCTCATGGGCCGAGGTGTACTGGCGTGACGCCTGCGCCCGCGGCAGATTTGCCTCTTCGGCGCCAAGTTGACGGTACCCTTGGGTCAGGCCCAGGTGGGGTGCTCACCTAAAGCGGGCTACCCACACAACATCAACGTCCAAGTTGTCAGAACAGGAAGTCAGCTTCGGTCAACTTGCTGGCGTTCACGGACTTAATCGTCAGCCAGTCCGTGGCGGTCAACTTGAGAACCGTATCGCCGCCATAGCGCGGCGACTGCACCATGCCAGCCGCCTTGAGTTCGGCGAAACTGTCGATGCTGCTCAAAAGGCCTGCGAAATCCCGGAGGTCTATGACGTCCCGTTCGGCCGTGTGGAAGTCCACTATCTCGTCTTTGCCATCGCCGCGCCGGAAGATGAACGTATCGTCTCCGGTAGCACCCCAGAGGCGGTCGCCGTTGGCGCCGCCACCCATAATCCAATCGTCTCCTGCGCCGCCGTACAGGCTATCCACGCCCATGCCGCCGTCCAGGAGATCGTTACCGGCATCGCCCGTCATGGTGTCGTTCCCGGCTCCACCGAACAGGCGGTCATGGCCCGTTCCGCCAAACATGCGATCACTGCCGCCCTCGCCCGAGATGACATCGGCTCCTGCGCCGCCGGTCATGTTGTCTGAGTTGGCTGAGCCCTTGAGAAAGTCGTGGCCGTTGCCGCCCCACCAACCGCCCCATTGGCTCGTAGTCTGAACGTTGGTGAAGGTCGGCAGCGTGATGTTCAGCGTGGCGGTCGCGGATCCGCCCTCTCCATCGGTAGCACGCACTGTGAGGCTGTCCGCCGTTGCGCTGCTGGCGCCCGGACGGTAGCTGATCAGGCCGCCGGCGATGTCGGCCTGCGTGAAGGTGTCGCCTGCAGCGAGGATGATGCCGTCACGCAGCAACTGCCCGGCATCGGGGAGGTCGTGCACATGGTAGACAAGACCGGAGATCGGGCTGTCACTGTCACTGACGGAGAGATGCGCGCCGGTGAGCTTGACCTCCGCCACCCCTGAGCCGACGGAGAGCAGCTTGCCTACTGTGATCGCCGGATCGTCGTTCACCTCGTTAACGGTGAGATCGAAGGTGTCACTGACGGAGGCTGCGCCGTCGGAGGCGGTGACGATGACGCTGAGCACCCCCACATCTGCTTGGCCTGGTGTGCCCGAGAAGGTGCCTGTCGCAGCATCGAAGGTGAGCCAAGCTGGTAGCGGATCGCCGTTGGCGAGAGTGGCCGTATAGGTGAGCGTGTCACCGTCGGCGTCAGAGAACGTGTCCTCGGGCACGATGAAGGAAAACGGAGCATCCTCGCTTGCCGTTTGATCGGCGATGGCAGCCGCAAGCGTCGGAGCCTTGTTGGCGGCCTGTGCAGAGTAGATCTTGCCGTATATCGCCCGACCCCAGCCGTTCTGAACGTAGGACGACCAGGTGACCACAAAATCGCCCCCGGCCAGCGCCGCGACCGCAGACTCACGCTGATCGTCGTAGGTGTAGCTGTTGACCAGGAACTCGCCTCCCTCCGGCGTGCCGCTGGCGTCGTAGCGCTGGCTATAGATGCCCCATTCCGAGCCGTCCTGACCATAGGACGACCAGGTGACCATAAAACCGCCGCCGGCCAGCGCCGTGATCGCAGGCTGATACTGATGGTCAGCGGTGTAGCTGTTGACTAGGAACTCGCCCCCGTCTGGTGTGCCGCTGGCGTCGTAGCGCTGGCCATAGATGCCATACCCCGATCCGTCCTGACCGTAGGACGACCAGGTGACCACGAAGCCGCCGCCGGCCAGCGCTGTGACCGCAGGCAGATACTGGTCGCCAGCGGTGTAGCTGTTGACCAGGAACTCGCCCCCGTCTGGTGTGCCGCTGGCGTCGTAGCGCTGGCCGTAGATGTCACCCCCCGCTCCGTCCTGACCGTAGGACATCCAGGTGACCACGAAGCCGCCGCCGGCCAGCGCCGTGACCGCGGGCAGATACTGGTCGCCAGCGGTGTAGCTGTTGACCAGGAACTCTCCTCCCTCCGGTGTGCCGCTGGCGTCGTAGCGCTGGCCATAGATGCCACCCCCCGAGCCGTCCTGGTTGTAGGATGTCCAGGTGACCACAAAACCGCCGCCGGCCAGCGCCGCGACCGCAGGCTGATTCTGATCGCTAGCGGTGTAGCTGTTGATCAGGAACTCGTCCTGCGGGTTATATCGGGTGGCCATGGCGCATTCTCCCCTTGTCTTTTGATTAGGCCCATGCTGGCTAGATCAGAATCTCAGAGGGGGGAGGAATGGGCTTCACCCAATTGGGTGAAGCCGCCCGGATCAAGAGGGGTAGGCTTGCGTGTGCTCTGTAAGCCTCAGAAGCTGTTAACCTGCCCACTCATGAGGCGCTCGCCCCAACAGGAATGCCCGCTTGCTCTTCCGATTGGCCTGGTCCGCTGCGACTCAAGAGTTGCTTTCACCCCTAGCGCATGTTGGGAGTCATGCCACTCAGAAGACGGACCAGTTCCGCTTGGCGCCTCGTGCCTGTCTTCTCGAACACGGCCTTCAACTGGGTGCGGACCGTCTCCTCGCCGATGCCGAGCTGCTGGCTGATCTCGCGGATCGTCGCACCGCCACCGAGGGCCGATGCTACCCGGGCCTCCGCCGGCGTCAGGTCGAACAGCCCCTCAAGCACTGCGGCCGATGGTGCCTCCCTTGCAGCCAGGGGGGTCACCACAATCATTCCGGCAGCGCCGGTGAAAATGTCACGCGCCAACTTCCTCACCGGAAGCACATGAATGATGTGAGCCGAGGCGGCCTCTTGCGCCGGGATCGGCAGGGAACAGGCACCCTGATGACCTAGGGGGATCTGCCGGAGCCGCGCACCTAAGACATCATCTGCCGCCCGCGCCGCCAGGGATACTCTCCCGAGGTGAACCTCGACGACACGTCCTTCAAGCCGCTCGAACAGGGTGTTGGCTGCGATGACGCGGGCGTCGGCCTTCACGAGTGCCGCCGGCAGGCCGACGGTCTCGAGGGCTGCCACCGATGCTCGTGCGCGCTCGAGCCCAAGCCGGGCGGCCAACATCACGGAGCGGGCCAGGTGCGGCCGCAAGCCTTCCAGTTGTTCGATCTCGCCTGGGGAGAAGGGGCCGCGATCGAGCCTGCGCTCGATGCTGACGATGGCGGCGTCGCCCGTCGGCAGGCCAACGAAGGTTCCGGCTGCCCAGCCGAGGCCCTTTGGACGTAGAAACTCCGCATATCCGGGATCGGCATCCATCTCCTCGGACGTGAACGCCTCATGATCCGGGACGAAGCCCGGCTTGCGCAGGCTCACCAGCCGCGCCCCGCGTTGGCTGCGCAGGTGCCATTGTCCTGCGATCCACTCCTCAACCATGCCCCTGATGGAATCGGACGCCACCCAGCGACCGGTATTGGTGCCGTCGGCGATGATGACCGTGCCTCCGACGCTGCTGACGGACGTGCTCACGGCCTGAAGCGCGGCAGGCCAGAACTCCGGCAGCAAGGCCGCCTCGTAGACGGCATCAATCAGGCTTTCGGTTGTGGCATTCATGGCGCGAGGGGTCCGCTCGCCGAAAGTGATGAGCTCCTCAGTCATAGCCAGACCACATCATCGTGTCACCTCAGCCAGAAGACGCCCTTGGGCAGGCCGGGGAAAAAGCGATTTGCACCTAGGTGGTACTCCACGCGGATAGCAGGACGGGATCTGTCAATCGTCTTGCGTTTCTCATGATCGTTCAGCCCTCAACTGCGGCGCATCATCAACCTAACCGAAGAGTGACTGGGATCACGCTATCTGTGCAGCATGAAACCGATCCGCGCCCGTCGTTATACCCGCCACCACTTCCCGCCTGAACTGATCAGCCATGCTGTGTGGTTGTCCTTTCGCTTTCCCCTGAGCCTGCACATGGTGGAGGAAGTGCTTGCGGCTCGCGGCATCCTGGTAAGCTACGAGACTGTTCGGCAATAGGCGCTGAAGTTCGGCCAGAGCTTTGCCAGTCAGATCCGCAGACGTCTGCCGATGACTGGAGACAAATGGCACTTGGATGAGGTGGTGATTACCATCGCAGGCCGAAAGCACTGGCTTTGGCGCGCTGTGGATCAGCATAGGGTCGTGCTCGACATCTTGTTCCAAAGCCGTCGGAATGCCGAAGCAGCCAAGCGCCTGCTGCGCAAGCTGCTCAAGAAGCAGGGCGTGGTTCCTCGTGTGATGATCACCGACAAACTCGCCAGCTACAGCGCGCCCATGCGAGAGATCATGCCCAGCGTGGAACATCGCCAGCATCGGAGATTGAATAACAGCGCCGAGAACAGTCACCAGCCGACGCGGCGACGGGAGCGCATTATGAAGCGCTTCAAGTCAGCCGGGCAGGCTCAGCGCTTCCTCTCCGCTCACGGCCAGGTGGCGAACCTCTTCCGTCGTCCTGCCAATACCAACGGCGGATCATCGTCGGGCTCGTGCTCAGGTCTTCCAAGTCTGGGCCGAGGTGACCGGGATCGCGAGTGCCGCCTGATCCAGACCTCCACCGAGGATAGAACCGTCCTTCTCCGATAACTTAACGGTACCCCCGATCGGTCTAAAAGCTAGGATCTGCAGACTTACGCGGGTAGAACGAATTATGACCTACGAACCGAGTGTCACTGAAGACTTCAACTAGCCAGTTGATGAAAACACGCAAACGCCGTGAGACGTGCCGGTGGCTGGGATAAAGGGCCGAGATTGGCGTGGGCGTCGGTCTGTTGTCAGGTAGAATTTCTTGTAGCGTTCCCGATGCAAGATCTTCGGCAAACCGAAACCATGGTGCCTGTGTTAGTCCGAAACCGGCCCGAGCGAGTGCTGCGCTCGTGTCGGAGCTCGTGACGGTCAACGACGTCGGAAGCATGATATTGCGTATGGTCCCCGCTTCCGTGAATTCAAGCGGCAATGTGCTACCCGTCCGCGATGAGACGAATCCGATCATCTTGTGACCCTGGGCATGAAGATCCTCAAGCGAATGTGGAATTCCGTTCTTCGCTAGATATTCGGGACTTGCTACCGTAATCTCCTCTAGCTTGGCAAGATTGCGAACGATCATCCCGCTATTCTCAGGCTCGCCAGCACGAACAACGCAGTCGACTCCCTCGCGCACAAGATCAACAAGCCTGTCGCCGTCACCGATGTGAAGCGTCAGTTCCGGATAGCGCGTTGTGAACTCGGTAAGCCGGGGCAAGAGGAGCTGTCTGAAGAGATTTCCGTGAACGTCAATTCGCAGAATACCTCTTGGCGAGCTTGTTGTGAATTCATCCTCCATAGCCTCAAGGTCTGCGAGGAATGCACGGCATCTCTGGTGGTATGCTTCGCCGTCCAATGTGGGTGCGACGTGGCGGGTTGTGCGATGGAGCAACCTGGTGCCCAGTCGCTTCTCAAGCGCTTTGATAGCGTTCGTCGCCGTTGCGCGCGGGATGCCCAGATCATTTGCCGCGAGCGTGAAGCTCCCTCTTTCAACGATCCGGACAAAGAGCCGCATACTGTCTAGCTGATCCATGCCCGATTGTTATCAAAAATGGAATTATGTTGTCAATATATCGCTGATTATTGGCGCAGGGAATCTCTGTAGTGTCAGGCTCTCAGGAGAATGGAGAGCGATATGACAAATAGTTTTTCGTCTGAGGGACATAAGGCCGAGAATGCGTCCGCCAGGGGACAGGGCCTTAGCCGGCGGCACATGCTGGCAGCCTCAGCTGCCGGCACAGCAGCAGTGGCTAGCCTGCTAACGATGTCATCAACGAATTCGTCCCAGGCACAATCGTCCGCTAGGCCTAGCGTTCCACGTGATCCCCTGCCTGCAAGCGGGAACACCATCCTTATCACGGGTGGAGGCACAGGCATTGGTCGTGCGTTGGCCGAACAGTTTCACCAACGCGGCAACACTGTCATCATTGCATCGCGGCGCACCGCTCTCCTGCAGGAGGTCGCCAGCCACTTCCCCAACATGCATGCGATGACCGTCGATGTGCGCGATCCCTATAGCGTCAAGCGTCTCGCGAGCGAGATCGTGGCAGCACATCCGGGGTTGAACGTCGTCTTCAACAATGCTGGCATCATGCGGCCTGAGAACGTCTTTGACGGAGACACCGCGCTCGCCGAGAGCCGCGACCACATCGAGACAAATCTTCACGGTCCGATACGGCTTACCGCTGCCTTGTTGCCGCACTTAGCGAAACAGCCGCGCGCGCGCGTCGTAAACACGTCGTCAGGTCTTGCTTTCGTGCCGCGGGCCTCCTTCCCGACTTACTGTGCCACGAAGGCCGGTGTCCATTCATATTCTCTATCGCTCCGTCATCAACTCCGACGTACACCGATCGATGTTCTGGAACTCGCGCCGCCGGCGCTTCGCACCGAGCTTACGCCGGGGCAGTCGCGCATTGAGGCGTTCATGCCCCTTGCCGACTTCATCACCGAGGTGATGAGTCTCTTCGACCAAAACCCGGTGCCGGACGAAATCATCGTGCAACGGGCGCGGGTTCAGCGCCTTGCTGAGGCCGAAAACCGTTTCTTCCAGACGTTCGAGGCTATCAACCGCGTCGACGGCTAAGGATAGCGATGCTCTTGTTGAGTCTGGAGAGATCGTTCTGTTGCCGGCGCTTACAAGTGATCGTCGGGGATTGCCTTTTATAAAGACAAGGAAAAATACATGAACTTTTCCAATTCAACCATTCTCATTACCGGCGGCAACTCCGGTATTGGTCGAGGTCTCGCGGAGGCGCTCGCAGCACGCGGAGCGAAAGTGATCATCACCGGTCGAGACACCAAGCGGCTCCAGGAGGTTGCTGAGGCAAGCCCTCACATTTCCGCATATGAACTTGACGTCACGAATGCTAATGACGTCAGCTCATTTGCTGGTATTCTTGTGGAGCGCCATCCGGATCTAAATGCCGTCATCCACAACGCTGGCATTTTGGTCTACGAGAACGTTCTTGCCGAACCCTACAATCTCGAAGTTGTGGAACGAACGTTCGCCACCAACGTGATGGGCCCGATCCGGCTAACGGCCGCTCTCATGCCGCATCTGCGCTCTAAGCAGGAAGCGGCTATTGTCACGGTGTCGTCAGGACTGGCCTTTGTGCCGCTTGCATCTGCATCGGCATATAGCGCGACCAAAGCTGCCATTCACTCCTGGACTCAGAGCCTTCGTCACGAACTTCGCAGCACGAACATCTCGGTCATCGAAATCGCGCCTCCGCTCGTTGCGACGGAGCTCACCCCGGGCCAGTCGAACAATCCCCATGCAATGCCACTGGATGCCTTCGTCGCCGAAGCGATAGAGCTGCTTTGTGCCGACGTCACTCCAAAGGAGGTGCTCGTCCAAAGGGTTATGCTGCAACGCACGGCCGAGCAGACAGGATCATTCGACAGGGTCTTTGGACTTATTAATCCTCCCTGAGTGATACTCAAAGATTAAACAGAATGTGCATCTGTACGATCATGCTCTAGCTTGCCATTTCGCTGCCATTCGACGCTCCCGCACCAGCGTCTGCCCAAAGGACCGCGCTCTACAGGAGCGCGGTCACAAATCTGACAAGTGGGCTCGGCATGCCCTGGGGCCGTTGTCGGAATGCTATCAGGTTCAGACCCAGAGCTTCTGGATCATTAGAGTGAGCAGATGGCTAACTTGTCAGACCGGACTGTCGGCTTCGTGTCCAGGATCTCGAAGGGGCTTCGATCGCTTCAGTCTCTCCGTAACGCACAGGCTCGTCTTCAGGTGAGCACTCGCCAAGCAGAGATCGAAGGCCTCCGGTTCGCGTTCTACGCCCGGCTGACCGCGCTCATCGTTGTTTCGGTCTGGCTGGTCTGGCTAGTGCCATGGCCACGCGATCTTTATTACGGAACTTACGCCGTCGGGTTCTTCCTCTTAGGGTACATTCCGTACCGCCTGCGGCACCATCGTCATGGCGAGGCAATCAAGCTGGGGTTTATCGTCCTCGACGTGGCCTTGGTGACCGCCGCGATCCTGGTCCCGCCGCCGGCCATTCTCGGCAACGACTGGCCGATCCAGACCCGCCTGCGCGGGCAGGAATTCCTCTACGTTCTCCTTCTCCTCGGAGAGGCTGCGCTCACCTACTCCCCAAGGAGGGTGCTCTGGACGGGCGTGTCGATCCTCGTCATCTGGTCGATCGGGGTCTTCACGATCTATTCCCAGCCGGACACGCTGCGGTTCCACGATGCGGCTGCGGAGGGAGCGCTCACGTCGGCCGCAGTCCTGGATCTCTCCTTCAAGCCTGTCTTTGTCGGTCTGACGGCCTGGTATACCCAACTTGTCGCGACCGCCCTGTTCACTCTGCTCATCACACTCGCCGTCTGGCGCAGCCGCCGGACTCTGTTGAACCAAGTCGAGGCCGAGATCGTCCGCGCGGATCTATCGCGCTATGTCTCTCCGGACGTGGCCGAGGCCCTCGCCAGCCGCGGAGGAACGGCATTCGGAGATCCAGCGACACGGACGGTGGCCGTCCTGTTCGCAGACATCGTCGGTTTCACCAAGCTGACCGAGACCCTTTCGCCCGAGCGGACGTTTGCCTTGCTGCGAAGCTTCCAGGAGCGGAGCAGCGCCATCGTCTTCAGGCATGGCGGTACGCTCGACAAGTACCTGGGCGACGGCTTCATGGCGACCTTCGGCTCCATCGGTCTGCAACCGGACGCACCAGCTCGCGCGCTCGCCTGTGCCTTCGACCTCCAGCAGGAGATTGACCGCTGGAACCGGAAAAGGTCCGGGCGTGGCGCGGATCAGCTGAGCGTCTCGGTCGGAGTTCACTGTGGCCCGGTGACGGTGGGCAATCTTGGCGGCAGAGAGCGCGTCGAGTTTACTGTCGTGGGCGACGTCGTGAACGTGGCAAGCAGGCTTGAGGAGGTGACGCGCGAGATTGGCGGCTCAATCATCGCCTCGGAGGATTGCATCCGCGCTGCGGGAGATCCGGAGTGGCTCACGAGGTTTCAGTCCTCCCGCCAGGTTCAGCTCCGTGGCAGGCAGCAAGGCCTCCTCGTCCACATCGCCACGTGACTGATGCCGCCAGGCGTGGCCGGTGCGGGCTTGCGCCAGGGTGTCGCGTTCACCCGTGAGGGCTGCGGCCCCATCTCCTCCACATCGTCTTGTTGCGGAGACCTGAGATGGCAGTTCGCATTCCCCAGAGCTTGTCGACCGGCCTTCAGCCGGAGACGGGCTGGAACGTGCTTGATTACGAGCTCAGGGAGCAGAAAGCGCATACGCTTGGAGCCTTGAGCGGCCAAGTCGAGCGGACTCTCGCGGTGTTGCGAGCCTTCGATGCGCAAGCGCACCAGCCTGACCGGGAGCAGCGTCGCCGTGCCTTGCTGGACCGGGCAGCCGACCTCGTCTGGGCCTTCATGATCCAGCAGGAGCTATGCGGCCTCCGGAACTGGGAAGCTGTGGTGAAGGACTACAGCATTCCGCGTGAAGTACTGAACAGGGTCGGGCAAATCAGGCGCAGGGCTGACTAGCCGCACCTGCATGCAGCCCCTTCCATGGGTTGTTTGACCCGCCTCGATCGCAAGCTTGAGCTCAGATGGTCTCCTTCGGGTCACGAGGAGGAGGTCGACGCTGGCAAAGAACGTCCGGCTTACCTTGGTTAGCTGACGAAGGCTTTGGAAGGGATGCTCAGCCTGGGTTTCCTGCTGTCATAAACGGCCAAGGTTCATTGCGGGGGGCCTTTGTTTCAGGAGCACTGCAATGCAAGACAGGATTGTCGATCACCCCTGCCGAACCGCCACACCAAGGAACCGAGGCAAGCTAATTGGACCCAAGCCGCCTCTGAGATCCAAAGAGATCTGGTCCATTCAGGTCAGGCTCCAGATTGCTCACCGCATTCGCGATTTGGCCCTGTTCAACTTGGCCCTTGACGGCAAGTTGCGGCCTGTGACCTCGTCGCGCTCCGCGTCGATGATGTAGCCCTTAATGGACGTGTGCTGTCCCGAGCCACAATCATGCAGGGGAAGACTGGGCGGCCCGTTCAGTTCGAGATCACTGAACAGACCCGCGAGGCTGTGGAGCGCTGGCTGGAGAAGAAGGACCTGCTAACGGCGAGCCGCTGTTCCCAAGCCGGATTGATCGACAGCGGCCTATGACAACGCGCCAGTACGCTCGCCTGCTCGCATCTTGGCTTCGCGCGATTGGCCTCGATCCCCGGCCTATGGCACCCATTCCCTGCGACGGACCAAAGCCTCAATGATCTATCGGCGAACTGGCAATCTTCGAGCGGTCCAGCTCCTTCTCGGTCATACCAAGATCTGAGAGTACGGCCCGCTATCTCAGGATCGATGTGGACGACGCACTCCTGATTGCCGAGCAGGTTGAGATTTGAACATCTGAGGCGGCCTACTGACGAACCGCCTCACCTAGCAGTTACGAGATCGGTCTAGTGCTAGACCCAAAGCGGTCACTCCGCAAATGACTGAGTAGTGCCAACAGCGGTCCTACCCCACGATGTCGACACACATACCTAAGGGACTTAATGCCGCAGTCCGGCAGATCAGGGACTAGGTCTCGCGATGATCCAGCGTGGATGCCCGACAAGCGGTTCATGAAAGATGTTCATAAGCTCATGCGGCATTCGCAGTCTAATCGATCACAGTCCCAGCACATAGGTTTGAATTGACCGCCACACCCTTAGTCATGGATGAGGGAGAGAGCCGATGATCTGGGGTGAAAAGCGGTGATGCTTTTCGCCGAAAGGCTGAATCATGCCAGTCAATCTATACGACCCGCTCTCGCACCCCGGTCTATCCCAAAAGCCTAGGTGACGTAGAATTCAGCATAAGTCATCTTTAGTCCCTTCGACATAGTCGCAACTAGGATCTGCTTGGATGCTCCACTGCCGTCCGCATGGTAGTACAGGTAACCCTTAGCGCCATCGTAGATAACTCGATCAGTTGCACCGTGCGCCTTAGCGCCTATCCAAAATGCGGACGCTACCAGCTTTCCAGCCTTCAGTTTGCTGAAAACAGCATTCTCCAGATAAATCATGTCATAGATCGTGCTGTAGTCCGCTAGGTTATCGATATTGCTCGATGATGGCTTGATGTTGAACACGAAGGTGTCCTTGCCCGAGCCGCCATAGAGCGTGTCGTTGCCGGAGTTGGCCAAAGGAGATCAGAATTGCCGTTAACCTCTCCCCTGCACAATTCAACAGCGGGGCGCTCGTCGAATGCGTCAGGACGGCCCTCACCGGCTCAGGCCTCGATCCTTGCCGCCTTGAATTGGAGATCACGGAGTCC
>DASQML010000071.1:0-27739 GCA_035645515.1 Microvirga sp.
CTGGGCCTTCGCCTACAACGTGGTGCTGATCCCGGTGGCCGCCGGCATTCTCTACCCGGTTGACGGAACCCTGCTCTCGCCGATCGTCGCGGCCGGCGCCATGGCACTCTCGAGCGTCTTCGTCCTCGGCAATGCGCTGCGGTTACGGGGCTTCCAGCCAACGGCTGCTGAAACCGCTGCCGAGCCTGCTACCGCTCCCGCGGTCGTTACCGCCCGCTAAACCAAGTCGGGGCGCCTCCGTGGGCAGCCCCGTCCTCTCGATGGAGGTGAACAATGCCGTCTTACCCGCCTGTCGTGCTCTACACGTCTCCAACATGCCCCGACTGCCATGCACTCAAGGCGTGGCTGATCCAGCTCGGCGTTCCCTTCGAGGAGCGCGACCTCATGGATCCCGCAATCATGGCCGAGGCCAAGGCTCGCACCGGAGTTCGCGTCGCACCGATCACCATCATCGGCGACCAAGTCTTCTACGGGACCTTCCAATCCCAGAAGCCGCATATCGCGGGAGCGCTCACGCCTGCGGCCATTGGCTGACTAAGATCAAGGAAGAGAGGAGCATGATCATGAACATCGGACAGGCAGCAGAAGCCTCTGGCGTTTCCGCCAAGATGATCCGCTACTACGAGTCCATCGGAGTGATCCCGAAAACCGTCCGCACCGAGGCCGGGTACCGGGTGTACTCGGAGAACGACGTCAACACCCTCGGCTTCATCCGCCGGGCCCGTGACCTCGGCTTCTCGGTCGAGCAGATCTCGGAACTCGTCACCCTGTGGCGCGACCGCCAACGCGCCAGCACGGACGTGAAGCGGATCGCCCTTGAGCATGTGGAAATCCTGGAGCGGAAGGCGCGTGAGTTGCAGGAGATGGCCGCGACCCTCAAGCACCTTGCCGACCATTGTCATGGCGACAGTCGCCCGGAATGCCCGATCATCGAAGGCCTTCAGAGCGACCATGAAGTGGGACTGATGAACCTTCATTCGACCCCGCAGTTCGGGGCTGTCGGGCTTCGCCCTCCAGGTCGCGGTGCGACGACGAAGAGAGTGCGCAACTAGACTGGGCTTTGCATCGTTCGAGGCCCCTTTTTCGCCAGACAAGCGATGGTTCCGTCCAACGAGAACTGAACGAACACGACAGTCTGCGGGTACGATGCAGGGCATTGGAGCCATGCCTCCGGAGGCGAGCGAGGAGAGGACGTCATCATGATCAATCTCGCGGGTGCGGTGCCATTCCTCGGCACATTCGGAGCCGCGCCCCTGCCGGATCGGGTGGCGGCCGATCTGCGCCTGGAGGAGCAGGAAGGTCTGCGTCTTGCCGCCAAAGTCCGCATCGGGCTTCTCGCAGTGGCCTTCCTTTGGCTTGGGCACGACCTGTTCCACGTCGGCTGGGCCGCCGTGTTCAATCTCGCGGCGGTGGGAGCCGTCCTCGCCTCCGGTCTAGCCGAGTTCGCGATCCTGAAGCGACACCGCAACCCGCGCGGCATTGCCATGGCGTTCGCGTTGCTCGACAGCGTGATTCTTGGCGTCGTCCTGGCCCTCCCTAACCCCTGGCTCGAAGGCACGATCCCGATCACCATGACCCTCAAGGGAGGCCTGGTCCTCTGGTTCGTGTTCCTGCTGGCCCTGCGTGCCTTTGCTCTCGATCCCCTCCTGCTGATGTGGTCCGGACTCTGTGCGGTACTGGGCTGGTCCATTCCCCTCGCCGTTGCCTTCCTCGACCCCGGCATTCGCATCGGCGTTCCAAGCATGTCGGGGAGCATCGTCGCGAACGCCGTCGAGGCGTTCCGCGATCTCTCCTTTGTGCATATCGGGCACTGGTACTCCGAAGCCCTCGTGCTGCTTCTGGTCGCGGCAGCACTCGCGGCGGCGGTCGAGCGCTCGCGCCGTCTGGCACTCAACCGTGCCAGAGCTGAGCATCGGCAGGCGAACCTCGCCCGCTACTTCTCGCCACGGGTCGTGGAGCAGCTTGCCCGGTCCGACCAGCCATTCGGCGGAGACCGGCGGCAGGAGGTGGCCGTGCTCTTCGCGGACATCAAGGGCTTCACGACGCTTTCCGAACAGCTTGCTCCCGAGGAGGTCATGCGGCTCCTGCGCGGGTTCCATGCCCGGATGGAGGAGGCCGTCTTCGCGCACGGCGGCACCCTGGACAAGTTCATCGGCGATGCCCTGCTGGTCACGTTCGGGGTTCCCGATCCGGCTGCGGACGACGCCGTCCGGGCGCTTGCCTGCGCCCGGGACATGCTGGCGGAGGTCGAGCGGTGGAACGGCGAGCGTGCCCGCGGCGGCCACAACGCCATCGGGATTGGCATCGGCCTTCACTACGGCCCGGTCGTCATGGGCGACATCGGCTCGGAGCGCTCGATGGCGTTCACGGTCGTGGGCGACACGGTCAACACGGCCAGCCGCCTCCAGGGCGTCACGCGTGAGTTGGGCTGCGGGATCGTCGCCAGCGAGGCCTTCATGGCACGGGCTCGCGAGGCGGCAGGTGACCTGTCCGTCGTCGACGCCTTCCGGTCCGCCGGCCCTCGCATCCTGAGGGGCCGCAGTGCCCCTATCGACATTTGGTGCGGCTAAGCGGGCGCTCGGGTTGCCCTCTTGTCCTTCCTAACCGAGGTCGGTGACGTCTACGATGGTTCCTTCCTTGTCCGCCGACGCGGACCAAGCGTCCGGCGCTTCGTCAGGGGCCCGAACTGTCGTACGGATTGGACGCCAACAGGTGCGGTGCCGACTGTCGCTCGCCGGTACACACCAAATTGAAGGAAGGCTTGGGAGGATTCCGGCAGGCGAGTGACAAGTCACATGGCGATCTGCCTGCCCCGAGCCTTGGGCATCCCCGGGCCCGACCAAGCGCGCTCATGTCATCGCCGGGCGCGGTTCCCTCTGCCAGTTAGTTTGTGCCGTAGAGTCGCTTCGAATAGTGCCGCACCTTCTCCGGTGCGGCGTTCTCAAGCTCGCCAAGGTAATCCAGGAACTCCTGCCGCGTGTTTAGCGAAAAGATGCGAGCCCGCAGGTTCAGGTCCTCCCGCAGGGGCGTCTCCCGGAGAAGGCCCGCACATTCCTTATCGAGGAACATGGCATCGACGTAGGGGGCCGTAGGATGCAATTGCCGACACATCATTCATGAAGCCCCGGGTTGGCGGCTTGCCCTAGCCCGCCATAATCTTCCGGGCGATGGCAGCAAACAGGTACGCGGTGATGCGATGGCGCGGCTGCTCCCGATTGCCAGGCCAGTACCCAAACCCCATGACCTCCACCGTGGCGACCGCCTGATCGAGACCATCGGCTTCGAAGGCGCGAAGCAATTCCATAAACTCACGGAAAATTGGATGCCCCGCGACGCAGAGGATGGCGAGCGGATCACTCGACTGCTGCACTTGGTCCTTCAGATCCAACAGGTGCCGCAGCACATTCACGCGCCTCGGTCCGAAGCTTCCGAGCTCCGCCTGCAGGATTTTCTCAAAAGACGGACGCTTCTCCCACCAGAATTTAATCGGGGCAGCCATCCGCTTCGCATCCCGATTGATGCTGTCGCGCAGGCCCTCGGCAAACCGGCTATAGTCCGCGTTCACAAAAACCCGCATGTCCGGAAGCCAGGTGTTGCGCTGCTTGGACAGCACGTCGTCCACATCGAGAGAAAAGCTCGGGGCTCGGTTCTGGCGATAGGCATCGAAGCATTCCCAGACCTGCCTGTGGGATACTTCATCAGTGTCTTTGAGCGAAGCGGTGCCACCAATCGCTTCGCAGGCGTTGCGAAGGTCGCCGGAAAACGGCGACACTACAGTTTCGCTGGAATGCACATCCGATGTCGGGAAGATGGCCTGCTGCAACAGCAGAACCCGCTGCACCTTGTCGTAGAGCTCCCGCCAGAAGCCGCTGTGGGCATCGGCCCGCCGTGTGCCGGCCTTGATCTTGAAAAGCTCGCTGAACGCGAATTGATCAAGGTAGATGACCTTCTTGTCGAGAGCGGGCAACTGTTCGCGTTCCGTGTGTCGGCACACCTTGCACCGCATAGTCAGGCTGTAATCACCGCCGTGAAGGAGACCGAAGCTTTCCGGGCGGCGGCACTTCGGACAGGGGCGAATGGTCCACGTTCGACCATCCCTCCGGCTCTAAGATAAGCCATCCGCCAACGCCAGCCTCGCCGCCGGCCGCGAGTGCAAGAGGCGAAGTCAACCGCGCTAATTCGATTATCCTAGAAATATCGCTTGACGGATTGAGGAAGTCGGCGCATCTTATTTCTATGAACGTAGAACAAGCAGCCAAGCAGCTCGAAGCGCTCGGGAACACCACTCGGCTCCAAGTCTACCGCACGCTGGTGCGGGCCGGCGAGGCGGGCCTGCCCGTCGGGCAGATCCAGGAGCGTCTTGGCATTCCGGGCTCGACGTTGTCGCATCACCTCCAGCGGCTCCTGCTGACCGGGCTGGTGACGCAGGAGCGGCAGGCAACGACCCTGATCTGCCGGGCCAGCTACCCGGCGATGAACGGCCTCATTGGCTTCCTAGCCGACGAGTGCTGCGCCGACGCCGGATGTGCAACCCCGGCGGAGAACGCCGCCTGAGTTATTTTTTTGCCCGGTATTTCGATGTTACCGGAAATATCAAAAGGAGAGACAGATGCCCGGCTTCCTTCCCTTTATGCTCCATCTCGCTCGTGCGGTCGGCAACCGTCGGCAGGTCGTCGCCCTTCGTGAACTCGACGACTACCTCCTGCGCGACATCGGCCTTGAGCGGGCGGACGTCCTCACCGTCCTGGGCCAGCCCCTCCATCGCGATCCCTCGCGGATGCTCAAGATCCTCTGCTGTCACGGCCGCGTCTTCGTCGAGCGCGTGCGCGACAGCTTCGCTCCCCAACCCGCCTCCTGCTGCTGACCAAGGAGTCCTGCCATGGCCTCGTCTGATGCTCTCCCCGTTGCCGTCATTGGCGCAGGTCCGGTTGGCCTCGCCGCGGCCGCCCACCTGATCCGGCGCGGCCTTCCGGTGAAGGTTTACGAGGCCGGCGCCACCGTCGCCGCCAACGTGCGCGACTGGGGCCACGTCCGCCTGTTCTCCCCGTGGGAGTACAACACCGATGTGGCAGCCCGCGCGCTGCTGCAGTCCCATGGTTGGCAGGAGCCGCCCGCCAAGGCGATGCCGACGGGCTCGGAGCTTTACGAGGCCTACCTCAAGCCACTTGCCGAGACACCGGAGATGGCGGCGGTGATCGAGATCGATGCCACAGTGAAGGCGATCACCCGGCAGGGCGCCGACAAGGTGCTCAGCAGAGGCCGGGAGACCAAGCCCTTCGTGCTCGCCGTCTCCAATGGCAACGGACCGATCAGGCGCGACCTGGCGCGGGCGGTAATCGACGCCTCCGGGACCTGGACGACCCCGAATCCTCTCGGTGCGGGCGGGATCCTCGCCGAGGGCGAGGCGGCGAGTGCCGCGAACATCGCATACGGCATTCCCGACGTCCTCGGGCGCGACCGCGCTGCCTATGAGGGCAGGACGACCCTCGTCGTCGGCGCCGGGCATTCCGCCGCGAACGTCCTCCTCGACCTCGCCCGCTTGGCTGAGCGGGATCCTGCGACGTCCATCGTGTGGGCCACCCGCGGCGACAACCTGATGCGGGTCTATGGCGGCGGCCGGGCCGACCAACTCCCGGCCCGCGGCCAGCTTGGCTCCAGCCTCAAGGCCCTCGTCGACAGCGGACGGGTTATGCTGGTCTCCGGCATCGCGGTGGTCCGCGTCAGGGCTGACGGCAATCAGATCATCGTCGAAGGCGAAACCGAAATGGGCCTCCGGGAAATCGGGCCTGTTGACCGGATTGTCGTGTCGACAGGTCAGCGCCCGGACCTCGCCCTGACCCGCGAGCTCCGGCTCGATCTCGACCCGTGGCTGGAGAGCGCGAAGGCGCTCGGTCCCTTGATCGACCCGAACCTGCACTCCTGCGGGTCGGTCCCGCCGCACGGCCACCGCGAGCTCGCCCATCCAGAGCCGGGCTTCTACACCGTTGGCATCAAGAGCTACGGGCGGGCCCCGACGTTCCTCATGCTCACGGGCTATGAGCAGGTGCGATCTGTCGTGGCGGCCATCGCGGGCGACCTCGCGGCGGCGGACGACATCCATCTCGTCCTGCCCGAGACCGGCGTGTGCTCGACCACCCTTCCTGTCGAGGGGGTCTTTGTATCCCCGGGCTGCTGCAGCGGTGCCGCTCCTGCGGAGGTCGATCCCTGTCGCGTCGCCAAGGCCGAGGGCAAGCCGGGCTGCGGGCGCGGTCCCGCGAAAGTGCCGGAAAAGGTTGCGGAGCCTGCGGGCGGCTTCTGAGATCGCCCGTGTCGAACCCGGTGAGTGAGTCTCTGGCGAGCGATCCGGCCATGCCGAAACCGAGTCCGAGGGTGGTCATCGCCGCCCTCGGGATCACGCAGATCCTCGCTTGGGGTCGATCTTCTATCTGCCGGCCCTGCTCGCGGCGCTGATCGCCGCCGAGACCGATTGGTCGCTCGGCTGGGTGGTCGGCGCAGGATAGCCAGTCATCGCCAGGCTCCAAGCCGGCTGTTCTCCGAGGGTTTTGCCTCGGCAGCCTTTTTCTAGGGAACGGTCGCGTCGACCGCGCTCGCGGCCGACGCCCAGGTCATGCCGGAAGCGGCTGCACCTCGACGGTCACATGCGACAGCTCATGGAGATGGGACAGCCGGTCCTTGTAGGCCGTCGGTGCCTTGGGGGCGGTGGTCACCACCGAGATGATCGCCGCGTGGTGCCCCGGGCCGACCTGCCACACATGAAGATCGGTGATCCGGTCGCCCTCCCCTTGAAGCGCCTCACGAATTTCATCCGGCAGTTCCTCACCCTCGGGAATCACGTCCAGAAGGACGGCACCGGCATCATGGATGAGACCCCAGGACCAGCGGGCGATCACCAGGGCCCCGACGATGCCCATCAGCGGGTCGAGCCAGAGCCAGCCATAGGCGCTGCCGGCCAGCAGAGCCGCGATGGCGAGCACGGAGGTCAGGGCGTCCGCCAGGACGTGGAGATATGCCGCCCGGAGATTGTTGTCGTGTCCTCCGGAATGATCGTGGTCGTGGCGATGATGTTCATGGTGTGAACCAGGGTGATGGCCGTGATCATGATGCCTGTGATGATGGTGTCCATGGTGGTGATGGTGGTCAACCTTGAGCAGCCAGGCGCTGGCGAGATTCACGACAAGGCCGGTTACGGCCACGGCAATGGCTTAGCCGAAGTCGATGGGAATGGGGTTGGCGAGGCGCAGCAGGCCCTCCCACCCGATCAGAAGGGCGATGAGCGCGAGGATGATGGCGCTGGCGAAGCCGGCGAGATCGTCGAGCTTGCCTGTGCCGAAGGTGAAGCGCGGGTTCCGGGCATGACGGCGGGCGTAGAAGTACGCAAGGGCGCTGATCAGCATCGCTGCGGTATGGGTGGATATGTGCCAGCCGTCGGCCACCAGGGCCATCGAGCCGTAGAGCGTGCCGGCGACAATCTCGACCACCATCATGGCGGCGGTCAGGGCGATGACGAACCAAGTCCGGCGCTCGTTACGCTTGCGGTTGCCGCCCAGGAAGACATGCTCGTGTTCTAGGGCGTGCGAGGAAGGGGCGTGCAGCGTGTTCACCTTTCGGATTCGTGCGCGGGAGCGGCAGCTCACTTCAGGTAGGTGCGGATCACATCGATCAACTCCTGGGCGCCGCGGGCGCGGTCTGCATCCGGCTCGCAGGCCGGGTCGACCACGTGGTACCGAATGTGCTCCTCTATCAGCTCCGCGGTGAGGCCGTTGATAGCCCCGCGCACCGAGGCGACCAGCATCAGCACGTCGGGGCAGCCGATCTCCGCCTCCAGGGCCCGCTCGACCGCCTCAACCTGGCCGCGGATGCGGCGCACCCGTGCCACCAGCTTCGCCTTATCCTTGGTGGTGTGAGACATGACCGCCTTTCCGCAGAATATAAGGTAGAGGGGTATATTATCATCAACCATGCCGGGCAAGCGGAGAACGGGCCCTTGACCTTGCCATCGTTGGAAACCCCAAGCTTCGAATCCTCATCATCGCAAAGGAGCGACAACACATGTGCGGATGCTCAACCCACCAGGCCGGGACCACTGAACAGACGGCGGCGCCCAAGGACGGCAGCCTGACTCTGCGCGTCGACGACATGACGTGCGGGCATTGCGCGGGCACGATCAAGAAAGCCGTCGAGTCCACCCTGCCCGGAACGCAGGTCCACGCGGACCCCGCCTCGAAGCTGGTGTCGATCCGCGGCACGGCTAACCTGGCGGCGGTGCGGGCCATCGTCACCGATGCCGGATACACGCCCTCCGAGGCAGTCTGACCCGTCGCACGGACAAGACGGTCCGGAAGGCTACACGCCCTGCCGGACTGCCTTGCCGAAGCAGGCCCTTCGTGACACACATGAGATTCTGACGGACGGGAGACTTCCCTTGCGGCTGATGGGCTTCATCATCTCTGTCCTGCTTGCGGTCACCGCGGGAATCCTCGTGATTTCCACGCCGCACGCGGCTGCGTCGGGAAACCGGCTCGTGTCAGCGGCCACTGTCCTTGGGCATGACCATGGTGCACACGCCCACGAGAGCGCGGCCGACGTGGTGGAGCATTCATCAGGCCACGACCATGCCTCGGCGCAGCAGGACTGCGGCGATCCTGCCTCGGGAGCCCACCGCGGCTCCGGAACGGACTGCTGCAACATGGGCGCGTGCCACGCCGTCCAAGCCCTTGCCGCCCCCATGCTCCACTCGCCCTACGCCTCTGCTGTAGCCATTGCAGTGCTCGGCGACGAACAGGTCGATGGCTTCGTCCCCGGCGGTCTCGAGAGACCCCCACGAACCGTTTGACCCAGGCGCGGGCGACCTTCGCCCGCACGCATCGGCATGGCTGCTGCCAAAGGCCAGCCATGCCCGACCTGAAACCCAAGACGGTCATCCTCCCGAGCGAATGATCAGAACGCCGGACCCATGACGTGGGGCGGACTCACCGCCCATCCCGCTGTCATCGCCGCGTCGATCCTGCCGTGGAGGTCCGGCCGGAGACGGATCCCATGCTGAAACTAATTCCACTGACGGCGCTCGGCTTGGCTGCCTGCGTGCCTGCCCAACATCCTTCCTACCTCGTCGCGGCGGCCGATCCCGCCGTGGGCACCCGCCCGCCGGCCTACTCCTCCGTCACGGCAGGTGTGCGCGCATACGACGTGGTCGATCCGCTCGACTGGCGGGAGCTCAACCGACGCGTCGCGCCCGGGGCCGACCTGGAGCGCGGCGACAGCGACGATGCCGCCCGGCGCGGACGGTGACCCATGCGCAAGGACACCATAACCATGACTGACAATGACCATGCAGGACCTGCGCTCCGGCTGCGGCAGCTCGCGGGCGTCGCTGCCACCCTGATGCTGGGCGGTTGCGTCGCCCTCTCGGCGGATGGCGGGCTGTCGACCGCGCAGTCGGTCGCCTACGCCGAGCTGAACAAGAATGTCGTAAAGGTTGCCAGTGAGGCCGACGCCCTCGCGGCGCAGCAGCAGGCCGAGGCCCTGCTCAAACGTCCTCTGACACCGGACAGCGCGGTCCAGATTTCCCTTCTCAAGAACCGGGGCCTGCAGGCCGCGTTCAACGACCTCGGCGTCTCGGAAGCCGAATACGTCCAGGCGACGCTGCCGCCCAATCCGACCGTGGCCCTGTCCCGTCTCGGCGGCAGCCTGGAACTGGAGATCGAACGCCAGATCCTGATCGGACTGTTCGAGCTCGCCACCTTGCCAGCCCGAGCGGCGGTGGCCGAGCAGCGCTTCCGCGCGGCCCAGTTCCGGACCGCCGAGGCCGTCCTGCGGCTGGCCGCGGAAACCCGGCGACAGTACTACCGCACGATCGCCGCCAACCAGCAGGTCGCCTTAATGCAGCAGGCGCTGGCGACCGCCGAGGCGGCCTCGGAACTCACCAAACAGCTCGGCGAGAGCGGCGCTCTCAACAAGCTTGAGCAGGCCCGCGAGCACGCCTTCTACCAGGAACTGGGGGCGCAGCTCGCCCGCGCCCGGATCGAGCAGAAGGTCGAGCGCGAGCGCCTGATCCGGCAGCTCGGCCTCTGGGGGCGCGACCTCGACTTCCGCCTGCCGAACTCCCTGCCGCCGCTCCCGGCGCGCATTGCCACCGCCAAGGATATCGAACGGCGCGCCTTGGAGAGCCGCGTCGACCTCCGGGCACTGCGCCATGACTTGGACGCCGTCGCGGGGCAGTACGGCCTCACCAGCGCCACCCGCTACGTCACCGACATCGAGCTCGCCGGCCTCTCCAGCTACGAGCGCACGAAGTCCTTCGCGGAGGATCACGGCGAGGCCGAGAAGGAGAAGGTTAACCGTCGCGGCCTGGAGGTGGAGTTCACCATCCCGATCTTCGATTTCGGGGCCACGGCAACGCGTGGCGCGCAGGAGGCGTACATGGCGGCCGCGAACCGCCTGGCGGAGCGGGCCGTCAATGTCCGCTCCGAGGCACGGGAGGCGTATGCCCGCTATCGCGGCACCTACGACCTCGCCCGCCACTATCAGGGGCGCATCCTGCCGTTGCAGAAGCGAATCCAGGATGAAGCAACCCTTCAATACAGCGGCATGCTCGTCGACGTGAGCCAGCTCATCATTGACGCCCGCACCCGCATCCTCAGCAACGTCGACGCCATCAACGCCCGCCGCGACTTCTGGATCGCCGCCACAGACCTCAAGGCCGCGCTCGTCGGCGGCGGCACCGGTGGCAGCGCGGAAGGCAGCGGAGAAGCCATGTCTGCCGCCGCAGGCGGTGGCGGCGGACACTGACAAGGGAGAGACAACCATGACCGACCTATCGCGCAGGAATTTTCTCGGCGCCGGAGGCCTCGCCCTCGCAGGAGCCTCCATGGTCAGCGGACGCGTGCAGGCCGCCAGTCTGCCGGAGGCGCCTATCATGACCGAGGCCACCATGCAGCCGCCGCTCTATCCGAACAGCGGCCCGGACTACCAGCCCGTGGTGACACTGAACGGCTGGACCCTGCCCTGGCGGCAGAACGGCGACTGGAAGGAGTTCCATCTCGTCGCCGAGCCGGTCGTGCGCGAGCTTGCGCCGGGCATGAAGGCGCACCTATGGGGCTACAACGGCCAGTCCCCAGGGCCGACCATCGAGGCGGTCGAGGGAGACAAGGTGCGCATCTTCGTGACCAACAAGCTGCCGGAGAACACGGCGGTGCACTGGCATGGCCAGCTCCTGCCGAACGGCATGGACGGCGTGGGCGGCCTAACCCAGCCGCACATCCCGCCGGGCAAGACCTTCGTGTACGAGTTCATCTGCCAGAAGTCCGGCACCTTCATGTACCACCCGCACTCGGACGAGATGGTGCAGATGGCGATGGGCATGATGGGCTTCTTCGTCGTGCACCCGCGCGATCCGGCCTTCCGCCGTGTCGACCGCGACTTCGTGTTCCTGCTCAATGCGTTCGACATCGAGGCCGGAAGCTACGTGCCGAAGGTCAACACGATGCTCGACTTCAATCTGTGGTGCTGGAACTCGCGCGTCTTCCCCGGCATCGACCCGCTCGTCGTGCGCCAGGGCGACAAGGTGCGGGTTCGGTTCGGCAACCTGACCATGACCAACCACCCGGTTCACATGCACGGCTACGACTTCAAGGTCACGTGCACGGACGGCGGCTGGGTGCCGGAGACGGCGCAGTGGCCGGAGGTCTCCGTGGACGTGGCGGTCGGGCAGATGCGCGCCTTCGAATTTGTGGCCGACGCGCCGGGCGACTGGGCGATCCACTGCCACAAATCGCACCACACCATGAACGCCATGGGCCATGATGTGAAGACCTATATCGGCGTCAACATGAAGAAGACCGCGCCCGCTATCAAGAAGGTTGCACCGGGCTACATGCCGATGGGTGGCAGCGGCATGGGTGAGATGGGGTCCATGGAGATGCCTCTCCCCGACAATACGCTGCCGATGATGACGGGCTTCGCCCAATTCGGCCCGGTCGAAATGGGCGGTATGTTCTCGGTCGTGAAGGTGCGGCCCGGCCTGGCGGCCGGCGATTACAGGGACCCGGGCTGGTACAAGCACCCGGAAGGAACGGTCGCCTACGAATGGACGGGCGAAAAGCTCGCTGAGCCTGCCCGCGCGACATCACCCGACAGCGGCGTTGCGGCCACGGAGTTCCGTGCGGTCGACCCGCGCAAGCGGCCCGTTCGCACTGCGGGCGGCCACGACAGCCACTGATCCCGACACAACCGATGCCGAAGGAGCAATCGATGAAGATACGTATTTCCGCCCTCATGGCCGCCGCGGCCGCGCTGACGCTTTCGACGGGCTTGGCTGTGGCCAGCCCCGGCGAGGCGGGCCACAGCCACAAGTCCTTCGCGACCGGCGAGCCGGGCGACCCGAAAAAGCCGATCGCCCGAACCATCGAGGTCACGATGAAGGAGACCGACGCCAAGATGCTGTTTGAGCCCAACAAGGTCGAGATCAAGCGCGGCGAGCAGGTGAGGTTCGTGCTCAGGAACTACGGTCAGGTTGACCACGAGTTCATGCTCGACACGGTCGAGAACAACGCCAAGCACAAGATCGCCATGGAGAAGAACCCAGACATGGAGCACGACGCCCCGAATGGAAAGCGTCTCGCCCCGAAGGGTTCCAACGAGATCGTCTGGCACTTCACCAAGCCCGGCACCTTCGAGTTCGCCTGCCTGATCCCGGGTCATTACGAGTCCGGCATGCACGGCACCGTCATTGTCAAGTGACGACCCGCTCCCCCAACCAGCACAATCCGAAGAAGGAGTCTTCCATGAAGCGTATTGGCATCAGCCTGATTGCCGCCCTGAGCCTCTCCGGCCCGGCCCTCGCCCAGAGCCTTCCTACAGTCACTGGCACGGTGGAGAAGGTCGACACCGCACAGGGCAAGATCACCATCGACCATGGTCCCATCAAGAACCTGGACATGGACGCAATGACCATGGTGTTCCGCGCGCAGGATCCGGCGCTGCTCAAGGGCATCAAGGCGGGCGACAAGGTCCAGTTCACCGCAGACCGGGTGAACGGGCAGATCTCCGTTACCTCGATCAAGAAGGGTTTGTAAGGCCTTCGCCGCCCCGGGGCACTCCCTGGGGCGGCCCCCTCCTGTTTACGAGAGACCGCCATGAAACGCTTCGCCGTCACCCTCCCCGCTATCGGGGCACTGTCAGCCGCCATGGCCATCATCGGCCTCGTTCATTCAGCGCGGGCCCAGCCCGCCAAGGGGGCTCCGGCCGCCTACGAGCGCGTCCGCGAGGTTATGGATGACCGCTTCAAGGACATGAAGCTCGCCGGCGATCCCGACAAGGACTTCGCCGCACTCCTCATCGCCCACCACGAGGACCTGATCTTCCTTGCCCGCACGCAGCTCGAACACGGCGCCGACGAGCAGCTCCGGCGGATGGCGCAGAGAATCATCGACGAGCAGCAGAGGCAGATTTCCGAGCTGAAGGATTGGCAGGTCCGCAACCGCCAGCCCGATTACCGCGCCAAGGCGGACCAGCCGCCGCACGGCTCCGGGCCCCTCGACCGGACGGGCATGCCAGCCCCGCAGGTCCAGGCCGCCGCGTCGGCGCAACCCGCCGCGCCGGTGCCCGCAAGTCAACTTCCCATGGTGTCCGGCACGGTGGAAAAGGTCGATCCAGGCGCGGGCAAGGTCACGATCGATCACGGTCCAATCCCGAACCTGAACATGGACGCGATGACCATGGTGTTCCGTGTCCAGGACCCTACGGTCCTGAAAAGCGTGAAGGCGGGTGACCGGGTCATGTTCCAGGCCGACCGCGTGAACGGGCAGATCTCGGTCGTGAGGATCCAGAAGGGGAAGTAACCATCATCCGCGGACGCGCGTTGCCCAGGAACAATGCTGCAAGGCGCGTCCGCGGATACTCCTACCCTTGGAGCGCTTGACCTTCCCACGCTTGGAAGGCCGACCATCACTCCCAGCGTTTCAGGCGAGGTGAGCCATGACCGTCAAGCGTACCGTCGACCGCCACTCCCACGGTGGGCATCATCATGCTCCCCATGCTCACGGCGACCATGCCGGGCACCATCGCCACCACAATCCGGTGACGGATGCTGGGAAGGTGAAAGATCCCGTCTGCGGGATGACGGTCGACCCGCACACGGCCACCCACCGGGTCCAGTATCTAGGCAAGCCGTATTTTTTCTGCTCGTCCGGCTGCCAGTCGAAATTCTTGGCCGAGCCTGCCGACTACATCGAGCCGGCGGTGGCACGGAAGGCTGAACCCGTTCCCGAGGGCACGATCTACACCTGCCCGATGCATCCGCAGATCCGACAAGTCGGCCCGGGTTCCTGCCCGATCTGCGGCATGGCGCTGGAGCCAGCCGTGGCCACTGCCGAGATGGGCCCTAGCCACGAGCTGGTGGACATGACGCGCCGCTTCTGGGTTGGCCTTGCCCTGTCGCTGCCCGTGGTGGCGCTGGAGATGGGAGGGCACCTGATGGGCTTGGGCCACACCATCGGGCAGCAGACCTCGAACTGGATCCAGATGCTTTTGGCCACTCCGGTCGTGCTGTGGGCAGGCTGGCCGTTCTTCGTGCGCGCTTGGCAGTCGCTGGTCACCCGCAACCTCAACATGTTCACCCTGATCGCCATGGGCATCGGGGTGGCCTGGGTCTACAGCATGGTCGCTACACTGGCGCCCGACGTGTTCCCAGCCGCCTTCCGCGGCCATGACGGCTCGGTCGCCGTGTACTTCGAGGCTGCCTCCGTCATTACCGTGCTGGTCCTGCTCGGGCAGGTGCTCGAGCTCCGCGCCCGCGAGACCACGAGCGGCGCCATCCGCGCGCTGCTCGACCTGGCTCCGAAGACAGCCCGCAAGATCATGCCCGACGGCACCGAGCAGGAGGTACAGCTCGACACCGTTCAGGTCGGCGACCGCCTGCGGGTGCGCCCGGGCGAGAAGGTGCCGGTCGACGGGGCCGTGCGCGAGGGGCGCAGTGCAGTCGATGAGTCCATGGTGACGGGCGAGTCGATGCCGGTGACCAAGGGGGTCGGCGCCAAGGTGATCGGCGGCACGATAAACCAGTCCGGCGGCCTTGTCATTGAGGCGGAGAAGGTCGGACGCGACACGATGCTGTCCCAGATCGTCCAGCTCGTGGCTGAGGCCCAGCGCAGCCGCGCCCCGATCCAGCGCCTGGCGGATCAAGTCTCCGGCTACTTCGTGCCCGCCGTCATAGGCGTGGCGGTGCTGGCTTTCCTCGCCTGGGCGACCTGGGGACCCGAGCCGCAGTTCTCCTATGGCCTCATGGCTGCGGTGGCCGTCCTGATCATCGCCTGTCCCTGTGCGCTGGGCCTTGCCACTCCGATGTCGATCATGGTCGGCGTCGGGCGCGGCGCCGGGGCCGGCGTGCTGATCAAGAATGCCGAGGCGCTGGAGCACATGGAGAAGGTCGACACGCTAGTTGTCGACAAGACCGGAACGCTCACCGAGGGCAGGCCGGCCGTGACGGCCATCGTGCCTGCCCCCGGCTTCACGGAGGTCGAGATCCTGCGCCTGTCGGCGAGCGTCGAGCGGGCAAGCGAACATCCGCTCGCGGTGGCCATCCTGGCTGCCGCCGAGAAGCAGGGCGTCGCGACAGCGCCTGTAACCGATTTCGACTCACCTACCGGGAAGGGCGCGCTGGGCACCGTGGAGGGGCGGCACATCGTGCTCGGGAACAAGGCTTTCCTGGCCGAGCATGGAGTCGACGTCAGCCCGTTGGCGCAGCAGGCGGACAGGCTCCGCGAGGATGGCGCCACAGCGATCTTCGCCGGTGTGGATGGACGCGTGGCGGGTGCCATCGCTATCGCGGACCCGGTGAAGGCCTCGACACCCGAGGCGCTCGCTGGCCTCAAGGAGGAAGGCGTGCGGGTCGTGATGCTCACCGGCGACAACTGGACGACAGCGCGAGCCGTCGCCAAGCGGCTCGGGATCGATGAAGTGGAGGCGGAGGTCCTGCCGGATCAGAAAAGTGCCGTGGTGGACAAGTTCAAGCGCGCGGGCCGGGTCGTGGCCATGGCAGGGGATGGCGTCAATGATGCGCCAGCGCTGGCAGCTGCGGATGTCGGCATCGCCATGGGCACCGGGACAGACGTCGCGATGGAGAGCGCGGGCGTGACCCTCCTGAAGGGCGACCTGACCGGCATCGTTAGGGCGCGTCGGCTCTCACGTGCCACCATGCACAACATCCGCCAGAACCTGTTCTTCGCCTTCATCTACAACGCCCTTGGCGTGCCGGTGGCGGCTGGCGTGCTGTACCCGTTCTTCGGCGTTCTGCTCTCGCCGATCATCGCGGCCGCCGCCATGGCGCTGTCGTCCGTGAGCGTGATCGGCAATGCCGTCCGCCTGCGGACGGTGCGGCTCTGACGCGAGGCGCGACGTGACCATGCGGCGGGGCGAGCGGCCGTGAACTCCCGCCTCGCCGCAGGCCTGCTGGTCGGCGTCGGGCTTCCGACGGTGGGAACAGGCTTCTACCTCGTGGCCGTGCGCCCGCCGCTGCTCCCCGAGGGCGTCAGGATCGCTGGGCTGGACGCCTCGGCCGTTCGTACCCGAATGTCGAGCCGCAGCTTCGCGAGGCATCTTCATGCAGACGTGGGGATGAGCTATCGCGAATGGCGCAAGAGAGCGCGCATCCTAGCATCGCTCGATCTTCTCAGCGACGGGCATTCTGTCAAGGTGGTTGCCGGCACACTGGGCTATAAGAGCGTCTCAGCGTTTATTGAGGCATTCCGGAGCCTGTTGGACGCCCCACCCGGCGATTTCCTCAACACAAACACGCCTTTTGGTCGTTAGGGCCGTATTCGTAGTGACTTACCCGGGCCGATGATCTGTATGCTGCCTTGATGCGGGGTGATATGGGCGCTAGTCCTATCCTGCTCAGCCCGTAAGATGGTACCGCTCCGAGCCTATCCAATCGGAACGCCGGACTTGCGGCTGAGCGGAGAGGTATTATCCCCCGGCCGGCAGGCATGGCGAACTGGACGTGGTCCATTTCGACAATGTGCATCATGTCCGCCGTTGAGTGGCTCTTGAGTCTACCAAGTCCGCGGCGGAATTCCGAGAAGCAGAGCTTATGGAAGTGGTCTGAGGGCTAAGGCCACGGCAGAAGGTAGGAGATGGCAAGGGGGTCGTCCCACCGCAGTTTGGGCCATCCGAATATCCATGCCAGCAGGGCATACAAGCTGACCAAGCCTAGGCACATGAGAAGGCCCACGATCAGGCCCAGGAAGACGTGCTCGTAAGCAATCCCCAAGACCAGCCCCGAAGCGACCGAGGCCAAGATGATCCCGAGGGAGATCAGGGTTGTGATCTTTGGCGCCTTCATTCCAATCAGTCTCTTTAGGAGGTGCGCCGAGACATCCCTTTCCAGTGTCGGTAAAGGAACAGAGCCTCAACGACAGGCATGCTCCGAAGTGAGCCATAAGCCATGCCGCGACTGAAGCCCTCCCAGCCAGGAAGGTCAAGGGCACCCGTGGGATCAAGGCTCCATGCGAGGATGATAACCGCTGGTGGAACGAAGAGACGCCAGTTCATGTCTGTCTGTCTTCAAGCGCAGTGATCCTCGCAGGATTAGGCGGAGAGCCCAGAAAGTCACTGAGGCCGTACGGCCTAATTTCCGAGAAGACGCTTTATGGAATGAGCCGCTACTGTGGTTTAAGCTGATGGGATGGAGCAAATCGAGCACCCTCGGCGTGACCAAACACAAACGGCTATCCTGCTTGCATGGATAGGAGGCGCCCTCGCGGTGTTCTTCTGTGCGAGGATTGTGGTGGGGATCATATCGCCACCGAGCGCAGAAATCGCGATGCGCAAATCCTCGGAGGCCATAGCAGAGCCCGAACTGAGGAGGGCAGTGTCGGCGCGCTCGGATTATTGCAAGATCCGCGGTTTCCCTGGGTTTGGATGGAATGTGGAATGTAACGGCATCCTATTGCACAGGTATGCAACCGCCAACACATGACCTGGGATGATGGGCTGCATATCATTTTATTGGAGCATCGATATGTGGGGCCGGCCCTATGGGTCCATTGGCAGCCGGAAATATGACTCAGTCGAGGATCCATCCTCCTGCCGCGATTAGGCCGGAAGCGAAAGCCGCGCTGCGCGTGCCAATACCCGATAAAGATGTCCCGCTTCCTGCCGAATAGACATGTCAGTCGAACGGCAGGGCGGGGACGCTTGGCCCGACCCGGCTGGTCAGGGTTGCAGGGCCGGGCCAAGCCGGCATCCAGCTTTTGATCATCTCGGGGAATGAAACGCATCCCTCAGAGCGGCTCATGGTCGGAATGGTTTGGCTCCTGCAGAAGCCGAGAGGTATACGGAACCCCCTGGGTGCTCCCGGCGCATCCTCGTGTCTGGGATCTCGACGCCTCGCTTTACCGTGCTGCCCCGGCCTTCCAATGTGAAGCCATGCTTCGCGTAGAAGGCCTCCGCTCCCAACACCGACTTCACCTTGGTGATGGCGCCTCCGGTGCCTTCGGCATCGGCGAGACAGGTTGCGACGAGAGCCGAGCCCACGCCTTGGGATTGCCTGTCCGGGTGAACGAACAGCGACAGCAACTCGTCTTCCTCCCATGAGGCGTACCCGACGACGGACCCGTCCACCTCGGCAACGAAGAACCGCTCGCCCGCCTCAGAGGCTCGGATGTATCCTTCCGGAGTGCGACCGTCCATCCATGCCGTGATCTGCGCGTGGGTGTAGCGGCCCACCAAAGTTTGGATCAGGCACGCGCTGTGAATCTCATGGATGGCTTCAGCATCTCCTCGGGTCATGGGGCGGATGATCATTGGATGACTCCTTTGGCAGACGTTGGAAAGCGGATCCATGTGGGCAAATTAGCCCCAGTCGCAAAATGCGCGACAAGTCAGTCACGGCATTCCGCGTCGTTTAACTGTCTAAGGCGGAAGCATCACTCATCGCAGAGCCCAGAACGATAATATCGGGGCACGTCTGGGGTTGGGCAATTACCCTGACATTCTGGAAAATTTCGGGGTCAACCGAGATGCTGTTAGACCTCCCAATCCAGAAAGCGCTGCTAGGTGGGTGCACAATCTCGTCGATCATCCGAGAGCGTGGGTGATCAAGACTGACCGGCTGATCGGTGAGGTGCGCCTGGACCGGATCGACCTGCAGGATCGTCGCGCCTCGCTGGCCATCGGCATCTTGGATCCCAATTGCTTGGGAAGGGGCTTAGGCACCGAGGCGATCCCTTTGGTCCTTGGCCATGCCTTCGCCGATCTGAAGCTGCACCGAATCTCTGTCCGGGTGCTCGCCTATAACGCCAGAGCGATTCGTTGTTACCAGAAATGTGGCTTCGTGATCGAAAGTCGTGAGCGCGAAGCCGCCTTCGTCAATGGTCAGTGGCATGACGATGTCGTCATGGATCTCCTGGAACATGAGTTCGCGGCCCGCGCCGGAGGGGTGGATTAGGAAACCGTCTGGAGAAAGGCGGCGATCTCCGCCCGGTAGCGAAGGCAGAGCCTTCTGCCCTGGAAAAGGTCGAAGAGCCGCGCATGTCCTGTGAAGGAGTTCGCATTGTCTCGGATCCGGTACTCTCCAGCCCACGCGATCAGCGCGTCAAAGGCGGCCTCGTCGCCACCCCGGCGAAGCCCGCGCCTGCGGATGTTCGCAATGCATTCCGCCTCGGGCAGGTCGAACCAGATGAAGGCTGTGGCAAAGGGCGGAGCCTCGTATGCCAACGATCCGTAGACTCCCTCGATGATCCAAAGATCCTTAGAGGCTTGGTCGCGAACCATACTCTTCTCAAGATCGGGTTCCCGTTGGGCATTGTATCAGCCGACATCCAATGAATGGCGTCGAGATCGATTGCAATCGTGCCTCGGATTTGGGCGAGGCGAGCGCCGATCTGTCAAAACCGAGCGATAGCCTCTGCCACCGCCGCTCCGAGCCTGCGATGCGCCTCAGCTTCGAAATGGATCCCATCCACCGGACTCACCTCGATCACCGATCCGGCATCGAGGAAGTCCACTCCTCGGTCCTGGGCCAGCGCCGCGTAAAGCGCGGGAAGTTGAAGCGACACCTCCCGCGCCCCGCTGAATTCGGAGCGGATCGGCCCCTGCTCCAGCACGGGCGGAGGGCAGATCACCAGGATCCGAAAGCCGCCATGTCTCTTCTGCATCTCCAGGCTCATGGCGATGTCGAGGAGCCCGGCAATTCCGGCCGTGATCTTTTCAGGTGTCGCCCCGAAGCGCGTTTTCGTATCGTTCGTCCCGAGCATGATGGTCAGCGCATCGATGGGTCCGTGGGTCTCGAGCGCGATCTTGAGCCCCTCACGTCCATCCATGTGCGCACCCTTCACCGGGTCCGGAAACTGCGCCGTCCGGCCGGGCAGCCCTTCCTCCGCAAGCTCCCAGTTCGGGAGCAGCGACGCGGCCACGCGCGGCCAGCGTGTCTCTGCGTCGAAGCGGCGGTAGGATTCCCCTGGGGCTACGATGGGCGGGGTGCCGTGGGTGTTGCTGTCGCCGAAGCAGAGAAGTGTGCGTCTCATGGATGCTCCCGTCGTCGGTGCCGTCGGGCAAGTCTCGATGCTGCCCTCGGGCGTTGTGGTGTCAATCCCTCGTTATGGTCTCAGATGCCGAGATCGGATCGAGTGCGCAACGCGAGATCGGGGCGGTCGGTCGTGATCTGCCGAATGGGCTGGCCCAGCCAGTACCGGAGATCGGCCTCGTCGTTCGGAACCCAGGCGCCGATCCGGTCGGCCCCGAAGGCATCGGAGAAGAGTTGCACGCGATCAGCGAACAGCGACTTCTCGACCGCCACGAAGAGGCCGGGAATGGCCTTGAGACGATCAATCGCCCGGTCCAGCCCTCCCAGCATCTCGGACGACCGCCTGTCGAAGGATGCAAGCACCGGAAAGGTGGGATCGAGCGCTCGAACGGTCTCCAGAACCTCCAGCATGAAGCAGGTCAGGACGGATCTCGCCTCAAGTCCGCGCCGGCGAATAGCCTCGAGCACCTTCGCCTCCATGCCGGCATAGGCGCTTCCCGTCGCGTCAGTCTTCAGCTCGATATGCAGTTCGAGCGGGCTTTCGCCGAGAACGTCGAGAACCTGTTCAAGGCTTGGGATTCCTTCCGCGCTGTCGCGAAGCGTCGTCGCCTGGAGTTCGGCCAGGGTCCGGGCACCGACGGGTCCGTGTCCCGTCGTCGTCCGTTCCAGGGTTGGGTCGTGGATGACGGCGAGTTGCCCGTCCGACGTCATGTGCACGTCGAACTCGACCCCTTCGACCCCGAGCTCCATGAGCCTGCGGAAACCGTCGAGGCTGTTCTCGGGCCACAGGTTCCGTGCGCCGCGATGACCGATGATCATGACCATGAGGAGATTACCTTACTTGCCGCTGTCGACGAGGCCGCGCACAAACCACCGCTGCATGACGAGAACCACCAGGACGGGCGGGAGCATCGCTAGGAGCGCGCCGCTCATCGCCACGTTCCAGGCGGGCTCCGTGTCGGAACGTGGAATGAGGTGCTTCACCCCGATGACGGCCGTGGCCATGTCCTTGTCGGTCGTGAAGAGCAGCGGCCAGAGATACTGGTTCCAGCCGTAGAGGAACAGGATGATCGACAGGGCGATGATGTTCGAGCGCGAGAGCGGCAGCAGGATCGTCCAGAAGAAGCGCATGGCGGAGGCTCCGTCGAGACGGGCCGCCTCGAGAAGCTCGTCGGGAACGGTAAGGAAGAACTGCCGGAACAGGAAGGTCGCCGACGCCGAGGCAATGAGCGGCAGGATCAGTCCCTGATAGGTGTTCAGCATGTTCCATTCGAGCGCGATCTCCACCCGATTGCCGGAGATCCACTCCCACAGTCCCTGGATGTTGAGGGCATCGATCAGCCATTGGACCGGAAGGGCCGCATTCGCGACCGCCTCGTAGGTCGGCACGATCCGCACTTCCACGGGCAGCATCAGCGAGGTGAAAATCAGCCAGAAGGCCAGGATGCGGAACCGGAACCGGAAATACGTGATGGCGAATGCGGACAACAACGAGATCGCTACCTTTCCGACCGTGATCCCCACCGCGACGATGAAGGAGTTCACGAGGAGCTGTCCGAAATCGGCTTTGACCCAGGCGGTCGCCAGGTTTTCGAGGAAGTGGCCGCCCGGCAGCCACGGCATCGGGACCTGCTGCACCTCCTCCATCGTCAAGGAGCCGGCGATGAAAGCGAAATAGAGCGGCAGGCACACGAGGACGATCCCGCCGATGAGGAGCAGGTGACAGATCGCCGTGAGAATGTGAGAGCGTTCAACCATGGTCAGATACTGTAATTGACCTTGCGTTCGATAAATTTGAATTGCAGCAGCGTCAGCATCAGCGCGAAGGTCATCAGGAGAACCGATTGTGCCGCCGAGGAGCCGAGATCGAGATTGATGAAGCCGTCCTGGTAGACCTTGTAGACCAGGATATTCGTAGCGCCTGCAGGCCCGCCATGCGTGACCGCATCGATGATGGCGAAGGTCTCGAAGAACCCATAGACGAAGTTCATGGTCGTGAGGAAGAAGAGCGTGGGCCCGAGAAGCGGCAGCGCAATCTGGAAGAAGCGCTTGATTGGTCCGGCGCCATCGACGGCGGCCGCTTCCATCAGGGACTTCGGGACGGCCAGGAGGCCGGCCACGAGGAAGATGTAATCATAGCAGATGTGCTTCCATGATGCCGCGAGCACCACCAGCAGCATGGCGTCGTAGCCGTCGCGGTTCGGATCCCATGGGATCCCGAGCGACTTGATCAGGAACGCGACTGGTCCGACGGCGGGATTGAACAGGAACGCCCACATGACACCCGCAATGACTGGCGCGATCGCATAGGGCAGAAGGATCACGCCTTTGTAGGCGGACTGGAAGCGCACCACCCGGTCCGTGGCGAAGGCCAGAACGAGCGCGACCACGATGGTCACCATATTCTGGGCCAGCGTGAACCAGATCGTCACCCAGATGGAGTTGCGGTAGCCCTCGCTTGCAAACAGTGCGGTGAAATTGTCGAACCAGACGAAATGGACGGTTGCGCCGAAGGGATCCGTCAGCAGGAAGGCCTGCATCAGCGCCCGGATGGAGGGAATGAAGAAGAACAGAAGAAGGATGAGAAGCTGCGGCAGAAGCAGCAGAGCCGGAAGACCCGCAGTCTGGAAATGGGCGTGCTTCAGTCCCGGTTCGTGAGTGGTTGCGACCACATCAAATCTCCGCTCGACAGACGGTGAAGCGGCACTGGCCCCAGGGCCAGTGCCGCGTCGTTCGATCAATATTTGCCTTTGTTGAGCCGCTCATACTGGCGGAGGATCTCGTTGCCGCGCTTCACGGCATCGTCCATGGCCTGCTGGGCGTCCTTCTTGCCGGCGAACACGGCCTCGACCTCCTCACGCTGGGCGAACATCGCCTGCGTGAAGTTGCCGAAATGGAAGCCGAGCGAATTCTCCGTCGGCGTGCCGCGGTTGAGCTGCCGAATGGCGATCTCGCGGGTCGGGCTCTCCTTGTAGTAGCCTTCGGCCTTCGCCAACTCATAGGCTTTGTTGGTGAGCGGGACATAGCCCGTCGCCTTGTGCCACCAGAGCTGGGTTTCGGGCTTCGCGAGAAAGTCGAAGAAGGCCGCAATCGCCTTCTCTTCCTCAGGCTTGTGCCCCTTGATCACCCACAGGGCGGCGCCGCCGATGGTGCTGTTCTTCGGCTGGCGCCCCTCTTCCCACGGCATGAAGGTTGCGCTCCAGGCAATCTTCGCGTTGCGCTCGATGCCGCCATGCGCCGCGGTCGAGGCGAAATAGGTTGCGCATGTGCCCGAAGTGAAGAGCTGTTCCGGGCTGAAGCCCTGTCCGGCGATCTGCAGCACACCGTCGTCGAGCCACTTCTTCAGGCGGGCCACCTGCGGCACGACGAGAGTCTTGTTGTAGACGAACTCGGTATCGAGCCCGTTGTAACCGTTCGCCTTCGTGGCATATGGCTGGTCGTTGATCGCGCTGTAGTTCTCAAGGAGGCTCCAGTGGTAGTCCGTCGCCAGTGCCGTGCCGCATTCGGCGGCGCCGGACTTCTTGATCGCATAAAGCTGCTTCTCGAACTCGCCCCAGGTCTCCGCCGGCTTGTCGAATCCCGCCTTCTGGAACTGGTCCTTGTTGTAGAACAGGATCGGCGAGGACGAGTTGAAGGGCATCGCCGCGAGCTTGCCCTTGTAGGAGTAGAACCCGGCCACCGGCTTGATGAAATCGGACCACTCCACCTTGTGGGCAGTCCTGTCCATGAGCTCCTGCACCGGAACGATCGCATCCGACAGCAGCATCGTCATGAATCCGCGCTCGTAGATCTGGACGATGTGGGGCGGACGTTTTGCCCGATAGGCCGCGATGGTGCTGTTTATCACCTCGTCGTAGTTGCCCTTGTTGACCGCGATGACCTTGTACTGGCCATTGGATTCATTGAACTTCTTGACGAGTTCGTCCACGCGCTCGCCATTGACGCCGGTCATGGCGTGCCACCACTGCACCTCGACGGGCTCGGCCCAGGCCGCGGCGCCCGACATGATCAGCGCCAGCGCTCCGACGGCTGCGCTACGCGGTATCGTCGACTTGATCTTCATTGTGTCTTCCTCCCTTAGGATCCTTGTCACTGGTCAGGTCGACGCGGCACGCCCCTGCCCTCTTGCACGCCTGCCCCAGAATCCGTCATCGGCCATGAGAGCGGCGATTCCCCTGTCGAGCCATCCCAGATCCTCGAGAAGATCCAGGATGGTGAAGCGCCGGCGGATCAGCCGTGCGCGCCTATACTCCGTCGCCAGCTTCGCCAGCGGCACACCCAGGTCGCAGGGATGCGCCGCAGCGCCCGCCTCACGGAGCCAAACCTCCATCTCGTCCGGCGAAACGCAGAACCGGCGCAACTCCTCGCGCAGCGTCGCCCAGTCCGCCGCCAGTCTTGTCAGCCGCTCGGTCCGGCGCCTCGCTCGCTCCAGCTTGATGCGCATTTCGGCGCGCGCGCTGCCGGCGATGTGCGGAACCGGGAAGGCCGCCGAGATCTCCGCCTCGACCTGTTCCGGCGAGGACGCGCTGCGGTCCGTCCGCGCGATTACATCCTCGCCGATGTCCTGCGACAGGAACCACTCGTAAAGGGCCAGGATCGCGACTGTTCCAACCCCGACACAGGCGCCGTGCGCAGCCGGCTCTCCCTGATAGGTCAGGCGCTCCATCTCCCACACGTGCGAGATGAGATGCTCGGCTCCGCTCGCCGGCCGGGAATTGCCATGAGCCTGCATGGCGAAGCCCGACACGAGCAGGCCGCTCACAAGATCGCCTATGGCGGCGAGGTCGCCGCGCCCGATCGCATCGGGCTGCGACAGCCATCCGCGGACATTGTTCTGCACAAGGGCGAAAGGCTCGGGATTGATCGCCTCCTCGCCGAGCATGTCGGCCAGCTTCCAGTCCGCGCCTGCCACGATCTTTCCGGCGAGATCGCCATACCCCCAGCTGGCCATGCGGATCGGAGCCCGCGCGATGACGTCGAGGTCGGCGACGATGCTGACAGGCGGGGCGCAATCGAGGGTGCGCTTGAAGCCGTCGTCGAGCAGGGCAGCCCCCGAGGCGGCATAACCGTCCATGGAGGCGGCCGTCGCAACGCAGACGTAAGGAACGCCCGCAAGTTCGGCCGCATATTTGGTGAGATCGTTGATGACGCCGGACCCGACGGCGACCGGGATCGCGTCCTGCTCCTTGATGACCGTTGCAATATCCCTCGCAAGGCTCGCGTGAGGCTTCACGCGCGGCGCAGCTCCGAGAACGATGGGCCGTTCCGGAGCAAGACCCGCCTTTTCGAGAATCGCAAGCGCGTCTTTGCCAGCCGCCACCATCGTGTTCTGGTCGGCGACGATTATCGGCGAGCGGCTTCCGGCGGCCCGCACGGCCTCGGACAGGAAGGCGAGCGCCGAAGGGGCGAGGAACACGTGGCGGGTCGTTGTCGCCTTCCGTACCGCATCGTTGAGAACCTGCGCCTGACCTGTCATCCGACCCCTCACTAGCGATACATTTGAATATTATGTATTACATTTGTATGACACTGGCAACGGGATCGTACATGCGGCCTCTTGTTCTCATTAGAGGATTTGTTGAATGATCAGACTGATATCCTGTTCCTGTCCAGAGAGCGTCACGGCATGATCAAGGCACGTTGCGGCAAAGAGCTCGCGCCGATCTCCGGCAGCGGCCATCTGCCGAGAGGAAGCTCTGCAGATCCTCGTTCCGGGCTTGGGACGACCGCTCCCGGGATAATCACTCCAGGCATGGTTCAATGCTGAACTCGGCACATAATCCCCTCGAAACTCGGGTCGCCTGGCTTTACTTCATGGAGGGCATGACCCAGGCCGACATTGCGACGAAGCTCGGGATGACGAGGCTCCGGGTGAACCGCATGCTCGTGGAGGCCCGCGCCAGCGGCCTTGTCAGCATCGCTCTCAACTCTCGTTTCGCGACCTGTGTCGAGCTCGAGCAGAGTCTCATCCGCGAGTTCGGCCTGAAGGATGCTGTGATCGTCCCGACCCCAGAGAACCCCGATCTCGTTCCAGTTCTGCTCGGACAGGCAGCGGGCGAGTATCTCTCGAACTTTCTCGAGACGAACCAAGTGAAGGGCCTCGGATTGGGTTGGGGCGCTACCCTGCGCGAGACCATCCGTAACATGCGTCCGGGCCGCTATCCGGATTTGTATGTCAACTCGATGATGGGCGGCCTGACGCGTGGTCTGGAGCTCAACACCTTTGAGACGGCGAGCAGCCTTGCCAACCGATTGAATGCCGAGTGTCAGTACCTGGCTGCGCCGATCTACGCGGGCAGCCCCGAGTCCCGCGACATCATCCTGGCACAGGATGTGTTCCGCGAGGCTTTCGAGCGCATTTCTGCCAACGACGTTGCGGTGCTCAGCATCGGCGATCTTTCGCTGCGCTCCCTGCTGATCCGCTACGGCCTGCCACGGGACGTCACCACCGAGGAACTGGTCGCACGCGGCGCCGTCGGAGATATCCTCGGACAGTTCTACGATACGGACGGCCGACTCATCGACCATCCCTTGAACCTTCGCGCCATCGCGTTGCCGCTGAGTGAGCTCTCCCGCATTCCCACCGTGGTTCTCGCATCCGGCGGTCGAAACAAGATCCCTGCTATTGCCGCAGCCCTGAAGGCGCGCCTCGCCTCGGTGATCATCTGCGACGAAGAAACGGCACAGGCTGCCCGTGAGCGGGCGCTGACCGGGGACATCTCAAGGAGGCTGCAGCCAAGCGGGCCTACCTGATCTATCGGGGCCTGAAAGCGCTGCGCACAAGCGTCACTTCATTGCCCAACCTCACCGTGATCCCGACCATCTTCGCCATCTGGGGATCTGGGGCACCTATGCCGCCTTCGGCGGCAGTCAGGTCAGTCTGGCCTTATGGCTGGTGAGCTTCGTCCTCGGCACGGCAGCAGGCTATCTGCGCACGGCAGCAGCAACCCATCCGGGTGGGCCGAGAACGGCAGTTGATCGAGCTGCCAGGAGGTTCGATGACCTTGATCGTCGTCCTCGTGATGTTTGGGGTGCAGTACGCCTTAAACGTCACTGCGGCCTTCGACCCACAGGTGCAGAACTGGCGCCGGCCCGCCTGAGGGAGCGCGATATTGCCCGCCCCACGTTCGTAATGGTCCTCGATGTCGTCAAGGAAGCTGTTGACCGATGTGACGGCGGCCAGCCACTCGATTGGGCCTCGGATATCGGTCCCATATT
>DASQML010000072.1:0-22627 GCA_035645515.1 Microvirga sp.
AGCTATCTGCACTCGTTCCCCTTTGACAAGATCAAGATCGACCGTTCCTTCGTGCATGAGCTTGGCGAAAACAAGCATTCCACTGCCATCGTTCGCGCCATCACAGGCCTGGGCAAGAGCCTCGGAAACACGACAGTCGCCAGGGGAGCCGAGCGGCCGGTCCGGCACGGAGCGAGACCTCGGCTTAGTCTGCAGCCATGTTCTGAAGTCGAGCGGCAGAGCAGTCTCTCGGTCAGGTTGCGGCAGCGATAGGCTGTGCGATCGAGCCGATAATGCACGGTGTGCGTGGCCAAGGAGAGGCTGACCCGCGACAGCCGAGGGCTCCCACGAGCTGCCGTTAGATCAGCGCTCTCGACCTAAGGCTTGTATGGGAGGAAGCGCACGAGCGTAAACTTCCAGTCCATTCACGCGATGCATCCTCTGATGCCGGACACTCACCCCCTGACAAGCGGCTATGTTCATCACATGTGCGACGTCATGATTGGTTGACGTAGAGCTTGCCGCCCCTTTGCAAGAATTCCTGGCTCTTGACGCGCATACCGGCCAATCGCTCCTGAGCCTCAGTGCTCATCGCCGCAACCTCCGCCCTCAGATCCTGCGTGATCTTCATCGAGCAGAACTTCGGCCCGCACATCGAGCAGAAATGCGCCACCTTGTGCGCATCCTTGGGCAGGGTCTCGTCATGGAATGCGCGAGCTGTGTCAGGGTCGAGGGAGAGATTGAACTGATCCTCCCACCGGAAGTCGAAGCGAGCCCGCGACAGGGCGTCGTCTCGAATCTGTGCCGTCGGGTGTCCCTTGGCAAGGTCTGCAGCATGGGCAGCGATCTTGTAGGTAATGACACCCATCTTTACATCGTCCCGGTTCGGGAGCCCCAGATGCTCCTTCGGCGTCACGTAGCAGAGCATCGCCGTCCCTAACCAACCGATCATGGCGGCACCGATGCCAGACGTGATGTGATCGTATCCGGGAGCAATGTCCGTGGTGAGAGGGCCAAGCGTGTAGAAGGGCGCCTCACCGCACTCCCGGAGCTGCTTGTCCATGTTCACCATGATCTTGTGCATCGGAACGTGACCGGGTCCCTCGATCATCACTTGGCAGCCCTTGCCCCACGCGACTTTGGTGAGTTCGCCCAGCGTCTCGAGCTCCGCGAACTGCGCTGCATCGTTGGCATCGGCAATGGAGCCGGGCCGCAAGCCGTCACCCAGCGAAAAGGAGACGTCATAGGCCCGCATGATGTCGCAGATCTCATCGAAGCGCTCGTAGAGAAAGCTCTCTTTGTGATGTGCCAGGCACCAGCGCGCCATGATCGAGCCGCCGCGGGAGACGATACCCGTGACACGCTTTGCGGTCAGCGGCACATAGGGGAGACGCACGCCTGCATGGATCGTAAAGTAGTCGACTCCCTGCTCAGCCTGTTCGATCAGCGTGTCCTTGAAAACTTCCCAGTCGAGCTTCACCGGATCGCCGCCCACCTTCTCTAGCGCCTGATAGATGGGCACCGTTCCGATTGGCACCGGCGAGTTTCGCACGATCCACGAGCGGATGTTGTGAATGTTACGGCCGGTGGAGAGGTCCATCACCGTGTCGGCGCCCCAGCGGATCGCCCAGACCAGCTTTTCCACCTCCTCTGCCGCTGTCGAAACGACTGCCGAATTTCCGATATTGGCGTTGATCTTGACCAGGAAGTTGCGCCCGATCGCCATGGGCTCCAGTTCCGGGTGATTGATGTTGGCCGGGATAATGGCGCGCCCCCGGGCAACCTCCTGACGCACGAACTCCGGTGTGATGAAAGGTGGAATAGAGGCCCCAAAGCTCTCGCCGTCCGCGATCCTTGCCTCGGCTCCTGCCAGAATTGTCTCGCGACAGAGGTTCTCGCGATGAGCGACGTAGATCATTTCTTCGGTAATGATCCCTGCCCGTGCGAACTCGTACTGAGTGACCATCTGACCGGAAGCGGCGCGGCGCACCACACGCTCGGCCGGACATGGTGCGACGAGCTTATCTGTGGGGACGTGGCCGTTGTCCTCCGGCTTCACAGGCCGGGCGTCGATTACCGCATACCTGCGATCTGCAATCCACGGCTCACGCACAAGCGGAAGTCCCTTGCTGAGATCAATGGCCGTATCGGGATCCGTATAGGGTCCTGAAGGATCGTACACGCGGACCGGAGGCTCACCGGGATCCGTCAGAACGATCTCACGGAAAGGAACGCTGATGTCCGGCCGCCCTGCCGGAGAGGCATAGGCCTTGCGCGAGCCCTGGATGGGGCCGGTGGTTACAGATTGGATTAGGCTGTTAGGCTTTTCAATGTGTGCGGTCACTGGATCTCTCCTTTGAACAAAGGGAGATCCGGGCAAAGCGAGCTGAGGGAGTCTTGACGTGCTCGATAGTTCCAGTCCCTCCGCCGGTATGACCCGGATCAGGTTCAAGGGTCACGGCGGATCAGCCGACTCTCAGCCCCTGACAGGGCTCCCCTCGGAACGGCCTGGATAGTCGATGACGCCCTTCCGGCTGTCAACCCGTTGCGCAATCCCACAAAGTCGAGTCTTGCCAAAGCCAACCGGTCAGGGTTATTTGGCCAGCATCTCCTTGGGGTGCCCGTCAGGGCTGAGAGATCTCGCCGAGATCAACCCATCGAACCTGATCCGGATCATACCGGCGGAGGGATTGCGAGATGACGAGCACACCGTCGTTTATCCTGGACGCGTCTGATCTTCACACTCTGGCTGGCTCCCTGCTTGCACGTCTTCGGGCCGAAGGCGTCCGGGTGCATGCGATCACAAACGTAGCGGCACAGACCTTCACGGCCAATCTTCTGCTCGCCGCCGGCGGTATTCCATCGCTTACGGTCGCACCGGAGGAGGTTCATGCCTTCACAAGCCACTCGGATGCACTCCTCGTCAACCTTGGCACGCTCGACCGCGACCGGCGCGCCGCTGTTCCTGAGGCCATCGCCAGCGCACACACCCACGCCAAGCCGTGGGTGCTCGACCCTGTCTTTGTCGAAGCGTCCCCTCCACGTTTGAAGTTTGCCCGCGCCTGTCTTGCGCGCAGGCCGCATGTCCTGCGCTGCAATACGGCTGAGTTCATGGCTCTCGCCGGAGAGGACGCAACTCCAAGCTCCGTTCAGGCATTCGCAAAAAGTCACGGAACCGTTGTGGCTCTCACCGGTGCAGTGGACCTGATCGCCGACGGCAACAGCATGATTCGCGTCGAGAACGGCCACCCACTTATGACCCGTGTGACCGCGATGGGATGCGCCGCAACCGCCCTCGTGGCTGCTTTCGTGGCTCTGCACGGCAGCGCCATTGAGGCCGCTGCCGCAGCTCTGCTCGTCACTGGCGTTGCAGGCGAGATCGCCGCGTATGAGGCAAACGGGCCAGGCACGTTCCAGCCAGCATTCCTCGATGCGCTCTTTCATCTCGATCCGGCAACCCTCGTCACCTGCGGGAGAGTCTCATGAACCCAGTCGATCTCCGGCTCTACGGCATCATCGATCCGGAACGGACCCGCGGCCGGGATCCCATCGACCTCATTCGGCAGGCTGTTGCCGGCGGCGCGACACTCATCCAGTACAGGGACAAGCACAGTGAGGGCTTCCGCCTTGTGCAAATGGCCCGGGCCCTGAAGGCGGCGCTTGAAGGCACTGGCGTGCCGCTCCTGGTCAACGACCGCGTGGATATCGCGCTGGCTGCAGGCGCCGACGGCGTTCACCTCGGCCAGGACGATATGCATCCCAACGATGCGCGCGACCTGCTCGGGCCACGCGCGATTATCGGATTGACGCTGAAGACGCCGGAGCAGGCCGATATGATGGCAGGCATGCCGGTGGATTATGGCTGCATTGGCGGTGTCTTTGCGACGGAGAGCAAGATCAACCCTACTCCGCCCATTGGCCTTGAGGGGCTTCGCAAGATCCTATCACGCGTCGGGCGCGCAAACCGTCGGCCCGTCGGCGCCATTGCCGGAATCGATGCATCGAACGCGCAGGCCGTGATCGCAGCTGGAGCTGACGGCATCGCGGTCATCTCGGCTCTCTTCATGGCGGCCGATCCGCAATCCGAAGCTCAAAGATTGCGAGGCATCGTCGATCAGGCTCTTACATTCCGGGGAGGTTTTGCATGACGCCGATCGCAATCACCATCGCTGGCTCAGACTCGGGCGGTGGAGCGGGAATCCAGGCGGACCTCAAGACCTTCTCGGCTCTGGGCGTTTATGGCGCCAGCATCATCACAGCCCTCACCGCGCAGAACACCGTAGGGGTTCAGGGCATTCACGATGTGCCACCCGCGTTCGTTACGCAGCAGATAGACAGCGTCTTCTCCGATCTTGAGGTCGGCGCCGTGAAGATCGGTATGCTCTCCCGACCCGCCGTCATCGAAGCTGTGGCAGAGGGCCTCCAGCGCTATGGTCAAACCCAGGTTGTCCTCGATCCCGTGATGGTGGCGGCCAGTGGCGACCGTCTACTCGCATCAGAGGCTATAGACGCGTTACGCCATGTGCTTCTTCCCAAGGCACTGCTTGTCACGCCCAACCTTCCCGAGGCCGCCGCCCTTCTCGACGAGCCACAGGCCGAGGATGAGCAGGCCATGTGCCGACAGGCCGAGCGGATCCTTGCCTTGGGTCCTAGAGCCGTTCTGGTCAAGGGTGGCCACGGCACAGGCCGGGAGAGCACGGACATTCTCATGAATGCACAGGGCATGCGGCGTTTCACGGCTCCTCGCATCGACACACGTAACACGCATGGCACCGGCTGCACCCTGTCCTCGGCTATCGCCGCCAGCCTCGCCAACGGCCTTGCGCTCACGGATGCCGTTGCAGCCGGCAAGGACTTCATCAGCGCCGCAATAGACGCTTCCACCCAACTTCACATCGGACGCGGGCATGGGCCCGTGCATCACTTCCATGCCCACTGGTCCTAAGTTCTCACGCCGCGCGGCGCTCGGTATCGGGGCTGCTGCTCTTGCGGCGCCGACCATCAGCAGGGCCCAGACGGTTCGCTGGCGCATGGTCACATCGTGGCCGAAGAACCGCACAGGCCCTGGCGTCTCCGCCCAGCGGATTGTTGAGCGCATCAGCGCGGCAAGCGGCGGGCGACTCCAGATCGATCTCTTCGCAGCAGGCGAGCTCGTGCCGCCTTTTGCGGTTCTCGACGCTGTCTCGAACGGCACGGTTGAGATGGGTCACACGGCATCGCTCTACTGGCAGGGCCGAATGCGAGCGGCTGGGTTCTTCACCAGTGTCCCCTTTGGTCTTGGCCCCATCGAGCATCAGGCCTGGATCGAGCTGCGGGATGGGCAGGCGCTCTGGGACGAACTCTACAGGCCTTATGGCGTCCGCGCATTCCTCGCCGGCAATACGGGCCCCTCCATGGGGGGATGGTTCCGGCGCAAGCTGAACGGCGTCGAGGATCTGCAGGGCATGCGACTGCGTGTTCAGGGCTTGGGCGCGGAGGTCTACGCAAAGCTCGGGGCCGTACCGATGACGGTCTCTGCCGGGGACCTCCTTCCGGCCCTTGAAAAAGGCTCTATCGATGCGGCGGAGTTTCTGGCGCCGGCGACGGATCTGGAAACGGGTCTGCCCAAATACGCCCCCTTCTATTACGCTCCAGGCTTCAACAAACCCAACGGCGCCAGCGAGCTCCTAATCGCGCTGACGGCTTGGGAGAAACTCAGCTCTGACCTTCGCAGCGTGGTCACGGAAGCCTGCCGGGCCGAGCATGCCCTTGGATTGGCCGATGCGCTCCAGACCAATGCAGCAGCCCTGACCGAGATCCTCGGCAAGTACCCGGTGACCCTGGAGGCATTTCCACGCTCCATCATGGAGGCGGCTCAAAAGGTTTCGCTTGAGCTTCTCTCCGAGATTGCGGCCAGCTCTTCTCTCGCGGGTCGAATTGTCGCGAGCTACAGGAGCGCCCTGGAGGATCTGCGGGGGTGGTCGGCTCTCGCAGCGGACATGGCGCGAGCCAACTCTGCCGCCGGGCGGCAGCATAGGAGCCGAGCTTATCCGTGATCATCCGTCGCGGTGGACAGCCCTGCTTCTTCGGCAGACGCTTCAGCAAGCGTTGGGCCGCTGGGTCTACCGCAGGATATCCTGACGCCAAGTTACCGTGACAGCACCTAGAGCTGGTCGATCCAGGCCTTGGTGAGGGCCACATCGGTCTGAGACAGGCCGTGCCCCGTCGGGAGCATGCGGTGCTCCACGGCCGCCCCTGCCGCGTTCAGCATGGTTGCCAGCCGCTTGGCATTGTCCGCCGGCACGATGGGATCGGAAGCGCCCGAGAGCATGAGCACCGGCTTGCTGGAAAGATCGACGGCGGGCGGATCCTGGAGCGGCACCATCGCCCGCAACAGGGCTGCGCCGGCAAGAGCCTCCGGCCGGAGCTGGAGCACGGCGGCTGCGATGTTGGCCCCATTCGAGAAGCCCACGGCAATGGGTGCCGCGAGGCCGTATGACTCCCGTGCCTCAGCAATGAAGTCGGCGAGTTCGTAGGCGCGGCGGCGCACATCCTCCTCGTCGAAGACGCCCTCGCGGAGGCGGCGGAAGAAGCGCGGCATGCCGCCCTCCAGCACCTTGCCGCGGGGCGATAATTGGGCCGAGCCAGGGGAGAGCATCTGCCCGAGCGGCGACAGGTCGTCTTCGTTGCCGCCGGTGCCATGCAGCAGCAGGAGCGGTGGACGGCCCGGCTTGGTGCCTGGCTCGAATCGATGGATGAACGAGAGTTCGGTCGTGGTGGTCATGGGAACCTCGATCAGGGCTCTGTCAGCCCTGGTGATGCGGAATGGCAAACGATCCCTGCCGCCGGAACGCACCAAGCAGCAGGGTGGGTTGACGTAGGGTCAGGCGACCTTCGGCAGGACGGCCTCGATCTTCTCGCGCTTCGGCTCCAGGAAGCGGGGCAGCTTCAGCGACTGGCCAAGAGCACCGGCTGGCTCATCGACCGCAAAGCCCGGATCGTCGGTGGCGATCTCGAACAGGATCCCGTTCGGCTCGCGGAAGTAGACCGCGCGGAAGTAGTCGCGGTTCTTCTGCTCCGTCGTGCGGATGCCGTGGTTCTGCGCGAGCTTCCTGACCATCTCGGCCTGCACCGCGTCGCTGGCTGCGCGGAAGGCGATGTGGTGGACCGTGCCAGCCCCGGGGCGGCCGCGCGTACCGTTGAGGTGCTCGTGCAGGTCGATGATGCCGCCGAGGGCCGTGTCACCTGCCTTGTAGCGGACGACCGAGCCTTCACGGGCGACCTCGGTGAAGCCGAAGATGTCGGTCAGGATCGCCCCCGTCCGTGCGGCCTGGGCAACCAGCAGGCTGGCGCTGTGGAAGCCGCGGATGGCATGCTCGGCCGGAATGCCGTCGGCAATCCAGGCAGCTTCGTTCTCGATGCCCGGCACCGCGACGAGCGCAAGGCGCATGCCGTCGGCATCCTTGAACGCGATCACCGTTTCGCCGAAACGCTTCTCAGGGATCTCGTACGCCACGCCTTTCTCGGCGAGGCGCTTCGTCCAATAGCCGATGGAGGCCTCCGGTACGCGGAAGGCCGTCTCCTGCGTCTCGCCGCTACCGAGCCGCCCAGGCGCCGCGTGATCCCACGGGAAGAACGTCAGGATCGTGCCGGGCTGGCCGGCTTCGTCACCGAAGTAGAAGTGATAGGTGCCGGGATCGTCGAAGTTGACGGTCTTCTTGACGAGCCGCAGGCCGAGCACGCGGGTGTAGAAATCGAGATTGCGCTGCGCAGGACCCGCGATGGCGGTGATGTGGTGAATGCCGTTCTGACGCATGGTCGTGTCCTTTCATGGGGCGATCACCGCCCTGGTGGTTGCTCCAGAGATAAGCGGTAAGCCCGCCAGCACCACGCGGTTTCGATTGCGCCAACGCAATCTCACGATTGCTTTGCAGGCGATTGCATTGCACGACGGAAAGGATCAGCTTTGCCGCCAACGGACCAGATCCGGTCCCGGAGACAGACCCATGATCGACAATCGCCTTGCCCCCTATGGTGCTTTCACCATCCGTGCCGCTCTCGGCATCATGTTCATTGCCCACGCCTACCTGAAGATCGCCGTGTTCACGGTGCCGGGCTTCGCCGGCTTCCTTGGCCAGGTCGGCTTCCCTGGCTTCCTCGCGTGGCCGATCATCCTCGCCGAGCTGATTGGCGGCCTTGCCATCCTCACAGGTTTTTACGCCCGCATCGTCTCGGTCGCCCTTCTGCCCGTTCTCCTCGGTGCCCTTCTCGTCCACGCCCCGAACGGTTGGGTGTTCAACGCCCCGAACGGTGGCTGGGAATATCCGGCATTCCTGGCAGCCGCGGCCCTGGCCCATGTCCTGATCGGCGACGGTGCCTTCGCCGTGAAGCCGGTTACCCTTCCGGGAACTCCGGCAGCCACACTCCGCCCCAAGGTCGGTTAAAGAACCTTGCCTTATGGGCTGTCGGCGCCAAAGCTGCGCCGACAGCCGAAATGGGTTCAGGAGATCGTCATGGGCGAACCGTTCAAGAATCTGGCCTGGGACGATTTCCGCTTGATCAAAGCGATTGCCGATGTTCGCAGCCTGCCCGCCGCAGCGGCGCTGATCGGCATCAACCACTCGACCGTCTTCCGTCGCCTCGGCCAGATCGAAGAGGCGCTTGGGGCCAAGCTCTTCGAGCGCCATCGCAGCGGCTACACCCTCACCACGGTCGGTGAGGAGATGGTGGCCCTGGCGCAGCGGGTGGACGATGACATCACCGCCTTCACCCGCAAGATGGCGGGGCGCGAAATTGCGCCTGCAGGCGAGTTGCGCGTAACCACCAACGACTCGCTCCTGGTCCACTTGCTCACACCGTCGTTCGCCAAGTTCCGGACGGCGTGCCGGAACGTGCGCCTGGACGTGGTCCTCGCCAACCAGGAGCTGAACCTCTCGAAGCGCGACGCCGACGTGGCGATCCGCGCCACCGACAATCCGCCCGAGACCCTCGTGGGCCGGCGCGTCGCCACCATTGCCTGGGCGCTCTATGGCCGCGCCGACGCATTCCCAGAGCCTCACGCGATCCCGCAGGAAGACTTGTTCGAACACGACTGGGTCTCTCTTGGAGAAAACCTCGCAACGCTCAAGGCGGTGAAGTTCGTCCATCAGCATGTCCCGTCGGAGCGGATCGGCTACCGGGTGAATACCGTCCTCGGCCTAGCCGAGGCGGTCGAGCAGGGCCTCGGCATCGGCCACCTTCCGTGCTTCATCGGCGACGCTCGGCCGGATCTCGTCCGCCTCGCACCACCCAATCCGGAATTCTCAGCCGACCTTTGGCTCCTCACCCATCCCGACCTGCGACATTCGCCGCGCGTCCGGGTGTTTCTCGATTTCCTGGCGTCGGAAATCGCCCAGCAGCGGAGGCTCATCGAAGGATCCGCTCAGAACCCACCCGAAGCGCCCCTCTGACAAACTCACGCGACCGGGACGAAACGGTAGGCGCCATCCTTGCGCTCGGCATAGCCGAGACCCGGATCGGTCCAATGGAACCCCAGAAGCTTGATGCGGTCGGTGGCCGCGCGATCCAGCAGCGCCTTGCGATGGGCGATGGCCATGTCATGCACCATGTCGAATCCGAACTTCCACCCCGGATGCTCAAACGAGACGAGCGCGTTCGTGGCGGCATCGCCGGTGATGATCAGCCCCTCACCGCCGGCAAGCTCAAGCGAGATGTGCCCCGGCGTATGGCCTGCGGTGTCGAGCACACGCATTCCCGTGACGATGTCGTCACCGGGCTTCACGAGGGTCACCCGATCCTTGAAGGCTGAAAGGGAACGCTGCGCGCCCTGCGCGAACTCGTGCAGCGCGTCCGGCATGGTGGTGCGGTAGTTCGGATCCATCCAGAACTGCCACTCCGCGGCACTGACGTAATACGTTGCATTCGAAAACAGCAGGCGCCCATCCGAGCCAAGCGTCCCTCCCACGTGATCCGGATGCGCGTGGGTACAAACAACCTTGGTCACCGAAGCCGGATCAATTCCCGCCGCCTTCATGTTCGCCGCGAGCTTTCCGGCGCTATCCTGGAATTGATCACCCGAGCCGTTGTCGACCAGGATGAGGTCCTGCCCGGATCGGATCAGCGGGATATTGGCCCTCACCGGGGCGGTGTCAGCGCTCCCGCCGAGGCGCCTGACAATGTCGGCTTGTTCCTGTGGCGTAGCCTCCGGCGCGATGATGCTGACTGGTAGGGTGAGGAAGCCATCGCTGACTATGGTGATGTCAAATACACCCTGTCTGAACTTATGCGTCCTTGCCCAAGCAGATGTCGGGAGCAAGGGCATCAACCCAAGCGAGGACACCCCGAGGATAACCTGCCGGCGGTTCAGGGCGCCCGCAGGGGAAACAGACTTGGAATCGTTCATGGGTTCACCTCATGGATTGGCTTGCAGCGGCGAACACGGGGTGGTTCACGCACCGGGGCACCGGCCCACGTCGTGCGGCGGCTCGGTACGTGACAGCCACTCTGAGACGAGCTCAGGCCGAGCCTTTGATGAAGGCGAGGAGGTCGGCGTTAAGCTGATCCTTGTGCGTGTCTGTGATTCCGTGGGGACCGCCTGGGTACACCTTCAGCGTGGAGCCTTTGACCAGCTTCGCCGAGGCACGTCCTGCAGCATCGATGGGCACGATCTGGTCGTCGTCGCCATGGATGATCAGGGTCGGCACGTCGAACTTCTTGAGGTCCTCGGTAAAGTCCGTCTCCGAGAAAGCTTTGATGCAGTCATAGGTATTCTTGTGGCCGCCCATCATGCCCTGCAACCAGAAGGAATCGATCATCCCCTGGGACGGGTTCGCACCCGCACGATTGAAGCCAAAGAACGGGCCCGATGCGATGTCCTTGTAGAGCTGGGAGCGATCCTTGATGGATCCGGCCCGGATGCCATCGAAGACGTCAATCGGCAGCCCCCCGGGATTCGCCTCGGTCTTGAGCATCAGCGGCGGCACCGCGCTTACGAGCACAACCCTGGCGACGCGTCGCGTGCCATGCCGTCCGATGTAGCGGGCAACCTCGCCACCACCCGTCGAAAACCCGATCAGAACGGCATTCTGCAGGTCGAGCTTCTCCATCAGCTCCGCCAGGTCATCGGCGTAGGTGTCCATGTCATTGCCGTCCCAGGGCTGACTCGACCGACCATGCCCACGGCGGTCGTGAGCGATGGCTCGGTACCCATTGGAGGCCACGTGGAACATTTGGGATTCCCAGCTGTCCGAGCTCAACGGCCAGCCATGGCTGAACACGACCGGCGGGCCAGAACCCCAATCCTTGTAATAGATCTCTGTGCCGTCACGGGTGGTAATGGTGCTCACGGTTCTTCTCCTTGTGGTGGATGTGGATTGTGTTTGGGCAACGGCAGGACCCGAGCCCATGCCAAGGCGAGTTGCAGCCACCACACTGGCGGTTGCGATGAGCACGTCACGGCGCGATGCTGAGAAGCGGGCAACACGATCCAGGTTGGTCATCTACGGCCTCAATCTTCACTGCAGCGGTAGATACGTCTTAAATCGGAGGGCACACCTTCTCTTGAACAATGGCGCTAGCCGTTTGAACGGAAATGCAGTTGCCTCGGCACTGCATAGTGTGGCGCTGGTCGCTGAGCACTGTTCCAGCGGTCTCATGATGGAAGTGTCCTTATTGACACCATGCAGCCCCATCGCCGCATTGCCGGGCAGGCCAATTCAAGCGCAACAGATGCTGGAAGCGGCGAGCGGTTCTGCCCCTCGGCCAGCTCACGCCGCTATGTTGCCTAAAAGCAGGCGCACATCATCTCCTGCCAAGCATTCTCCTCCATGCACCAGGCGTGCTTCCCACCGCCCGCGAAAACACACGGGTAAAGTGGCTTTGATTTGCAAAGCCACAATGCTCGGCAACCTCTGCCAAGGTCTTGCTTGGATCGAGGAGCAGAGCCTTGGCCCGTTTGATGCGTTGCTCCATGAGCCACCTGTGGGGAGGCCTTCCCGTGGTCTGCTTGAATGCGCGGGTGAAGTAGCCGACGGAGAGATCGCAGGCACTCGCCAGATCTGAGAGGCTGACATCCCCGCGCAGGTCTGTCATCAGCATGTCCTTCACCCGACGCTCTTGCCACGGGGCCAGTCCACCCTTCCCTAGGAGTGTCCCTGGCTGCAGTCCTCCATAGGTCGCCGCCACGTGGGAACACATCGCGGCCGCAACCTGGTCAGCGAACAATTGCGAAACTTCACCAGGACGCTCCAAAGCCGGCTGTAAGGACAGCGCCAGGTGCATCATGACGTCGTCCTTGCGGTCCACCTCAGATGGGTGGAGCAAATCGTCTATCCTTGGCGCGCGTAGCTCCTCCGCCAGGTCATCGAGGGAGCGTTGAGGCAGGAAGAAGTTGATCGTGTGGAACGGCTCTTGAAGATCGGTGATCCAAGTTCTGCGGAGATCGTATATACCAAGCGATCCAACAGCCAGTCTCGGACGCTGCATGTAGCGGCCATCGCACCACATGTGGTGTGGGCTGAATTCATTGAGCTTGACGACCAACATGTAGGTTTCGGTGCAGGGATTGGGAGCCGTCAGGCCAAGGCCCGGACGATCCCTTCTGTACTGGGCGAACGACAATCCGCCTTTGTCGAGGGCCTTGAGCTGCATCTGGTCGGCCACATCAAGGTGTTCCCGTCTTGCAAAGAAAGGATCTGTCGGCGCTGTTTCGTCCGTGCCTAACATCGCTCGAATATACCCCTTCAGTTGCTCATCGCGGACTAAAGTCTAACCGATTGGGCTCTTGGATCCCAGCCACTGATAAGGGCCTGCGTTCACAACGATTTCGATAATTTTGTGCTATAAAGTTTCGCGAAATTCCTTCTGGCTCGCAGCGCTTCCCACGTCCTCAAACAAGATGCCACCCAACGAGCTTTCCTGCCGCCATATGCCTGGTGTCGTGCCAACCAGTCTTCCAAAGACGCGGGTAAAGTGGCTCTGACTTGCGAAGCCACATGTGACGGCGATTTCTCCCAATCCGCGGCGGGTGTTTCGGAGAAGATCCTTTGCTTTTCGGATCCTTTGCTCCATCAGCCATCGGTGAGGAGGCAATCCCGTGGTCGCCTTGAACGATCGCGCGAAATGGGCGGTAGACATCCCACGAGCTTCAGCCAACTCGGAAATCCCGACCTCACCGCGGAGGTCAGCCGCCAGGATTTCCTTTGCACGCGTCTCTTGAGCAAGCGAAAGTCCTCCTACAATCGGGAAATCCCTTCCCTTGAGCCCGCCATAGGCGTTGGCAAGATGCAAATGGACCGCGGTCGTCACATGATCGATGAAAACCCGATTTGCTTCGTCTGGCCGGTCGAGCGCCGGTCCAAGGGCGACTGCCAAATTGTACATGGTCTGGTCGACTTCATGCTTCGCTGCAAATGCAGGGCACAACCCGAACTTCGGCGCCCGGAAATCGTCAGCTAACTGATCCAGCGCTTCCTGCGGCACGAAAAAGTTTACGGTGTGAAAAGGCTGGCGCAGATCCATGGACCACGCCCCTCGAAAGTCATAGAGGCTAAGGGTGCCCGGTTTCAGCCTCGGCACCGGAACTTGCCGTCCGTCGCACCAGGAGGTCGTCGGCAGGAAATCTCCCAGCATGACGACGGCCATGAACACGTCCGTGACCGGGGTGGCAGAAGTCCGACCTAAGTCCGTAGTTTCACTCCGGTACCGAGCCACTGAAAGGGACTTCTTTTCCGACCGTGCGATGGTTTGATAAGATCCATCAAGCTCGTCCCTCGTGGTTGCGTGGAGTTCCGAAACAATCACTGTGGCCGATGTCGTCATGAACGCCGTCCTTCTCCATGACGGACTAGCCGCCTGCGGGATGTCCCTGTACGAGTTATCTTTGAGAACCCGTCACCCGGCAATCCTTGCCCGTTGCACGTTTCTGCCGTCCTTGGCACACCACGGACCTTTTCGTCCCTCATCGACCAATCAGCACCGGACTGATGCTTGTCCTGATCATACGTTTCTGCCGAACATCGACTAGAACGTCGGTGTCTATAATGCTTGCTATCAGAGCCTAGCCCCCTCGCGGGAATGGGATTGGCATGGCCTTGAGCAAACGAGCTGCAAGTCGAAGCACAGGAGGACGGGGATGGGAAGCTATGGGTCCACTCGGGTCGACCCTAACCGGGCGCTCCGCTCCATACAGGCAGCGCGGAAGCAAGAACCAGAAAGATCCGAATGGAGGAGACCGCTGATCACGAGGCACAGGGGCGCCGAACTGCTCGTGAAGCAGCATAAGACCTTTGCCTGTGCAACTGCCGTTCTCAAGGATATCCAAGGCCACGGCGGGCGCTACTCAGGCAGTGCGCATGCGAATTGTGCCCAGCTCACAATGCGTCTGGCCCATCTTGGGACCCCAATTCGATTTGCGGAATCGTTGCCAGCAGCCGAGATGGGAGATCAGGCCAGTGGCGAGGGGGTCCATTTCGTTCCGGCGGGCATGCCGATCTTCGCCAGCAGCGATGACCTACAGTACATGCGGTACGTGGCCCTACAATTCGACACCCATCAAGCATTGATGATGGGCGCAGAAGCCGTGAACCCTCTGGCGCTGGTAACCCCACGCCTGACGTTTGTGGACAGCAGACTTCTGGCCTTGGCCAAACTCATCGAGGCGGAACTGACCAGCAACTGTCCTACCAACCCACTTTATGGGGACAGCATCTTCCTGGCCATGCTTGTGGCGCTTTCAGATGCGTATGACGGACCAAAGCCGTCTAAGGAACGCGGCAGCCTTGCGCTCTGGCAGGTCCGGCGCGCGACGGAGTACATCCAAGAGCGCCTTCGTGAACGGATCGAGCTTGCGGAGTTGGCGAATACTGTCGGCCTTTCTCAGGCCTATTTCTGCCGTGCGTTCAAGATCTCGACCGGCCTCGCACCGCATCAATGGCAACTGGAGGCCAGAATAAAGCGGGCCAAACGGCTCCTTCTAGACAGCCGTGATCCTATCGCTGGGATCGCCGTAGACGTAGGATTTGCGGATCAAGCCCACTTCACGCGTGCGTTCACACGCACCGTCGGGACCACACCAGCAGCTTGGAGACGAGCCCACCGGGCCTGACCGCCTGCAGCATCAATGCACCTCCATCGGGCATGCCAACAGCCAGAGCGTATCCCTGCGGCGTTCTTTTCCTTTGGTTCAATAATAACTGCGGAACGCTGGCAGTTGACCGCAATGCGAGGCAAAAATCAGGTGAGCTCAGACAAGACTGTCAGTGCAGGATCGCGAAAATCAAGATCATCCCAGGGCAAGCGCGCACCGGGGAGCGTCCAAATTCGATATTTAACAGTGTGAGAAGGAAGCACCTGATGGTCAAGGCAATCCCCACCCCGGGCTCAATGCTCATCAAGCCCGACGACCACCTGCTGATCATGATCGACTTTCAGTCACAAATGTCGTTCGCCACCAAATCGATTGATGCCGTCATGCTGCGCAACAATGCGGCTCTCGTCGCCTACGCAGCTGCCGGTTTCGGTGTCTCAACGATCCTGACCACGGTGGCCGAGAAAAGCTTCTCTGGTCCGATGTTCTCCGAGATCACCGATGCTTTTCCCGGTGAGACGACGCTCGACCGCACCTCGATGAACACCTGGGAAGATGCGGCGGTCATTGAGCGCGTCAACGAGATTGGCAAGAACCGGATCGTTCTCGCAGGCCTATGGACGTCTGTTTGCATCGTCGGCCCTGCTCTGTCTGCCCTTGATCAGGGCTTCGAGGTCTATGTGATCACCGATGCCTGCGGTGATGTCTCAGCAGAGGCGCATGAGCGTGCGGTGGAACGCATGATCCAGGCTGGCGTCAGGCCCATGACATCCCTGCAGTACCTCCTGGAACTCCAGCGCGACTGGGCTCGTGCTGAGACCTATGAACTGACCACCGGCATCGCAAAAAAGTTCGGCGGCGCCTACGGTCTCGGCATCATCTACGCCAAGACAATGTTCGGCGCCAGCGAAGGCGACCATAAGGCCGCGCCTGCTTTCGCCGCCGAGTAGCCCGTGCGACCGGGTGGGGCATAACAGAGGCAGGCTCCACCCACGTCTCCCCAAATGACACGGGTGCCAGAGCTTGCTGGCTGGCGCCACCCTGGAGTCTTGTCATGGTGAGATCTCCCAATCGCCGCAGTGTCATTACCGGGCTTGGCGCTTTGGCCGCCGGGCTCCCTCTGCCTGAACGGATCGAGGCGCAACCCATGAGCACATTTGCTGACGTCATCCTCTTCAACGGCCGGATCACGACGCTTGATCGTCAGAAGCCCGAAGCGTCGGCGGTGGCCATCCGGGATGGGCGCTTCTTGACCGTCGGCGACGAGCGGGAGGTGATGCCTCTCGCCGGACCGATCACACAGCGGATCGACCTCACGGGCAGACGCGTGATCCCGGGGCTGATCGACAGCCACATGCACATCATCCGCGGCGGCCTCAACTACAACATGGAATTGCGCTGGGACGGCGTCCGCTCGCTCGCCGATGCCATGCGCATGCTCAAGGAACAGGTGGACCGCACTCCCGCTCCGCAATGGGTGCGCGTAGTCGGCGGCTTCACCGAGCATCAGTTCGCCGAGAAGCGCCTGCCGACCCTCGACGAGATCAACGCCGTCTCGCCCGACACGCCTGTCTTCATCCTGCACCTCTACGACCGTGCCCTGCTGAATGGCGCAGCCCTGCGTACGGTTGGCTACACCAAGGACACGCCAAACCCGCCCGGCGGCGAGATCCAGCGCGATGCGAACGGTAATCCCACGGGCCTGCTGATCGCCAGGCCCAATGCCACCATTCTGTACGCCACCCTGGCAAAGGGCCCGAAGCTCCCGCCCGAGTACCAGAAGAACTCATCGCGCCACTTCATGCGCGAGGTGAACCGCCTCGGCGTCACCGGTGTGATCGATGCCGGCGGCGGCTTCCAGAACTACCCGGATGATTACGCGGTCATCGAGGAGCTGCACCGAGAGGGAAACCTGACGGTGCGCCTCGCCTACAACCTGTTCACCCAGAAGCCGAAGGAAGAGCTCAAGGACTTCGACACTTGGTCCAAGCAGGTCAAGCCGGGCCAAGGCGACGATCTCTACCGCCACAACGGTGCGGGCGAGATGCTGGTCTATTCCGCCGCCGACTTCGAGGACTTCAAGGTCGAGCGGCCCGAGATGCCGCCGAACATGGAGGGCGATCTGGAGCCCGTAGTGCGTCTGCTGGTCGAGAACCGCTGGCCCTGGCGCCTACACGCCACCTACAACGAGACCATCACCCGGGCGCTCGACGTGTTCGAGAAGGTGAACCGCGACATTCCCTTCGACGGCTTGCATTGGTTCTTCGATCATGCCGAGACCATCGACGACCGCAACATCGACCGCATCGCGGCGCTTGGCGGCGGCATCGCGGTCCAGCACCGCATGGCGTTCCAGGGCGAGGACTTCGTCGAGCGCTACGGCACCAAGGCGGCGGAGCGCACGCCGCCTGTCAAGCGCATGCTGGAGGCTGGCGTGCCGGTCGGCGCCGGCACGGACGCCACCCGCGTCGCCTCCTACAATCCGTGGGTGTCGCTGTCCTGGCTGGTGACCGGAAAGACGCTGGGCGGTCTGACGCTCTATCCGAGCGCCAATCGCCTCGACCGTGAGAGCGCCCTGCGGCTGTGGACCGAGGCCAACACCTGGTTCTCCAACGAGGCCGGCAAGAAGGGCCAGATCAGGCAAGGCCAACTGGCTGATCTGGCGGTGCTGTCCAACGACTACTTTGCCGTGCCGGAGGATGCGATCCAGGACATCACGTCGGTGCTGACGCTTCTGGGCGGCAAGGCCGTGCATGGCGACGCCGAGTTCAAGGATCTCGCCCCTTCCCTGCCCCCGCCCATGCCGGATTGGTCTCCGGTGCGGAGCTATGGCGGCTACCAGCAGCGGGCCGGCAATGACGAGGCCCGCAAATACGCCTTCGCGGCGGCAGCCTGCGCCTGTGCCACCTCCTGCGGCGTGCATGGCCACGCGCATGCCAGCGCCTGGGGCGCCACCACGCCAGCCTCCGACGCACGCTCGTTCTGGGGCGTGCTCGGGTGTTCCTGCTGGGCATTCTGACGGAGTGTAGCATGAGTGACATCGCAGTTCCCCGCCCGATTGACCGCATGCTGGCCCTTCCCGGGCTCGACATCCTGGCGCGTCTGGCGCTCGCATCGCCCTTCCTGATCAGCGGGCTCGTGAAGCTCACCGACTTTGGCAGCGCCGTGAACGAGGTGGCCGGTCTGGGTCTCCAGCCTGCCATGCCCATAGCCGCAGCCATCATTGTCACGCAGCTCGGGGGCTCCGCTCTCTTCCTGACGCGTCGCACCTGCTGGCTTGGCGCTGGCATCCTGGCGGTGTTCACGGTGCTGGCCACCCTGCTCGCGCATCCGTTCTGGGCGTTCGAGGGTCCGGATCGAGGCCGCCAGACGGCAACCTTCTTCGAGCATGCGGCGATCGTGGGCGGGCTCGCCGTTGCGGCCCTGCTCGTCAATGGTCGTAAGGAGCGGCCATGACCGGAGCGCAAGGAACGATCACCGAAGGTGCAGCGCCTCCACCTCCACCGGGTACCTTCGCGCCGCTGCGTCACACTCTCTTCGCGGTGATCTGGATGGCCACGGTCCTCGGCAACGTCGGCACCTTCATGCGCGATGTCGCCTCCGCTTGGCTCGTCACGGAGATTTCCCCATCGCCTGCTTCGGTCGCCATGATCCAGGCCGCCGGCGCCCTGCCGATCTTCCTGCTTGCCATCCCAGCCGGTGTGCTCTCCGACATCCTCGACCGCCGCCGCTTTCTTATCGTGGTCCAAATGGCACTCGCTGTGGTGAGCTCCCTTCTCGCCGCTCTGGCATGGACGGGCAAGGTCTCGGTGGAAAGCCTTGTCGCTCTGACGTTCCTCGGCGGAGTCGGCGCGGCGCTCGCGACGCCAGCCTGGCAGGCGATTACCCCAGAACTCGTTCCAAGAACCGACTTGAAGGGTGCCGTGGCGCTCAACTCACTGGGTATCAACATCGCCCGCTCTATTGGACCCGCACTCGGCGGCTTCCTCCTCGCAGGATTCGGCGCGGCGACGGTCTACGGCCTTGATGTCCTGACCTATGTTGTTGTCGCAGGAGCGCTCCTCTGGTGGCGGCGTGCCTCTGACTCGGACGATGGTCTGCGCGAGCACTTTGGAGGGGCGTTGCGTGCGGGCCTGCGATATGCCCGCGCCAGCCATGACCTCCACCGTATCCTGTGGCGCGCGGTGCCGTTCTTCGCCTTCGCCAGCGCTGTCTGGGCTCTCCTTCCAATCGTGGCACGGCAGGAGATCGGCGGGGGACCGGGCTTCTATGGCCTGATGCTCGGCAGCGTCGGGGCCGGCGCGATTGCCGGCGCCATCCTGCTGCCACGGATTCGCACCCGCCTTGGGCAGGATCGACTGGTGCTCGTGATGTCACTGGCGACAGCAGGCTCCACTGCCCTGCTCGCGCTGACCGACCTTGAGATCGTGGCGATCCTCGCGACCTTCATGCTCGGCATCGCCTGGATCGCGATGCTCACCACGCTCAACAGCACCATGCAGGCGATCCTGCCCAACTGGATCAGGGGCCGCGGCCTGGCGATCTATCTCACCGCCTTCAACGGCGCCATGGCGGCGGGCAGTCTGGTCTGGGGTTTCCTGGCTCAGGAGATTGGCACGGATGCGACCCTGATCGCTGCAGGCATCAGCCTCACTGCGACTGCAGCACTGGCCCACAGGGCTCCCCTGCCCAGTGGAGAGGGCGACCTAACACCGTCATTGCACTGGCCCGAACCGGCCATGGCCGAACCAGTCGCGCATGACCGCGGACCGGTGATGATCATGGTGACCTATCGCGTCCGGCAGGCAGATCGCGCCGCCTTTCTCGACGTCCTGGGACGCCTGTCCGAGGAGCGGCGGCGAGACGGCGCCTATGCCTGGGGCATCTCCGAAGATGCGGCGGATCCCGAGCACATGATCGAATGGTTTTTCGTCGAATCCTGGGCCGAGCACCTGCGCCAGCACAAGCGGGTCTCAAGGACGGATGCCGACATACAAGCGGAGGCGCGCCGCTTTCACCAAGGGTCGCAGCCGCCCCTCGTCCGGCACTTCCTGGGCCTTGAGCCAGGAAGCCACAAAGGACCGTTTCGATCGCTCAATGGAGACATACCGTCGTGAAGGTCATGCTTGGACTGCTTCTGGCATTTGGCGTTGGCGTCGTGTGCCAACTCGCCAGCCTCCCACTCCCAGCTCCGCTGGCGCTGATGGGTGCTGCGCTCGTCCTGGCGATGTCTGCGGGCTACGAAATTGTCGACCGGCTGGCGCCTCATCGCGCCGCCCGAAACCGGGAGAACTGCGGCGGCTCCAACGGGGGCGCGCGGACAGCTCATGGCGTGCCCAATCAGGTGGTGAGGTGAGCGATGGTCCAGGCAGGCATTGGCATCGCCATGGCGTTCGGCATCGGGGCGTTCTGCCGATGGTTCGACGTTCCGTCTCCGGCTCCACCCAAGTTGGTCGGAGCCTTCCTCGTGGTGGCTATGACCACCGGATTTCTCCTGACAGGGCGCATCCTCGGATCGGGCTAACCCTGAACTTATCGCTTTGGTGTGCCGTGCGACATGGGCGTGGGGGCCTGGTGCGGGTGGGAGACGAGACAATGCTGAGCTTCCCGATCTATGGCTTCGCGCGGCGCGTCGACGACACCGTAGTCCGTGCCATGGCGATCCTTCGTGAAAGACCGGATTACACGCTGCTTCCGGAGAAGCGCAGCGCTCCGGAGAAGAGCTCGGACAGAAAGCTCATCATGCGGAGCAGCGTGGAAGCTGAACTGATGCCATCTGCGAACATCGTTCCTGAACCCGCACGACCAACGCCGATCAGGACGGATCTTCTTGCGAAACGCCTAGCCACACGATCTTCGCCGCAAGCGAACGCTCGACAAGCGGAGTGGCATGTCTCCCCTCACCATAGGAGGTTCCGATGAGTTACCTGACAGCATTCACGATATTCCATACGATCATCAGTCTTATCGCCATCGGAGCCGGGGCCGTTGCCATCATCGGCCTTTTCTTTGGTGGAATGTTCCGATCCGGGACGAATGTCTTCCTGGTCACGGCCGTCGCGACGAACGTGACCGGGTTCCTCTTTCCGTTCCGCGGGGTCACGCCGGCCATGATCGTCGGTGTGATCGCCCTAGTGATTCTGGCCGTGGTTCTCGTAGCCTTTTATCGCTTCCGCGTCGCCCAGTCCTGGCGCTGGATCTACGCAGCGGGAATGGTGGCGAGCCTCTATCTTCTGGTGTTCGTCGGCGTGGTTCAGGCCTTCCAGAAGATCGCCTTCCTGAACGGACTTGCGCCGACGCAATCCGAGCCGCCCTTTGTCATCGCCCAGGCGGTGACGCTGGTCTTCTTTGCGATCCTCGGGTGGATGGCGGCCCGTAGCTACCGGCCTGAGGCCGCGCTGGCACGGTTCTGAGTATGGCAGTGACCAAGCCCCACAGGCTCAACCCGGCAAGAAGCGCTCCGGGAACGTGGGGCAAGTGCGATCCGGAGCGCGATCCGACCAGAAACCTTGAAGTGTCCCCCTCTCTGATTTCGACAGCAGCAACAGACGGAGATTGACCGATGGCCAAAGTGCTTGTGCTCTACTACTCGTCCTACGGCCACATGGAGCAAATGGCCTATGCCGCCGCGGAGGGCGTGCGTCAGGCGGGCGGCGAAGCAGTGGTCAAGCGCGTTCCCGAACTGGTCCCGGAGGACATCGCCCGGAATGCGCACTTCAAGCTCGATCAGCCCGCGCCGGTCGCTGTGGTGGGCGAACTCCCAGATTACGACGCGATCATCCTGGGTGTGCCGACCCGCTACGGGCGCATGGCGTCGCAGATGTCGAACTTCTGGGACCAAGCGGGCGGGGTGTGGGCGAAAGGCCAGCTCACCGGCAAGGTCGGCAGCGTGATGTCCTCCACGGCCACGCAGCATGGCGGCCAGGAGACGACCTTGTTCTCCGGCGTCACCAATCTCTTGCATTTCGGCACGATCATCGTGGGACTGCCCTATGCGTATCAGGGCCAGATAACGCTCGATGAGGTCGTTGGCGGCTCGCCTTATGGGGCAACCACCATCGCCGGAGGCCAGGGGCAGCGCCAGCCGTCGCGGAATGAGCTCGAAGCGGCTCGTTTCCAGGGCAAGCTTGTGGCCGAAACGGCCGCTAAGCAAATGGTCGATACGACAGCGCTCTGAAGCAGAACGGATTTCAGCGTGGCCAGCGCCGTCGAAGGTTCGGCGCTGTTCGCGGTGAGTATCAGGTCGTAGGTGCAGCCCCACTCATGCACGAACCGAGGTGCCCTTGTTCTCGGGTTGCAAACTCACCCTGCGATTTAAGAGACCTTCGGCCTTCCACATGATCAAGAATGACGAACCGGGAGCACTGGCTTTGTGGAACGTGGAACGAACAGCGTGCTGGTTCGACGGGGTTAGCACTCCTGCACACCCGCAAGGGGATGCTGCCCGCGTACTGATTTACAGCCACGACACGTTTGGGCTTGGGCATCTGCGCCGGTCCCGGGCCATTGCCAACGCCATCGTCGGCGAGCGGCCCGACGCATCGGTGGTCATCATCTCGGGCTCGCCGGTGATCGGCAGCTTCG
>DASQML010000073.1:0-34247 GCA_035645515.1 Microvirga sp.
GAGGCGCTTCTCGCCGTCATCCTCGTGCACTTCCCATATCACGGAAACTTTGCCGTTGCGCATGGAGAGAGCCCCGTATTTCGCTGCATTCGTCGTCAGCTCGTGAATGGCCATGCCGACGGGAACGGCGATCTCGGACGGCAGCTCTACTGCGGGGCCGTGGAGTGTGATCCGCTCGCCTCTCGCATCGTTATAGGGCTTCAGCTCCTTCTCCAGAATGTCCCTCAGGGGCGCGGTCTGCCACAACGCCTCGGTCAGCAGGGAATGGGTGTTGGCGAGCGAGACGATTCGCCCAACGAAGGCCTTGTAGAAGTCGTCGATGCTCGAGGTCGAGCGTGCCGTGGCGCCCACCACCGCCTGCACGGTCGCCAGGGTGTTCTTCACCCGATGGTGCAGTTCGCGGATCAGGAAGGATTGCTGGTTCTGCGCCTGCTTGCGCTCCTCGATCTCGTGCTGCGCCTCGCTGTAGAGGCGTCCGTTCTCGAGCGCGATGGCAGCTTGCGCGGCAAGGCCCGTCACGAGGCGCTCGGCACGTTCCGTGAACGCTCCCGCCCGCTCATGGGCAAAGAGGAGCAATCCTTGAATCTGCCCATTCCGGGAGGAGATCGGAACCGCCATGATACTGCGTGCTCTCGCCCCGTCCGGAGTGGAGGCCCCGCCGCTCGGCGCTCCGAATTCCGGATCGTCGGCGATGTCGTCGAACCGCAGGACCCGTCCCTGTTCGAAGACGACTTTGCAGATCTTGTCGCTGGGGAGCTTCGTGAAGGCCGTGCGGGCCCCTCCTGAAGTGTAGAGACCGTAATCCTCGGTCCGCGCGTCGTCCCTGGAGGCGTCTCCACGGTTGGAGAAATAGGCGCCGGCCTGTGCGCCGGTGAGGAGCACCGCCGCCTCGACCACGTTCTCGACGAGGCGATCCAGGTCGAGTTCGGCCGCAAGCGCCCGGCCCGTCCGATTGAGCACCTCGAGCGCCGCCGTTTCGGCCTGCAATTCGCTCGTCCGGAGAGCGACTTCCTTTTGCAGGAAGGCCTCGTTGGCGGCCTGCTCCCTAAATTGCTGGGATGCCAGGGAGGTGAGCGCGGCCAGGGCCAGAAGCGCGATCAGCGCGAAGGCGCCGTAGAGCTTCATCTGGACCGTCCAGGGCACCCAATAGGCATCGTCGGGAATGCTGACGCTGACATAGAGCGCCCGATCGCCGACCCGGCGGTAGGCGCCAGTCCTCTCCTCACCGTTGCTGAGAAAGCGATAGATTCCGGCGGCGCGGCTCCGCTCGATCGCTTCATCGAGGGCCGCCTTGTCGATGGGAGCGAATGACAGGCCATCAGGCGGCAGGGGCAATTGCGCGATGACCTCGCCGTCGGCGGCACGCACCAGGGTGATGCGGTTCCCCTTCGGCAAGCGCAGCTTGCCCCAGTAGGCCTCGAAATAGGAGAGCGCAACGGTGGCCGAGACGATGCCGCGGAAGTCATTGTTCGGACCGCTGAGACGGCGGCTGATCATGAAGGTCGGCTGCTTGGTGATCCGACCGATGATCGGCTCCCCGACGAAAAGCCCCCGGTTCGGCTGGATCTGCGCCTTGAAGGCATCCCTGTCCGACACGTTCAAGGCCGGAGCCGGAAACTGTGCCGTGGTCACCCGCAGGCGCCCCGTCGAGTCGTTGAGCCAGAGATTGTCGAAATAGGGCAGCGCTTCCTTGACTTCCTTGAGGTGCTCCCAAAACGGCTTCGAGGTCTCGATCTGGTCCCAGTCGCCTCCCTCGAACTGCATGGCCAGTTGCCTGAGGGTCAGATCGGTGACCTCGAGAAGGCGGGCCGTGTGATCCGCCAGGAAAAAAGCGTTGCTGGCGATGTCCGCTTCGTAGCGCTGGATCAGCCGACTGCGCTGCTCCCAGGCGATGTAGCCGAAGGTGAGGAGGATGAAGGCAACGCCGAAAAGGCCCATGACCAAAGTCAAGCGGCCCCGTGCCAGCCGTTGGCGGCGGCGTTTGACGGACAGGCTTGAATGCTCCGGTCGCGGTGAAAACTGCAATGAAACTGGTCGTGTTGGTGCTGCGATTCGCTTCAGGCGGGCCACCATGGCACAGCATCGGCGAGAGATGGAGAGGTAAATTATAGGCCGCTCCCCCTTGAAAAGGAAACGCCGGGGCCCCCTCGGAACCCCGGCGCGTGATTGCCTGCCTTCTCGGATCAGCGAAGGACGATGCGACCCTCGACCTTGGGCGCGACCTTCCCGGTCTTGGCCACGTAATCGATCACTTGGCTTGCCATGAGCTGGCTGGCCGACACGTCGATGAGGGACTTGGCATCGGCGAAGGCGCGGTAGCCGTCGCCGCCGCGGGCCATGAAGTCGTTGGTAGCGAGCTTGTAGGTCCTGGCCGGATCGAGCGGCTCGCCGTTGATCCTCACCGACTTCACGCGGCTGCCCACCGGCTCTTTCAAATCGACCTCGGCCACGATGCCGGAGACCTGCGGGAAGCGGCCGCCGAGTTCGCGCACCTGGCTCACGCCGTTCTCCAGCGCCGCCTTGATCTGCTCGCCCGTCACCTCGAGGAGCACCGTGGTGTTGCCGAAGGGCATTTCGGCCAGGATGTCACGCCGGGTCAGCTTCTGCCCGGCCTCGTACTGCTTGTCTGCGCGGATACCGCCGCCATTGGTGATCGCCACATCGGCTCCGACAGAGCTTTTGAGCGCATCGGCGATCAGGTTCCCGATGGCGGCCTCGCCGCCGCGCACCGTAGCGCGGCGGCTGTCGAGGGGCGTCTCCGTGACGCCGATTTCCACGTCGAGCTCCTTGGAAAGCTTGTCCTCATAGCCCTTCACCACGGCCTCGATCTCCGGGTCGGGCGTCACACCGGCGCTGTCGACGATCCGGAAATTAGGCGTCCAGGTCACGCTCGTCTTGCCGTCCTTGGTGGTTTTGGTGACGGCCAGTTCGACCACGTTGATGTAATTGCCCTGAGATTCCGACTCCGACAGAACCACCTTGCCGTCGTAGAACGCGAGAAGATGCTCGTCGTGACCGCCGATGATCACGTCCACCCCGGCGGAGCGGGCGATGATCATGTCCACTTCGAGCGGCGTGTGAGCGAGGGCGACCACGACATCGGTGCCCTTCTCCCGCAACTCCTTGGCCTTGGCGCGCGCCGTATCGATGGTGGAGGCGAACTTGATGTCGCCGGGGCTCGACGCGATGGGCGTCTCCTCGGTGGTGAGGCCGAAGAAGCCGACCTTGACCCCCTGGACCTCGACTATCTTGTCGGACTTGGTGTTCTCAGGCAGGCCGTTGCCGTCGATGATGTTGGTGGCCAGAACGTCGAACCTGGCCTCTTTCATGCGGGCGCGGAAGGCCTCGGGGCCGAGGTCGAACTCGTGGTTGCCGGGCACCATCGCATCGACACCCATGCGGTTCAGGATGTCGATGATGTGCGCGCCCTTGTCGAAGCCCGACAGCAGCGAAGGCGAGATGGTGTCGCCCGCATGGACGAAGAAGGCGTTGCCCTTCGCCTTCTCCTCCTTGATCACGGTTGCCAGCTTGGCGAAGCCGCCGCGGCCCTTCTCGGCGCTCATGCGGTCGATGTCGTTGGTCTGGACGAAACGCAAGGTCACGGTTTCCTGCGCCAGGGCGGTGCCGGACAGGAGCAGGGACAGCCCCAGTAAACCGGCGCGCAGGGCAGCGGAGGGTCGGCTAGTCAGTATCATCGCGGGTCCTCGTATCGGGCGGCGCCCATGGCAGATGGCCCGGGAGCCTAGACCGGAAGCGTGTCACAGAAGCAACATCCTGTCGATGACCTCCACGCCTCGACGGCCGACACGGGATGATGCCATTTTCATGGATGTCGGCTAGAGACCTCCCGACACGTTGCACATCGTTCCCCCTCCCTTGAAGGCCCGGCCTCCATGAACGGTCCCATCAGCCATGCCCTTGCAGAATTCCGCCGCCACAAGCAGGCAGCCTCCTGGCTGACGCTCCCCTTCTTTCAGGATGGCAGTGCCGACCGGGTCGCCGCAAAGGTCGACGCCGTGATCGCCGGCGGCGGCCACGTGCTTCCGCCGCCCGAGGCGGTCTTCACGAGCATCACGCTGACTCCCCTCGAAAAGGTCAAGGTCGTCATCCTCGGCCAGGATCCCTATCCCGCCCCGGGGGATTCCCATGGCCTCGCATTCTCCTATCGCGGCTCGCGGCGGCTGCCCGCCTCGTTGCGTACGATCCTCGCCGAGATGTCGGCGGATCTGAACGTTCCCATGCCGAAATCCGGTGACCTGACGAAATGGGCGAAGCAAGGCGTGCTGCTCATCAACACGGCGCTCACAGTCGAGGCGGGGAAATCAGGCGCACATATGAAGTTCGGCTGGTCGGACCTGGTCGATCAGGCCGTCGCCGCGATCTCCGCACAACGGCCCGCCGTCGCCTTCCTGCTCTGGGGTGGACCTGCCCGCAAGCGCGCCGCGCTCATCGACAGCGGGAAGCACCTCGTGATCGAATCGGGCCACCCCTCGCCCCTCAACCGCCTCAACGACTTCAAGGGGACCCGGCCCTTCAGCCGCGCCAACGAGTGGCTGATCGGGAAGGGCCTGGAGCCCATCGACTGGCGGCTCGATACCTGAACCTCCCTGAGGTCCGGGGTCATGAAGAACCTTGTCGAGGCCTCTGCCGGGGAGTAGGTCTCTCGCGGAAGATGACCGCGAAACCTTGGAGATCAGCATGGCGGAATCCCTGTTTGGACATGTCGAACCCTTCGCAGGCGATCCGATTCTGTCCCTCAACGACAGCTTCAAGGCTGATTCTCGTGCCGAGAAGGTGAATCTCAGCATCGGCGTCTACACGGACGAGAAGGGCCGCATCCCGGTTCTGGGTTCCGTGAGGTCCGCTTACGAGCGGATCGGCTTCTCGGAGCGGCCCTACCTTCCCATGGATGGCCATCCCGGCTACCGCGCCGGAGTGCAGAAGCTGGTTTTCGGCGCCAACCATCCCGCCCTCAAGGACAGGCGCGTCGCGACAATTCAGACCATCGGCGGCACGGGCGCCGTCGGCATTGCTGCCGACTTCCTGGCCAAGCACGTTCCGGGCCGGACCGTTCTCGTCAGCGACCCGACCTGGGAGAACCATCACGGCCTGTTCCAGCGGGCAGGCTTCAAGACCACGACCTACCCGTACTGGGACCGCGCCAACCGGTCCGTCGATTTCGCCGGCATGGTCGAGGCGCTCGAAGCCGCCGAGGCAGGCTCCATCGTGGTGATCCAGCCCGTCTGCCACAACCCGACCGGCGTGGACCTGAGCGAGGAGCAGCAGGCCGCCGTGACCGACGTGCTCGTCGCCAAGGGCCATATCGCGGTCTTCGACATGGCCTATCAGGGCTTCGGCACCAGCGTCGAGGCGGATGCCGCTTTCGTGCGCCGCTTCGCGGAGCGCGCCAGCTGCCTCGTGGCCAATTCCTTCTCGAAGAACTTCTCGCTTTACGGAGAGCGCTGCGGGGGCCTGAGCGTCGTCTGCCGCGATGCGGACGAGGCCGAGCGCGTGCTGGGCCAGCTGAAGCTCGCCGTGCGCCGCAGCTATTCGAGCCCGCCGATGACGGGCGGCCTTCTCGTCGCCACCGTGCTCGGCGACGACGATCTGCGCGCCCAGTGGATCCGCGAAGTCGACGAGATGCGCACCCGCATGGACGCCATGCGCAAGCTCCTCGCCGAGCGCATCCGCGCCCTGTCGAACGAGGTGGACGTGGCTTTCCTGCTGAGCCAGCGCGGCATGTTCAGCTTCACGGGCCTGAGCGAGCAGCAGGTCCGCGACATGCGCGAGAAGGACGGCGTCTATCTCGTGGGGTCGGGCCGCATGTGCGTGGCGGGCCTCAACGGGGACAACGTGCCGAAGGTCGCCGAGAGCTTCGTCGCGGCAAGCCAGGCGTAGGGCTTATCGAAGCTCGCTCGATGCGTAAGGCGGGCGGAGTGATCTCACTCCGCTGCAACCGGCAGCGGCTCCTGCGGCCCGGCGCGGAACTTAGCCAGGAGGTCCGCCTCTTCCGCCTTCGCCTTCTCGAGGTTGCACTCCTTGATGTGGCCGAAGCCGCGGATCTTCTGCGGAATGGTGGCGAGGCCGACTGCGAGCGCATGATTGTCCGCGTCGAGCCTTGCCAGGATCTCCTCGATCCGTCCCTCGAATTCACGGATGAGCCGGCGCTCGGTGCGGCGCTCCTGCGTGTAGCCGAACACGTCGAGCGGCGTGCCGCGCAGGCCCCTGAACTTCGCCAGTACCCGCATGGTCTTCATCATCCACGGGCCGAAGCTCATCTTCTTCGGAAGGCCGGTCGTCGGGTCCTTCTTAGCCAGAATCGGCGGAGCCATGTGGAACTCATAGGTCAGGTTCTCGCCCTCGAAGGTGGCAGCCACCTGGCGCTCGAAGTCGCCGTTCGTGTAGAGGCGCGCGACTTCGTACTCGTCCTTGTAGGCCATGAGCTTGAAGAGCGAGCGCGCCACGGCGTCGGTGAGAGCGGTGGCGCCGGGAACCGCCTTCGCCTCCGCCTCGCGCACGCGCTCCACCCATGTGCGAAAGCGCCTGCCGTAGCGGTTGCTCTGGTACGCGGACAGGAACTCCTGGCGGCGGGCGATCACCTCGTCCAGCGTCTCGGAGATCTTGCGCGACTCCGTCGGCGCCTTCAGCTCGCTCATCATGGCGGCGATGAATCCGGGCTCGGCGGCCGCGCGGCGGCCCCAGTTGAAAGCGGATAGATTCATCTTCACCGCTTCGCCGTTGAGCTCGATGGCCCGCTCGATAGCGGCCGCCGACAGCGGCACGCGGCCCGTCTGATAGGCATAGCCCAGCATGAACATGTTGGTGGCGATGGCATTGCCGAGAAGCGCGGTGGCGATCGACGTCGCGTCGACGAAGGCGACGCCGTCATCGCCCGCAGCGCCCCTGATCGCGCGCTTCAGGCGCTCGGTGGGCAGCGAGAAATCGGCGTTGCGCGTGAACTCGCCGGGCATCACCTCCGCGGTGTTCACCACGAGCGCCGTCTGCCCCTGCTTCACGGAGGCGAGCACCTTCCTCGTGCCCGTCACCACAAGATCGCAGCCGAGGACGAGATGGGCCGATTCCGCGCTCACGCGGATGGCATGAATGTCGTCCTGGTGATTGGCGAGACGCACGTGGCTGTAGACCGCGCCGCCCTTCTGCGCGAGGCCCGCCATGTCGATCATGCCGAGACCCTTGCCCTCGAGATGGGCCGCCATGCCGAGGATCGCCCCGATGGTGACGACGCCCGTGCCGCCGACCCCCGTCACGATCACGTTGAAGGTGCGGTCGATGGCGGGCAGCACCGGATCGGGCAGCGGCGTGAGCGTCATGCCGTCCGTCGAGACGGTCTCCGGCACCGCCTTCTTCACCTTGGCTCCGTGCACCGTCACGAAGGAAGGACAGAAGCCCTTCACGCAGGAGAAGTCCTTGTTGCAGTTCGACTGGTCGATCTGCCGCTTGCGGCCGAACTCGGTCTCCACCGGCTGCACGGCCACGCAGTTCGACTGTACGGAGCAGTCGCCGCAGGCTTCGCAGACGAGATCGTTGATGATCACCCGCTTGTCCGGATCCGGGAACTCGCCGCGCTTGCGGCGACGGCGCTTCTCGGAAGCGCAGGTCTGATCGTAGATCATCACCGTCACGCCGGGGATCTGCGCGAGTTCCCGCTGCACGGCATCGAGTTCGTCGCGGTGATGGATCGTCATGCCGGACGGCCAGCGGATCGACTTCGGGTATTTGTGCGGCTCGTCGGTGACGAGGGCGATGCGCTCCACGCCCTCCTCGCGCACCTGCCGGGCGATCATGTCGACGGTGAGACCGCCCTCATGCTTCTGCCCGCCGGTCATGGCGACCGCGTCGTTGAAGAGGATCTTATAGGTGACGTTGGTCTTGGTGTGGATCGACCAGCGCAGGGCCAGCACGCCGGAATGGTTGTAGGTGCCGTCGCCCAGATTCTGGAACACATGGCCGCGCTTTGAGAACGGCGCCTCGCCGATCCAGTTCGCGCCTTCGCCGCCCATCTGCGTGAAGCCGTCGGTAGAGCGGTCCATCCACTGCACCATGTAGTGACAGCCGATGCCCGCATAGGCGCGCATGCCCTCGGGTACCTTGGTGGAGGTGTTGTGCGGGCAGCCGGAGCAGAAATGCGGCACGCGGGTGGCCACGTCGTTCGTGGCCTTCAGCACTTCCTGAGCATGGCGAAGCCGCTCCACGCGGCCGCGCAGATCGTCGTTGTTGTGATAGGCGAGCAGGCGTTCGCCGATGACGATGGCGATGTCGTTAGGATCGAGCGCGCCTTTGACGGGGAAGAGCCAGTTGCCGGCCTCGTCCTTCTTGCCGATGCAGAGCGGCTGGTTCGCGGTGCCGTAGAGCTCCTCGCGGACCTGCACCTCGATGAGCGAGCGCTTCTCCTCGACCACGATGATCTTGTCGAGGCCTTGCGCGAATTCCAACAGCTCGCGCTGCGAGAGCGGCCAGGGGCAGGCGACCTTGTAGAGGCGAAGGCCCATGTCGTTGGCCTTCACCTCGTCGAGGCCGAGCTCGTCCATGGCCTGGCGCACGTCGAGATAGGACTTGCCGACCGTGATCACGCCGATCTTCGGGTTGCGGCCGCCGGAGAGCACGATGCGGTTGAGGTTGTTGGCGCGCACGAATGCCAGCATCGCGTCGCGCTTGAAGTCCTGGAGGCGCGCCTCCTGATCGAGCACGCCGTCGCGGTTGCGGATGTTGAGCCCGCCGGGCGGCATGATGAAGTCATCGGGCATGATGATCTTCACGCGGTCGAGGGAGCCGTCCACCGATGCGGTGGATTCGATGTTGTCCTTCACGCACTTGAACGCCACCCAGGTACCGCAGAAGCGGCTCATGGCGTAGCCGTAGAGGCCGTAATCCAGGATCTCCTGAACGCCTGCAGGGTTCAGGATCGGGATCATCACGTCGACGAAATGGAATTCGGACTGGTGGGCGACAGTCGACGATTCGGCCGTGTGATCGTCGCCCATGAGGGCGAGCACGCCGCCGTGCTTCGAGGAGCCGGCCATATTGGCGTGGCGGAACACGTCGCCGGAGCGGTCGACGCCCGGGCCCTTGCCGTACCAGAGGCCGAACACGCCGTCATACTTGCCGTCGCCGCGGATCTCGGCCTGCTGGGAGCCCCAGACGGCGGTAGCCGCCAGCTCCTCGTTGAGGCCGGGCTGGAAGACGATGTTGGAGGCTTCGAGCCACTTCTTGGCCCGCCAGAGGTTCTGGTCGAGACCACCGATGGGCGAGCCGCGATAGCCGGAAACGAAGCCGGCCGTGTTGAGGCCCGCCAGCCTGTCCCGCTCGCGCTGCATGAGCAGCATGCGGATCACGGCCTGCGTGCCGGTAATGAACACGTGATCTTTGGTCAGATCGTACTTGTCGTCGAGCGTAACGCTACGAAGCGCCACATGACCTTCGGCCATGCCGTTCCTCCTTGGAGCCATTCAGCCCCGCTTGCCGGTTGTCCGGTTCTCGTTGGTTGCCCAATTATGTCAGCATTACTGACATAATTGCTGGTTTGCGTCAATCAAGCGGTCCCGCAGGCCTTCGTTTTGCCTCCATTAACCCTGAAGCCTCTAGACGTGACGGTTCTTGAGCCTCCAGATTCCTGGAAGCGTCGCTTTTTAAAGACAACGCATGAACAGCCGCCTTGGTCTCAGTCTTTGCCTTGCCGCCCTGCTGACGGGTTTCAGCCTGCCTGCCTTCGCGCATCCCCATGTCTGGATCAGCGCCAAGGCGGAGGTGGTGTTCACCCCTGACGGAAAGGTTACGGGCATCCGCCATCACTGGACCTTCGACGAGGCCTATACGGCCTATGTCACGCAAGGACTGGACAAGAACAACGACGGCCGGTTCTCTTCGGAGGAGCTGCAGGAGCTGGCCAACGAGAATGCCGCCTCCCTTAATGAGTTCGAGTATTTCACGACCCTGAAGGTGAAGGGGAAGCCGCAGGCTTTCGGAGATCCCCGCGAAGCCCGGATGGTGATGGAAGGCAAGCAGGTAGCCATGTCGTTCCTGCTACCCCTCAAAGTCTCAGCTCCGGCCGGCGGCACTCTCGCCATCGAAATCGACGATCCGACCTTCTTCGTCTATTTCAGCCTGGCCGATCAGTCCTCCGTGACCCTGGCCAATGCGCCGCAGGGCTGCGTGACGAGCATCGCCAAGGCCAAGCCCCTCGATGCGGCCATGCAGAAGATCCTGCAGGACGAAGGCGCCATCCAGGCCGACCCCGGCGCGAACTTCAGCGTGGAATATTCCAACAAGGCCATCATCGCATGTCCGTGACGTCGGCTCCCCTTAGTCCTCCCGCCTCCGCCAGGGCCCGGGTCTGGCAGAGGCTCGGCCTGATGATGGCAGCGACGGCCCTCGTGGCGGCCGCCATGAGCCTGCTCGCCCTCTGGATCGGCCCTGTCAGCGCACCTCCGCCCCGCAGCCCCTTCGGCATGGGCGTTCGCGAAGCGGCTCCGACCGGCAATCTCGGCGCCTGGATCCTCTCCATTCAGTCCGGCTTCTACGCGAGCCTTCAGGCGAGCGTGCGGGCCATGAAGGAGAGCGGTGCGGCCTTCGGCTCGCTTCTGGCGGTGGGCTTCGCCTATGGAATCTTCCATGCCGCAGGACCGGGACACGGCAAGAGCGTGATCTCCGCCTATCTCGTGGCCGACGAAAAGGCGCTGCGGAAGGGCTTTGCCTTGAGCTTCGCCGCAGCCCTCGTGCAGGCGCTCGTGGCCATCCTCATCGTCGGAACGGTGAGCCTCGCCTTGCGCGCCACCGCGTCCACCATGAACAGGCTAGCCCTCAACGTGGAGCTCGCGAGCTTCATCGCCGTCGCCTTGCTGGGGCTTGCAATCACGTGGCGCAAGAGCGGCAAGATGCTGGGCATCCTGGCGCTTGCGAAGAATCCCCTGGCATCGGTGCCCGACGAGGGCTGCGATCACGTGCACATGCCGCCGCCCGAGGAGCTCAGCCGCCTCACCCGCTGGCGCGACATGGCGGGCGTGGCGCTCGCCGCTGGCATCCGGCCCTGCGCGGGGGCGCTGATCGTGCTCGTCTTCTCCCTCGCCCAGGACCTGTTTGCCGCGGGCATCGCCGCCACCTTCGCCATGGCGCTCGGCACGGCGCTCACCACCAGCGCCATTGCGGCCCTCGCCGTCTTCGCCAAGGCGCTGGCGCTGCGGCTGGCCGGCGGACGGGGCGCGGCGGGAGCCATCGCCATTGCGGGCTTGGAGCTTATTGCCGCAGCCTTCGTGCTGGTGCTGGGCGCAAGCCTGCTCATCGGGCTCTGGAGCCAGGGCCTCTAGAGGCCCGAAGGGTTGCATAAGGCGCAAACCTCGCGATCGAACCCTTCATTTACATGCGTTGTGACCTCAAGGGGTGCCCGCTATAGCTCCGCCGAATAGGCAGGGGGCAAGGCGTGTCCGATCCATCGTCAACAAGCGCGCATCGTCCTTACGAGGACATCTCGGCCGGGCTCACCGGCACCCTGATGGTTGCGCTCGGGGTGACGCTCTACACGAAGGCGACCCTGCTCACCGGCGGCACGGCGGGCCTCGCCCTGCTCCTGCAATACGCGACGCATCTGGATTTCGGCACGCTGTTCTTCGCCATCAACCTGCCCTTCTACGCGCTTTCGATCCTGCGCATGGGCTGGAAACTGACGGTGCGCACGTTCCTCGCCGTGCTCCTGGTGTCCTATCTCTCGAAGGTGACGCCAAGCTGGATCGGCATCGAGAATCTCAACCCGATCTATGCGGCGGTGGCGGGCGGCATGCTGATGGGCGTGGGGCTGCTCGTTCTGTTCCGCCACCGTACGAGCCTCGGCGGCATCAACATCCTGGCGCTCTATGCGCAGGAACGCTACGGGATCCGCGCAGGCTATGTGCAGCTCGCCCTCGACGCCGTGATCCTGCTCTCGGCGCTGTTGGTCATCGAACCGTCGAAGGTCGCGCTCTCGCTCGCCGGCACGAGCGTGCTCAACCTGATCCTCGCTACCAATCACCGGCCCGGACGCTACATGGGCGTCAGTTAAAGTCCCAGCGAGCCGCCGTCCGAACGCGGGTCATGCACCGCCTCCACCCGTCCGTTGCGCGGATGCTTCACCAGCATGCCCGCATGGCCCATCATGTCCGCATAAGGCTTGCCCAGTTCCTGGACCGGATGGCCGTAGCTCGAGAGCGCACGCAGCAGGCCCGGGTCGAAACGATCCTCCACCTTCAGCGTTGCGGAAGGCTCTTTCCACCGCCTGCCGAAGAGCCAGCGCGGCGCATCGACCGCATCCGCGAGGCCCATGCCGAAATCGGCGTAGCGCGTGAAGATCTGGCTTAGGATCTGCGGCTGCCCCTCGCCGCCCATGGTCCCGTAGGAGAGCACCCGCCCGTCGTTGAACACGGCAAGGCCGGGGGTAAGCGTGTGGAAGGGCTTCTTGCCCGGCTCCAGGGCCCTCGGGCTCTTCGGATCGAGGGAGAAGCTGAAGCCCCTGTTGTGCCAGTGAACGCCGGTGGCCGGCAGCACGCAGCCGGAGCCGAAGCCCCAGAACACCGACTGGATGTAGGACACCGCCAGGCCGTCCTTGTCGATGCAGCCCATCCAGACCGTGTCGCCCTCCGCAGGCGGCGGCGGATAGGGAGCCGCGCGCCGCGCCGCGATCATCGCAGCCTCCTTCTCGATCACCGCCGGGTCGAGAAACGAGGCCGGATCGCGGGTGAGATCGCGCGGGTCGGTGACCACCTTGTCGCGGATCGCAGACGCCCGCTTCGCCGCCTCGATCAATCCATGATGATGCTCGGGCGTCTCGGCATGCTTCACGTCGAGCCGATGAAACAGGCCGAGGATCAAGAGCGTCGCAAGCCCCTGGCTCGGCGGCGGCATGTTGTAGACGACCGAGTGCCTCAGCTCCATGGAGAGCGGCTTCACCACGCGCGCCTGGTAAGTCTCGATGTCCTTGCGCGTGATCGGGCTGCCGATGCGCTCCAGATCCGCTGCGATCTCGCGCCCCACATCCCCGCGATAGAAATCGGCCAGCCCCGCATGGGCAAGCTGCTCCAGGGTGTCGGCGAGCTTCAAGGCCCGCCGCGTCTCGCCTGCGGGCGGCAGCTTGCCCTCTGTCAGAAAGGCGTCGGCGAAGCCCGGCGCGGCAAAGAGCGCCGCCTCCTCCAGAAGCTCGTAGCGTCTCTCGGAACCACCGATCCGGTAGCCCTCGCGGGCGAGGCGGATGGCGTCGGCGAGCAGCATGTCACGGGGCAATTGGCCGCCGAGCGCCTTGGCAAGCTCCAGGGCCAGGCCCCAGCCGCTGACCGCGCCGGCGACGGTGAGCGCCGCATCGGGACCGCGCGGCGGAATGCTGTCATAGCCCTTGTCGCGGTAGCGCCTGATGGTGGCGAGCGAGCCTGCCGGGCCCGAGGCATCAAGGGCATGCACCCGGCCCTTGGGTTCGCGCACGAGCCAGAACCCGTCGCCGCCCAGCCCGTTCATGTGCGGGTAGACCACGGCGATGGTGGCCGCCATGGCGACCATCGCCTCCACGGCATTGCCGCCCGCAGCCAGGATCGTCTGGCCGGTCTCGGCGGCCTGCATGTGGGGGGCCGCCACGGCGGCGGTCGAGAAGACAGGGGTCTCGGGCATGCTTTCCTTTAAGGACGCGACAGAATGGAGTGGCAGGGAAACTTGCACCGGAGGGGGCGTTTAGGGTAGTCCTCCGGCAGCGACAAGGAGTACGAAACCGTGGCTCAGGCGAAAAGCACCAACTGGCGCAACTTCATGACCGTGATCAGCATCATGATTCTGGTGGGTGCGGAAGTGTTCGGCGTGGCCATCTCCGCCGGCTGGGCCATTGCGGGCCTGTTCGAACTCGGCCCCATCGTGGGCTATGTGCTCATGGGTCTCTTCAGCCTTCTCGCCGCCTATTTCCTCATGAACCTCTGGCGCCGCTGCGTCGCCGTCGAGCCCCTGGCCGAGTAAGCTCACGGGCTCGCCCGGCAGATCCGCATCACGATCGGGTCGGCATCAGGGGGCACATAGGCCTCCATCGGGCGGCACTGCCCCGCGATGCAGATCCGCCAATCCGCCGTGGCGCCCGAGCGGCGCATGACCACCTCGGCCTGAGGCCCCAGCTTCGGCTTCCAGACATAAGCTCCGTTGACGAGCCGCGCCTCGGGCGGCGGCTCCATCCCCGCGCCGGAGCCCTTCACCCGCGCTTCGACGATTTCGAGCCCCGCAGGCGTGGCGCGCCAGTCCTCCTCCCATGCGATCTTCTCGACGGAGTGCGTCCAGGCCAGGGTCATCGCGCCTGCCATGAGGGGCGCGACGACCTTGCCCGCGACGAGGCACATCATGAATGCGCCGCCGTGAGCGGTGCCGAAGTCCTTCGGGCCTTCCAGACATGAAAGCCGACGAACAGCGCGGAGAGCGCGAAGCCGATTTCATCGGTGAGCGGAACGGCCGCCACGAGGAAGCCGGCGGCAATGGCGGCCCAGAGGCGCTCCCACCAGGCCAGGGGCTTGAGGAAGTACCCGACGGCGGCGACGCCCCACAGGACCATCGCGAGCGATGCCTTGACCACGATATAAGTCACCGCCAGCCAGTAGCTCGCACCCTCCAAACCGGGAACGGGCTGCAGCATGAGGGTGGGATCGTAGACCGCCATGTAGGGCACGACGAATCCCGGCAGCGCGATCTTCACGGCCTGCACCCCGATCTTCAGCCCCGATTCCTTCGCCATCGGCGCAGCCGCGAAGGCTGCGAGCGCCACCGGCGGCGTGAGATCCGCCATGATGCCGAAATAGAACACGAACATGTGCGAGACGATGAGAGGCACGTCGAGCTGCAGCAGAATGGGTGCGGCGAGCGACGAGGTGATGATGTAGTTCGGGATCGTCGGAATGCCCATGCCCAGGATCAGGCTGAAGATCATCGTGAGCACGAGGGCCGCGAAGATGTTGTCCTTACCGATGGAGATCATCCAGGTGCCGACGATGGTGCCCAGACCCGTAAGCGTCATGGTGCCGATCACGATGCCGACCACGGCGCAGGCAAGACCGACGGGCAATGCCTGGCGTGCCCCGTCCGCCATAGCGTCGATGCAGGCCTGCAGCGTCGTCCGTCCCCGTCCTGAGAATGCGTTCCACACGGACAGCGCGGCCACCACGGCGACGACGAGCGTGACGCTCGATGCGAGCGAATAGGCCGAGAGAAGCGCAAGACCGACCCAGAACGCAACGCGCAGCGCAGGCGTGCCAAGGCCCACCGCGATGGCCGTGCCGAGGATCAATGCCACCGTCAGCGACAAGCCGACGGCACCGGCGAAGAGCGGCGTGTAGCCTGCAAAAAGCAGGTACACGAGCACGCCGAGCGGGGCGATGAGGAACCACTTCGTCTTCAGCTCGGCCCAGGCATTCGGCAGCTCGGATTTCGGCAGGCCGCGCAGGTGGCGTTTGCCGGCTTCGAGATGCACCGCGAGATAGCAGGAGGCGAAGTACAGCAGCGCCGGAATGATCGCCGCTTCCACGATCTTCGAATAGGGCACGTCGATGGTCTCGGCCATGATGAAAGCCACGGCGCCCATGACCGGCGGCATGATCTGCCCGCCCATGGACGAGGTCGCTTCCACGCCCCCTGCAAAGGCCGACGTGAAGCCGAAGCGCTTCATCAGCGGAATCGTGAACTGGCCCGACGCCACCACGTTGGCGACACCCGAACCTGACACCGTGCCCATCAAGGCGGAGGAGGCCACGCACACTTTGCCGGGCCCGCCCTGCTTGTCGCCGAACAGGGACATCGAGATGTCGTTGAAGAAATCGATGACCCCGGCCTTCTCCATGAAGGCGCCGAACAGGATGAACAGGAAGATGTAGGTGGCGGACACCAGCGTCGGTGTCGCGTAGATGCCCTCGGTCCCGAACGACATGTGCTCGATCACCTGCTCGAGCGAGTATCCGCGATGATCGAGAGGCGCAGGCAGGTAGTTGCCGAACAGGCAATAGGCCAGGAACAGGCCCGCGACGATGGGCAGGGCAGGCCCCATCACGCGCCATACGAGATAGAACAGGATGGCCAGTGCCGCGATGCCGCTGACGAGATCGCCCGTTGTCAGTTCGCCGGAGCGGATCACGAGTTCGTTGTAGAGCGCCCATTGATAGAGCCCGACGCCGAAGCCCGCGAGACCGACGATCCAGCCGATTGCATGGAGCGCCGACGAGCCTGAACGGTGATTGGCGATCATCGCGCCTGCCACGAGGCACAGGAAGCCCACATGGAGCGCGCGCACCACCTGGCTCGGGATGCTGCCGCCGAATTTCAGGACGAGTCCGAAGGCGATGGCCACGGCCAGCCATCCGAGAACGCCATCGAGGATGCCGCGCCGGCGCACGGCCTGCACGATCAGCCATGCGGCCCAGGCCGCCATGACGACACCGAGGATATGGAAGAGGCTCGCCCCCGCAATGAAGGGCTGATCGAGCGGAATGCCGAAGGACGTGATGATCTGGAAGGTGGAGAACGATACCGCAATCCAGAACAGGAGCCTGCCCCAGAAACCTTCACCGAAACTCTCCGGCAAGCCATGCTCCGGATTCACGCTCTCGGAGGGAGCTTCCATCTGGGCGAGTTCGGATGTGTTGGCACTCTGGCTCATCGCGCCGCGTCTCCCACGGGAATTGTCGTTCTGTCATGCAAAAAGCCGGAGCAGTTCGCCTGCCCCGGCTCCATTGTAAATCGGCCGAAGGGTTTAGGAACCCTTCTTCACGCCCTTCTCGTCGAAGTAGCGCTGCGCACCGGGATGCATCGGCACCGGCATGCCGGAGAGCGCGTTTTCGAGCTTGATGTCCTTGGCGGCGGCATGCGCTGCCACAAGATCGGGAAGGCTCTCATAGATCGCCTTCGTCATCTGATAGACGGTCTCGTCCTTCATGCCGGAATGGGTGACGAGATAGTTAACGACAGCGGCCGTCTGCACGGGCGCGGTCTGGCCCTCATAGGTGTTCGCCGGGATCGTAACCTTCACATAGGGCGAACCCACTTTGTCCACGACGGTGGCGGGGATCTCCACGACCACGATCGGCACGGAGGTGGCGAGATCGCGGATCGAAGATACGCCCAGGCCAGCCGATTGCAGCGTGGCGTCGAGCTGGCGGTTCTTCATGAGCTCGACGGATTCGCCGAAGGGCAGGTACTCGACCTTGCCGAGATCCTGGTAGGACAGGCCCGCACCCTGAAGGATCGCGCGGGCATTGAGCTCGGTGCCGGATTTCGGCGCGCCGACCGAGAGGCGCTTGCCTTTCAAGTCCGCCAGCGACTTGATGCCGGATTCCTTGGTCGCCACGATCTGGATGTAGTTGGGATAGATGGCGGTGATGCCGCGCAGCTTGTCGAGCTTGCCCTTGAAGCCCGCTTCCTCGTTGCCCTCCCAGCCCATGGCCAGGCTGTCGCCGAGGGTGAAGCCGATCTCGCCCTTGCCCTGCTGCAGCAGGGTGAGGTTTTCCACCGAGGCCTTGGTGGCTTGGACGGAAGGCCGCGAGCCCTGCACCTTTTCCGTGAAGATCTTGGAGAGAGCCACGCCCAGCGGATAATAGACGCCGGAAGTGCCGCCGGTCAGGACGTTGATGAAGTCCTGCGCCTGGGCCGGAACGCTTGCCCCTGCAAGGGCCAGGGCGGTAGCGGCGCCCACGAGGCGGCGCATGAGTTTACGATGCATGGCGTACTCCCTTATTTTTGGCGCCATCGTTGCGGCGCCTGTGTGTGGCCCTAGTTTTGGCTGCTGACGAAGTTTTCTCAAGAGGCTAAGAGGGACTTAATCCTGCCACCTTGGTCGGTAGGGGTCAGTCCCTCCACGGATCACAACCTCGTTGCCCATGCTCAATCGCCGCCAGTTTCTTCAAACCGCAACCGCCACGGCCGCCTTGGCCGCCCAGGGTTTTTCGAGCCGGGCCATGGCGCAGCAAGGCCTGAAGATGGGAGCACCGGCCCCGTTCACCTTCGAGAGCCTGAAGAAGCAGGCCGAGAGCATGGCCCGCTCCGCCTATGCGGCGCCGCCGAGCCCCTCGCCCGAGATCCTCTACCAGATCGACTACGACGCCCACGGCAAGATCCGGTTCAAGACCGATCTGGCGCTCTGGGCCAACGGCCCGAGCGAGTTCCCGGTCACCTTCTTCCATATGGGCCGCTTCTTCCAGAAGCCGGTACGCATGCATGTGGTGGAAAACGGCCAGGCCCGCGAGATCGTCTACGACACCGACTATTTCGACATGCCGGCGGATTCCCCCGCCCGCAGGCTTCCCGACAACACCGGCTTTGCCGGGTTCCGCTTCCAGGAAGCCCGCAACGGCAAGCTCGACTGGAAGAAGAACGATTGGGTCGCCTTCCTCGGCGCATCCTATTTCCGGGCCATCGGCGAGCTTTACCAGTATGGCCTCTCGGCCCGCGGCTTGGCCGTGGACGTGGCCGTGCACGACAGGCCCGAGGAATTCCCTGACTTCACGCACATCTATTTCGAGACACCTCAGGCAGGCTCCGACACGGTCACGGTCTATGCGCTCCTCGACGGACCGAGCGTGACGGGGGCCTATCGCTTCGTCATGAAGCGGGCCGCCGCCGTGACCATGGATCTCGATTGCGCCCTGCATCTGCGCAAGGACATCGCGCGCCTGGGACTCGCGCCGCTCACCTCCATGTACTGGTACTCGGAGAAGGCGAAGACCACGGCCATCGACTGGCGGCCGGAAATCCACGATTCCGACGGGCTCGCTATGTGGACCGGCACCGGCGAGCGCATCTGGCGCCCGCTCAACAACCCGCCGCGCATCATCACCTCGGCCTTCTCGGACGAGAATCCCCGGGGCTTCGGCCTGCTCCAGCGCGACCGCAACTTCGATCATTACCTCGACGGCGTCTATTACGACCGCCGCCCTTCGCTCTGGATCGAGCCGCAGGGCAACTGGGGCAAGGGCTCCATCCAGCTCGTGGAAATCCCCACCGACGACGAGATCCACGACAACATCGTGGCCATGTGGGTGCCGGCTGAACCGGCCCGCGCCGGTCAATCCCTCGAGTTCCGCTACCGCATGCACTGGGCGGCGGACGAGCCCTATCCGACCCCGCTCGCCCGGGCCATCGCCACCCGCTTCGGCAATGGCGGCCAGGCCGGAACTGTCCGGCCCAAGGGCGTGCGCAAGTTCATGGTGGAGTTCATCGGCGCGCCGCTGACCAGGCTGCCGAGCGGGGTGATCCCCAAACCCGTCCTCTCCGCCTCGCGCGGCGAGTTCTCGAACATCCTCACGGAGGCCGTGCCCAACAACGTGCCCGGCCATTGGCGGACCCAGTTCGATCTCACGGTCACGGGCACCGAGCCGGTGGAGATGCGTTGCTACCTGCGCAACGGCGATGAGGTGCTGAGCGAAACCTGGCTCTACCAGTACCACCCGCCGTTCTAGTATTTCGCTGGTAAATCACGATGTTAACAGGGGCGTATAAAATACTATACGCCCCCTGGAAATAGCAGTCGATCCGGTCTATCTGTGGAGGCATGTCGCACAGCCACCACCATCACGGCCATCACCATGGGCATGAGCACCGGGCTCTTGCCGCTACCCCCGGCTTCTCGCTGCTCCGCCTTTCGGTCTGGCAGCGCCTGACGGGGGCCGCTGCTCTCCTGAGCGTTCTCTGGCTGATGGTCTTCGGGGTCATGGGGTAAGCCATGCGAGAGAACTCCACCGCCATCCGCTTCGATGAGGTGACCCTCGGCTACGGGCGCAGGCCGGCCGTGCATCACCTCGACGGGGAGATCCCTTCCGGCAGCCTGATGGCCGTGGTCGGCCCCAACGGCGCCGGGAAATCGACCCTTCTGAAGGGCATCGTCGGCACCCTGAAGCCCCTCGAGGGCCTTATCCGCCTCGACGGCCCCTCCTCCGAGATCGCCTATCTGCCCCAGGCCGCGGAGATCGACCGTTCCTTCCCGCTGTCCGTCTACGATCTCGTCTCCATGGGTCTCTGGTCCCGGTCGGGCCTTTTCGGCGGCATTTCGGCCAAGAACCGCACGAAGGTCGAGGAGGCGCTTTCGGCGGTGGGGCTCATCGGCTTCGAGCGACGCCCGATCTCCACCCTCTCCGGCGGGCAGATGCAGCGCGCCCTCTTCGCGCGACTGCTCCTGCAGGATGCGCCGGTGATCCTGCTCGACGAGCCGTTCACGGCCATCGACGCCAAGACCACCGCCGACCTGCTCGATCTCGTCCGCCGCTGGCATGACGAGGCCCGCACCGTCGTGGCCGTGCTGCACGATCTCGACATGGTCAAGCGCGTGTTCCCAAAGACGCTCCTCATCGCCCGCGAGCCCGTGGCCTGGGGCGATACGCCCGATGTGCTGAGTGCAGAAAACCTTCTCAAAGCCCGCCGCATGGTCGAGGCGCATGATCCGCATGCGCATGTGTGCCAGCGCGGCGCCGCATAAAGAACCCCTCACGTGCTCGATCTCTTCTTCACACCCTTCTCCGAATTCGAGTTCATGCAGCGCGCGCTCGTGGGCGTGATCGCGATTGCGCTGGGCGGCGGCCCCGTCGGCGTGTTCCTGATGCTGCGCCGCATGAGCCTCACCGGCGATGCCATGGCCCATGCGATCCTGCCCGGCGCGGCGATTGGCTATCTGCTCGCGGGCCTGTCGCTTCCGGCCATGACGGTAGGCGGCTTGGCGGCGGGCGTCATCGTCGCCATGGCGGCGGGCCTCGTCTCGCGCTTCACGTCCCTGAAGGAGGATGCGTCGCTCGCGGCCTTCTATCTTCTGTCTCTGGCGCTGGGCGTCACCATCGTGTCGCTCAGGGGCTCCAACGTCGATCTGCTCCATGTGCTCTTCGGCACGGTGCTCGCCCTCGACGACAACACGCTGCTGCTGCTGGCGTCGATCTCGACGCTGACGGTGCTCGCGCTGGCGGTTCTCTACCGCCCGCTGGTGCTCGAATGCGTGGACCCGATCTTCCTGCGCTCCGTCAGTCGCGCGGGAACGCCGACGCATCTCATCTTTCTCGGCCTCGTGGTGATGAACCTCGTCGGCGGCTTCCACGCGCTGGGAACCCTGCTGGCCGTAGGCATGATGATGCTGCCCGCCATCGCCGCCCGTTTCTGGACGAGCGACATCACCATGATGATGATCGTCTCAGTCCTCATCGGCATCGTCTCCGGAATCGCAGGCCTGCTGCTCTCGTTCCATGTGGAATTGCCCGCAGGGCCAGCGATCATTCTCTCGGCCGGCATCGTCTATGTGGCGTCGCTGCTGGTCGGCCGCGAAGGCGGCGTGCTGTGGCTCGCCTGGCCGGGCAAGCACCTTGAAGCTTAGAAACACTCACGGAAGGATCCCATCATGCCGACGAGACGAACCGCTCTGCCTCTGATTGCGGGCTTTCTGGCGCTCGCGTGCTGGGTCATGCCCGCCGCCGCGCAGACGCCGGAGAAGCTCAAGGTCGTCGCGACCTTCTCGATTCTCGGCGACCTCGTACGCCATGTGGGCGGCGAGCGCGTGGAGGTGACGACCTTCGTTGGCCCGAACGGCGACGCCCATGTCTATTCGCCCACGCCCACCGATGGCCGGCGCCTGACGGAAGCCAGGATCGTGTTCACCAACGGGCTGAAATTCGAGGGCTGGATCGACCGGCTCATCAAGTCGTCAGGCACCAAGGCCACAAAGGTCGAAGCCTCCAGGGGCGTGAAGCTCCTCAAAGGCGGGGACGAGCACGGCCATGACGGCGATCACGGTCACGACGGGATCGATCCTCATGCCTGGCAGAGCATCGGCAACGCCAAGATCTACGTGGCCAATATCCGCGATGCCCTGACCGCAGCCGATCCTGCGGGCAAGGCTGCCTACGAGGCCAATGCCGCCGACTATCTCTCAAAGCTCGATGCCCTCGATGCTGAGGTGAAGGCCCTGGTCGCCCGCATTCCCGCCGACCGGCGCAAGCTCATCACCTCCCACGATGCCTTCCGCTATTTCGAGGCCGCCTACGGAATCGACTTCGTATCGCCGCAGGGCGTCTCGACGGAAGCCGAGGCCTCGGCCAAGGACGTGGCCAAGATCATCCAGCAGATCAAGCGCGAGAAGATCACCGCCGTCTTCGTGGAGAACGTGTCCGACGCCCGCCTCATGGAGCGCATCGCCAAGGAGACCGGGGCCAGGATCGGCGCCCAGGTCTATTCCGATGCGCTCTCGGAGCCGAACGGCCCCGCCGGCACTTACATTGACATGATGAGACACAATATAAGAGCCTTCAGCGAGGCTTTGTCGAGCTGAAAGCCTCACTTGGTGTTTCCACCCCACCTCGGCCTTCCGGCCGATCCTTCCCCTTCACGGGGAGGATGAAAGTTGCGGACCATCCGATGACCGACAAGATCCCCGTTACCGTGCTCACAGGCTATCTCGGCGCCGGCAAGACCACCCTTCTCAACCGCATCCTCACCGAGCCGCACGGCAAGAAATATGCCGTGATCGTGAACGAGTTCGGCGAGATCGGCATCGACAACGAGCTCGTCGTCGGCGCCGACGAGGAAGTGTTCGAGATGAACAACGGCTGCATCTGCTGCACCGTGCGCGGCGACCTGATCCGCATTCTCGACGGCCTGATGAAGCGCAAGGGAAAGTTCGACGCCATCATCGTCGAGACCACGGGCCTGGCGGACCCCGCCCCCGTCGCCCAGACCTTCTTCATGGACCAGGACGTGTCCGACACGGCCCGCCTCGATGCCGTGGTGACGGTGGCCGACGCCAAATGGCTCTCCGACCGCCTGAAGGACGCGCCCGAGGCCAAGAACCAGATCGCCTTCGCGGACGTGATCATCCTCAACAAGATCGACCTCGTGACGCCTGAGGAACTCGATACCGTCGAGGCGCGCATCCGCGCCATCAACCCCTATGCGAAGGTCCACCGCACCCAGAAATGCGCCATCCCGATCTCGGAGGTGCTCGACCGCAAGGCCTTCGATCTCGACCGCATCATCGAGCTCGAGCCCGACTTCCTGGAAGAGGGCCATCACCATCATCACGACGAGGAGATGCAATCCGTCTCCGTGAAGATCGACGGCGAGGTGGACCCCGAGAAATTCATGCCGTGGATCTCGAACCTGACCCAGGTCGAGGGCCCGAACATCCTGCGCTGCAAGGGCATCGTGGCGTTCCCCAACGAGCCGAAGCGCTTCGTGTTCCAGGGCGTGCACATGATCCTCGACGGCGACGTGCAGGGCGAGTGGAAGCCGGGCGAGAAGCACACCTCGAAGGTGGTCTTCATCGGCCGCGATCTGAACGAGAAAGCGATCCGCGAAGGCTTTCTCGCCTGCGCGGCTTAAGAGCGTGCATCGTTCGGGGCAGGAGACCTGCCCCGAACCGGGCTCACGGTGCGAAGCCTGCCCGCGCGAGGCACTCCTGAACATAGGCCTTGCGCGTAACCTTCACCTGCTCCCTCCATTGTTCGGAGATGTTGGTCTTGCCATTCCGGTAGATCAATCGGGCATCTCTCTCGCAGGTTGCCTTCTGCGCCGCCCTCTGGGCGGAGGCCGCGCCGGCTTCGGGCTGAGCTGGAACCCCTCCCATGGTTTGCGCCGAGGCTCCCATCGACCCAAGCGCCGTCATGACAAAGGCAATCACGCTCAAAATCCTCATGCCGAAGCTCCCATCAATGCCAGAACCTTATGATGGGGCTGCCGCCGGATGCCGGCCATCTCCCAAAAGGCGTACCGCGAAGGCGCATCCGGAGCCTCCTGACGGCTTGAACCCTGCCGCGCCTTGCCTTCCATCCCTGCAACCATGCTATGGGAACCTCACTTAAGGGGATTGCTTCGATGAGTGCTGGAACTGCTCCGTCCTTGACCCAAAGCGTGGCGCCCATTGCCGCAGGCGCTCATGTCACCGCCGTCGCGTGGCTGAAGGGCACTGCCGCCTTCGGCCTCGGGGACGGCGGCGTTCTGCTGGCGAAGAACGGCGAAACCCACCGCGTGGAAGCCCATCCCGATGCCGGCGTCCTGGTGGGTGCCAGCGACGGCGAGCGCTTCGTGACCGGGGGCGACGACGGGCGCGTGGCGGTGACCGGCCCTGACGGCTCCACGAAGACTCTTGCCGAGACGAAGGGCGCCTGGATCGATTCCCTGGCGCTCAGCGCGGGCGGTGCCTTTGCCTATGCCGCCGGCAGGCGGGTGTTCGCCCGCGACGACAAAGGCCGCGAGAAGATGCTGGAAGTGCCCTCCACGGCGCGCGGACTTGCCTTTGCCCCCAAGGGCTATCGCCTCGCCATTGCGCATTACAACGGCGCGACGCTCTGGTTCCCGAACGTGGAGGCCAAGCCCGAGATGCTCGAATGGAAGGGCTCGCATCTCGACGTAACCTGGTCCCCCGACGCACGCTTCGTGGTGACCTCCATGCAGGAGAACGCGCTCCACGGCTGGCGGCTGATCCCCGACAAGGGCCACATGCGCATGAGCGGCTACCCGTCGAAGACACGCTCCTTCTCCTGGTCGCACGACGGCAAATGGCTCGCCACCTCCGGCGCGGAGGCGGCCATCATCTGGCCCTTCGAGTCGAAGGAAGGCCCCATGGGCAAGGCCCCCCGCGAATGCGGCGTGCGGCCCGCCAAGGTGAGCCGCGTGGCGTTCCACCCCAACACCTATGTGCTGGCGGTCGCCTATGAGGACGGCTGCATCCTGCTCATCCGCCTCGCCGACGCCTCCGAGCTTCTCGTGCGCCCCGCCGTGAAAGGCAGCGGCGTCACGGCCCTGGCCTGGGACAAGGGCGGGAAGCACCTTGCCTTCGGCTGCGAGGACGGCCAGGGCGGCATCCTGACCCTTCCCGCATGAGATCGCCCGTGGCCCTGTTCGGCGCTTTTCTGAGAGGTACCTTCGGCCTTCCCAAGCCGGACCGGGAGGCCGTGGAGCGCGTGAAGCGAATGGCTCGCGCCGCCCTTGCCGCGTCGCCCGAGACGAGCTTCGCGGTCAACGAGATCGCCTGCAACGATCCCGGCTGCCCCGGCATCGAAACGGTGATCCTGGTGATGGAGCCGGGCAAGAAAACCCGCGCCGTGAAAGTGCAGAAGCCCCTCGATGACGTGACGGAACAAGATATCCTCACGGCTCTTGACCTTTAGGGAGGTCACGCTTGTCACGGATCGTTCGCATCATCGCTTTCGGTTTAGGGATCCTGGGCGGGATCGTGGCTTCGCAAGGGCCCGAATATTCCCAGCAATACCGTCAGCGCCTCGGCGGCGCGATCGACGAGTTGCAGCGCGTGATCGCGCAGTTCGACGCGGATGCGCAGGCCAATGGTGAAACTCAGGAGAGCGCCATCGCGCGCCTTCGCTCCAATCCCGACAATCTCGTCAACCGCCAGGGCGTCGCCATGCAGGGCAACGTGGAGCGCCTCGAGCGCCTGCGCACTCATCGCGAAGCCATGATGCAGGCCGGTCCCTTCGCGCGCATCGCCCTGATGCTGCGCGACGGCGACCAGGACGTGATGGAAGCGGCCTATCGCGACTTCGAACCGGCCATGCCGGTGACCGAGGAAGGCGTTATCTCAACTGCCATCGGCTTTGTCACTGTCTGGGGCGGCCTTCTGCTGCTTGCAGGATTTCTGCGCAGCCTGTTCAGGCGCCCGCGGCGACGGGTTTCAGAGAGAGCCACCTGAAACGGCGTCAACGCGTTCGGCCCTCATTCTGAGAGTCTGGCTCGTGATGCACCACGCTTGTTCCCTCCCCCTTGCGGGGAGGGGCAGGGGTGGGGGTGGAACGACCGGGTGAGCGGCTGAAACCAGCTCTCTCGGCGTCATCCCCGGGCTTGTCCCGGGGATCCACGTCTTCGATGCGCTGCGGTTCCCAAGACGTGGGTGGCCGGAACAATCCCCGCATCAAGTCCGGGGACGACCATGACGCTGTAGTGCTGTTGTGCTTTCTCAACGACGCGCAACGCTCTGACTTTACGACCCCCACCCTTCATCCCTCCCCGCAAGGGGGAGGGAACAGGCGCTCGCCTTTATGAGTCACCCTCTCAGGAGAGGTTCTGTGTTTCTTGAGCGCACGAGAGGAACGCATCGTTGACGCAGAAACCGGATCCTCTCCACCGAAGAATGGATTAGCTTTCCCGCTCCGGCTTTCCCGCAAGCACCACGTAGAAGCCCAGGCCGTCGCTCGCGGGCAAGGTCTGCAGGCGGTCGATCCAGCCGCGCTTCTTGGCCTCCAGCAGCGTCTTTCCGATGGGCTGAAAGAGGGTTTCGCCGCCGCCCTCCGGCGGAGGATCGAGCCGCACGGCAACGGATTTCGCCTGTCCGAAGCGGCTGCGCTCCAGCATGTCCTGCAGCGAGGCCGAGGCCTGCTCGCGGGATGCGCCGCGCAGATCGAGAACGGCCTCGGCATCCACGACGCCGAGATTCCCGTGCAGCTTGTTGGCGTAGAATTCCTCGAAATGAGGCATGGCGATCACTCCACCTTCGTCATGCCCGGGATTGTCCCGGGCATCCACGCCTTTGCTGCGCTCACCTTTAGAAGACGAGGATGGCCGGCTCAAGGCCGGCCATCACGCCTATGACTTAACGCACCAGAATGTTCCGGAACTGCCACGGATCGGAAGCGTCGATGTCCTCCGGGAAGAAGCCGGGGCGATCATTCAGCGGCGTCCAATCCGTGTAGTAACCCTTCACCGGACCGAGATAGGGCGTCTGCACTTCGAGGCAGCGGCGGAAATCGATGTCGTCGGCTTCCACGATGCCGGCGTTCGGATTCTCCAGCGCCCACACCATGCCCGCGAGCACGGCGGAGGTCACCTGAAGTCCGGTGGCGTTCTGGTAAGGCGCGAGCTTGCGCGCCTCCTCGATGGAGAGCTGCGAGCCGTACCAATAGGCGTTCTTGGCATGGCCGTAGAGCAGCACGCCGAGTTCGTCGATGCCGTCGACGATCTCGTCCTCGGTGAGAATGTGATGCTTCTCCTGCACATTGCCCGCATTGCCGAACATCTCGTGCAGCGAGAGCACGGCGTCGTTCGCCGGATGGTAGGCATAGTGGCAGGTCGGGCGGTAGACGACCTTGTCGCCCTCGCGCAATGTGAAGTAATCGGCAATCGAGATCGCCTCGTTGTGCGTGACGAGGAATCCGTATTGCGGACCAGGCGTCGGGCACCAGGTGCGCACGCGGGTGTTCGCGCCGGGCTGGAGCAGATAGATCGCGGCGCCGCAGCCGACATCATGGGTGCGGCCGTTCTCCGGCATCCATTTCTCGTGCGTGCCCCAGCCGAGTTCCGCAGGCTGCATGCCTTCCGACACGAAGCCTTCCACGGACCAGGTGTTCACGAACACGCCCATGGGCTTCGGCTTGTCCGCGCGCTGGGTATCGCGCTCTGCGATGTGAATGCCCTTCACGCCCACCCGCTGCATCAGACCAGCCCATTCCTCGCGGGATTTCGGCTCTTCGAAATCGAGGCCCGTGTCCTTCGCGATGTCGAGAAGCGCCTGCTTCACGAACCAGGACACCATGCCGGGATTGGCGCCGCAGCAGGACACGGCGGTCGGGCCGCCGGGCGACTGGCGGCGCGCGTCGAGGATGTTCTCGCGCAGCATGTAGTTGGTGCGGGCCGCAGGTCCCGCGCTCTTGTCGAAGTAGAAGCCCGCCCAGGGCTCGGCCACGGTATCGATGTAGAGAGCGCCGAGTTCGCGGCAGAGTTCCATGATGTCGCGGGAAGAAGTGTCCACGGACAGGTTCACGCAGAAGCCCTGGCCGCCGCCTTCGGTCAGCAGGGGCGTGAGGATCTCGCGGTAGTTCTCGCGGGTGAGAGCCTTGTTGACGAGGGTGATGCCGCGCACGTCGAGCATGCTGCGGTCCTTGTCGTTGGGATCGATGACCGTGAAGCGGTTCTTGTCGAACTCGAAATGCCGCTCGATCAGCGGCAGCATGCCTTTGCCGATCGAGCCGAAGCCGATCATGACGATCGGGCCGGTGATGCGGCCATGAACGGGCCATTGGGTCATCGATGGTTCTCCTTGCGAAAGCGTGGGATCGGACGAAATGTCTCCGGGTAGAACGGTTCGGGGCGCATCTAGGATTGAGGAGCCCCCGGGGTCAATGCCTGTGGCGTCCTCTTGGCCGTGGATGACGGTTTCCCCTGCGAACGAGACGGGAAAATGACAGGAAGGCCCGTCCTCATGCCTTTAGGTCTCGACATCCGGCAACAAGGTCTCATGATGGTCTTCACCCTCATCAGCCTCTGATTTGAGCCCAATGAAATTTCATGAACTCCTCATGCGCCACGGGCGTGTGATCAGCCTCGGCTTTGCCCTGACCTTCCTCTCGTCCTTCGGGCAGACCTTCTTCATCTCGCTGTCCGGGCCGAACATCCGCGACACCTTTGGGCTCACGAACGGCGCCTTCGGCCTCATCTACTCCACGGCCACTCTGTGCTCGGGGCTCCTCATGATCTGGGTCGGCGGCGTGATCGACCGCATCAGCATCCGCCTCTATGCCACCATCGCCCTAGGCGGCCTGGCGGCGGCGGCGCTCAGCCTGTCGCTTGCTCCCAATCTCATCGTGCTGGGATTGAGCCTCTTCGCCCTGCGTCTCTTCGGGCAGGGCATGTCGAGCCATGCGGGCGTGATGAGCACGGCTCGCTTGTCGGCGGGCATTCGCGGAAGGGCCACGGGGGTGGCGGCCCTCGGGTTTCCGGCGGGCGAGGCGATCCTGCCCGGCATCGTCATCGCGCTGATCGCCGCGCTCGGCTGGACCAATGCCTGGCGCAGCGCGGCGCTGTTCATCGTGGCCTGTCTCTGCCTCGGCTGGGGCTTGAGCTTTCTTCTCGGCAGGAAGGATCCGGACCTTGAGGGCGCAGTCCAGGCGAGCAGCCATACGGAGAAGGGTCCGCGCTGGATCGACGTGCTGCGCGACTGGCGCTTTCTTGCCCTCGTGCCGACGATGATCGGCTATCCCGCCATCGTCACCGCCTATTTCTTCCATCAGCGCCTCATCGCCGACATCAAGGGCTGGCCGCTGGAACTGCTGGCGACGAGCATCACCGTGTTTGCCCTGGTCTCGGTGACGGTCGCGATGCTGACGGGAAGTCTTGTCGACCGTTTCGGTGCAGTGCGGCTGAGCCACTTCTATCTCTTGGGCCTGACCGTCGCCTCCGTCGCGATCGCGGGCTTCAGCGGCCCCGTCCTCGCGCCGATCTTCTTCGCCTTGATCGGCCTGTCGGCGGGCGCAACCAACGTGATCGTCGCGGCGGTCCTCGCCGAATTGTTCGGCACCGAGCATCTGGGAAAGATCCGCGCGCTGGCCGGCGCGATCATGGTGGTGGCATCGGCCGCAACGCCGGGAGCCATCGGTTTGCTGTTCGATGCCGGCATCGGTCTCGGCACGATCGGCTTAGGCTTTGCCGCTTATCTCGTTGCAGCGGCGGGCATCACCTTCGTGCTGCCGAATCCGAGGGCGTCGCAGTGAGCCCTCGGATCGATAGTTGAGACCTTAGAAGGCAGGGCGAAGACCCGGCAATTGTCCCTGCGCGGCGGCGGCCACGAGTGCAGTGAGATCGGGCTTCTCTTCGAGCGCACCCGTCGCCGAGACGAGACCGCGCGCATCATCGAGATAGCCTTCCTCCAGCTCGAGCGCGAGGAAGCGGTTGCGCTCGTAGGGACCCGGCAGCCAGAGCGAGCCCGTCTTTTCCGACGTGAAGCCGAAGCGCTCGTAATAGGGCGCATCGCCCACCAGCAGAACCGCCTTGTGGCCGCGCTCGCCTGAGCGCGTCAGCGCATCGCGCATGAGCTTGGCCCCGAGACCGAGGCTCTGCAGCGCCGGATCGATGGCGATGGGGCCGAGCATCAGCGCTGGACGATTCGGGCCGGCCGAGATGTGCCAGAGGCGCACCGTGCCGATGAGTTCGCCGTCGCGCTCGATCACGAGCGAGAGGCCGTCGGCAGCCTTGCGGCCCTCGCGCAGGCGCTCGCAGGTTTTCTGGAACCGGGCAGGTCCGAAGCAGGCATCGAGCAGCGCTTCCCGCGCCTCGACATCGTGGAAGGATTCTTCGCGAATCGTGATCATGGCCGTGGCCTCCCAAACACGTGGGGTGAGCGACAGCCCTCGCACCTGCGTGCATCACACGCAGGCCGTCCGGGACAACTTCTTCGAGGTTGGTGCCTGTCTCATTCAACGAGACAGGCGGGACGTGACATTAGCTGCGTCGCATTTTCTTTCGCAAAACCGGCAAGCCACTTTTGCGGAAAATGCTTCAGATCACGTAAGACTTCAGAGGCGGGAAGCCGTTGAACGCGACCGCCGAGTAGGTGGTCGTGTAGGCGCCCGTGCCCTCGATCAGCACCTTGTCGCCGATCTCCAGCGAGACGGGGAGCATGTAGGGCTCCTTCTCGTAGAGAACGTCGGCCGAGTCGCAGGTGGGTCCCGCAAGCACGCACGGGACCATGCGATCGTCGTCATGCTCCGTGCGGATCGGATAGCGGATCGACTCGTCCATCGTCTCGGCGAGACCGCCGAACTTGCCGATGTCGAGATAGACCCAGCGCACCTCGTCCTCGTCGCGGCTCTTCTTCGAGACGAGAACGACCTCGGCCTCGATGATGCCCGCATTGCCGACCATGCCGCGGCCCGGCTCGATGATCGTTTCCGGGATGCGGTTGCCGAAATGCTTCGACAGCGCACGGAAGATCGATTCGCCGTAAGCCTCGACCTGCGGCACCGACTTCAGGTACTTGGTCGGGAAGCCGCCGCCGAGATTGACCATCGACAGATGAATGCCGCGATCGGCGCATTCACGGAAGATCGCGGAGGCGGAACCGAGAGCCTGATCCCAGGCTTCCGTGTTGCGCTGCTGCGAACCCACGTGGAACGACACGCCGTAGGCTTCGAGGCCCTGACGATGGGCATGCTCGAGCACGTCGACTGCCATCTCCGGCACGCAACCGAACTTGCGGGAGAGCGGCCACTCGGCGCCGGCGCCGTCGCACAGAATGCGGCAGAACACCTTCACCTGGTCGGCAGCAACACCGGCGGTAGCGGCAGCGCGGGCGATCTTCTCCACCTCCGCCTCGCAATCGACCGCATACAGGCGCACGCCCATCTCGAGCGCGCGAGCGATGTCGCGCTCCTTCTTGATCGTGTTGCCGAAGGAGATGCGGTCGGGCGTGGCGCCGGCGGCAAGCGCAAGCTCGATTTCGACGACCGAGGCCGTGTCGAAGCACGAGCCGAGATCGGCGAGAAGCTTGAGCACCTCCGGAGCCGGGTTCGCCTTCACGGCGTAGAACACGCGCGTGTCGGGGAGCGCACGGGCAAACTTGGAGTAGTTTTCACGCACCACGTCGAGGTCGACGACAACGCACGGGCCGTCCTCACGTCGGTTGCGCAGGAATTCACGAATGCGCTCAGTCATGGCGCTCTCCCCACCACAGGTTCAATGGAGGTCTTGTTCAAGCCTCCGGATTGAAATCTAGACGGTCAGAGCCTTCTGCCGTCCGGCGTCAGCGAGGGAAGATGCATCCTGCTTCGTGCGATGGAGACACGAGAAGCGAGGATGGGCTCTTCACCCGACGATGCTGCCTTGGATTGGATGGGGATTCCCGTCCGCACGCCTGGCAATGATAAACAAGCCTCTTCGGTGTTGACCTTTGGAGGGCCAACGAGACCAAAAAAGCCCGTTCGTCGTTGCTTTAAGTCGCGTCCCCCGTTGAGAACGAGGTGCGCCGGTTTTCGCCTCCGGCTGCCGGTTAGGGGTATCGAGAGCTAGGGTGCTCTCGGGCGGCTGTCCGGCCTCTTGTCCGGATGCCCACCAACCGGCACGCGACCACAGGCACGTGCGAAATTGGGCAGGAGTGAAATAAGACTATTCGCCCGGGATCACAAGACCTTTTCGGGCCCTTGGGGAAATTTTTTAACCCTGGTTTCGGAGGGGGAATGGCGAGGCTTCCGTTCAGGCCCTATTAAGCCGCTCGGAGCCACCCATTTGAAGGGTAGGCTCCTCTGCCAGCCACCTCCCCTCAGACCAGGAAGAACAGTCCCGCCGCCATGATGCACCTCTCTCGCCGCGCCCTCCTGCAAAGCCTGCTCGCCGCCACGGCCCTCTCGGCCTGGAGCGCGAACGCATCGGCACAAGTGCAGCAGCAGAACGGCGTGCCCGCGCCGAACCCGTTCCGATTCGAGGACGTGGTGCGCCGGGCCCGGGAGCTGTCCACGGCTCCGTTCGAGGCTCAACCGGCGCAGCTGCCGGAACCTCTCAACCGCCTGAGCTTCGACGATTACCGCGACATCCGCTTCCGGCCCGACCGGGCGCTGCTCGCCTCCGGCAACGGTCCGTTCCGGATGCAGCTCTTCCATCTCGGCTTCCTTTACCAGCGGCCGGTGACGGTCAACATCATCCGCGACGGCGTGCCGACGCCGGTGCCTTACCAGCGCGAGCTGTTCGATTACGGCCGCAACAAGATCGAGAAGCCCCTGCCGGTGAATCTCGGCTTTGCCGGCTTCCGCCTGCATTATCCTCTCAACAACCCGAAGGTGTTCGACGAGCTGATCGCCTTCCTGGGCGCGAGCTATTTCCGCTTCCTCGGCCGCGATCAGAAATACGGCCTCTCGGCCCGCGGCCTTGCGATCAACGTGGAGAGCGGCGAGCGGGAGGAGTTTCCGCATTTCCGCGAGTTCTGGGTCGACATGCCCAAGCCCGAGAGCGACCGGGCAACCGTCTTCGCCCTGCTCGACAGCCCCTCTGTCACCGGCGCCTATCGCTTCGAGATTTATCCGTCCAAGGAAACCACCCTCGAGGTTACTGCGACCCTCTTCCCGCGCCAGCGGATCGAGAATGTGGGGCTTGCGCCCCTCACCTCCATGTTCTTCGAGGGCGAGAACGACCGCAAACCCACGGATGATTACCGCCTCGAAATTCATGATTCGGACGGGCTGCTCATGCAGTCGGGCGCGGGCGAGTGGATCTGGCGTCCGCTGCGCAATCCGGCGACGAAGACAATTTCGTCCTTCTCCGACAGGAATCCGCGCGGGTTCGGCCTGATGCAGCGCGACCGGACGTTCGAGAATTATCAGGATCTGGAAGCCTCATACCATCAGCGTCCCGGCTACTGGGTGGAACCGTTGGGCGAGTGGGGCGAAGGCTGGGTCGAGCTGGCCGAAATCCCGACTCCCGATGAAACCCACGACAACATCGTCGCCTACTGGCAGCCCGCCAGACCCTTGGAGCCCGGTCAGGAGGTCACCTTCTCCTACCGCCTGCGTGCCGCCAGCGCGATCGGCGCCATGCATCCTGGCGCGAAGGCCATCAACACGTTCCAGACCCCGCCCCGCGCCAGCGGCTCGAACGGCCCCAGCGACCGCACGCATCGTCGCTTCATCATCGATTTCGCGGGCGGCGACCTCGCCTATTACCTGAACACTCCGGACCAGGTGCAGCTGGTGCCCTCGACCTCCGTGGGGCAGATCACCCATACCTTCGTGGTGCCGAACGAGCACAACGGAGGCTTCCGCGCCGCCATCGACGTGAAGCTCGAGCCCGGCCAGTCCACGGACCTGCGTGCCTTCCTGCGCGCCGGCAACCGGGCGCTCACGGAGACCTGGACCTATCCCTGGTCGGTGGAGTGACGGCCCCGTCGTCTCGATCCCGTCTGACGGCGCAGCAGAGCTCATGATCGCTGGACGAGAATGGGGCAGACCGGCCTCTCACGGTCCCACCTTGTCTCCCCACCTCCCCCACTCCGTCATGGCCGGACTTGATCCGAGGATGACGGAGGGCACGGGTCTCACCGCCATTCCCGCGCTCTGCCTGTCATCCCCGCTCCGCCTGCCGTGCTTGCTCAGCGCCGTCATCCCCGTTCCCGCCGTCATCCCCGCGCAGGCGGGGATCCAGATCGAGAACAGTCGGAGAAAAGGCGCTGCGGCATCCGTTCGCTTCACTCTGCGCATTCTCCAGCCCGCGTCCTCATGGCCGGGCTTGTCCCGGCCATCCCCGTCTTAGGAGCCGCCGCGTATCCAAGACGGGGATCCCCGGCACAAGGCCGGGGATGACGGTGGAGGGTGCAAGGAGCGGAGGCTGGCGGGGTGATGTTCCACCTTTGTTCTTGACAGCAGCGGTGACATGAACTATGTTGCATTCATCCCGGTCCGACGAGGGGCGCGCTCGCGAGGCGTCGCAGTGACGGGGCGGGGAACGGTCCTGCGGCAGGTCTCGCAAGCCTGCCGGCAGGAGGCCGCCCGCTGCAAGACGCGGTGTCCGCCTAAAAGAACCGTGCGCGA
>DASQML010000074.1:0-33951 GCA_035645515.1 Microvirga sp.
GGCTCGCGGCTTTTGCAGCGGGTTCTGACCACCCAGCTGCAGGCTCAGGTGAGCATGGATTTCCGCGAGGAGGGCCTGCACTTTCTGATGATCATGCCCATTCCCGGGAGCCCGCCCCTCTTCAACCCAGACAAGTAGACCCACAACACAGGCGACAGTTTCGAGGATAAGCTGGCGAGGGACATACCGGCAGGCCATTCGATCCCTGCCAAACTGGACGAGGAAACATGATGCTGTTGAACGCCAAACGATCGCACCTTCTCGTGGTGGATGTTCAAGCCAGACTGATGCCGGCGATCCATGAAGGCGACGCCGTGCTCAAGAACGTGAACGTTCTGCTCCAGGCTGCCGCCCGTCTCGGCGTTCCCGTGACTGTGACGGAGCAGTATCCCAAAGGGCTCGGGCCGACCGTCGACGCCGTGACGGCGGCTCTTCCCCCGGGCGCACAGGTTCTTCCGAAGACCAGTTTTTCCGCCGCCTGGGATGAGCCCATTGCGGCGCGCATGGCGTCCCTGCGTGGGCAAGGCCGCGATCAGCTCGTGATCTGCGGGGTCGAGGCGCATATCTGCGTGCTGCAAAGCGCGCTCGGCTTCAGGAACGAAGGGTTCGAGGTGTCCGTGGTCGCCGATGCGGTCTCCAGCCGTTCGCAGCACAGCGTCTCGGCGGCCTGTGCCCGCCTGCTCCACGCGGGCTGCCATTGGGTGACCACGGAAATGACGGTGTTCGAATGGATGGAGAGAGCTGCAACGGAGGACTTCCGGGCCCTCTCCCCCTTGTTCAAGTAGCGGTCGTTCCACCCTCGCCGCCCGAAGCGACGAAGGCCTTGAGCTCGTCGAGAGACTTGAAGTGGAAGACGCCTCCAGGGGTCTGCGCCTCGATGGAGCCGTCGGAGAACATCACATAGGTGTTGTCGCCCGAGTTGTAGGTGCCGATCACCGTCGCGCCGGAACGCGGCTCTTCTGCCATCTTCCCCTCGCCGTGCAGCTCCTCGGAGGCGGCTGGCTCCTCGTCAGCGGCGGCGGGCTGCGGCTCGTGGGCAGGCTCGGGCTCATGGACCGGAACCGGCTCGGGCAACGGCTCGAGAATATCGTCGCGGTCGATCTCGGCCGGACGCTCTCCCACCGGCTCGTCCAGACGGGGCTCGTCGGCGAACAGAGAGGGCTCCGACCTTGCACTGCGCGAGTCCACGTAGGTCTCCCGCAGCCGGTCGGCCAGCAGGAAGTCCGGAACCTTGCTTTCGGCCTCCTCGTCCGCTCTGTCCTCCTCGCGGCGCTCGGACTCCGGGATGGTTCTGGGCGGGAATGGCAGGAGCGGTTCGTTGATCCGGTCCGCCGCAGAATCCGGACCCGACCCGAGGTCCCCATCCTCAGCCTCGATGCGATCGTCTTTCGAGACCGGCGGCAGGGCGGCAGACTTCTCGTCCTGGGGCTTCTCTTCCGCGCGCTCTTCTCCACGGCCGAACATTCGGCCGCCGAGCAGGCCACCCGCGAGAGCGGCCATGGACAGGCCCGTCGAGGAGGACGGAGCCTCCTCCCTCACCTCGTGATCGTAGGCGATCTGAAGACGCGCCAGCTCGGACTGGATCCGGGCAAGTTTCGACACGGCCGCGGTGATGCCGAGCAGCAGCGCGCCGCAGGCCGCGGTGAAGGTGCCCGCGATCACCATCGTCCAGCCACGTTCTATCAGAACGATATCCCAGCCGAAGAAAGCAGCGAGTAATCCACCAAAGATCATCGCAAAAGCGAGGGCCAGAAGGGCGATGATCATGCCGTCTCCATCATACGCAAACCAAGAATTTCAAAGGCAAAGCTATGCCTCTATAGGCCAAAGGCAACCTCATGGAAAGGTTGACCAGAAAAAAGTCCGCCCGGCAGCCGTTGCTCTTGAGCCGTGGGAGCTTTAACTAACGCATCACAGGTCGCTCGATTCATAAGGAGACGCCGATGACGTTCACCCTGCCCGAACTGCCCTACGCCTATGACGCCCTGCAGCCCTACATGTCGCGGGAAACTCTGGAGTTTCACCACGACAAACATCACGCGGCTTACGTCAACACCGGCAACAACCTGCTCAAAGGCACGGAATTCGAAGGCAAGAGCGTCGAGGAGATCGTGAAGGGCTCCCACGGCAAGAACCAGGCCCTCTTCAACAATGCCGGGCAGCACTACAACCATATCCACTTCTGGATGTGGATGAAGCCCAATGGCGGCGGCGCGCTACCCGGAAAGCTCGAGAAGAAGATCATCGAGGATCTCGGCTCCGTCGACAAGATGAAGGAAGACTTCATCCAGGCGGGCGTCAGCCAGTTCGGCTCCGGCTGGGCCTGGCTTGCCGTGAAGGACGGCAAGATCACGGTGATGAAGACCCCGAACGGCGAGAACCCGCTGGTCCACGGCGCCCAGCCGATCCTGGGCTGCGACGTGTGGGAGCATTCCTACTACATCGATTACCGCAACCGCCGTCCCGACTACATCAAGGCCTTCCTCGACAACCTGGTGAACTGGGAGCATGTCGAGGAAATGTTCGAAGCAGCGACGAAGTAAGCCGGACTTCGCGGTCTGACAGACGGGTCTCCTTGGAGGCCCGTTTTCTTTTGCCGTCAGCTCGCGCCGCTGGCCCGCCAGAATTCGGCGTTCGGCATGCACCCGTCCGCATCGGCGCTGAATTCGGGCCTGATGCGGTTGAGGAAATACATGTCGATGGCGCCGATATGCTTCACACCCACCGATCCCCGCGCCTCCGCCTCGAACAGGCGGGAGACATGATGGAACGTGCTGGCGGAGATGTTGACGCGCCCTGGCTCGCACGCTTCTTCGAGGCGCTGCGCAACATTCACCGCATTCCCCCAGATGTCGTAGGTAAAGCGGCGGTGCCCGACGATGCCCGCAATTGCGGAACCTGAATTGATGCCGATGCGCAGCTCCCAGGGTGAAAGGCGCAGCTTCTCGCGCTGGCGGTTGGCGGCTCGGATGGAGGCCTGCATCTGCAAGGCCGCAAGACAGGCATCGATCGGGTGCGTGCGGTTGGGAACAGGCAATCCTCCCGCGCAGAGATAGGCGTCTCCGATGGTCTTGATCGTCTCCATGCGATTATCCGCGGCGATCTCGTCGAAGCGCCCGAAATTCTGGTCGAGCTGGTTGATGAGCCGCGCCGGATCGAGGGTTTCGGTCAGAAGCGTGAACTTCTTGAAATCGGCGAAGAGGATCGTGGTCGCCTCGTGAAAGCGAGGTTCCACCTTTCCGCGGCGCTGCAGTTCATCCGCCACCGGTTCCGGCAGGATGTTGCGCAAAAGCCTGTCGGACTGGTCCCGCGCCTCCTCGGCCGTGGCCTTGGCCTGGGCGAGTTCATTCAGCAGGGCATTGCGCTCCAGAAGCTGGCGCCGCAGTTCCAGGAGAGCCATGGCCTGCTGCGCCAGCCGGCGCACCGCCTCGCGCTGCGACGGCCGCAGCTCCCGCGGCTCGAAGGCCACCACGCACAAGGTTCCGAGAGCATATCCTTCCCGGTTGATCAGCGGCATCCCACAATAAAATCGCAGATGCGGTTCCTGCGTCACAAGGGGAAGATCCCTGTAGCGCTCGTGAGCCGTCAGGTCGGGAACGTAGATGAGATCATTCGAGCAGACCGTGTGGCTGCAAACCGTGATCTCCCGTGGACATTCCGTGAAATCGGTAGGCAATCCGTATTTGGACTTCATCCACTGCCGATGCTCGTCCACGATGCTGATCAGGGCGACAGGACAGCCGCAGATCTCGGCGGCAAGCTCGGTCACCGCATCGAAGGCGAATTCAGGCGGGGTATCGAGCACCTGATACAGGGCAATGGCCGCCAGCCGCTCAGCTTCGTTGACGGAGGATGCCTGTTGCATAGGCCTGCTCCTGAAGCCCCCTCGGCCTCGGATGAGCGTGCACGCTCGCGCATCCTTATTATAGCCGATCTTCCTTGAACTTCAGGGAGAAAATCAGGCGATTTGCCGTTCAGACCATGCCGGGGACAAGGCTCAGTCTCCTCGCCTCCAGCAGAGTGGAGAACGCATCGGACTTGAGATAATTCAGTTCCGCAACGCGGCTCTCGACGGCGGGGTCGAGGGCTCTCAATTCGTCATCGACGTATCCGGGATGGCACATGACGAGCGGCATGGGCCCCAAGCGGGAGAAAGCCGTCTCGAAGATCCTGTCGGCCGGCACCGAGAGATCGAACGGCGCAAAACCGGAAAATCCCTTGTTCGTGGCAAAGCCTGCGGCATGCGCCTCCCGGGCGAAGCCCCTTGCCAGCCCTTTCACGATGAACGCCTTCCCCCTCCCGATGGGACGGCGCAGGATGGACATTGTCCTGTCCGTGGGGTCCCGCAGCCAGAGGCGCCCGGCATAGTTCCTCTCCCGCAGCACCTGGAACAGGGCGGATCTCACCACGGGCAGCACATGCACATGCTGATGCCCGTCGATGAAGGATGGCGCCTCCCCGAACGCATCCTCGAAGGCGTCGAGCTGTCGCGCGATTTCGCCTGCAAGCTCGGACCGATCCAGCCGTCCCTTGAAGGCCATGCCGAGAACAGCCTCCAGAAGCGGCAGCCGCCCCGACGGGGCAAGCCTTCCCATGGGGCCCAGGGGCGCTCCCGTCGTGAGGTTCAGATGAAGCCCCACCCCGATATGTCCCTTCAGCGGCATCAGGTCGGGAACGGCCCGGCGCCAGCCGGGCATGTTGGTCATGGCGCCCGTAGCCGAGAGGCGGCCCATCCAGGCCAGCTCGACGATGCCGCGGCTCACGCCATCGCTGAGGCCGTAATCGTCGGCGCAGAGAATGACGTTGCGGGTGGCAGGCATGGACTTTTCCCTCGATCGGCTTTGCCGCACCCTAAGCACGATCCTAGGGCGTGGAAACCGGTTTTCGGGCGAGATCATGCGGCAACAGGGGGCCTCGCCGACGCGCAACATTCTCCCCGGAACCGCACATAGGCTCTTGAGCAAAGCCGCAAACTCGGCTCTTGATGCGGCCGAACATGAGGGTATTAAGCCGTGGCGTCGCCCAAGCTCAGCGTCATCATCCCCGTCCATAACGAGAGCGCCAATATCGGGCCGCTCTGCGAACGCCTGTTCCCGGTCCTCGACCGGATCGGGCTCTCCTGGGAGGTGGTGTTCGTCGACGACGGCAGCCGGGACGATACGCTCGAGGCGATCCGCGCCCTGAGCCGGCGCGAGCCGCGAGTCGGAGCAGTCTCCTTCAGCCGCAACTTCGGCAAGGAGATCGCCATCGCGGCCGGGCTCGACCATGCGCGAGGCGATGCGGTGGTCATCATGGATGCTGACCTGCAGCATCCGCCGGAGATGATCGAGGCCTTCGTCGAACGCTGGCGAGAAGGTTACGACATGGTCTACGGCCAGCGCACCGACCGCTCGGACGAGACTAAGGCCAAGCGCGGCTTCGCGCATCTGTTCTACCGTCTCTTCGCGCGGTTCGGCGAGATCAGCCTGCCCGAGGGAGCAGGAGATTTTCGGCTCATCGACCGCAAAGGTGTCGACGTTCTGCGCACCTTGGGCGAGAAGGCGCGCTTCTCGAAAGGCCTTTATGCCTGGATCGGCTTCAGGGGCACGGGCGTGCCCTTCGTGGTTGAGGAGCGCCGTTTCGGGACGTCGAAGTGGAGTTTCAGAAAGCTCTTCCGCTTCGCCTTTGACGGCATTGCAGCTTTTTCCACGGTGCCCTTGAGGATCTGGACGTATCTGGGATTCCTGGTCTCGTTCCTCTCGATCGCGGCAGCCCTCTACTTCATGATCAGGACCCTCCTGTTCGGCACCGACCTGCCCGGCTTCCCGAGCCTGATCGTGTCGATCATGTTCTTCTCCGGCATCCAGCTCATGTCGCTGGGCATCATCGGCGAATATGTGGGCCGCATCTTCGCCGAGGTGAAGCGCCGCCCGCTCTATGTGGTGGCTGAACGGATCGGCGCGACGGCGGAGGTCTCGAACAGCCTTGTCCCCGAAAACTATCTGCTGCGCCGGGCCTGATCGATGTTCAAGAAGATCCTTTCCGTCGGAGGCTGGACGCTGATCTCCCGCCTCACGGGCTTCATCCGCGATGTGGTGATCGCCGCCGTGATGGGCGTCGGCCCGGTGGCCGACGCGTTCTTCGTCGCCTTTCGGATTCCCAACCATTTCCGCGCCATCTTCGGCGAAGGAGCCTTCAATAACGCTTTCCTTCCCACCTACGCGCAGGTGCTCGAAACCGAGGGCGAGAAATCCGCGAAGTCCTTTGCGAGCCGCATCACGACCCTGATGCTGATCGTGCAGATCGCGCTGCTGATCGCAGCCTTCCTCGCCATGCCCGGCGTCGTGCGGCTCCTGGCTCCGGGTTTCTCGGACGAGCCGGAAAAATTCGATCTCGCCGTCTCGCTGACGCGGATCACGTTTCCCTATCTGCTGCTGATCACCATCGTCACGATCTACTCGGCGATCCTGAACGCGCATGACCGATTCTGGGCAGCGGCGGCTGCCCCTGTCCTGCTGAATGTCGCAATGATCGCGGCGCTTGCCGTCGTGTTCCTGTTCCCGAATGCAGGCTATGCCGCCGCCTGGGGCGTGACGATTTCCGGTGCACTGCAGCTCGTGCTCGTCTGGTGGGAGACGCGGAAGGTCATCGCCTCCCCAAGGATCGAGCGTCCGCGCATGGACCGGCCGATGAAGACCTTCTTCAAGGCTCTCGGCCCCGCCGTGATCGGCTCCGCCGGGGTGCAGCTCGCCATCTTCGCGGACACGATCATCGCCTCGTTCCTGCCCACCGGGGCAGTCTCCTCGTTGTATTATGCCGACAGGCTCTATCAGCTCCCCCTCGGCGTGATCGGCATTGCAGCCGGCACCGTTCTGCTGCCGGAGATGAGCCGGCGCATCGCCGCTGGCGACGAGGCGGGCGCCTATGCCGCGCAGAACCGCACCGTGGGCCTGACCCTTGCCCTCGCCGCTCCGTTCCTCGTGGCGTTTCTGGTGATGCCGGATCTCATCATGTCCGCGCTCTTCCAGCGCGGCGCGTTCAGCGCCGAAGCGGCGCAGCGCGCGGGCGCCGTGCTCGCGGCCTATGGCCTGGGCCTTCCGGCGGCGGTGCTGATCCGCTCTGCCGTCTCCAGCTTCTATGCGCGCTCCGACACTGCCACGCCGCTCATCGCTTCCCTGACAGCGGTCGGCGTCAACGTCCTGGTGAAAATCCTGCTGATGGATACCTACGGCGTCGTTGGTCTGGCGCTCGGCACGGCCATCGGCGTGTGGGTAAATCTGGTCTTGCTCTTCGTACTCGCCTATCGGCGCGGATGGACGGCGCCGAACCGCTCGCTGGCGAAGACATGCCTCGCCATCGCGTTCGGCAGCATGCTTCTTGCCGCCTTCGCATGGTATGCGCCCGCGCATCTGGCGCGGTGGATCGCCGTTCTGCCCCTCTGGCATGACGAGATCCTGCTGGGCGTGCTCGGAGCAGCCGGCGCGCTGATTTATGGCGGCGCGCTGTTCGGAAGCCTCAAGGTCCTGGGCGTGAGGCTGGCCCGTCGCTGATCGCTAAGGTGAACAGCTCCCGTTCCGCCGCAAGGCCGCGCAGGCGGTGGCGGCCGAGGGGCACGACGGGAACCGGGCTCAAGGATGCTACGCTCTCCGACATCACGATGGAGCAGTCGAGGGGCTGACAAAGAGCCTCCATGCGGCTCGCCTCGTTCACAGCGGGACCGATCACGGTGAAATCGAGCCGGCCCGCAGCGCCGATATTGCCGTAGAACACGTCTCCGCAATGGAGGGCGATGTCGAGAGGAAGCGCCGCTTCAGGGGCATGGAGGCGGTTCACGGCCGCATTGCGTCCGAGGGCGGCCTGCGCTGCGCGGATGGCAGCGGCACAGGCTTCCTCACGCGTCCGCTCAGGTGTGATCGGAAAGGCCGCAAGCAGGCCGTCGCCCAGGAACTTGAGCACCTCTCCGCCCTGCTCCGCCACAGGGTCTGCCATGGCTTCGAGATGCTGGTCCAGCCGGGCGATCAGATCCATGCCGGCCGTATCGGCCATGGTCGTGAAACCTCGCAGATCGGCAAAGAGAAGAGCAGCAGTGATGGTCGTTCCCGACCCGCGCCGGATATCCCCGCTCAGAACACGCCGTCCGGCCGAGAGCCCCACATAGGTGTCCAGCATGGTCAGCGTGAGATCGAAGAGCGTCATGCGGTAGGCCGCCAGGCCGAGCAGCGGAAGAACCGCGTCGATGCGGGCGATCTCGTCCGGAAGGAACCCGTCGGGGCGGCTGGACGAGAACGAGATGCCGATGCCGCGCAGGTCGGGCGCGCTCGCGTTCTCGAAACTGAAGAGCCGGGCAAGGTAATCCGTCCCGCCTTCCCGCCTCACATCCTCGAAGACGCCGAACTGCTCCGCATGCGGATCATCGACACGCCAGTAACAACGGGTTTGCCCGATTCGCATCATGTATGCGAAGGGGCTTACCTCGAACGCATTCGCATTGCGCTCGTGAGAGACGCCTTCGACCATCGTACCGCCGGACCGGGTCCAGACATGGGTGTAGACGCGGATCGTCGGATTGACCGTCGGCAGGGCGATATAGACCCGCACCAGGGGCAGCCCTTCCGCGATCAGTCTCTCCACGAAGCCCGAGAGCAGCGAAGCCACGTCGGATCCGCGCAGCCCCTGTTCGACAATCCATTCTTCGAGATTCGGCATGGGCACAGCCTAAAGCATCAAGTCCGAAGGCGACATCTCCTCCGGACCTGAATTCTCCTTCGCACACAGGTGCGTGACTAGCGGCTCGCGTGACGGGTCGGACCGCCGGTGCCTGCAATCTCCGTGAGCAGCTTGCGCCGCGCAGCCACGGCGAAGGGCTGCGTCTCGTCCGCGATCTCCACGAACGAGCCCGGGCCGCCGATCACGTTCTGAGCGTAGTAGTCCTCAAGCGGCATGCCGCCTGGCCCCCCGGGCCGTCCGCTGCCGGGCCGGCGGATCGCGAGGGCGTTGATGGTAAAGCCCTTCGCCAGAGCGTCCGCCCGTGCGCTCTCGATCGAACGCCCACCCATGTTGGGTCCGTCCCCTGAGACGTCGATCACCTTGCGCGTCCCCTCATGGATGTTCTGCTCGACGAGACGCACAGAGAAATCGATGGCGTTGGAGATGGAGTTGTAGCCGGAAGCTCCGCGCGGCGCGCTCATGAGCTTGTCCGCGAAGATCCTCGCGCTCGCCTCGTCCCGGATCACATGCCAGTCGACGATCAGCACCTGCGAGTTCGGTCCGCCCCATTCCATATAGGCCACTGCAATGGCCCCCGATGGGCCGTCTTTGACCCCGTTCAGCACCTCGGCGCTCGTCAGCGCATCGGCCCAGCCCTTGCGCTGGAGGCGAAGCTCGTCGTCGTCGATGGAGCCGGAGCCGTCGGCGGCAAAGACAAGCTCGAGATCGACGGCTTCCGCGAGGGCGGGAGCCATCAGGAGAACAAGGGCGAAGAGGCTGTTGCGGACCAGGCGCATCGGAGGCTCCGGATAAGGGCACGAGACGCAAGCCATTTAGGGCAACAAAAAACCGGGGCCTCTCGGCCCCGGTTCACAAGTCCTTGAAAGCGCCTTACGCCGCCTTGGTCACCGGCTGCGAATGCGCGAAGGCCCAGTAAAGCTCGCGGGCGCGGCGATAGAACGGACCCGGCTGGAGATCGCGGCTGTCGATGCGCAGCACCGGCATCACCTTGGAATAATTGCCCGAGATGAAGATCTCATCCGCATTGGCGAAATCCTCATAGCGCAGCGTGCCCTCCACAACCGTGACGCCGTCGTCGCGCAGGAGCTGGATCACGCGCTGCCGGGTGATGCCATTGAGGAAGGTGCCGTTCGGGTACGGCGTATAGACCACGCCTCCCTTGGCCATGAACACGTTCGACGTGCCAGTCTCGGCCACATTGCCCAGGGCATCGCAGACAAGCGCGTTGTCGAAGCCCTTCTCCTTCGCCTCGCGCAGGACGCGGGCATTGTTGGGATACAGGCACCCGGCCTTGGCATCCGTCGGCATCGACTCGATGGTTGGACGGCGGAAGCTCGACTTCATGATCGAGAGACCGCCCGGCACGGGCAAAGGCGCTTCGAAGAGGCAGAGGCAGAACTGCGTCGATTCCGGATCCGGTGAGATGGTGGCGAAGCCATCCGCCTCGGCCCAGTACATGGGCTTCACGTAGAGGGCGGCATCGGGCGAGAACTTCTTGGCGCCCTCGCGGACGAGTTCGACGATGGCCTGCGGGTCCATGGTGGGTTTGAGGCCGATCGTGGCGGCGGAGCGGTTCACGCGCTCGCAGTGCCGATCGATATCGGGCATGACGCCCTCGAAGACCCTTGCCCCGTCGAAGACGGTCGAGCCCTGCCAGGAAGCGTGGGAACGCGGCCCGATCAGGGACGGATTGCCCTCGTGCCATGCGCCGTTGAACCAGTTCCAGGTCTGCGAATACCAAGCCACGTTCTCGATCCTTTGGGTCAGAATACCTGCCCTATCGAATCCTTTTGGACGGCGCCCGTCAATCACTCAACTCCCTTCGACAAGATAAAGTCTTGTGATGGGATGCATGAAAGAGGATGATCGGTCCGTCCGCCCTGATCCAGGAGCCACCGCGTTGCCCGCCCTTATCCCGGCCGCCACCAGGGCTGTCGTCTTCGATGCCTATGGAACGCTGTTCGACGTGCATTCGGCTGTGGCCCGCCACGAGGCGCAGGTGGGTCCGGAAGCGGCCCGCCTGTCGGAGATCTGGCGCGCCAAGCAGCTCGAATATTCCTGGGTGCTGTCGCTCGCAGGCCGCTACGAGCCCTTCTGGTCGCTCACCGAAAAGGCGCTCGACTACGCTTTTGCCCGTTGCCCTACGGCGGATTACTCGGTCCGCCCACTCCTGCTCGATGCCTATCGCAGCCTCGATGCCTACCCTGAGGTTCGCAGCACACTCCAGGCTCTGCGCAAGAAGGGTCTGCGCACGGCTATCCTGTCGAACGGCGACCCTGCAATGCTCTACGCGGCTGTCGCGTCTGCTGATCTCGGCAACGACCTCGACGCGGTTCTCTCGGTCGAGGCGGCGAAGATCTTCAAGACGAGCCCGGATGCCTATCAGCTGGCCTTGGAAGAGCTGTCTTTGAATCTGGATGAAATCGTCTTCGTGTCGTCCAATCGCTGGGACATCGCCGGCGCCGCCGTGTTCGGTTTCACGCCGGTTTGGGTCAACAGACTCGGCATGCCCGACGAATATACGGACATTCCCCCGCACGCGGTGATCGATACGCTTTCCGCGCTGACCCGGTGATCGTCATGGCTCCCCACCTCTCCCCGGCGGGGAGAGGTCTTGCACCCTGCTCGCTCTTATCTCGCCAAAGCCGCGAGGATGCGCGCCCAGGAGCGCGTGCCCTTGTGGAAGCTCTTGAGGTCGTACTTCTCGTTCGGTGAATGGATGCGGTCGTCGTCGAGACCGAAGCCGACGAAGAGCGTGTCGAGACCGAGCGTGCGCTTGAAATCGCCCCCGACCGGGATCGAGCCGCCCATGCCGATCACGACGGGCTCCTTCTTCCATTCGTCGTGGAGTGCAGCCTTCGCGACGGTGAGGGCCGGGAAATCGTGCGGCAGCGCAAGAGCGCGCGAGCCCTTGTGCTTGATGAACTCCACCGAGCAATCGGCGGGAATGCGCGCCCGTACGAAGGCCTGGAAATTGTCGGAGATCTTGCCGGGATCCTGATCGCCCACGAGGCGGAAGGAGATCTTGCAGCGGGCTTCTGCGGCAATCACGGTCTTCGTGCCCTCGCCCGTATAACCGCCGATGATGCCGTTCACATCGCAGGTGGGACGCGACTGGATCTGCTCGATGAGCATGCGGCCTTTCTCGCCGGCGGAGTGCTTCAGGCCGACCTGCCCGAGGAAATCCTCCTCCGTGAGGTTGAGGCTTTTCCACTGCTCGAGGATCTGCGTCGGCGTCTCCGGCACGCCCTCGTAGAAATCCGGAATCGTGATGCGGCCGTTCTCATCATGGATGTCGGCGATGATCTTCGAGAGCACATGGATCGGGTTGCGGGCGGCGCCGCCGAAGGAGCCGGAATGCAGGTCGCGGTCCGCGCAGCGCACGATGACTTCCTCATAGACCATGCCGCGCAGGGACGAGGTGATGGCGGGCGTGTCCTGGTCCCACATCCCGGTATCGCAGACGAGCGCCACATCGGCCTTCAGTTCGTCCTTGTTGGCCTCGATGAACTCGGGCAGGAACTTGGAACCGTCCTCCTCGGCGCCTTCAATGAGGAAGGTGATGTTGATCGGCAGCGATCCGGTCACCGCCTTCCAGGCGCGGCAGGCCTCCACGAAGGTCATCACCTGTCCCTTGTCGTCGGCGGAGCCGCGGGCGCTGATTGCCTTGCGGCCATCGGGCAGCGTGATGATGCGCGGCTCGAAAGGCGCCGTCTCCCACTGCTCCAGCGGATCGACAGGCTGGACGTCGTAGTGGCCATAGAACAGTACGTGCGGCTTCGCCTCGCCCTTGGCGTGGGCCACCACTGCCGGATGGCCGCCCGTTTCGCGAAGCGACGCCTCGATCCCGATGCCCTTGAGTTCGTCCACGAGCCACTGACCCGCCTTGCGACAATGATCCTTGTAGGCCGGGTCCGTGGAGATCGACGGCATCTTCAGCCACTGGAACAGGCGCTCCAGGGAGGCGTCGAGATCGGCATCGATCTTAGCGAGGACTTGGTCGAGCTGGGACATGATGGGGCATCCGACTGTAAGAAAACTTGCCCGACAGGTACTCCCTTGAGCCCCTGCACGGCAAGCGCGACTTGGCCGCCTAAGGAAACGCATCCAAAGGCTTCGTCATGTAGACCCGCCTGAAGCCCTTTTCCTCCGCACGGTGGGTCTCGACGAAGCCCAATGCCTCGTAGAGGGCGATGTTCTCGGTCATGGCCTCGTTGGTATAAAGCCGGATCGCGTTCAGCCCCTTTTCTCTGGCAGAGCGCTCCGCAAAGGCAACGAGCGCACGCCCATGCCCCCGTCCCTGCGCCCGCGGATGCACGGCAACATTGTCGAGGAGCATTGCCTCTTCTTCCACGATGAGAACGAGGATGCCGGCAGGTCCCTGCTCGTCGGACAGGACGTAGACATGCCGTCCGTCGATCAGAGCGGCATAGTCGTCGAGCATCGGTCCGGGCTTCTGCCCGATGAGCGGGACGTATCGTGCATAGGCCGACCCGACGATTTCCTCGATGGCGGGGCGGTCTTCAGGACGGGCGAGGCGAATGGCCGGCATGGTCAGAGCCTGACATCGGTTGGGTTTACCGCCTCAGCAATCCGCCCAGGGTCCCCCGCACGATGGCGCGGCCGATGGAACCGCCCTGGCGGCCGCCGATCGACTTGCCAAGCTCCGCCGCGATATTGCCGACCGTCTGGTTGACCACGGTGCGCGTGACCTCGCGGACGACCTTCTGTCCAACGGTCATCGAGCCTTTGCGCTGCGGCCCGCCGGCACCGAAGATATTGCCGATCATATCGAGAATGCCGCCTCCGCCCTCCGCTGCCTTGGCCTCGGCAGCCGCCTGCTCGGCGCGCTTGGCCAGCATTTCGTAAGCCGAGTCAGGATCGACGGGCTGATCGTATTTGCCCTTCATGGGGCTCGCGTTCAGGATCTGCTGGCGGGCAGAGAGCTCGATAGGTCCCACCTGCGCCATGGGCGGGGCGATGAGCGTGCGCTCCACCATGGAGGGCGACCCCTTGCCCTCGAGCGTGGAGACGAGCGCTTCGCCGACGCCGAGTTCGGTGATCGCTTTCTGCGTATCGAAGGCCGGGTTCTGCCGGAAGGTCTGAGCTGCGACCCGCACCGCCTTCTGCTCACGCGGAGTATAGGCGCGCAGCGCATGCTGCACGCGGTTGCCCAGTTGCGCGAGAACGCTTTCCGGCACGTCCACCGGATTTTGCGTGATGAAATAGACTCCCACGCCCTTCGAGCGGATGAGGCGCACCACACGCTCCACCGTTTCGACGAGGGCCTTGGGCGCATCGTTGAACAGGAGATGCGCCTCGTCGAAGAAGAACACGAGCTTGGGCTGGTCGAGATCGCCTACCTCCGGCAGTTCCTCGAACAATTCCGACATGAGCCACAGCAGGAAGGTGGCGTAGAGGCGCGGATTGCTCATGAGCTTGTCCGCCGCCAGGATGTTGACGACGCCGCGCCCGTCGCGGTCCGTGCGCATCAGATCCTTGATGTCGAGAGCAGGCTCGCCGAGGAACTCGTCGCCCTGCTGATTTTCGAGCACGAGCAGCTGACGCTGGATCGTGCCAATGGTGGCCTTCGACACGTTGCCATAGGTGGTGGTGAGCTCGCCCGCATTGTCGGAGATGAGCTGCAGCAACGCCCTCAGATCCTTCAGGTCGAGCAGCAGCAAGCCCTGCTCGTCCGCGATGCGGAAAGCGATGTTCAGCACGCCTTCCTGCGTGTCGTTGAGATCGAGCAGGCGGGAAAGCAGCAGGGGCCCCATCTCGGAAATCGTTGCTCGCACCCGATGTCCCTGCTCCCCGAAGATGTCCCAGAACACCACGGGGAACTGGTCCGGCTTGTATTCGATGCCGATATCCTGTGCGCGCTTGACCAGGGGCTCCTTGCCATTTCCCGGGGCCGCCAGGCCCGAGAGATCGCCCTTGATGTCGGCGGCGAAGACGGGGACGCCCGCGTTGGAGAAACCTTCCGCCAGCACCTGCAGCGAAACTGTCTTGCCCGTGCCGGTGGCGCCGGTGATGAGGCCGTGTCGATTGGCGAGCCGCAAATCCAGATATTCCGGCTTGGTGCTCTTGCCGATGAAGATCTTCCCGTCCTCAAGCATCGTGTCTGTCTCCAAAATCCTTCCAAAGATCTTAGATGACCCGCCGCCAGTTTCCACTCCGGCGCCTGAACTCAGATACGGATTATGCTTTTGAGACCTCTCCACGTTCGGTTTTTGCTGCCGCGCATCATCTGTAAGGACCTGAAGATCCTCTCAAACGTTGCGCCTGGACTTTTCGTTTGAGATTTCGCGACTAAATAGTTTACAGCTAAACCATCATACCGGACATTCGAGGGAGAATCACATGGAAGAGCTCATTGCCCGCGTCACGCAAAAGACGGGCCTCGACGCCGATACGGCCCGCAAGGCGATCGGCCTCATCCTCGGCTACCTTCAGAAGGAAGGGCCGCAGGCCGAGGTGAACAAGCTCATCGAAGCCCTTCCGGGGGCTCAGGATGCCATTTCCGAGGGCCAGGGCGGCGGCAGCGGCGGCGGCCTCATGGGCATGATGGGCTCCATGGGCGGGGGCGTCATGGCGCTGGGTGGCCAGCTCATGGGGATCGGCGTGTCCATGGGCCAGATGCAGCCCCTCGGCAAGGAGCTCTTCGCCTATGGCCGCGAGAAGGTGGGCGAGGACACGATGGGCGCCATCATGGGCTCGATCCCCGGCCTATCGCAGTTCGTATAAGCCTCTCCCCGCGTCATCCCGGGGCTGCGCAGCAGAACCTGGGATCGCCGGCAGGATGAAGCGTCTGAACCTCCACCGTCATTCCCGCGCAGGCGGGAATCCATATCTGCGGGCTTTGCAGAATCGTACGGACGGGTGCCCAGCACCTTGTCCTCCAATCGTCGTGGTTATGGATCCCCGCCTGCGCGGGGATGACGGCATTGCGGGTCCGGTGCCTTCTCCAGTTCACGATCCCGGATCGGCTCACGCCGTCCGGGATGACTGCCCGGCCCTGTAGCCCCCATCCTTTGGGGCATTTCCACGCTCCTTCCGACCCGGTATGGTCCGGCGCAATTCACGTTGCCTCATCCAATCGGGGTTCCTCATGGACGATCTGTCTCTCGCCGCCGATTTTCCTCAAGCCACCCGCGAGCAATGGCTCAAGCTGGTCGAGGGGGTGCTGAAGGGAGCCGATTTCACGAAGAAACTCGTCAGCCGCACCCATGACGGCATCGAGATCCAGCCGCTTTATCCCAGGGCCGAAGGAGCCGTTCGGATTGCGCGCGAACAGGCCGGACGCTGGCGCGTATCGCAGCGGCTGGACCATCCCGAACCGGCCAAGGCGAGCGAGCTTGCCCTCATCGACCTCGAAAACGGCGCCGATGCGCTGACCCTCGTTGTGCACAAGGCTCCCGCCGCGCGCGGCTTCGGCATCCGGGCGGAAAGCATCGAGGATCTCGACAGGGCCCTGTCGGGCGTAATGCTCGATCTGATTCATCTGCGCCTCGACGCGGGTGGACAGGGCCGCATCATGGCCGAGCGCCTGATCCAGCTGGCGGAAAGGCGCGGCCACAAACTCTCCGACCTTTCGTTCGACCTCGGCATGGATCCCATCGGCGGGCTCGCGTCCCTGGGAAGCCTTTCGGTCGAATGGGGCGAAGTCTCGGTCCGCATGGGCGCCATGCTGACGAGCCTGACCGAGAAAGGCTTCTCCGGCCGCGCCTTCCTGGCGGATGGGCGCCCCTATCACGAAGCCGGCGCTAGCGAGGCGCAGGAGCTGGCCGCCGTTCTCGCCACGGGCGTAAGCTATCTGCGCGCCCTCGACGCTCAGGGCCACATGCTCGACGCCGCCCGCAACACGCTCTCCTTCCTGCTGGCGGCGGATGCGGACGAGTTCCTCACCGTGGCGAAGTTCCGTGCGCTGCGCCGTCTCTGGGCTCGGGTGGAGCAGGCCTGCGGCCTTGAGCCGAGGCCGATCCGCCTCCATGCGGAAACCGCATGGCGCATGACGACGAAGCGCGATCCGTGGGTGAACATCCTGCGCACGACGGTCGCCACCTTCTCCGCCGGCATCGGCGGCGCGGATGCGATCACGGTCCTGCCCTTCACCGCGGCTCTCGGCCTGCCTGACGCCTTTGCCCGCCGCATCGCCCGCAACACGCAGCTCGTTCTGCTCGAGGAATCGAACCTCTGGCGCGTGGCCGATCCTGCTGCCGGCGCAGGCGGCTTCGAGGCGCTGACCGATGCGCTTTGCGAAAAGGCCTGGAACCTGTTCCAGGAAATCGAGCGCGAGGGCGGCATCATCGAGAGCCTGAAAGCAGGTGCCCTCCAGCACCGCATCGCCAGCGTGCGCGCGCAGCGGGAGAAGGCCGTCGCCACGCGCAAGGAACCGATCACCGGCACGAGCGAGTTCCCGAACATCCACGAAGCGGATGTCACGGTGCTGATGCCCCCTGCTCCCGCCGCGAGGGAGGACCAGGCAGGCGCGGGCGCCGCAATAACGGCTTCCCCCCTGCCCTCCATCCGCACCGCGGAAGCCTTCGAGCGTCTCCGCGACCTTTCGAATGCCTATCTCGCCCGGACCGGCGCACGCCCGAAGGTATTCCTGGCCAATCTCGGCCCCATCGCCGCTTTCACGGCCCGGGCGACCTTCGCCAAGAACTTCTTCGAAGCTGGCGGGATGGAAGCCGTCATGAACGACGGCTTTTCGGATACGGAAAAGCTCAAGATCGCGTTCGTGGAAAGCAATGCCACGCTTTCATGCATCTGCTCGTCAGACGAGATTTACGAAACCCATGCGGCCGACGCCGCCAGGGCCCTTCGGGAAGCGGGGTCATCTCCCGTCTACATGGCAGGGCGCCCGGGAGAACGCGAGGAAATGCTGACCGGCGCCGGCATTGCCACGTTCATCTATGCCGGATGCGACACCCTCAAGGTTTTAAGCGAGGCTCTGGACAAGGCCTGCGCCTGAAGCCGTCAAGGCTCTTCCCGGTTCTTTGCGAACCGGGAAGATCGCAATCGGACGACCTTCGGCAGCCTGGATTCGGCGGCGCTTCGAGGAACCCCGTTCGAGGCCTCACGTTATTCCATCCCCTTGGAGGGCATGGAGTTTTCTGATGCGAATGATGTCCTGGCTCGGCGCGACGGTCATGGCGGCCTGTTTCCTTGCGCCCGCAGCCCAAGCACAAACCAATAAATTCGACGGCACCTGGAGCGTGGAGGTCGTCACCGAACAGGGCGGCTGCGACCGCGCCTATCGTTATTCGGTGATCGTGCAGAACGGCCGCGCCCGCTATGGCGGCTCGGAGCAGTTCGAAGTGAACGGGCAGGTTCGCCCGAACGGTTCGGTCTCCGCCAGCATTTCGCGGGGGCAGGATCGGGCCAATGTCACGGGAAGGCTGGAGGGCACCACCGGCCGCGGCACCTGGTCCACATCGGGCGGGCGCTCCTGCTCCGGCTACTGGAACGCCGAGAAGCGCGGCTGACCCTAGACGATGCGCTGATAGCCTCTCGATTGCGGATGTCCTAGAATGCAGGAAATTCAATTTTCCCGTTCGACGAGGGCATCCGTTTCAAGGCCATGACACGTATCCCGGATTTTTCGAGCCTTCCTTGGGCAGGCGTCTCCAACGCTTCGCCTGCCGCGCAGCCTCACGGTGAGCCCTGGCTCACGCCGGAGGGCATTGCCGTGAAGGGAGCCTACGGCCCCGAGGACAGGGCCGGGATCGACTTCCTCGACACTTTTCCGGGCGTCGCGCCGTATCTGCGCGGCCCCTATCCCACCATGTACGTGAACCAGCCCTGGACCGTGCGCCAATACGCGGGCTTCTCCACGGCCGAGGATTCCAACGCCTTCTATCGCCGCAATCTCGCGGCGGGCCAGAAAGGCCTGTCCGTCGCCTTCGACCTCGCGACCCATCGCGGCTATGACTCGGACCATCCGCGGGTCGCCGGCGACGTGGGCATGGCGGGCGTTGCCATCGACTCCATCTACGACATGCGCACCCTGTTCGCGGGTATCCCGCTCGATCAGATGAGCGTGTCGATGACCATGAACGGCGCGGTGCTGCCGATCCTCGCGCTCTACATCGTGGCGGCGGAGGAACAGGGTGTCCCGGCCCAGAAGCTCTCGGGAACGATCCAGAACGACATCCTCAAGGAATTCATGGTGCGCAACACCTATATCTACCCGCCCAAGGGGTCGATGCGCATCATCTCGGACATCTTCGCCTATACCTCGGCGAACATGCCGAAGTTCAACTCCATCTCGATCTCCGGCTACCACATGCAGGAAGCCGGGGCGACGCAGGATCTGGAGCTCGCCTATACGCTCGCAGACGGGGTGGAATACATCCGCGCCGGCATCGCCGCAGGACTGACCATCGACCAGTTTGCGCCGCGCCTTTCGTTCTTCTGGGCGATCGGCATGAACTTCTTCATGGAAGTCGCCAAGATGCGCGCCGCGCGCCTGCTTTGGGCCAAGCTCGTGAAGGGCTTCAATCCGCAAAGCGAGAAGTCGCTGCCCCTGCGCACCCATTCGCAGACCTCCGGCTGGTCGCTTACCGCGCAGGACGTGTTCAACAACGTGGTGCGCACCTGCGTCGAGGCCATGGCGGCGACCCAGGGCCACACGCAATCCCTGCACACCAATGCGCTCGACGAGGCGCTGGCGCTGCCCACCGATTTCTCCGCGCGCATTGCCCGCAACACGCAGCTATTCCTGCAGCAGGAGAGCGGCACCACGCGCATCATCGATCCGTGGGGCGGCTCGTATTATGTCGAGCGCCTCACGAAGGAACTGGCCGAGAAGGCCTGGGGCCATATTCAGGAGGTGGAGGCGCTCGGCGGCATGGCGAAGGCCATCGAGGCGGGCATTCCGAAGCTGAAGATCGAGGAGGCGGCCGCCCGCACGCAGGCGCGCATCGATTCAGGCCACCAGAAGATCATCGGCGTGAACGCCTTCAGGCCCACGGACGAAGCGTCCATCGACATCCTCAAGGTCGACAACGCGGCCGTGCGCGCGCAGCAGATCGAGAAGCTGAAGAAGCTGCGCGCGGAGCGCAATCAGGCGGATGTGGATGCAGCCCTCGATGCGCTCTCGAAAGGCGCTTCGACGGGCCAGGGCAATCTGCTCGACCTCGCCGTCCGGGCCGCGCGCGCGAAGGCAACCGTGGGTGAGATTTCCGACGCCCTCGAAAAGGTCTGGGGCCGTCACCGCGCCGAGATCAAGGCAATCTCGGGCGTCTACAAGCGGGAGGTCGGCATGGCTTCACCTGCCGTCGAGAAAGTCCGCCAGCTGGTGGAGCAGTTCGAGCACGACGACGGCCGCCGTCCGCGCATTCTCGTCGCCAAGATGGGCCAGGACGGGCACGACCGCGGCCAGAAGGTGATCGCCTCGGCCTTTGCCGATCTCGGCTTCGACGTGGATATCGGCCCGCTCTTCGCAACCCCTGCCGAAGCCGCGCGCCAGGCGATCGAAAACGACGTGCACGTCATCGGCGTGTCGTCGCTCGCCGCAGGCCACCTCACGCTCGTGCCGGAATTGAAGGCCGAGCTCGCGAAGTTCGGCCGCGAGGACATCATGATCGTGGTCGGCGGCGTGATCCCGCCGCAGGATTTCGACACCCTGTACAAGGCCGGCGCCTCGGCGATCTTCCCGCCTGGCACGGTGATCGCCGATGCAGCAGTCAACCTCATTGAGGAACTCAACCGGCGGCTCGGCTATGGGCCGAAGCAGGCGGCGGAATAATCCGCCTCAACTCGCCTTTGCCGTAGGTGTCGACCTCTCCAGAGCCGCCAGGGCCTCGGAGAGGCGCCGCCGCGCCCGCTCGATTTCGTGCTGGTTGATCGCATCGAGATCGAGGAACAGGTCGAGACCGGTCACGTGCTCGATGATGACCTGAGGCCTTTGCGCGAGTTCTCCTAAGAGACCCTCGACCACATAGGGTACGACCTCGCGCTTGATGCCTTTCATCACGATGGGCTCGAGCGGCCTCGCCCGCACCATGTCGCGCACCAGCGCATAGGTCTCGTAGCTCAGACAAATACCGCCCGGCTCGGCGATGGCCTGCAGGCGCGCGGCGAGGTTGGCCTCCGCGCCGATGATCGTGTAGGCCATCCGGTCGTCGCTGCCGAAATTACCCACATTGCAGAAACCGGTATTGATGCCCATGCGAACGCACATGGGCGTTTCGATGCCGCGCTTGCGCCATGCGGCGTTCAGATGATCCATGTGCTGCTGCATGTCGACGGCCATGCGCAGGCATGCGCGGGCGTCCTCCTCCACCCCCCTCGTCTCCGGATCGCCGAAGAAGATGAGAATGGCGTCGCCGAAGAACTTGTCGATCGTCGCGCCATGCCGGAGAGCGATGGCGGACATCTCGGTGAAGTAGTCGTTGAGCAGCTCCGTCAGGTCCTCCGGCTGCAGCCGCTCCGAGATGGCGGTGAAATCCTTGATGTCGGAGAAGAAGATCGTGAGCTTCTTGCGCTCGGTGGCAATCGCTACGTCCTTCTGTCCGCTGAAGATGCTCTTGTAGACCTGCGGCGAGAGATATTTCGCGAGCTTCATGGAGATGCCGGCGAGGAAATCGTTCGTCTCCGTGAGCTCCTGGTTCATGCCGAGGATCAGCTTCTCCTGACGCCGCTGCAGAAGAATGCAGGCGAGGCCAGCCATGGAGGCGAGCGAGAGATAGATCAGGGAATACTTGAAGGAGAAGATATTCGCGAAGATCGGCTGATGGACCGAGATTTCCTGGATGCCGCGGACATCGCCGACCTTCCAATCCGTCTTGGGACTGTCGGGATGGGTGTTGTGGCAGCTCACGCAGACCGGCCCCATCGTGACGGGAGCTGCCGTCCTCACGACCTTGTCGAGCATCGTGCCCGAGACTTCCACGATGGGCTGCTGCGGATTGGCCCTGAGCCGCGCGATGGCATCCCTCTCGAAACCGTCGAGCTGGTGGGGCTCCCGGCCCTTGAAGGTCATGTCGGAGACGAAGCGGTATTTCACCGAGCCGTCATGGGAGCTGATGCGCTTTCCCAGTTCGATAGACAGCGTGGCCGGAATCGGGATCGCCCCCGGAACGTCACGATAGTTGTGGGTAACCGCGACTTCCCCCGGCGACTGAAGCACCCGTGCCACCACGTCGCTGCCGTAGAAGCTGCGCATGTCGTCGATGATGCGGCTGGTTTCGCTGGCCTGGAGGAGCAGGACGCGCTCCGAGAGGAGCCGCAGGTCGAGCCACACGGCGACAGGCAGGCCCAGAACGCCCAGGACCACTGTTACGATCAGCAGCAGCCCCATGGCACGCTGCTGATAAGACGCCCGTTCACCCAGTCCAGCCATGATCAGCCTCACTGTCGAACTTCATGTCGGCAGGCTGATCATTTGCCGCTGCGGCGGGTCTTGCAACCCCTAACCCGGAATTTCCCGGTTCAACCGCAGGCTCATTCGAGCTTGATGTCGGCGGTCCTGATCACCTTCTCCCACTTGTCGCCTTCGGCCCGCATATAGGCCGACATCTCTTCCGGGGTGCTCTGCAGCACCTCGATTCCGGCCGCCGTGAGCTTGTCGCGGATCTCCTGCTGGCCGACCGCACGCCGGTAAGCCTCATTGAGCTTCGCGATGATCTGAGGCGGCGTTCCTGCAGGAGCCACGATGCCTTGCCACGCCCAGGCTTCGAACCCGGGAAAATCGGCGGCCACCGGCGGCACGCCGGGCAACCCGGCAAAGGGCCCCGGAGAGGCCACCGCAATGGCCTTGATGGGGCCTGAGAGCTGGGAGCGCGCCGTCGCGAAATCGATGAACATCATGGCGATGTTGCCGGCCACCAGATCCTGCACGGCGGGAGCCGCGCCTCGATACGGCACGTGTGTCAGCTTGATCCCGGCATTCTGCGCAAGCAGCTCGGTTGCCAGGTGGAACGGGCTGCCGAGGCCAGGGGTGCCATAGGCGATGCCGCCGGGATTCTGCTTGGCGGCGGCGACAAGCTCCTTGACCGAGCTCACGTTGAGCTTGTTCGTGTTGACCAGCAGCACGAGGGCGAAGCGGCCGCTCAAGGAGATCGGGCTGAAATCCTTATAAGGATCGAACGTAAGCTTGCTGTAGAGCGTGCGGTTGGTGGCGTAGGTCGCCGTGTCGCCGAGAAGCAGCGTGTATCCGTCGGGTTCGGCCTTGGCGACGGCCTCCGCTCCGAGATTGGTGCCCGCGCCGGCCTTGTTCTCGATGACGAATTGCTGCCCCAGCTGCTTGCCGATATCGGCAAAGACCAGCCGTGCGAAGAAATCCGTTCCGCCGCCCGCGGCATAAGGCACCACCACACGGACGGGCCGTGCGGGGTAATCGGCCTGAGCGAAGGCGCTCCAGGACGGGAGCGCCGAGGCGGCGCAGGCCGTCATACCCACAAGGATGCTGCGGCGGGTCAGGATCATCGTTTCCTCCAAAGTCGTTATGATTTGGAGATGAAATAATCCTGCATTTCCGGCCGACAAGCCGGGCTCATGCGACCTGCCCGAAACGAAGGGCCTATCTCTCCCGCTCGATGGCGCGCTTGACCACCTGCTGCACTTCCTTGTTCGACAGGAAGAGGTCGTGGTTGATGATGCCGCCGCCGAACTCGGATGCGTCCGCCACGCGCACGCCAAGGGCTTCGAGCCTCTCGCGATCCGCCGCGCCGGCGCGGATGATGCCGCCCGCAAGGCGGCTCGAGACCGCAAGCGCACGATCGTTGGTGGAGCTGATCACGGTGATCTTCCTGGCGTCCGGTCCCAGGCGCTCCAGGCCGCGGGCGAAGAGGTCGATGTCGATGTCGGGGGCGGCCAGAACCACGGCGCCGATGCGCTCCATGGCGCTCTCGCCGCCGGACGCGCGCAGCATGCGCAGGGTCTCCAGGGTCAGCAGCGTGCCCATGCTGTGCGCCACGATATGGATGCGCCCGCCGCTCGGCGTCTTGGCGATGGCGGCCAGCAGATCCTCCAGGGAATCGCGCGACCACATGGCCGCCTCGCGATCGGCCACATAGCTCAGGGTGGACCCGGCGGAAGGCCAGGTGAACAGGCCCGTGGCGCCCGGGAACTTGATGCCCTCCGACAGATCGATGGTGGAGGCGGCCGCCGTCTCGAAGCTCTCGCGATAGCCGTGGATGTAGAGCAGCAGGTCGCGCCCGAAGGCCGCCTGCGCGAAAGCCTGAGCCGCATTGGTGCGGTTCACCGCATCGACCTTGGCGATGCTCCAGCCGGAGCTGCCGATCAGGGAACCCGAAGGCGGCGTGAGCTGCGCCTCCGCATAGATCAGATCCGGCGAGCGCTCGCTGCTGAACCAGGGCTTCTTCGGCGGATCCCCCACCGGCAGGCGCGTGGTCGCCACCAGCAGCTTCGGGTCCTTCTCCAGGCCCGGGGCTGGCGACGAAAGCGGGCTCGTCAGGGCATTATCGTCGCCCAGGCACCCGGAAAGGGTGAAGGCGGCAAGGCAGACGACGGCAAGGCGAGAGATGAACAGCGACATGAGGCCGGAGGATCATGAAAAGGAGGGGTTGATGCTGTGTTGCCCTCGATCATGGCATGCACAAGGCAAAGCCGGGCGATGCCCCATTCCTCGCGGCCGAAGGTAAAGCATTGGTGAACGCGGTGAGGCATCCTGCGTCTTGATGGGAGGCGAGGCTCCTCATACCTTCGCCATGATGGTCGTTCTGTCCCGTATTCTTCTCTTCATCATCGGATTGTTCATTCTGCCCTTAGGCGCCCATGCCCTCTGGTGGACCCTGCGCGAGGATGTCGCGCCCAGCTGGCGCGCCGCCGACTGGTCGAGCGCGAAGCTCCTGAAGCCTCCCTCCGAGACTCCGCAGGCGGTCGTTGCCGTCTATGCGGCCCGGGTGGGCCGCTGGCGCGGCATCTTCGCCCACCACACCTGGATCGTGGTCAAGGAGGCCGGGGCCCAGCAGTACACCCGCTACGACAAGGTGGGCTGGGGCAGCCCCGTGCGCACCAACGGCTGGGCGCCGGACGGACGCTGGTTCGGCAATGCGCCGCATCCCGTGGTGGTGATCGAGGGAGAGGCGGCCGAGCGCCTGATCCCGCAGGTCCGCAAGGCCGTCTCGACCTATCCTTATGCGTCCTACGGCGCCTACAACGCGTGGCCGGGCCCCAACTCCAATACCTTCGTCGCCCATGTGCTGCGCTCCGTGCCGGAGCTGAACGCGGCCCTGCCCCCCACTGCCCTCGGCAAGGATTGGCGCCCGCTGCAGGATATCGTCGGCCTGACCCCGAGCCGCACCGGCATTCAGATCTCCCTTGCCGGCTATGCGGGCCTGGCGCTCGGCTGGGTCGAGGGTGTCGAGATCGATTTCATGGGGCTGGTCGCCGGGATCGACATCCGCCGCCCTGCCCTGAAGATTCCTGCCTGGGGACGGATCGGGCTGGACCCGATCACGTGGTGAAAGCCTCGTCCGAATAGGTTAAGGCTATTCCCATGACCGGGGGTTCTCACACAAGAACGGATGTGACGGCTCAGGCCGTGGCGGCAGGCGACCGCGCGGCGCTTGCACGCGCCATTACGCTCATGGAATCCCGCCGCGCCGACCACCGGGACAAGGCCCGCTCCCTCCTTCAGGAGCTGATGCCCCGCACCGGAAAAGCCGTGCGGATCGGCATCACCGGCGTTCCCGGCGTCGGAAAGTCCACCACCATCGACTCGCTGGGCAGCATGCTCACCGAGAAGGGCCACAAGGTCGCCGTTCTCGCCGTCGACCCGAGTTCGACCCGTACGGGCGGAGCCATCCTGGGCGACAAGACCCGCATGGCGCGGCTCTCGGGCGACCCGAACGCCTTCATCCGTCCTTCCCCCTCCTCCGGTACGCTCGGGGGCGTTGCGGCCAAGACCCGGGAGACGATGCTGCTCTGCGAGGCCGCAGGTTTCGATGTCATCCTCGTGGAAACGGTGGGCGTCGGCCAGTCGGAAACGGCGGTGGCCGACCTGACCGACTTCTTCCTCGTGCTCATGCTCCCCGGCGCGGGCGACGAGTTGCAGGGCATCAAGAAAGGCATCCTGGAGCTTGCCGACCTGATCGCGGTCAACAAGGCGGACGATGCCGGGGTGAAGGCCAAGGCGGCCGCCGCCGAATACAAGGCCGCCCTTCACATCCTCGCTCCCGCCTCCCCCATCTGGACGCCACCGGTGCTGACGATCTCAGGACTGACAGGCCAGGGGCTCGACGAGCTGTGGACGAAGGTGCTCGACCACCGCAAGCGCCTGGAAGCGTCGGGCGAGCTTGCCGCGAAGCGCCGGGCCCAGGACACGAAATGGATGTGGGCTCTGGTGAACGAGCGCCTGCACGAACGGCTCACCCATGATCCGGCCCTGAAGAGGCGTGTTCCGGACATCGAGAGAGCCATCGCCGATGGCGCCCTGTCTCCCGATGCAGGCGCAAGCGAGATCGTGAAGCTGCTGGGGCTTTAGGACGGTCCTCTCCACCGTCATCCCCGGGCAGGCGGGAACGACAGTCGAGGTTCAGGCATTGTTCTCGTCACCCACAACCGGGGCCGCCCGAAGGCAGATCATCCCAAGATCTCGGAGCTCAGGCGGATGCTCCCGACCTCGATGCCGTTCCAGTTCCTGAACACCGGCTGCGCCAGCGCCTCGACTGCCGTGCGCTCCGCGCCGTCGAGGGGCAGGAAGCGCAGGACGAGGCCCGCCATCATGGCTTCCGCAGCGCGTACATGCCCATCATCGGCCTTGAGGGCGATGCCGTAGCCGAGTTCCGGGAAGCTCGCGCAATAGACGCCTTCGGCGCCGACCTTCACGAAGGCGCGCTCCTTCAGGATCTCCATGAGCTTGGTGTCGAAGCGCCCCGTGCCGGCCACCATAAAGGGATGAGCCGCGACCGCCTTGCGGATGCGCTCGGCAGCTGCCCTGGCCCCGGCGGAGAGACCCGCGCCCGTGCCGAACCTGGCGAAGCCGAAGGCCAGCGAGGGCAGCCGGATGGCGTAGGTCGGGATGGAGCAGCCGTCGATGCCGCTCTTATCCAGGGTGTGACAGGCGCCCGTCACGTCCTCCAGGGCCTCACGGATCATGCGCTGCACCGGATGATCCGCGCTCACATAGCCTCTCGGGTCCTCGCCCGTGCCGCAGGCCAGGCAGATGAAGCCGGCATGCTTGCCCGAGCAGTTGTTGTGGAGGGCATTCGGCTGGCCGCCTTCAGCCGCAAGCGCCCGGCTCGCCGCTTCGCCCATGGGCCAATGAGTGCCGCATTCCAGGCAGCCCGCATCCCGCCCGGCCTTGGTCAGCATGGATCCGGCCACCCGCACATGCTCGGGCTCCCCCGAATGGGAGGCGCAGGCCAGTGCGATCTCTTCGTCCGTCAGCCCGAATTTGTCGGCAGCGCCGCTCTCGATCAGCGGCAGGGCCTGCAGGGCCTTGACCGCAGAGCGCGGAAAGACACGCCGATCCACGTCACCGATCGAAAGGACCGTGGCGCCATCCGCATCCACGACCGAGACGCTGCCTCGATGGCGCGATTCGACCAGCTGCCCGCGGGTGACCTCGACAAGAAAAGGGTTTTCCATGAATGCCCCGTCTTTGAAACGGCGGTCTTTTGGGCGTGCTTTGGCCCGTTGTCAAAGGGGGGATTGTTTCAAAAGAGCCGCCAGCCCCTCCGAATCCTCTGCTTGCGGCCAAGTCTCTTGCGCCCTAAACCCTTCGTCCTGACACAAGGGAGAGATCCTGATGCGCATTGCGATGATCGGATCGGGTTATGTAGGGCTTGTATCCGGGGCCTGCTTCGCGGATTTCGGCCACGAGGTCTGCTGCGTGGACAAGGATCCCGGCAAGATCGAGGCCCTCAACCGCGGCGAGATCCCCATCTTCGAGCCGGGACTGGCCGAGCTCGTCGCCAAGAACGTGCGTGAGGGACGTCTGACCTTCACCACCGCCCTCCCCGAGGCGGTCAGGAACGCCGAGGCCGTGTTCATCGCCGTCGGCACCCCGTCCCGACGCGGCGACGGCCATGCGGACCTCTCTTACGTCTATCAGGCTGCCCGTGACATCGCGGCCGCCATGGACGGCTATACGGTGGTAGTGACGAAATCCACCGTGCCGGTGGGCACGGGAGACGAGGTGGAGCGGATCATCCGCGAGACCCGTCCCGATGCGGAATTCGCGGTGGTCTCCAATCCGGAATTCCTGCGCGAGGGCGCAGCCATCGCGGACTTCAAGCGCCCCGACAGGATCGTCATCGGCACCGACGACCTGCGCGCCCAGGCCGTCATGAACGAGATCTATCGCCCGCTCTATCTCAACCAGTCGCCGATCCTCGCCATGTCCCGGCGCACGGCGGAGCTGACGAAATACGCGGCCAATGCCTTCCTCGCCACCAAGATCACCTTCATCAACGAAATCGCGGATCTGTGCGAGCACGTGGGTGCGAACGTGCAGGACGTCGCCCGGGGAATCGGCCTCGACAACCGCATCGGCTCCAAGTTCCTGCATGCGGGTCCCGGCTATGGCGGCTCGTGCTTCCCGAAGGATACCCTGGCGCTGATCAAGACCGCACAGGACTTCGAGGCGCCGATCCGCATCGTGGAGACGGTGGCCGCCGTGAACAGCCAGCGCAAGCGCGCCATGGGCCGGAAAGTGATCGCCGCCTGCGGCGGCTCGGTACGCGGCAAGACGATCGCCGTGCTGGGCCTCACCTTCAAGCCCAATACCGACGACATGCGCGACGCCCCTTCCCTCGACATCATCACGGCCCTGCAGGACGCGGGCGCCCAGGTGCGGGCCTATGACCCCGAGGGCATGCAGGCCGCCAGCACCCTGTTGACGGGGGTGGAATATGCCCGCGACGCCTATGACTGCGCGCGCGGCGCGGATGCGCTGGTGATCGTGACAGAATGGGACATCTTCCGGGCACTCGACCTCAAGCGCCTGAAGACGGCGCTGGCGGAACCCGTGGTGGTGGACCTGCGCAACGTCTATCGCCCCGACGAAATGCGCCGCAACGGCTTCACCTATGTGAGCATCGGGCGTCCTTAGGACATGAGCGGAGGGATGTTCACGTGGACGCCGTCCCGTGCCATACCTCCCGTCATCGTTGTTTGAAGCCGACGCCTTCTGGAGCGCCCCATGCAGACCTTCTTCGTCGAGATCAAATGCAAGCTCGGCAAGACCTACGCCGTCGCCAACGCCCTCGCCGACCGGGAGATCGCGTCCGAGATCTATTCGACCGCCGGCAATTACGACATTCTCGCCAAGTTCCACGTGGACGACGATGTGGATATCGGCCATTTCATCGCCGAGAACGTGCAGTCGATCCCGGAGATCGCCGACACGCACACGATCATCACCTTCAAGGCGTTCTGATCGCTTATAGTGCGAGCACGCAGGGCCAGCCCGGCGCCGCGCCCCTAGGACGACAGCATCGGACGAAGCCCGAAGGCGAAATCCACTTTCGGGTCCGAGGCTCTAGCGCGTCACCGCGCTGGTTTCCGTCACGTCGCCTGCGGGGCGTCTGACCTCGGCCAGGTAGGGGCCGATGCCTTCATAGCGGTCCAGACGGCGGACGATCTTCGAATCGATCTTGTTGTAAAGCTCGGCCACCGTAACGGCACGGCGCTTGCGGCCCTTGCCTTCCATGAACAGGCCCGTATTGGCCCTGGCCGCCTGCGGGAAGAGCTTGGAGGCCTTCATGTTCGGATCCCGGTCGAGCGCTTCCAGGAAGCGCACGGCGCTCTTCGCGCCCAGGAAATGGGCAAGGTAGAGTTCCGCCTCGGCGAGCTCACGCTCGCCCTGCGCGATGAGGGCGCGCTCCACGTCCTTGATCAGCTCGCCCGCCATCAAAGCCGAGAAATAGGGGTCAGTGCGCAGGCTCATGATCCACTCGCGGTCCTTGTCGCTGACCACCGGGTCGCCGTTGACGAAGCGGATGGCCTCCGCCGCGGCGGTGAAGCCGTAATCGGCGGCATGCATGGCGACGATCTCGAGCCAGGTGCGGTCGATAAACTGGAACAGGCCCTCGGCCGAGGAAGTCGGCGCCTTGGCCTCCGGCGAGAGACTCGATTCCACGTCGGCCAGCGTCATCATGTAGACCGGGTCCACGCCCGTCACATGGGCCGCCTTGAGAATGGAATGAACCAGCCAGCGCGGGATGTTGCGCCCGTTGAAGGGGATGATCTCATCCGGATTGCCTGAGGCCTCCGGGAGCGCTTCCACGCGCTCGGGCTTCGTCTTGCGCTGCTTCGTGAGGGAGAAGGCCCCGTCGATGATGGCCTTGAAAAGCCCCGGCTCCTTGCCGAGGGCGGGGGTATAGGCCACGGAGGCCGTCACCGGATTGGCAACCGCGAGCGATTTCATCTCCGCGGAGCGGTTGCTCTCGATCATCGCGGTCGGCAGGGTGGCGACGGCGGCAGGACCCGCCGTCACCCCCTGGAGCCCGGCCAGCAGGCCCAGAGCAAGGGTCACACGAACCGTTCGGCGGCGACGGCCGCCTTGGCGCGTCTCCGCAACAGGTTGCGGCACAGCGCATAGCAGCGTTCTTGCATTACTCGGCATCACACTTGTTCCCGCAAAGTCCGGTTTTTTGAGGTCCGAACCACCCCTTGTGTCATTCTGGGACAAGAGTTGACGGGTAGATGTGTCGAGAATCGGTCAGCTTGACCGTAAGAATGCGTCTTTCGGCGCTTTTCCTGTGCCTTTTCCCTGAAAAAAGGCCTGTGCAACCAGCCGGATCTTACGAGGACTGGGCAACGAGCTGCGCATTCGTGCGCTCGAGGCGCTGCGCCAGTTCGCGCATCACGGCGAGCGACATCTGCGGGAATTGGGCCAGCAGCTCCAGGAAAACGCGCTTGTCGATCCGCAGCGCCGTCGTCGGTTCCGAAGCCATGATCGTCGCCGAACGAGGGCTGTCGGATAAGATGCCCATCTCGCCGAGCAGCGCATTGTTGGCGAGCTGTGCCACCTGGATCTCACCGTTCGGCGTGTTGAGCAGGACGCTGGCCCGGCCCTCGAGAAGCACATAGGCGGCATCGGATGGATCGCCCTGGGAGAAGAAGCGTTGGCCGGCGGCGAACTGAACCCGTTCGCTCGTGAAGGCCAGAAGCTTCAGCCGCGCCGGGTCGATATCCCGGAACATGGGCACCTGTCTCAGGGACTGAACCTCGGTCTCCAGGGTCATGCCACCTCTCCTGCTACGCTTTGGGCGGGCTCCGCGCCGGACCTTTTCGTCCGTCTCTGCGGATCGCCCGTCTTCTCCGTGACGATACGTCCGTCGCTAAACCGCATCTGAACATCGAAAGCCGCCGCCTGTCGATCATTAGGCAGCACCATGAACAGGCTTTGTTGATCGAGAAGTTCGATCACGGCCTGAAGAATCCGCTGGGCGCGCTCCTCGTCGAAGGGAGCCAGCGCCCCGTCGATGATGAGCATGTCCGGGCGCTTGACCAGGCAGCGCACCAGATTGACGCTGGCGCGCTCCTGCGGCGAGAGGAGCCGACCGGCCGTGCCGACCTCGTGATCGAGGCCGATGCGTGCCACATCCTCGAGAAGGTCGAATTCCCGGATCACCGTCGCGATCGCCTCCGCCACCCGGTGCCGGGCATCGACCACCTGATAATTGATCCGCCCGAAGAGCAGGTTGTCCCGCAAGGGGGCCGCGGCGCAGATCCTGTCCGGATCGTAGAACTCCACATCGTTCGCTCCGGCCTTCTCGAGGGTCTCGCGCACGAAGCTGCGCGCCTCGACGATCCGACTCCTGAGGCGGTCGTCGAGCAATCCGAGGCGATGCCGGGCTTCGATATAGGCCAGTGGCAGGGAGAGAAGCCTCGTCCGCTCCTCCCGCCGCAGATCGGGACCGCCCCTTGCCCGGCGCCGCAGGATGGCCTGGAATTCCGGCAGCTCTTCTGCACCGATGAAGGAGAACTGCGCGAAAAGCGAATGGCCCGGCGGCAGGCCTTGGAAGATTTCGGTCATGGTCTCCGCAATCTGCAGGCCCATTTCGGTGAGCGCATCGGTGAGCCCGGCCCTGTCGATGGCATTGCGGAAGAGCGGGCTCTCCGCGAGATTGCGGCCCTTGAATTCGTCAGAGATCGGCACGCCGAACAGCAGGTTCTCGGCGATGGTCCCCTGATCGCTGTAGCGTCCGATGTCGAACGGTTCGACGAGGTCCGCCATGCCGTTCGACTGGAAGTTCTCCCGCAAACGGCACCGCGCTTCGACCAGGCGCTCGGCGAGAGCGGCATGGCGTTCGGGATCGATCCAACCCGCGAGGCCGAAGAGATAGATCGCCTCTCCCATCTCCACCCGCTTCAGGAGATCGACGAGCACGCGGTCGAGTTCCTGTTCGTCCTTCAGGCCCAGCCGTCCATAATCGATCCACTGGTCGGCGATACTCTCGAACGGGTTGCCGGTCCTTGCGGATTCCGCGATCCGGCGCGCTGCCTCGCGCCTGTCGTCCTCTGTCCTGCCCATGGGCTTGAGACGCAGGCCATAGACGAGATTGTCCCGGATGCTGCCGGGAAAGAGGATGGGATCGACACCGGCATAGGCAATCTTGCGCCCCGTGATCGAGGCGGGAAGCTGCGCGAGATTTCGCTCGCCAATGGTGATTTCCCCGGCATAGCTCGAGATGCGCCTCGCCAGAACGCGCGCCAGGAGGCTGGCGGCGGGACCGCCGTTGGAAATCAGCGCCACCTTCGCGGGCAGGTCGAGCGCGAAGGAAGCATTGTCGACGACGAGATCGCCATGAGGGCCGCTGAGGCTCAGGCCTTCGGCGACGAGCGCGCCAGCGAGGGGAACCTCCTCTGCCCTCGCCTCCTCCTTGGCTTCGATCGTCGGCCCCAGACGCTCTTCCGCGAAATGCTGGGTCACCTGATCGTATTTCACCTGCACGTCGAGGCGCTGCTGATCCCAGTCGATCAGTTCCTTCAGCGGCGGCGGCAATTCGCGATAGGCGCTGATGACCGCCACCAGCTGACCGATATCGAGGGTGCCGCGCAGGGCGAAATAGCCGCCGACCGCGTAGAACAGGAAGGGTGTGACCTGCGACAGGAAATTGTTGAGGAATTTGACGGCGAATTTCCGATTGTAGATCTTCAGGCGGATCGAGAAGAGCCTGAAGAGGCGGTTGCCGATCTCCGCCCTTTCCCATGCATAGGCATTGTGCACGTGCACGACCTCGATGCCGTCGAGCACCTCGGCGATGCGGCCCGCCAGCTCGCGCGATGCCAGCTGCCGCTGCTTGCCGAGCCGCAGAAGCTCGCGGCGCAGCCGGGGAATGATCGTGAACTGAACCGCGATCACGGCGAGCGCCATAAGGCCCAGCCACACGTTCTGCACCATGATGAAGAACAGCGCCGTGGAAGCCTGGAGCCCCAGCAGGACCGGCGTGATGAAGGCATCGCCGATGAAGCCGCCGATGGGCTCGACCTCGTCCTTGATGATGGTGGCCGTCTCGGAGGATTTGATCGTCCGCAGGGCCTCGGGCGTGAAGCGCAGCACCATGGCGAAGAGATCGAAGCGCATGCGCCTGAGCATCCGTTCTCCGAGGATGCCCTTGGCAATGTTGACCCAGTATTTGAAGCCGTTGTTCACGACCACGAAGAACAGGAACAGGCACGAGAGGCCGATGAGCAGACCGATGCGGCCGAGCTGGAACCCCTCGAAAACCTGGAAGGACCCGCCGCCCAGCCATTTCGGCAGCTCGAACCCGAGCTGGAGGAACGGCGCCGTAACGTTTCCATCCTTGAACGCTTCGCCCTGAATCGCCTGATTCACGATCTGGCGAGGAAGGTCGAGGGATATGAAATAAAATGGCTGCGACAGCAGCACCACGAAGCATATGAACAGCTGATCGCGCTTGGAATGGGTCCAGATGTAGCGGAAGAGGCTCTTTTCCATTGACGTAGAGTTAGCACCTTCGTAGCTGAAGATAACCTCTTCCCGATCCTCAGTCCCGCCTTATTTGGACCGGTTGGGCTCTAGAAGAGGTAGAGACGGAGGATGCGTCGTCAACCGACACGCCCTCCTGCCAGGGGGCGGCTGCATGGCGGATTTGGTGACCAGCCTGATAAAGGATGCCGGGCCCTACCCGGCACAGCAGGGACGCCCGCAGGGACCCCGCGTACTGATTTACAGCCACGACACGTTTGGGCTTGGGCATCTGCGCCGGTCCCGGGCCATTGCCAACGCCATCGTCGGCGAGCGGCCCGACGCATCGGTGGTCATCATCTCGGGCTCGCCGGTGATCGGCAGCTTCG
>DASQML010000075.1:0-42000 GCA_035645515.1 Microvirga sp.
GTCGATCCTCGCCACATCGAGATCCAGGTGCTGGGGGACAAGCACGGGAACGTCGTCCACCTGTTCGAGCGCGAGTGCTCGATCCAACGCCGGAACCAGAAGGTCATCGAGGAGGCGCCGTCGCCGCTCCTCGACGAGGAGACCCGCCGCCGCATGGGCGAGCAGGCGGTCGCCCTCGCCAAGGCGGTGGGCTACGATTCCGCAGGCACCGTCGAGTTCGTGGCGGGCCAGGACAAGTCCTTCTACTTCCTCGAAATGAACACCCGTCTGCAGGTGGAACATCCGGTGACAGAGCTGATCACCGGGATCGACCTCGTGGAGGAGATGATCCGCGTGGCCGCCGGCGAGCGCTTGAGGCTGACCCAGGCGGATGTGAAGCTCAACGGCTGGTCGGTGGAAAGCCGCATCTATGCGGAGGATCCGGTCCGCAACTTCCTGCCCTCCACGGGCCGCCTCGTCACCTACCGCCCGCCTGAAGAAGGCACGGCGGATGGCGTGACCGTGCGCAACGATACCGGCGTCTACGAGGGCGGCGAAATCTCGATCTACTACGACCCGATGATCGCCAAGCTCGTGACCCATGCGCCGACTCGAGAGCAGGCCATCGAGGCCCAGGCGAGGGCGCTCGACGCTTTCGCCATCGACGGCATCCGCCACAACATCCCGTTCCTGTCCGCCCTGATGCAGCATCCCCGCTGGAAGAGCGGCAAGCTCTCCACGGGCTTCATCGCGGAGGAATTCCCGCAAGGGTTCAAGGTGCCCGCGCCTGAAGGTGAGGTGGCGCTTCGCATGGCGGCAGTGGGCGCCGCCATCGACCACCTCATGAACGAGCGCAAGCGCCATATCTCTGGCCAGATGCGTGCAGCCTCCGCCTTCCGGTTCGACCGGGAGCGCGTGGTGCTCCTCGGCTCCACCCGGTATGACGTGGTGGTCGAGGACATCGAGGGCGGATTTGCGGTCGTCATCGACGGGCAGTCCTGGCCGGTTCGATCCACCTGGGTGCCGGGCCAGCCGGTCTGGACCGGCACGGTAGGGGACGAAGCCGTCGCGGTTCAGGTGCGGCCCATCCTCAACGGCTTTGTGCTCGCGCATGCGGGCGCCTCGGCCGAGGTGCGCGTCTATACGAAGCGCGAGGCCGAGCTCGCCGCGCTCATGCCCGAGCGCCAGGAGGCGGACACGGGCAAGCAGCTGCTGTGCCCGATGCCGGGGCTCGTGAAGTCGATCAGCGTTTCCCAGGGTCAGGAGGTCAAGGCGGGCGAGCCGCTGTGCATCGTCGAAGCCATGAAGATGGAAAACGTGCTCCGCGCCGAGCGCGATGGTACAATCGCCAAGATCCATGCCAAGGAAGGCGACAGCCTCGCAGTCGATGCCATCATCCTGGAATTTGCCTGAACCGAGGGGACTGTCCCGATCGAACTATTGGCTCTGCTGGGCGGGGGTGGCGAGCACCTTCGCCCTTCTTGCATTCTGGCCGAATATCGGATTCGGCATCGGAAACACGGCGATAATCGTGCTCGCGGTGGTCATGCCCCTGGCCGTGCCCGTGCTCTGGGCCCTCCGCCTCAGGAATGCAGGCCGGTCCGCCTGGTGGGTTCTGCCCATCGGAATGGGGCTGAGCGCTCTTTCGACGAGTGCCTGCGACGGGCTCACGCGCCAAGCCTGGTCCGGTTCCGGCAAGATCCCGGACACCACCGGTCAGGCTGTCCAAAATGCCGTCTTGCCGGAATTGCTTCTGATCGTCGGTTTGGCTTTTCTCGCCGTGACGCTCATCATCGGCCTGCTGCCGACAAACCCTGTCACCGTCACCGAAAGTCAGAGCTGAATGCCCCTCTACTTCGCCTATGGGTCCAACATGGACCGAGCTGCCATGCTCCAGCGTTGCCCGGCCTCGAAGCCGGTGGGCATCGGGCGGCTCATGCGCCATCGCTTCATCATTTTCGACGAGGGTTATGCCTCGGTGATCCGCGACTCTCAGAGCACGGTCTGGGGCATGGTGTGGGATCTGGCTTTGGCTGACGTACCGGCGCTCGACCGCTATGAGAGCCTGTCCACGGGGCTTTACACGAAGGCGGTGCAGCCGGTCGTGACGGAGCAGGGCCCGCGCCGCGCCATGGTATATATCGGGCGGAGCACGAAACCCGGCACGCCCCGCCCGGGCTACATGGAGGGTGTGATCGAAGCGGCTCAACATGCCGGTCTGCCGGATGATTACGTTCGGAGCCTCGGCATATGGCTGCCGAAGGCGCCGATGTCGGCTGCTCCGGCTCCTCGGCAGCCGAAGATCCGTCCGCTCTGGGCGGCTCCCTCCGGCACGGTCCGCAAGTAGTCTCACCGCATTCGAACCTTTGCCGTAGGCGTGCGTTGAATCGCATGTCGCGTATTCCTGCCACGCGCATCGACGAGGACCAATGCCCACCGACCGCATCGCCCATGTGCTGATCCATGGACGCGTCCAAGGAGTCGGCTTCCGTGCCTGGATCCACCACCAAGCTGAGTTGCACGGCCTGAAAGGCTGGGTCCGGAACAGGCGCGACGGCAGCGTCGAGGCGGTGTTCTCAGGGCCGGGTGGGATGGTCGAAGTGATGCTGAAGGCCTGCCACCACGGGCCTTCAGGCTGCCTCGTGCAGCTGGTCGAGCCGGTCGAGGGAGCAGGTCCGGAACTCGAGGACGTGCAAGGCTTCGAGATTCGGCGGACCGTCTAGCCCTTCGCCTCGACTGCCTCGACAGGGCCGCCAGCATTTTTCCAGGCCGTGAAGCCGCCCTCGACATGGGCAACCGGCTTCAATCCCATGTCCTGCGCCGTTGCGGTGGAGAGGGCGGAGCGCCAGCCGGCGGCGCAGAAGAACACGAAGGTCTTGTCCTGATTGAAGACTGTCTTGTGGTACGGGCTCTCCGGATCGATCCAGAATTCCAGCATGCCCCGCGGGCAGTGCACGGCCCCCGGGATGCGGCCCTCCCGCTCCAATTCGCGGGGGTCGCGCAGGTCCACGAAGACCACATCCTCGCGCCCATGTAAGGCGATTGCCTCCTCGGTAGGCAAAGTTCGAATTTTTGCGCTGGCCTCGTTGAGCAAGGTCTTGTAGCCGCGTGAGATGGTCTGAGGCATGGCCGGATTGCTCCCCTTTCAGGCTTCCACCAGACTGGGCATGATGGCGGCAGAGTCAACGGAGACGAAGGTTGCTCGGGTTCACCTTTATCGATTACGCGGCCCTGGGCTTCTTCGTCCTGGCCTGGCTCGGTTATAATGCTGCCGTCGAGTTCACGGCTCCAGGACAGAAAAGCCTCAACAAGGTCATGAACGGGTACCGCTTCCGCTGGATGGAGCAGCTCGTGGTGCGCGAGAACCGGATTGTGGATACCACGATCATGGCTTCCCTGATGAATGGGACGGCCTTCTTCGCCTCCACTTCCCTCATCGCCATCGGTGGCGTCCTGGCCCTGCTGCGCTCGACGAACGATGTTCTGCCGATTTTTTCCCAGCTGCCGTTCGGAACGCCGCCCACGCCTTTGGCGTGGGAGGTGAAGGTGATCGGCCTCGCCGTCATCTTCGTCTACGCCTTCTTCAAGTTCGCTTGGTCGTATCGCCTGTTCAACTACATGGCGATCCTCGTCGGCGCCGTGCCCGTGCTGAACGAAGGCAACCGCGAGGAGGCTCTGGTCGCGGCGCGGCAGGCTGCGGCCATGAACGTCGTGGCAGGAAAGCACTTCAATCGCGGGCAGCGGGCCTTCTTCTTCTCGCTTGCCTATCTGGGCTGGTTCATCAGCGCCTACCTCTTCATTGCTGCGACGGCAGGCGTTCTCTTCGTCATGTGGCGGCGCCAGTTTGTTTCCGATGCGCGCGATGCCGCGCTGGGAGGCGATCATGCCTAGGAGCGCAAGTCCCGAAGAACTGGAAACCGTCATGCTCGCGCTGCTCAATGATCGCGGTCCGGGCAAGTCGATCAGTCCCGCTGACGTGGCCAGCGCGGTTGGCGGGCATCGTCCCGAAGAGTGGGGCCCCCTCATGCAGCCCTTGAGACGTGTGGCGGTGCGGTTGATGAAGGAAGGACGGATCACAATCCTGAGGAAGGGAAAGCCCGTCGACCCCGATGAGTTTCGCGGCACCTATCGGCTCGCGCTTCCGACAGCGACTGACGAAGGCTGAGGCGCAGGAAACAGCTCGTTCGTGCGGCCGGTCAGGTAATAGCCGATGAGGCCAGCCCATTCTTTCGTGCCCACGTCGAGCCGTCGCAATCCGTCCGAGATGTAGGCGAAGGGGCGATGGTTGTTCGATCCGCCACCCGTCCGGAAATCGACCGGATAGGCCGTGACGGCGAAGCCCGCCTTCTCGAAAACAGCGATGGCGCGAGGCATGTGCCACGCCGATGTGACGAGGAGCCAGCGTTCGCCCTCGAGCGGCCTTATCAGATCGCGGGAGTAAGATGCGTTTTCCGATGTGGTGCGAGAGCGACCTTCCACGACGATGCGGGCAGGATCGATGCCGATGCTTTTGAAGTACTCGGCGATGATCGGAGCCTCGGCGGCCCCGTCGCCGAACACATTGCCGCCGCCACCCGAAATCAGGATGCGTGCCTGCGGGTAGCGATGCGCCAGCTGAATGGTATCGAGCACTCGCTCAGCCGATTCATTGGCAACCAGCCGTCCCCGAGAGATCGAGTCCGATGCCTCCACGGACCCGCCGAGCAGGACGATTCCGTTCACAGGCTTGCCGTCGTCGTGGAACGGCGGAAAGCGCTCCTCCAGCGGGGTCAGGAGGTAGGTCGATACGGGCAGGAGACCCAAGGCAATCGTCAGTGCGGTCACCGTGAAGGCGATGCCGATGCCGAGTGCCCGCACCCGACGGAAGAGCGCGAGCACGAAGCCTAAGAGGATGAGGCTCAGAAGCAGATTGGATGGCGTGGCGAAGAACCAGGCAACTTTCGAAACGTAGTAGAACACCAGCCATCCTTCCTGATGTTGTTAAGCCTTCGACTCGGCCTCATAGCGGGCCTTCGTCTCGGCATTGGGCGGGTAAAGGCCGGGGAGGGGCACGCCCTTCTCCACCTCGCGCATCACCCACAATTCGTAGCGCTCCTGCTCGACGGCCGCCTTCGCGACATCCTCGACGAGAGCCGCCGGAATGACGACCACCCCGTCGCGGTCGGCGACGATCACGTCATCCGGGAAGATCGCCACGCCGCCGCAGCCGATGGGCTCCTGCCAGCCGACGAAGGTGAGGCCTGCGACGGACGGAGGAGCCGCAACGCCCGCGCACCAGACCGGCAGGTTCGTGCCTTCCACACCGACCGCGTCGCGCACCACGCCGTCCGTGACGAGCGCCGCCACGCCGCGTTTCTTCATGCGGGCGGTGAGGATATCGCCGAAGATGCCGGCATCGGTGACGCCCATAGAATCGACGACCGCAATGCAGCCTTCCGGCATGGCCTCGATGGCGGCGCGGGTAGAGATTGGAGAGGCCCAGGATTCGGGCGTCGCCAGATCCTCGCGGGCGGGCACGAAGCGCAGGGTGAAGGCGCGTCCAACCATCTTTTCCGTGGCGTTGAAGGCAGGCATCGGCCCGTTCATCCAGCAGCGGCGGATGCCCTTCTTCAGCAGCACGGTGGTGATGGTGGCAGTGGAAGCAGCGCGCAGGGCGTCGGCGATCGTCTTGTCGAGGGTCATGAGAGTTTCCTGACGTTGGGATAGGCTACTCATAGCGGCCGCGTGCACCGAAGGCCACCAGAGGGATGCGCAGCTCCCTGTAGCAACGTTTCATCTTTTCCTGGTAATATCAGGCTCCCGCCGATTTGGAATGCCCGATGAAAAGCATTCTTGCCCTTTTGCTGCTGTGCCTCTTGTCCAATGCCCAAGCTGCTTTGGCCAAGCCACCCGCGCCTGAGGCTGCGCGTGCGGCTGCCCAGGGCATTGTCGCAGAAGTCCTGGACGCTCTGGCCCGCAAGGATTTTGCGAAACTCGCCTCCTTCACAGGTGAGGAGGGGCTGATCGTAAGTCCTTATGTCATGATCGATGGCAGCGACGTGCGCCTGTCCCGCACCGAGGTGGAGACCTGCGCTGCCAATCCGCAGATGCGGCATTGGGGCGAGAAGGACGGCAGCGGCGACCCCATCGAGGCCACCTGCAGCCGCTACTTCGAAGAATTCGTGTGGAACGCGGATTACCGGCAGGCGGACGAGGTGCTCTACAACGAGCCGCGCCAGCGCGGGAACGACATCAACAACAACCACGAATTCGCGCCGGACAGCATCGTCGTCGAGCTGCACATTCGCGGCAAAGGCGACATGGCCGCTATGAACTGGAAGAGCCTGCGCCTGATCTTTCGCAGGAGCGATCAGGGGCTTTCCCTGATCGCCATGACGCGGGACGTGTGGACGATCTGATCGTCCTCAAGCGGTCTTGTTGAACAGCTCGCGGCCGATCAGCATCCGGCGGATCTCGCTGGTGCCGGCACCGATCTCATAGAGCTTCGCATCGCGCAGCAGGCGGCCCGTTGGGTAATCGTTGATGTAGCCGTTGCCGCCCAGGAGCTGGATCGCATCGAGCGCCATCTTCGTGGCGTTTTCTGCGGCGTAGAGGATCGCGCCGGCCGCATCCTCGCGGGTGGTCTCGCCCCGGTCGCAGGCCTTCGCCACCGCATAGACATAGGCCTTGGAGGCATTCATCGTCACATACATGTCGGCGATCTTGCCCTGCACCAGCTGGAACTCGCCGATGGCCTGCCCGAACTGCTTGCGCTCATGAATGTAGGGCAGCACCACGTCCATGCAGGCCTGCATGATGCCCGTGGAGCCTGCGGCCAGCACCGCGCGCTCGTAGTCGAGACCGGACATGAGCACGTTCACGCCCTTGCCGACTTGGCCGAGCACGTTCTCCTCCGGCACCTCGCAATCCTCGAACACTAGCTCACAGGTGTCGGAGCCGCGCATGCCGAGCTTGTCGAGCTTCTGGTGGGTTGAAAAGCCCTTGAACCCCTTCTCGATAATGAAGGCGGTGATGCCGCGCGGACCTGCCTCCGGATCGGTTTTCGCATAGACCACGAGGGTTTCGGCAATGGGACCGTTGGTGATCCACATCTTGTTGCCGTTGAGTACATAACGGTCGCCGCGCTTCTCCGCGCGGGTGCGCATGGACACCACATCAGAGCCCGAGCCCGGCTCGGACATGGCGAGCGCGCCCACATGCTCGCCGGAAATCAGCTTCGGCAGGTAGCGGCGCTTCTGATCGTCATTGCCGTTGCGGCGGATCTGGTTGATGCAGAGGTTGGAATGCGCGCCGTACGACAGGCCGACCGAGGCAGAGGCGCGGGAGATTTCCTCCATCGCGATCACGTGCTCGAGATAGCCGAGGCCCGTGCCGCCGTATTCCTCTTCCACCGTGATCCCGTGGAGCCCGAGCTCGCCCATCTGGGGCCAGAGATCGCGCGGGAACTGGTTCGTGCGGTCGATCTCGTCAGCCCGCGGGGCGATCTTCTCCTGGGCGAAGTCCCGCACGGTCTCACGGATGGCATCGGCGGTTTCGCCGAGGTCGAAATTGAAGGCTTTTGCGGCGTTCGGCAGCATTCTCGGTCCTCCATATGCCCACTGGCGTCATTGCACCGTGGATCGCTCATCGTTCTGCCGTCATCTTGGACAGCAATGCTGACCTTTTCAAGCTGGGCGCTCAGGTAAATTGGTCGAATGCGGAAATTGCCGACGAATAAAGCCCGCCAGGGGCAGGGGCAGGGATGTGCCTTAGGCGGGGGCTTGGATCAGAGAACGAAGTCGCTGAGCTTGAGGAAGACCGGTCTGTTCCTGAGCTGGATCTCGAACTCAGCCACTGCGTCTTGTCGGCGTTGAGAGAAAGAATACCCTTCCTCGCATCTTACGGCCGCTGCCCTGCCGCTGTGAACTTCTGCTGTGCAGGCACCCTAAGGAGCAGGATAGTCCTCTGGACACGCTGTCCCCGGAGACTACTCGTCGATGCTGGCGGTCTGGACCGTATCGAGAGGCTGGCACCGTCCCGCAGGAGCAAGCCGGCGGTAATCGCGCGGGTCGCAGGCGCTCTGGACGAACATGCGCCATTGGTTCTCGGTGCCGTAGAAGGTGTTGCGGTCCACGTCCCCGTCGATGCCCGGCACGCGGCCTGTGGTGGTGAACTGCCAGAACGTCCAGCGCCGGTCCGCATACCGTTCGTGCGGTTCGGCGGCGGTGCTGCGGATCCAGAAGGGATAATCCTTGAACTCGCCTTCCAGGATTTCCTTATGGAAGGTGATGTCGGTGTAGATGATCGGACGCTTGCCGGTATGGGCTTCCATCTCGCGCAGCATCGTGTCGATCATGGCCAGAGCCTGCTCGCGCGGCACCTTCTTCGGGCAGTTCACGGACTGGCCGTTCCACTCCACGTCGAGAACCGGGGGCAGGGCCTCCGGATCGGCGGGGACGTTCTTCTTGAACCAGGCGGCCTGCTCATGGGCCGGGCGGCACCAGAACACGAAGTGATAAGCGCCGCGCGGGATGCCAACCCGTTTGGCCCCATACCAGTTTTCCAGGAAACGGCTGTCGACATGGTCACCGCCTTCGGTGGCCTTGATGAAGGCGAATTGGGTACCGGCGTTGCGCAGGGCGGCCCAGTCGACCTTGCCCTGCCACTTGGAAATGTCCACGCCGTGGATCGGCAGGCGGTGGGCTTTGGCGACGCCCTGGTGGGGGCGCGCATCGCTCTTCATCGGATAGCGGCTCGAGGTGGGTGCTACGGCGCATGAGGCGAGGCCCAGGGCCACGACGGCGAGACCGCCGAAACGCGCTGCCCGAAGGAACGTCGTCAGGCCGGAGCTTCTGGAGCGGCGGGAGGAACGGCGGCGTGTCGTCATCGGGCTTAACTGTAATGAACGCAGAACTGGATCGCATCAGGGATGCCCGAAATCGGTTAACACCCCCTTACGAAGACTGCTCTGCAATCAAATTACAGATTAAACCAGAGCGTGGCTATGCCCAAGAACGAGAAGAAGCCCACGATATCGGTGATCGTAGTCACGAAAGGCCCGGATGAAACGGCGGGGTCGACGCCCAGGCGGTTGAGGCCGAGGGGCACGAAGATGCCGCCGAGGGCGGCGAAGACCAGCACGGTGACGAGCGCCAGACCGATGACGAAGCCGAGCTCGGCCGACTGGAACCACAGAGCGGCCAAGCCGCCCATGATGAAGGCGAAGACGACGCCGTTCAGCAGGCCAACCGCTGCCTCGCGGGTGATGATGCGCCAAGCATTGGAGCGGCCGAGCTCACGGGTGGCGAGTGCCCGGACGGCCACAGTCATGGTCTGTGTCCCGGCATTGCCGCCCATGGAGGCGACGATAGGCATGAGAATCGCGAGCGCAACCATGTGCTGGAGCGAGCTTTCGAAAATGCGGATTACGCCCGACGCGAGGAAGGCCGTGCACATGTTGGCGAATAGCCACGGGAAGCGGCTGCGCTGGATGTAGAAGACCGTGTCCGATAGCTCTTCGTCCGGCTTCACGCCGCCGAGCTGCTTGATGTCGGCATCCGCCTCTTCCTCGAGCACGTCGACTATGTCGTCGACCAGGATCACGCCGACGAGGCGGTTCTCCTTGTCCACTACCGCGGCGGAAACGAGGTTGAAGCGCTCGAAGAGGCGGGCGACCTCTTCCTGGTGCTCGGTGGCCTCCACCCGGTCCGGCTCGTCGTCCATGACCTCCTGGATCGTCACGGGGCGCTTCGAGCGCAGAAGGCGGTCGAGGGCGACGGCGCCGAGGAGATGGCCCGCCGGATCGATGACGAAGATTTCGTAGAAGGTATCGGGCAGGTCCGCCGTCTCACGCATGAAGTCGATGGTCTGCCCCACCGTCCAGAAGGGCGGCACGGCGATGAACTCGGTCTGCATGCGCCGTCCGGCGCTGTCCTCCGGATAGTCGAGGGAGCGCTGGAGCGCGACGCGCTCGACAGCCGGGAGCTGCTCGAGAACCTCAGCCTGCTCCTCTTCGGGCAGACTTTCGAGAATCGTGACAGCATCGTCCGAATCGAGGTCGCGGACGCCCTCCGCAACGGTCGAGGTTTCGAGTTCTTCGAGAATCTCCTCGCGGACCGCCTCGTCGACTTCGGTGAGGGCCGTGAAGTCGAACGCTGACCCCAGAAGCTCGATGAGGCGAGGGCGGTGCTCCGGCTCCAGGGCTTCGAGCAGGTCGCCGAGTTCGGATTCGTGGAAGTCTTCCACCAGTTCCTGCAGACGCTCGGTGTCCGATGCTTCGATCGCATCGGCGGCGGCGGCGAGGAATTCTGGGTTGAGCTCGCCTTCCTCGTCTCGGAAGGCGAGCGGCTGAGGAGCCGGCCCTTCGGGCGGTGGAAGCGTCGGATCGTTTTCGACTTCCATCATGAGCCTGTCCTCGGAAGGTTGCCGTGGCCTTTTAGGTGTGTGCGCAAGCCGATGCAATGCGCCTGAAAAGCCTCGTTCAGGGAATCGGTTAGCCGTCTTTTCCGCAAAGTTGATTCAGGTTCTTGAACCAAGGGTCTCAAGAACCTGGAGCGTCACTCAATATGGGCAACAAAAAAGGCCCCGCAAAAGGGGCCTCTTTGTCATGCCCGAAGGCATCAGATGAGTTGGTGCGGCCAAGAGGACTCGAACCTCCACGGGTCTCCCCACTAGCACCTCAAGCTAGCGCGTCTACCAATTCCGCCATGGCCGCGGAACTCGTGTTCAGGAGCGTTTCTCCTGAAGAGGTGGTCGCTCTAACAGATCGATCCGGGCACTGCAAGCCCATCTTTGCAGTCACCCGCGAAACTCGACATTTCGTCCCGGAGCCTGTGCATGAATCGTCCCGCCGTTACTATATGAACAGCGGAACGGTGGAGGATTTACAGGGCCGCGTGTTGACCCCCGGCGGCCCTAGTGATCACAACATCCTCCCTCGATGAACAGAAGGTGACATGGTGTCGAACCTGCGGGACAGCTTGGCCGACCGATTCTTGAGCGAGGGCGGATCCGATTCCGTCGAGTGGGCGATTGCCGAGGGGCTGACGCCCTATGAGCAGGCGGTCGCCTTCATGGAAGCGAGGGCTCAGGCGATCGCGGATGGAAAGGCCAGAGAACTGGTCTGGCTGGTGGAGCATCCGCCCCTCTACACGGCTGGCACTTCCGCTCAAGAATCGGATCTCGTCGACCCGAACCGCTTCCCCGTTCACCCCTCGGGACGGGGCGGACAATACACCTATCATGGCCCTGGGCAGCGGGTCGCCTACGTGATGCTCGACCTGAAGCGCCGGAACCCTGATCTGCGCCGCTACGTGGCGGCTCTCGAAGCATGGTTGATCCAGACGCTCGATGCTTTCAACATCCGGGGGGAGCGGCGAGAGGACAGGGTGGGCGTGTGGGTGCGCCGTCCGGACAAGGGGGAAACCGCCGAGGATAAGATTGCCGCCATCGGCATCCGCGTTCGGCGCTGGATCACCTACCATGGCATCAGCCTGAACGTGGAGCCGGATCTCTCCCATTTCTCCGGCATCGTTCCCTGCGGTGTTACGCAGCACGGGGTCACCAGCCTCATGGATCTCGGCATTCCCGTGACCATGCCGGAGGTCGATGCCGTCCTACGAAGGGCTTTCGAAACCATTTTCGGGCCGACCGAGCGTGTGGCGGCTCCGTTGCTCCCCGGCAACTGAGAGACAGTTTTTCACACCCGCCATGGTCAGGCTTCTCCTCCGAAGCGCTTCGTGCTCTAAGCTAGAGCAAACGGCTGACTTTGGGCGGACATTTCATGCAGCGCATTCTTCTTGCCTCTCTTCTCCTCGTAAGCGTCTCGGCCTGTGCCTACCGTCCCGATCCCGAGGATCTGGTCCATATCGTCGATTCGCCGGCTGACGTGCGCGTCTGCCAGCGGCTGGGAGAGGTGAGCCCCGTCGTGCCGACCACGCCGGGTTTCGGCTCGGCGACCCAAGGCATGCTGGAGGCAACGGTCGCACTGGGCGGCACCCATCTCTATCTCCAGAAGAACTCCGAGGACTGGTCCCTCGTTCGCGGCATCGCCTATCGCTGCGGCTCCGGCGTCATCCGGAGGGAAACCGTCATTCGGGCGAAAGGCTAACGCGAAAGCCTCACGGGCAGAGTTGCCGGGCTCCCTGGTCCCAGCTACTGACGGAGAGCCCCTCGGCAATAGCGCATCGTACAAGACCAGCGGACCGCGCCAGCGAAATGTGGTCGCGGTTTTGCAGCGATCTACGATGAGCTATTCGGAACGGGAGCATCGGAATGATCCCAAAAGTGGATTTCACTTTTGGGGCCGATGTTCTAGCCGTGAGGAGTGAACCAAGAACAATCAGGGAGCCTGACGCCGTGCCCGTCATCGCCACTTCTGCCGACCTGTCATCAGACAATGCGCGGGCGAACCGCGCTGCCTGGGCGGACCTCGCCCGCGAACTTCAGGCCAAACGGCAGGCTGCCGCGGAGGGCGGCCCCGCAAAGGCGCGTGAGCGGCATCTGGCCCGCGGCAAGCTCCTGCCCCGGGAGCGCGTGATGCGCCTGCTCGATCCGGGCGCTCCCTTCCTGGAACTCGGCTCGCTGGCGGCCTATGGCATGTACGAGGATGCGATCCACGGCGCAGGTATCATCACCGGCATCGGGCGCGTCGAAGGCCGCGAGGTCATGATCGTCTGCAACGACTCGACGATCAAGGGCGGCACCTATTATCCGATGACGGTGAAGAAGCACCTGCGCGCGCAGGAGATTGCGCGCGAGAACCGTCTGCCCTGCATCTATCTGGTCGATTCCGGCGGCGCGAACCTTCCGCACCAGACGGAGGTGTTCCCCGACCGCGATCATTTCGGCCGCATTTTCTACAACCAGGCCACTTTGTCCTCGATGGGCATCCCGCAGATCGCCTGCGTGATGGGCTCCTGCACCGCAGGCGGCGCCTATGTGCCCGCCATGTCGGACGAGACGGTTATCGTGCGCCGCCAGGGCACGATCTTCCTCGGCGGGCCTCCTCTGGTGAAGGCGGCGACCGGCGAGGTGGTGTCGGCGGAGGATCTCGGCGGCGCGGACGTCCATGCGCGGCTCTCGGGCGTGGCGGATCATTACGCCACCGACGACGTGCATGCCCTTGCCATCGTGCGCCGCATCGTCGGCACGCTGAACACCCGCAAGAAGATCGACATCGATCTGGCCGAACCGGTGGAGCCGAAATATGCCATCGAGGATCTCGATGCGATCGTGCCCACCGATCTCAAGAAGCAATACGACATCCGCGAGGTTATCGCGCGTCTCGTGGACGGTTCCGAGTTCGACGAGTTCAAGCGGCTCTACGGCACGACCCTGGTGACGGGCTTCGCCCGGATCTGGGGCATACCGGTCGGCATCGTCGCCAATAACGGCATTCTGTTTTCCGAAAGCGCCCTGAAAGGTGCGCATTTCATCGAGCTGTGCTGCCAGCGGCGCATCCCCTTGCTTTTCCTGCAGAACATCTCCGGCTTCATGGTGGGCCGCCAATATGAGGCGGGCGGCATCGCGAAGGACGGGGCGAAGCTCGTCACGGCTGTTGCCTGTGCCCAGGTTCCGAAGATCACGCTCCTCGTCGGCGGCTCGTTCGGTGCCGGCAACTACGGCATGTGCGGACGCGCTTACTCTCCGCGCTTCCTGTTCACCTGGCCGAACTCCCGCATTTCGGTGATGGGCGGCGAGCAGGCGGCAAGCGTCCTGGCCACCGTGCGTCGGGACAACATCGAGGCCGAGGGCAAGAGCTGGAGCGCGGAGGAGGAGGAAGCCTTCAAGGCCCCGATCCGCAGCAAGTACGAAGAGGAGGGCTCCCCCTACCACGCTACCGCGCGCCTGTGGGATGACGGCATCATCCTGCCGTCCGAAACGCGCCGCGTGCTGGCGCTGGCCTTCTCGGCTGCGCTGAACGCCCCGATCCCCGAAACGAAGTTCGGCGTGTTCAGGATGTAGCCGAACAGTTTGAGGACAGCCCGGAACCGGTCGAGGCGGTTGCGACTTTCATGGTATGTCCAAGACCGCGCTTGAGACATACCGCTCCGCCTATGCCGCGCAGATTGCGCGCCTGACCGATTGTCGTGACAGGCGCATCGAGCAGGCTTTTGCGGCTGTTCCCCGCGAGAACTTTCTTCCGCCGCCGCCATGGACGACGATCAGCGCGGGCCTTGCGGTTACGACGGGCGACATTGCCGGAATCTATGACAATGTGCTCGTCGCGATCGACCGGGAGCGCGGCATCAACAACGGCGAACCTGCGCTCCATGCGGCGTGGCTCGACGTGGTGAGCCCGCAGCCAGGAGAAAGCGTGGTTCACGTCGGGGCGGGCACCGGCTACTACACCGCCATTCTGGCGCATCTCGTGCAGCCAGGCGGCCATGTGGAGGCCTATGAATACGAGGCCGACCTTGCTGAAGCTGCCACCCAGAATCTGAAGGGCTTTTCCCACGTGGCGGTGCATGCGGGCTCGGCCTTCGGGCGCGCTCTGCCGCAGGCGGACGTCGTCTATGTGAATGCCGGCGTGGCGGCGCCGGATCCCGAGTGGTTGAAGGCGCTCAAAGCCGACGGGCGGCTGATCTTTCCATGGCAGCCGCACCAGGGGTGGGGACCGGCTGTCCTTATCAGGCGCCTTGCAGGCGGATTCACCGCTAGGCCGCTCATGACGGTGGGCTTCATCTCATGCAGTGGCGTCACGCAGCAACGAGTTCTGGAATCGCCGCCGACAGAGGCCGGTCTTGCCTGCGTGCGGTCGGTCTGGCTCACGAGCGAGCGCTCTCCCGACGCCGGTGCCGTCGCGGTTTACGAGCGGGTTTGGTTCTCATCGGAAACGATTCCCGAATAGGCATGCTGATCGTTGTGCGTGAGCGCACCTTCCGCGGGGGAATGTTGGTCTAATTTTCCAGGGAGAGACCGGCCACGAAACGAGAGACCTGTTACAGAGTGGCAAAGAGATGTGAAAAGATGTTGCGGGTCTGCAACACCCAGAAACCTTCCTTATCCTGCCGCTCTTGGCCCAAGCGTCGCCGCGATCCCGCCATAAAGGGCGAGCACCTGTGGAAGTCAGCTAAAGTGCTTCTAAACCAAGGCTTTATGACAGATCGCTTCAGGGGCGCAGTCGATTAACGCTATCGGACTTCCTGTTGCGAGGATCATTGCATAGGTGGCGCAGCACATGGCAAATCACGAAAGTTCCATCCCGGTGGGGCCTTCGTGAGAACCGGATGGAAAAAGAGTTAAAAATCCATGAACGCGCGCCTGATCCACAAGCTGAAGCTGACAAACCGTTTGACGACGGCGGCTGCTTGCGCGTTCGTTCTGCTCGGCTCCTCGTCGGCTTTCGCGCTGGACGCGGCGCCGCGCCCCCAGCCTTTGACGCCGGCTCTCGCACCCGTCCTCGCGCCTTCTGCCAAGTACGGTTCGGTTCGCGAAGCGTTGCGCACCGGCATGCGTGACTACAATGCCGGCGACAAGCTGGGAGCTGCTGCCGCACTCGAATATGCAGCGGGGCAGGGGCATACGCTGGCGCTTTGGAAGCTTGGCCGCATGTATGCCGACGGTGACGGCGTCGAGCACGACGATCTGAAGGCGTTCGAGTATTTCTCGAGGCTCGCGGATCAGCATGCGGACGAGAGCCCGGATTCGCCGAATGCCACGGTTGTCTCGAGCGCCTTCGTGGCGCTCGGCAGCTATTTCCTGGACGGCATCAAAGGCACCTATGTGAGCGCCAACCCGGCTCGCGCCGTGGAGATGTTCAGCTACGCAGCCTCCTATTTCAGCGACTCCAATGCCCAGTACAACCTCGCCCGTCTCTATATGGAAGGAACGGGCGTCGCCCGGGATGCGCGTCAGGCTGCCCGCTGGTTCAACCTTGCCGCTGAAAAGGGACATCACCCGTCCCAGGCGCTCCTCGGGCACATGCTCATGAACGGACAGGGCGTGCCGCGCCAGCGTGCCAAGGGGCTCATGTGGCTGACGCTCGCTCGTGAGGCCGCAGCTGAGAACGGCAAGGATCAGTGGATCGAGAGCCTCTACGCGGACGCTTTTGCTGCCGCGGACGAGAGCGACCGGAAGCTGGCGCTTGCCCTGCTTGAGCAATACATCCAGTCGCGACGCTGATCGCACGGCTTAGAGCAACGACGCATCGGACTGTTTCCCGAAGTGGGATCGCTTCGGATCCGGTGCATCTACTCGATATCCAGATCCACCATCACCGGCACATGGTCGGAGGGCTTGTCCCATCCGCGGACTTCCTTGCGGATCGACGCGCTCTTGAGCCTGTCCTGCGCCTGAGGCGACAGCAGCAGATGATCGATGCGGATGCCGTTGTTCCGCTGGAAGGCGCCCGCCTGATAATCCCAGAACGAATAGAGCCCCGGCTGGTCGCCGCAGGCGCGCACCGCATCGGCAAACCCGAGATTTTCAAGCTCACGGAACTTTGCCCGGCTTTCCGGCTGGAAAAGCGCGTCGCCGGTCCAGGCCTCAGGATTGGCCGCATCCTTGGGCTCGGGGATTACGTTGTAGTCGCCGCAGAGAACGAGAGGCTCCTCCAGAGGGAGAAGGCGACGCGCATGCGCGATGAGGCGGTCCATCCAGGCGAGCTTGTAGCTGAATTTCGGCGTACCGATGGGATTGCCGTTGGGCAGGTAGATCGATGCAACGCGCACCACGCCCGCTGACGTCGAAATCGTGCCCTCGAGATAGCGCGCCTGCTCGTCGCTCTCATCCCCCGGCAGGCCCCGCCGGATGTCCTCGAGCGGTCGCTTGGAGAGAATGGCGACGCCGTTATAGGCTTTCTGACCATGGGTGACGACGTTGTAACCGAGCGCTTCGACCTCGGCCCTCGGGAAGGCCTCGTCCATGCACTTCAGCTCCTGCAGGCACAGCACGTCCGGATCAGCGCTTTTCACGAAGGTGGAGAGGTGGTCCAACCGCTGCTTGATCGAGTTCACGTTCCAGGTGGCTATGCGCATCGTAACGGTCCCATTGGCCTCTTGTGACTTTCATCGGCTGTTCGTCGTAAGCTTGCAAGGTGCAACCGGTCATCATCCCCACGGTTGCATGCGATGAGCGTCTCCTGGTTTGAGCCCATCGACAGCTATTGCGAACGCCTCGATCCGGGCTTCTGGGCGGAGCCGGTGAATGCGCTCTCGAACGTGTTCTTTCTGCTTGCGGCTCTCGCTGCCTTCCGGGTGTGGCGGCGTGGGGAGAGACCGGACTGGCCCGCGCTCTGGCTCATTGCTGTGGCCGCCGCCGTCGGCATAGGCAGCTTCCTGTTTCACACCTTTGCGAATCGTTGGTCGCTGCTCGCGGACGTGCTGCCGATCGCAGCGTTCATCTACAGCTACGTCCTGCTGGCCATGCGGCGGTATCTGAGGCTCAGGATCATGCCGGCAGTCGCGACCACTCTGGTCTTCGCAGCCGTCAACATCGGCTTCGAGCGACTGTGGTTCAGCGTCTTTCCAGGCGTCACGCTCAACGGCTCCGTGAGCTACCTGCCGGCTCTGATGGCGTTGGTGGGTGTTGGGCTAGCATGCCTAGGGCAGTCGACAGGGCGAGCGGGCAGGGCTCTGCTGTGGGCAGGCTGCACCTTCGGCCTTTCGCTGGTGTTCCGCTCCGTCGACAGTGCGGTGTGCTCTGGGCTACCACTCGGCACGCATGCGCTCTGGCACATGCTGAATGCGCTGGTGCTGTGGATCCTCATGATCACGGCGCTCGCGCATCCGTCCAAGGAAAGGCTGCCCGATGTCCCCCGTTGAAATCCATGGCTATGCCATCGTATCGGATGACGATCGTATCGCCGATGAGACGGGGCGGACTCCCGATGCGCTGCGCAACGATGCGGACTGGGCCTACTTTCAGGCGGAGCTCAACCAGTCGGATGTGACCGTGCTGGGCCGCCTGGGGCACGAGGCCAATCCCAATCCGCGAAAGCGGGTGCGCATGATCCTGTCGTCCTCGTCCGAAGGGATCGAGCAGCGGGCCGACGGCTGGTGGTGGAACCCTGAGAAGCTCTCCTGGGCTCACGCCATCCGCAGAGTCCTTCCCCATGGCGGCAGGGTCGCCGTGCCCGGCGGGCGGCAGGTGTTCGACCTGTTCCTGAAGCTCGGCTACGATGCGTTCCATCTCACGCGCGCGGAAGGCGTCGCCGTTCCCGGGGGCGTGCCCGTTTTCACAGAATGCGAAAGCGGCAGGAGTGCAGAGGCGATTCTTGCTGCGGCGGGGCTCAAGCCCGGCGACAGGCAGATCCTTGATCCGGCCGGGCCCGTGAGCCTGGTCGTCTGGCGTCGGTGAGAGGAAACATCGACCTCTCCGCCGAGTTGACGTGCAATGCCCCTTTGTCGGGAGAATGCACATGCGCTCCAGGTTCTCGGTTATCCTCCTATCGTCTTGCCTCCTCGCAGGCGCCGCATGGGCGCAAACCTCCTCGCCCGGTGGAAGTGGGGGCCCCGGCGGAGGCGTGACGTCCTCTCCCAACACGGTAACGTCGCCCAACGCCCCGCTTCGCCTGCCTCAGCAGGGTACCGCAACGCAGCCTGATTCCGCTTCAAGGCAGGGAGCTGAGCAATCCGGAACCGGCGGGGCTGCGAATCCAATCCAAGCGCCAGCGTCCTCCGAGGCGACGGCAGGTCCGGTTCCTCCTCCCGGGACCGAAGGCAGCACCGGCGGGACGGCGCAGGATACGACGGCCACGACAGGAGGAATCGGAGGCGTCAATCGCCAACCGGGCCGGGCCTCCGCCGTACCTCCCACATCGCGCGAAGAAGACCTCTTCATCGAGGGTGAGCAGCTGGAGCAGAAGGCGAGGCGCAACATGTGCGAGGGATGTTGAGATCTTCTCCCTGGCTGAAAGCCAGCGGATAAAAGGCTTTCAGTTATGCCGTAAGCATTCGTTAACCATGCGCGCGCATTCTCTCCGGCAAGCCGATGGAAACGGTTTTGGCGACTCACGGGGGTTAGCGCTCATGACGGACGAGAGCTTCGAAAAGACGATCCGCGAGAGGATCGCGGCGGTCGAACTGGTGATCGATTCCATCGCCGGGCAGGGCAGGGAGACCGACCTGCACGATCTGCGCGTTCTGCTCATCAACACCATGAGCCTCATGAAGCGCGATCCCGGCGTGGAGGCGGCGATCGATGATCTCTATGCCGCCGCGAAGGCCATCGTGAGAGACGCCGCGTTCGGCGTTCATCCGGTGCCCCGAAATGTGCGGTTCCTTCGGAGTGCGCTCACCCGCTTCTCCGAGCGTGTCCCTGTCGTGGCCGGACTGTCGGAGCCCGACGACTCGCTTCGCTTCCGGGGCCTGGAGGCCGCCTATGCCGTTCAGCTGGAGCGGACTTCGGAGCAAGCCGTTGAAGATGAGCCCGACATGCGCTCGGTAGCATAGTCTGCCTTGAGAACGTCCTCTTCGAAGGCGTGCGAAGCCCTTGCTGACAGGTGAGTTGCGCCAGGACGGGCGGATCAGAGCGCTTCATGGGGCGACGAAGTGATCGCGCCCAATTTCCGATCTCTGGAAGGAAAAGGCCCTCGCTGACCGAAGCGGGGGCCTTCAGCGTTCTCCGGTTCGCGCGGCCTCATGCAGGAGCGGACGCTATTCGAGCGCGAACCTTGACGATTTGGGAAATGAGCACCGGGCTTGCGATGACCAGCCCGATCAAAGTCGTCTGCAGATCGGGTGCGATGATCGGCAGGGACGCAATGCCGATCAGCCAACGTTCCCAGGCCCGCATATGCGTCAGAGCATATCCCGAGAATGCGGCCGACAAGCAGAGGATCCCGGCAATGGCGCCTGCAGTCACCAGGAAGAAGCTCGCCCAGGTGAACCCGGGCGTCACCAGCAGCATGGCCGGCCCATAGACGAAGACGAACGGCACGAGGGCCTTGCCGAGGCCGAGACGGAACGCCGTGTTGCCCGTCCTGAAAGGATCGGCTCCAGCCATGCTTGCTCCCGCATAGGCTGCAAGCGCTACCGGCGGCGTGATGTCTGCGAGCACCCCGTAATAGAATACGAAGAAGTGGGCCACGATGGGCACCACGCCGAGCATGCCCAAAGCAGGAGCCGCCACCGTCACCATGATGATGTAGTTGGCCGTCGTGGGCACGCCGCAGCCGAGCAGAATGCAGACGATCGCCGTCATCAGGAGCGTGAAGAACAGGGTCATGCTCTTCACGTCCATGATCCAGACAGGAAGGATCTCGCTTGCGGTCTGCGCCATCTGCGCCGCGAAGGAGGTGACGATGAAGGAGATCTTGAAGCCCACACCGGTGAGCGTGACGATGCCGACGATGATGCCGACGGTGGCAGCCGCAGCGCCCACGCTGATGGCATATTTCGCGCCGACCACGAAGGCATCGATGAGGTCGAACACTTTCGCCTTGCCCGCATCGCTCTTCGCGTAGGCATGGATCATCAGAGCCGTGACAAACAGGAGAACCGGGAGCACGAAGACGAACTGCGTCAGGAGGCCGGCGGCGATGGTGGCGGCAACGGCTGCCAGAAAGCCCAGCGTCACGGCCGGGACGCGGCTGACGCCTACGACGATGCACGCCGTGATGCCCCAGAAGGCGGCGAGATAAGGCGTGAAGCCGGAGAACAGGACCATCAGCAGCACGGCGAGCGGCATGATCGTCTGCCAGCCTTCACGGATCACATTGGCGGCCTTCGGAAGCTCCTCTGGCGGCAATCCGCGCAGGCCCGCGCGCTTGGCTTCCAGGTGCACCTGCATGAAGACACCGAAGAAGTGCATGCAGGCGGGGACGATCGCTGCCAGAATGACCGTCTGGTACGAGACGTTCAGGAACTCCACCATCAGGAACGCTGCCGCGCCCATAATCGGAGGCGTGATCTGTCCCCCGGTGGATGCGGCGGATTCCACCGCTGCCGCGAAATGGCGCTGATAGCCGACGCGGATCATGGCAGGAATCGTGAGCGAGCCCACGGTTACCGTATTGGCGATGGACGAGCCGGAGATCATGCCGAACAGGGCCGAACCGAAAATCGAGACCTTCGCGGGGCCGCCCGCATAGCGGCCAGCGAGGCATGTCGCCAAGTCGATGAAGAGCTTGCCCAGTCCGACGCGGGTCGCAAGCACACCGAAAAGCACGTAGTGGAAGACGTAAGTCGCCACGACGCCAAGCGCGATGCCGTAGATGCCTTGGCTCGTGAGATAGAGGTGATTGACGATGTTCGACCACGTGGCGCCGGGATGCTGCAGGATACCCGGCATGGACGGGCCGACATAGGCGTAGAGCATCATGCCGATCGCGATGACGGGGAGGGGCCATCCCACGGAGCGTCGAGTCGCCTCGAGCAGGAGGACGATCAGGATCGTTCCCATGGCGACATCCGTCCCGGACGGGTTGCCGACGCGGAATGCCAATTCGGCGAAGATCCATGGGACATAAAGGCTCGCGATCGTGACTGCGATCGCCATGGCCCAATCGATGAGGGAAATTCCTCCCGGCCGCCACGGGCTCGATGGGACGATCTTATCCTGGTGGGCCTTGAAGGCAGAGAATACGAGGAAGATCAGCCCGAGAACGAAGGCCATGTGAATGCCGCGATGAGTCGCCTCGCGCAGCAGGCCGAATCCCGCCGTGTAGTAGTGAAACAGGGAGAGCGAAATCAGCAGCCCCGCCACGAGCCACGCCGTTCCCGGCAGGAGAGGGCGGAAGCGCATCTCGGGATCAAACTTCTCTTCGAGGCTGCGGTTCTCGATCAGGGCGGACGGGTCTGGTGTGGACATACGGCTCTCGTGTGCAGGCGGCTGTGCATATTCGTGCATTGCCGCTCTTCAGGGATTCGTTTGGCCTGCCTGTCGACCGAATGAGCGCGAAGGCAAACACTTTAAGACACGGCGCCTCCCGCGGCTCGCGACGCGGGAGGTGATGTCAAAGACGGCTGATCTCAGGCCTTGATGAGGCCTGCCTCCTTGTAGAAGCGCTCTGCGCCGGCGTGAATCGGAATGCCGGCGCCCGCCAGCGCATTTTCCTTGCGGATCATCTTGCCCTTGGCGTGGCCTGCATCGAGGGCAGCGCGGGTCTTGTCGCCCCACAGGCCCTTCGTGACCTCATAGACGACCGCATCCGGTACCTTCGCCGAGGTGACCCACTGCGCGCCTACGGCAAGCGTCTTCACGGTGCCGACATCCTTGTAGGTCCCTGCCGGAATCTCGTCGGCGGCAAAGAAGTTGTACTGTTTGCGAAGCGCGTCGGCTTCTGGGCCCGACAGAGGAATGATGTCGATGCCGCCGCCGGTGGCCGCCAGCTCCGTGATCGCGCTGGTTGGATACCCGCCGACGAAGAAGAATGCATCGAGACCGCCATCGCGCATGCGTTCGGCGGCCTGGTTCGGCTTCAGGAAGTCCGCTTTCACGTCGCTTTCCTTGATGCCCCAGCCGCCGAGAATGATGCGGGCGTCGACGAGCGTTCCGGAGCCCGGCTCGTCGAGCGAAACCCGCTTGCCCTTCAGGTCCGAGACGGACTTGATATTGGCTGACTTAGCGGCCACGAGGTGGATGCTCTCGGGATAGAGATTGGCGATGAGGCGCAGGTCCTCCATCTTGCCCTTGCCTTCGAACAGGCCGGTGCCCGTATAGGCCCAGTACGCAACGTCGGCTTGGCTGAAGCCCGATTCGAGAGCGCCCGATACGATGGAGTTGACGTTCGCGACCGAGCCGTTGGACGCCTGAGCCGTGAGGACGAGCTGCGGCGGATTCGAAATCGCGTTCGCGATCAGGCCACCGATGGGATAATAGGTTCCTGCGGTACCGCCAGTCCCGATCCGAAAGAAGGCCGGCGCCTGGGCAAAGGCATTTCGACCGAGAGCGGCCGCTGCGCCTGCGCCAAGACCGAGCTTGGCCAAATCGCGACGGGTCAGTTTCATGGACATTGTGTTTCCCTCATGAAGGCAAAACCGTTGCAACACGGTTCGGGGCCACTCTACCGCATCTCTACGCCTCGTCCATGGAAGGGAAGCGGCAAAGCTTGGATAAAGGCGCAGGGTCCGATCGGCCAGGATCCGAGAGGAATGTCCGTGTCAGTATTCGCTGCGTATCCGCCCGCGCCTCTTGCACCAAGTTCAACTGGCGCTTGCCCGACAGGTAACTGGCACCGATCAGAATGCTTCCAAAGACACCCGAATGAGGCGGTCCCCGTTTCCACAAGGGCGATTCTGCGCATCGTGCAGCCTGCTACAGGAGCTTTTGATTACGAACTTTCAGTCAGGAGAGCATGGCGCGGATGGGGCTCTGACCCGAGCAGCTTGAGGCTCCGCGACGAGAGCTATGGTATTGCTAGGAGCGTTCATCAAAACCGGCAGGTATTTTCATTGAATTGCTTCTGCGCCTCAATTGCCAAGTTTATATTAACGATGTGATAATATATTTCGTATGTATCTGCCTCTTATACGGAGGGATTTCTGCTTTCGAGCGAGTATTTTTAAAATAAATCTCAGAATAGGAAAAGATTTGTCTAACCCTTAATGTTAGATAAAAATTCAAAGCCAGGCTGCATCCGTTTGCTTCCGTCCCGAGTATCCACTGATCCGGACCTGACAGGTTCGGACTATACTGTCCGAATAGCCAAGGCTAGTTCGGACAATTCAAAGGGAAGGGAACCCCAATGGCCAGCACCAGCTTTGACGCCAGTGTCTTCGTCCACGACTTCCTCACGGCAGATCGCCTCTACACCACCAGCTTCACTACTCTGAATGGCTCCGGAGTCAGCGGCAATGCCCTGCTGGCTGTTGAGGATGACAAACTCACCGTCCTCATCGCTGCCTCGGGCCTTGAGCCGGGACAGCCTCATCCTCAGCACATCCATGGCTTCCTGACCGGACAGGACGCGCAGACCCCCACCCTCGCAAATGACACCGATGGTGATGGCTACGTCGAGCTGGCCGAGGGCCTGCCTGAGTACGGGCCAATCCTGCTCACGCTTACCTCTCCGGCCGGTGTCGGACTTGAAGGGTTCCCAACCGCTCCGGGCGGCCAGATCTTCTTTACCGAGCACTACCACATCGGCGGAAGCAATCCTCATGGGGAAGTTCATCACGGCAGTACAGATCTTGGTCTTCCGGCGGAGGATCTGGACCTGCGGGAGATCGTTTTGCACGGCATGACGGTTCCAGCCGGGGCTGGGGCTGGCACACCGGGTGAAGTTGATGGCACGGCAGGCTATAAGGCTGTCTTGCCAGTTGCTTCAGGTGAGTTGAGAGAGGTGCAGCTTCCCAGTGTCAACGCCCAGAATGGCACCTCCGGCAGGGACAACTTGGCCGGCACCCGTAAGGATGATCGCATCTATGGTGAACGCGGCAATGACCAGCTTCATGGCAACCGCGGTGACGACAAGCTGTTTGGTGGAGAGGGCAACGACAAGCTGTCCGGTGACCAGGGTAATGATCGGCTCTGGGGTGATGACGGCAATGACAGCGTCTATGGAGGATCCGGCAACGACCGGCTCTCGGGAGGTGATGGTCGGGACCATCTCTTCGGCAACGCGGGGAACGACCATGTTCTCGGCGGCAATGGCGCTGATCGTCTGAGTGGTGGCTCAGGCAACGATTGGCTCTCGGGCGGGGCTGGGCGAGATTGGCTGAGCGGTGGCTCTGGGCAGGACAGCTTTGTGTTCAATCAGGCGCTGATCTCAGGCAATGTTGATCAGGTCACGGACTTCAGCGTGAACCAGGATCGGCTCCTGTTGGATAACGCCTTCTTCGCAAGCCTGAGCGAAGGCATGCTGGGCGAGGCGGCATTCCATGTCTCGACCTCCTCGGCCCTGGCGCATGACGCAGATGACCGGGTGATCTACCAGGGAACTACGGGCAACCTGTACTACGATGCAGATGGCAATGGTGCGAGCGCAGCAGTGAAGTTCGCTCAGCTTGACGCGAAGCTGGCCCTGACGAGTGCCAGCTTCGACATCATCTGACACGCATTGATCCGCCACGAGGAGCGCTTCAGTTCATTCTGAGGCGCTCCTCTGCGAATGTTCGAAGGAGCCAAGAATAAGATCATTGGCCGCCGACCTTTGAGAGACTGTGTTGCCGCTTCGTTTAGCACCTTCCAGTCGGATAGCTGGATCATGTGCGGTTGAAGCGGGAGGGGGTGGCCCGGATGCGCGCAGCACCTAGTGCGGCCTGCGCTTCCTCTATCAAGGTCACCGTGCTGATTGAGAAATCAGGTAGGCGACGAGGCGCCGATGCGCTTCGCGATATGGATCGTAGCAGACGGCTTCCTCAGGCGCTGACAGCCTGTGAGGCACAAGTCGGTGAACAATCATACACATGACTCTACGGAACTCATGAGCAGGGCGTCTCATAAAACAGTAAATAAAATATATCCTAAATAGTTTTTGTCAAAATGCCGCATAGCATATGAGTATAAACAAGAGACATGGGAGCTTTTATGTGCGCAAGTGATCTTTATCGGATTCATTTAATTTGCCCCTACGGATCCGTAAACTTATAGCGCCCGCCATTGGCGGGCGTCTTTTTGCCTGGAATTCTAGCGCTTACAGTTTGTAACAAGCTTGCCCGCGATTCTTCGCAAGTCGCCCATTTTGGCAAGGCATCAATCACCTGCGCCATCCTGCAGGGCCTTGAGATGATGATCCGTCCAGGGATGCGCTGCATCTGCCCTTCATGGCTTTGCACGTCCAGGACAGGTGGTCCGGGAAAGAACCCACACTTAGGTCTTGGCTACCGCTTAGCCATTGGCTGCCGGCGGACGAATGTCGGTCGACACGGTATCAATGGCGATCCTAGTTTGCAGGAGCCTCAGGGCTCCCCGCCGCCAGCCGCCTTCAAACCCGGCATCCTCCAGTCCAGCCACAGCCAGCTCACGGACGAGGGGGTCATTCTCTCCGACGAGAACTCTCATCGCGTCCGCATAGGCCCGGTTTCCTCCTTTGTGGAGGCTCCTGATTCTCATAGCTCTCGCGACATAGATCCGTAAGGGTATAGCGAAAGATTCGCGGGCGATTGCCTCACGCGCTCGGGAGCAAGGGGCTCCCGGTATCACCCATGGCTGTTGCCTAGTGAAGTCAGGCCTGTGAGTACGTGCCGGGCAGCAGGCGCTGATAGATGCGCCGGATCTTGGCGTAGCATTCGCACGCGGTATCTTCGAGGCCATCTCGGTCGATCACCGTGATGCCTCCGCGGCTCTGCCGGACGAGCCCTGCCGTCTGGAGCGTTCGGATCACCACACTCACCGTGGAACGCTGCACCCCCAGCATTTCAGCCAGAAACTCATGAGTGAGGGGTAAGGTGTCCTGGTCGGCTCGGTCGCGCATGCTGAGGATCCATCGGCAGCAGCGGGCTTCCACTACATGGATCGCATTGCACGAGACCGTCTGGAACGTTTGAGCAAGCAGAGCCTCGCCGTAGCGCATGATTAGGTGCTCGAGGCTGGGGGAGGCGTTCCTGGCTTCGATCAGGCGCTCGAAGGAGATGCGCGAGGCGGTGCCAGGCATCTGCACGATGTAGCGCCCAAAGGCTTCCCGGGTGACCAGCGCACCCAGCAAGCCCAAGACTCCCTCGCACCCGAACAGCCCAACCTCCACAGTGTTGCCATCTTCCATGACATTCACCAGAGACACCATCGCATCATGCGGGAAGTAGGCGTAGCGAATGACGTCGCCCGCCTCGTAAAGCACCTCGCCGCGCTTGAGCTCGACAGCTTCAAGATGAGGCTCAAGGAGAGCAAAGTCGTCAGGCTCCAGTGCGGCCAGGAGCCGGTTTGTGCAATGATCTGATTTCGGAGCATGAGCCATAGCAATACCCTCGTCCCGGGTTCAAATAACGCGGATGAGGACAGATTGTTTGAGAGGGTCTGGCTCAATAAAGAAAATGCGCAACTCGTGGACGGTTGTTTCACGCAACCGCACGAGCCGTCCGGCGCACCGTCATGGCGAGTTCCACGGTGAACAGCAGCAAGCCATCTCCATCCCGAACCTGCACACTAACTTCGGAGGCACGACGCTTCGGCAGAACGTCCTGGCTGATTTCCGCCGCAGTACGGGCGGCGTAGTATTCCGCGGTCGCCAGGCTCTCATAAACGAAGCCCGTATCGTCGGGGTTAAAATCATCCCCCACAGATACGTCGAAGTAGAACCGAGGCATGGCAACTTCTCATGGTCTGGTAGATGATTACGAGAAAGAGGAAGAGCCGCGCCCAGTCTTTCAATTGACCGTGTGCGCGACGCTTCAATCCGTATTTTACCCCTACGGAATCCGCATCATAACTGTCTAAAGCTGCGCACTCAATCTAGGTGGCAGTCCCATGTGGAGATGGTACGGTAGCGTACATTGTGCCGGTAATGGCGTGATAACGAACGTACTAGCGGGCAAGCCCCCACGTTGCGGGAGGCAGCCCCTAATTCTTTGTCGGTTGCCCCTTCGTGCCTAATAATACTGTTAGGATACTGTTCTCCCGTTGCTCTGCATGGGCGCGAAAAGCACCTCAGGAGAGGCAGTTCCGAGTTTAACTGCTGGAACCCTCTGGATTCCAATAATACACCTCATCTCCAGTCTGCCCCAAGATCCGCAGGGCATCCGGCTTTTGGGGCATGTCGAGCGTCATGAACAGTGACTGCGCTCTGACCTTTGCGTCTTCCAGATCTGTCGTGTCGTGCTCAACCCGATCTAGTATGGCGTGAGCACCGTCGGTATTTCTGATCCGAAAGAACTCGATGATAAACACCGCAAGAACTCCGCTCTCTTAGGTGAGCCGATATGCCTTCCAGGCAACTTGTTCCATGGAGATCATTTTATATCTTATCTCTGCTGTTCCGTTGGCCGAATGATAAGGAATGCTCGCCCAGATTGCCGAACTTCAGATTGCCAAGGCTCGGATCCCGCTGCACTCACGTGGGAGCTTATCTTCTCTCGCGCCCAACTCGGTGGCTTGTCCCCTGAGTAGTCCGAGAAAGTACATGTCTCGATTGTCGAGCTTCGCGTCTTCAATATTAATCATCAACTTGGTTTCGACATCTGAAGATCGCCGGGTCTATTGAAGAGAAGAGGAGTGCTTTTCAGCGGGACGTATCCATCTCCGGGAAAGCGGTCTGATTAGCTTTGTTGCGCGCGAGGAGTGCCTGCAACACTGCCAATATGGCTTCATCCGCTGCAGACGCCGCAAGCTCGAATGCAGCTTCTGCGTAAGTCTCTGCATCATCAGCCTGAGCTTCGAGCAGATAAGCCTTGCTATGTTCATTCTGTAAAATATGAATAGAATGCAGTCCGGATTTCTTTTCCGCTACCCACGTCTTTGCCCTGGCATTCGCCGCCTCAACCGCAACGCGATGGTCGTAGATGCGTTGCTCAACACGATCGAGTTGGCTTTCAAGAGCATCTTGTGAGTGATCGAAGGTTGCGACGCCATTTGACTTTAAGGATTCAAGCCGACGGTCAAGGCCGTGAAGCTTGATGCGAAGCTCATCGCAAAGGCGGCTTATTTTCTCGCTCATGCGAGGCTCCTTTCGGGCTAAATTGCAGTGGAAAAGGAGGCTTGGCTTAACCCTCTTTTGCCTGCCACTCCCGGCTATACTGACTGACAATTCCAGTGCTGAAGACTTTTGCTCCCGCACCGATGGCTTGCGCTTCCGCCGCTGCAGCGTTTATGGCCGCAACACGGGAGTCGTATTCGCCGTGATGTTTGCCATTCACGCGAATACGCCAAGCACCATGGTGCTTGACGACATAAAATTCGATCGACATAAGCGGATCTCCAGGCCTGCGAACTTGGAGTAGGGGATAGGGCCTGCTCCGAGTTCTAGAAACGGATCAGAACTGCTTGCCTGCCATCCAGCTTTCGACATCGGCCTTGGCCGTCTCATAAGGCAGGCCGTAGCGCACCTTTACCATCGCAACGAGTTGCTCCTCGTTCTTGATCTGCGATAGGTCCAACGTCGTCAGGCAGTTCCACTGGCGTTTTGCATCGCCGCGATAGCCGGTCTTGCGAGTTACGGTCTCGGTGCTTTCGCCGCCTCTAAAGCCAAACATCATAGCCTCCATGAATTAGGGCTGGTCTCGTCGCACAGCGACCGGCTCAAAGCTGCTTATCCAAGGTCCAGAACTCAACGTCTCTGGTCGCCTGCTCGTGGGAGAGACTGTAGCTCTCTTCTACTTTTTCGATGAGTTCCGATGGAGTTCGGATCCCCATCACGTCGACGGCAGTCAAGCGGTCCCATTTGACTTGCATCATTGGCAAGGCGTGAAGCGCCAGTCCGGGCCCGTCGTGTGTTCGATCGTGCTGAAGGTTCAACATGAAGCGGCTGTTCGGGTACATGGGTGACCTCCACCTCTCACTGCAGGAACCTTGGCTAATCGCAGGCAGGCCGAAAGTTCGTCTTAATAAGATATGGGGAGGAAAACAGATATTACAGTAGGATAATAAAATAAACATTAAATAAAACTGAAATAGTTTTCTAAAGTGTACATAATGGTGTATTCTGGAAAATAACGAATGCTAAGGCTGTACGGATTATTTGCTTACGATGGCGCAATGGTTCAGCTGAGGAGCAGCAAGATGTTAAGCCAAGCGGTTATCTCGGTTCTGCTCATCGCCGGATGTCTCCTGCTATACGGAGTCGGCACCCGAGAGAGAACGGTCAAGCATTCCAAGACCCTGCGATGAAGGAGGGCAGATGTTCGATAAGCCTCGCCTGATCTAGGGCACTGACTCACTGGACCTGGTGCCCATCATTGATCCCGTGTTGGTCATGAATCTTTGAACTCGAGGCATCCGACCTCGCCGCGCCGCTCTAAGGGCAAGAACGTGGCACGTGTCCGGAAGTCCCGCGACCTCCTGTCCAATCCAAGCAGGTCAGAAGATGAACTCGGCAGGTACTTCACAATCACTTTTCATTAGAGCATATGGTTCGCAACATACGGCGAGATGGTGATGCTGAAGAGGGGTAGACGCACTTGCATCCCTCTTATCCGTACTCTTCCGAATAGTTAGCTTGGCCTAGACAAACACGGCGCTCCCCACGCCATCAGGGCTTTTCATTTCAAGCGGGCCAAGTTCGGCGGGAAGGATCAGCGCCTCCACTTGCCTTCATACCGGAACTCTGGAGCCGATTTTAACTGCTCAAGGTTAGCGTTCATCGTCGCCTGCCACTTGTTCTGAGCTTCCGTGTACCGGATCGAGACCGATGATGGGTCTACGGCTACATAGCGCTGGCCGCTGCCGAGAACTTCACCAACGGACAGCACGATGCCGACGATCTGACCGCCTTCAAGAACGATGTCTTCGATCTTGCCTACTCCGCTGCCGGAGGCGTTTTGAACATCCAGGCCGATCAGCCTTGAACTTAAGATCGCATTGTTGCTGATCGTGATGAATTGCGTCGCGCTGGATGCTGGCGGGGTGCTCTGGGCATGAGCCATGCCTCCGAGACCGAGGACGGCGAGAGACATGACCGCTAAGGAGCGCATTGGACACACTTTCTGAATCGAGGTTGCTGCCAGTGTAGAGCCGAATGATGGCTGATTTAGGAGGATCATCCCCTGTGACCCTCCTTGTCATTCAGGGCTACGGATTCAAGCTTCAGTCCCCATATCTCATCATGGGGCCGGCAGGTGCGCTCCTTGAGGAGATTATCTATGCGGATCATACCCGTTGCAGCCATGCTTGCATTGTTGCTTATGCCTCATTCTGCTTCTTCAAACGACAGAGCTAAGCTTGAGGTACGGGAGCCAAAAGCTGCTTCGGCGAAGATGTATACATCCGAAGAATCGGCATCGATGGGAAGAGCCGTCCGAGCAAAAGCCGAGGCGCAAGAGCGAATCTGGGATCGCAAGATGAAGCTTCTGATGAGGAGCATCTGCACAGGGTGCTGACCGGCAGCTGGCCTTCGAGTGAGCGCTTGGCCCGCGATAGCCATCAAAAAGTCCGGTATCTGTCCTATCGTTCCAACATGAGCAGTGATCCAAAGAAGCCGAGCCAAGGTCAGGATCTCAGAAGTTGGGATGATGAGGGTGGCGCACCCGGAGCCGGCCATCCTTCCCAAGAGGTGTCTTTTGCGCCCGAGCACAGGGCGGAAAGAACTCTTTATTATTTCAATATCCGGACTGGGGCTGGTCTCGTCGAAGACCCCGAGGGAGACACCTATCCTGATCTTCAAGCTGCGCGAGAGGGCGCACTAGCCGCCGCACGCGTCATGATTGCCGAAGGGGACCAGACGGGCGAGGATCGACGAAGCTGGCGTGTCGAGATCATGGACAGAGCTAATCAGCACGTCTTAACGATCATGTTTTCAGAAGCGCTTGAGTCTGGGATGGATGATCAAGCTGGATAGCTCATTGCCGCAGCATGGCCGCTCCCTTAATGTACGAGGGAGCAGCGAGCTTTCGCTCGGCGCCCGACATTACGGGCGGGCAAAGAAGGCGTCGTTCCGGGTGCGCCATGCGCCGTTCGACAGCCATTTGTAATCCTGATCAGGCATGTGTGGGATAGTCCTTACCTTCGCCTCTGTAATGGGAAGAAAGAAACTGTCGCGTTCCTGTGAGACCTTGAGGGAGCGGATTGGGACGACGATGCTGTCCTTGCCGGGAGTGAAGAACCCTCCTGACGCCACGATCGCGTAATCGCGGCGGTCCTTCGTGCCGAACACGACGTTTCTGACCTCTCCTACGATCCTGTCGTCGGCACTTCGCACCTCGGCGCCGATAATCTGGTCTGCTCTCAGGCCCGGGATAAGCTCGTCGATGTTGATGAGCGGCTTGGCATCCTTCCTGTCTCGGCGGCCTTGCACCGCGCCGCGTTGTATCTTGGGCTCGCGTGCGCTCATCTGCGTCTCCGCATCCTCCTCGTCGTTGCCGCCCAAGGAGTTCATCGGAGGGCCGGAGAGGAGTTCGCGGATGTTGCCCAGGAGGCGCTCACAGTCGTCATGACGCCCGTAAGACCAGAGTGTGATCGCGGCATCGCGTAAGTTGCGCAGGTCGCGCACGGTTTGGCGATTGGCAACCCCGCGAAGTTCGGGCCGTTGCAGGATGGCTTCTTCGAGTTTGGCATCACCGATTTGGCAGTCAGCCAGCGCTGGTGTGAAACCGAGCGTGCTGAGGAGGGTAGCCGTAAGGAGAATTGCCGTCGGTTTCATAAGGAGTCCGATCTATGGGAAAGGCAGGTTGCCAGATAAAAGCTGTCCGCCGCCCGAGATACGAGCCTCGAATAATGAACAGCGTTGCGAATGCTATTGATGAATTAGAAATACTACTTGTTGAGTTTGAGCATTAGCGAGGGCCGTGGTGCGGACTTTTGGCACAGGCGGAGAATGAACTGAATGGTGAAGCGAACTGTAGCGACACCAGCAAAGGCGTCACCACGAATGCTGCTTCAGTGAGGGGCGGTTCCGGGTCCGACCGACCACGCTAGAGAGCGAAAGGCGCGCTGAAGGTCATGCTTGATCCCCTCCTGGACTGCGCCGGCAGACCCCTCGGGTGTGCTTCTCAATGGCTGCCAAAGCGGCGTCAAGGGATGTGAAGGGTCCGCGCTCAATGCCGGCCATGGTCTTCACGGCATGACCAGCCGGGTGAACTGTGAAGTGTTGTGGGGATGCTTCCGTAATCTGGCCCATCGAACGGCCAAGTAGGTCCGTCAGGTTCCATGCCCTGCCGTCGTCGGTTGGCGTCACGATCACATCCAAGCTTGCCTCCCAATCTCACACTGCATTTACGCCCATATGGCCGTCAGTCTCATGCTTAAATCTCGCAGACACAGCGAGTTCCCTTGCGGTTCCAACCTGCGGGTAAAGATGCACTGGCTGCGCCCCAGAACTGCCGCGTGCTACGGTAAAGCTCTCCCGCCACACGGAGAGGGGCGTCTTTGCTCTCACGAGATGGGCGCATTGGATGTAACACGCTGCATGTGCGGAGCGCTGCGTCCGCCACATGATTGTTGGTCGCGCCCCGCAGCGCCGGCCGAGGGCTGATGGTGAAAAGTTTATATCCGATGATGCTGGTGATCCAATCAACCGTCGTGGAATTCCGAAGCATCCAGCGCCAGTGCGGCGTCAAGAGCTTCGGGAGTGACCGAGATTACTTGGAAAGACCCTGATCCGCCCTGGCTGAGGGGTAGAAAGATCACGGTGGAAACACGGCGGTAAGCCAAGAAGGATAGGCCCTCGATAGATTCCTCGTCCGTCTGGACCATGTAGGACCCAGCCGGTTGAATTTCGTCCAATCCAGCCAGCGAGAACGGTCGTCTGAACGTGATTGTCCTGGATGTGGTGCGCAGGTTCATGGCCGTTCTCCTGTCTTCTATGATTGGCCTAGATCCCGACCTTGTCAGCGCACGCGATTGCCACGAGGCGATTGCCTTCGGTCGTTCCAGGCATGGTCGCCCAGCCATTCTTCATCACGAGATCGCCACGCTCGTAGGACGAAGCCGCTTTCAGAAGTGCAACCCGCTCGGAAAGCTGCGGGTCCCGCTTGGACTGATCGACGCAAATCGAGGTCAGGGCCGTGACCACTTCGGTTCGCGACTGCTCCGTGGCCATCTGACGAGCCGTGCCGCCGGTCACCCACCCGCCCCAGTTGAAGCCGATCACCGTCGCGGCAATTGCTCCGCAGGCTACGCCGTATAGGGCTGGTTTCAGCCATTCTGGGGTGGTTATCATGGTATTGTCCTCAGGAAACTAAGAAAAACCTGTCGTTCCCATAAGTAAGAATTTAGCACATATAAATATAATTCCCTAGCGTTATTATCGTATGTCGGCACTGGTTGCTGAGTTTATACAACCCATATCTTATAGGTAGATGCAGAAAGTTTCCGCAAGTAGGGGTGTTGCATTATCCCGCAAGCAGTTCGGGGCGGATTACTCCGAGCCTTGAGCCCTCATTGCGAAGCTCTGTAGGAAGGAGGCTGCCATGAAATTCCTGATCCAATTCAAGAGGTACCGACGCGGTGTCCTCGAGGTCATTGGAACGCTGCCCATCATTGCTCCAGACGGGGCTGCTGCTTTGGGATTTGCCCAGGGCCCCGCCGGGATGAGACGCTGGCCACCCCGGACCGATGCTTTGCGCGTGATGGATGACGAGGGCCGCACGCTGCTCGATTGGACGGTCCTAGCAATAGCGCCGCAGCCAGTCACCAACGCGCCCACCTCCTTTCCGACTAAGCCTGTCGGCAGAGAGCTGCGACCAGCTCCTCTTATGACGGCGGAGCAGCCAGAAGAGAGTTCAACAACGCGCCCCATGGGCTGCCACCGTTTCGCCGTGGGACAGGCCGTCTCCTACGCGGAGGACGGTCAGCCCGAGATCTGGAAAGGGGGCTATGAGATCGTCAGGCTCGACGATCCGCGTCGTGAGCCCCAATACGCGATCAGAAGCGCCGATCAATCATATGACCGGATCGTCTATGAGCACGAACTCCGCGAGGACCTGGGCGCCCGTGCCCGTGGCCGGTGAGTCCCCATCTCCGGTTTGCTGTCAGGGGCAGTCAGGAACCTGCACCAAGGTTCCGCGAAAGCACGGCGAACCGGAACCGGTTGGCTGCACGAAGGAAGGTGTGCGAGACATCGACGATGCGCAGGGTTGGGGTGCGTTGAAGCCTGCCCCAGTTCCGGCTGTGCCACCGCGACCGCAGCTCAAGGGAAGGCGGATTTACAGAGACAACGGCATCAAGCCGCTCGACTGAGATGTTCAGAGCACAGCCGCCCGGAGGGGAGGGCTGCTCATCAAGGTCTGGCATTGCTGGGCGAAAGCCGCAACGGGCGAGCCACGTCAGTGACATTGATCGCGCCCACAGTCCGCGCCCCTGTTTCAAGTCGATCTGTCCTGCGACGGGCCGTACTACTGCGCTCTGGGCTGCCTCGCTTCGCGACGGATGTTTTCCAGCTCACTGCGGGTATGTTCCATTTCCCGCCGGACTGCGCCGATATCGCGCCGCAAGTCGTCGATCGAGCGCGTAATCTGCTGCGTCAGGTCGCGCAAGTCACTGCGGGTAATCGATGCGTCCGTACTGTCCTGCTGAACGCTCGCGCAATCGGGTGTGCCGTCACGGCGGTAGCGCAGGCTCAGGGTGTCTCCCACCTTGAGATATACGCACCGGGTATCCGGGTCGCGCCAGGTCGTTGGTGGGGCCTCTTGTGCTGTTGCTGAGGTGGCGACGACAACCAACCCAGCCAAGATTGCGCTTTTGATCATTAATCCTCCCTCTGAGGATGTGGTGTCGTGCGCCTGAAAGTCCAAGGTGATCCAGGAAGCCGTGAGGCAAGGCTGCGGCCAAGGTCAAACCGAATTTGAGAAGATCACAAGCGCATTTGATCAAAGCGTCCCCGTTTCCGGGCACTCTCCAAATGAAACCGGGCAGCATCTCAGGCCGCAAGCTGTTTGAGGGCTTTGCAAGATAGCTGGAACGTTGCCATGTCAACATACGTTCCCCATAATGGAATGTCCCTCAGCGATCTCTGCGCTGTCTTCTAGTGAGGCGCCCCAATAATTTCCTCCGCTGCGGCACAGTACGATAGACTGGCTTGGGGTCTCCTCATGTGACGTGCGCCGTATGGGCCTATAAAGGACCTTGGCCATGACTAAGCCGGCATCACCGATGAAGCGTCGCCTTGCAGCCATTTTTTGCGCGGACGTGGCGGCCTATGCGCGCCTCATGAGTGTCGACGAGGCAGGGACTCTGTACCTCCTCAACGCTCATAGTGACGTTCTGGACCGGCAGATCACGCAGCATAATGGCCGGATTGCCAATACCGCCGGGGACAGCGTCGTGGCCGAGTTTCCCAGCGCTGTCGATGCCGTCCGATGCGCCTTGGACGTGCAAGAGCGCGTTGCCGCCGTCAATGAGGATATTCCGCAGGAGCGACGGGTTGTATTCCGGATCGGAGTGCATGTTGGCGAGGTCATGATCCGCAATGGCGATATCTTCGGCGATGGCGTCAACATTGCCGCGCGCATGGAGAAACTGGCTCAGCCCGGGCTCGTTTGCTTGTCTGGAGCGGCCCACGAGTACGTCCAGAAGGTGCTGCCGTTGGGCTTCGACGATCTTGGACTGCAAGTCGTCAAGAACCTCAGCACCCCCATTCGAGCCTACATGATACACCCGTCCACGAGCGTACTGTCGCACACTTTGCCGCCTGTCCATCGCCACAACGAGTTCAACCTGGGGCGGCGCTTCGACCGGGTCCTTACGACAGCGCTGAATGAGATTACCAAACCTGAGGGGCTCACGCCGGTGGAGCCTGCCGTCTTTGCTTCCCTTCACGACGCACCCGGCATTACAGAGCGGCGTGTAGCCGAGCGGATCGGATGCGACCTCGCGATTGTTCAGCGGATGGTGAAGCACCTCGAGCGTCATGAATGGATCTGCCGGGCTCCCGGAGCGGGGAAACGCCCGCACCTGTTCAGTCTGACGCCAGCGGGGCTGGAACTCTACACACGCCTGCATCCTGCGATTCTGGCGGTGCGGGATAGGGTCATGGCCACCCTCTCGGAGCGAGAACGAGAATCCCTTCGAGAGCTGTTGGGGCGTGTCATCAGTGCCAACGAACCACGGCGAGCTTCACGTTCGGCATCGTTGGATACTGAAAAACCCAGATCCACATGACCGCACGCTTCGCAAGTAGTGGATAATACCTCGAACGAGAACAGCGCCTGCACGCTGTCTGCAGCGGCCACCTGACCGGGCGGTCCATGGGTAAGCGACCGGGGCAAAACAATAAGAAACAAAAGGTCCCGATCCAACGTGCCTCTTTACGTCCTCAACGATGCCGGCACGGGGTACTCCTATGGATCTCGAAGGGGTCGCTACGATCAGTGCCCGATAACGAATTTGGGAAACCGGCCCATTTCAGAATTCAAGCCCTATTGTACGATATCAGACGCAAAGGTTGCTCTATGCCGGAACGGCCTGTCCTCAGAAGAAGAACTCCATTACTTGTTATATACGCCATGTCAGGTGATGCCTGTACTGGTTCCCTGGAATCCTGATCCGTCAGGAGTTGCCAATGCGTTGTTTCTTTCACCTTTTAAGTGGTGAGGACACTATCTTGGATGATCAGGGACTCGAGATCTCCGATCTTCACGAGGCGGAGGTTCAGGCCTTGATGGCGATCCAGGAGGTGCGGCAGGAAGTAGGTAGCATCGATGAAGACTTGAAGGGCTGGCATCTCCATGTGGTGGATGGGTCAGGGGCTATCCTCATGTCCTTTCCTCTGGATACGTCGATGCAATAGCGGCCCGTTCTACAAGGCGTCTTCTTGGGGTAGGGGCCAAGAAGATGTGTAGCAGGTGCTTCACAGGTCGGTGCCGGCCGAACGACGTGCTGGTTATTTCATACCCCGAATTCGTCGAATTTTTTAAGCTAGACTTAGTTGGCGTGCTATCGAGCTGGAGCCTGCGGGTATGGAGCCGGAAGCAAGCGTTCATAGATCCGGCGAACTTTGCTGTAGCATTCGCATGCGGTCCGTTCGAGCCCGGCCCGATCAGTCACAGTGATGCCGCCGCGGCTTTGCCGGATCAATCCAGCTGTCTGAAGCTTGTGTGTCATTGTACTGAGCGTGGAGCGTTGGACGCCCAACATCTCGGCCATGAATTCGTGCGTGAGGGGCAGGGTGTTCTGATCGAGACGGTCGTGCATGCTCAGGATCCAGCGACTGCAGCGCGCTTCCACTCCATGAACGGCGTTGCAGGATACGGTCTGAAAGGTCTGCGCTAGCAGGGCTTCGCCGTAGCTCCTGATCAACTGCCGAAGCGCAGGACTGGCGGTTCTCACCTCGTTCAGGCGCTCAACCGGGATGCGCGAGGCCGAGCCAGACTTTACGACGACATAACGACCGAATGCCTCCCGCGTGACCAGATTGCTGAGAAGCCCCATCACTCCTTCATATCCGAACCCCGCTACTTCGGTGGAGCCCCCATCTTCCAGGACATTCACGAGCGAGATAATTGAATTATGAGGGAAGTATGCGTCATGCATAAGATCTCCCGTATCGTAGAGTACTTGGCTGCGGCTTATCTCGACGGTTTCCATGTCAGGTTCAATGAGCGCTAAGTCCTCGGGCTCCAGAGCAGCCAAAAGAAGATTCTTGCGATGGTTCGTGAAGAAAGCCGTTGTGTGGGCAACAGGATCTTCTTGCTCAGCCTCGGCAGCGAGAGCAGATTGACTCAAGGCATGCGTTTGCAACGTTGACCCTCCACAAAGACGGCCGGGCAGATCACTTCATCTCGGGCATCGGCAATAGAACCAATACAATGTCTTTGCCCGTCTCATTTCTGCCTTTGATCACGGAACAGTCTGAACCTCTCGCGATCGGAGGATCTGGCGTGAACAAGCTGCCTCTATCCTGCGCATGGTCAAGCGCAGCCTCATCGTTCTCGCATTCGCGACCTAGGATGTCGCGAGCAACGATGTGCGAGGCTTCGTAGAGATGAAAGTGATAATACTCATCACCGGATTCCTCCGTCGCAACCCGGGAGTGCACCAGTTAGCCCGTAACGACACGGTTTAGAGCGATAGTATCTACTAACGGATCAGAAGGCGTTTTGTTCGAAACCGTACAAAATTAGTCTGTACGGCACTTTGGCCTGCAGGAGCCTCGAAGAGGGAAACTTATCTTGAAGGGTAAGTTTTCTGCTGGGGCCAGCCGGACGGTGTCTCAAAATGACAATCCGCAAATAGAAGAGTGCTCCTGGTTCTTCCCCGGAGGCTTGCCGTTTCAGAAGGGATGCCGGATTCCTCCGTAGATTTCATTATTTTCCTTCTGGAACTCACTCTTTGACTGGCTTGGGCGTTCCGCTGCCATCGTATGAAACCGTACAGAGAGGCTCCAGATCCACTTATTCTCGTGACTATGCTCCCCATCAGCGCTTAGGGCATTCTCAACTGCTTGACTGATCAGTGGGGCACAAGCAGCCGAGGCGCCAAGGCCTCCCGCCCCGTTCCGATGTAGCGGCCGTGGTTAAGTCCAAGCAGTCTTCCCTACGCAATCGTCTGCTCCGGGTCATGACGCCGGAGGACTTTGCGCTGGTTGAACCGCACCTGCAGCCGGTCGCTTTGCCGAAAAGCAAGATCCTGATCGAACCGAATACGCCCATCGAGTACGTCTACTTCCCCGAGAGCGGCGTTGCCTCAGTGGTGGCGCTCAATTCTGATAAACGAACGGTCGAGATTGGCATTGTGGGTTGGGAGGGAGTTGTTGGGCCGTCCGTTATCCTGGGCGTTGACCGCACGCCTCACCAGAGTTTCTTCCAAATGGATGGGGCGGGCTACCGCATCGCCGCCACGCATCTGACCCAGGCCCTCGACGCGAGCCGATCGCTGCACAGCCTTCTCTTACGCTACATCCACGTGCTTACGGTCCAGACTGCTGCCACGGCGATGTCGAACGGCGACAGCGTCCTGAGCAAGCGCCTCGCCCGCTGGCTGCTCATGTGCCACGACCGGGTCGATGGCGACGAGCTGGCGCTTACGCACGAGTTCCTGTCCCTCATGCTGGCGGTCCGCCGCCCGGGTGTGACCGAAGCGATCCACCTGCTTGAGGGAAGCGGCATCATCAAGGCCCGGCGTGCCAACATCACCATTCTCGACCGGGAGCGGCTTGAGGAGACAGCAGGCGACAGCTACGGCGTGCCGGAGGCGGAGTATGAGCGGCTCATACCGGAGCTGAGATGATGGGGTGCCGTCGCTTCGGATCGCCGCCAGCTGAGCCTGAATAACGGCCTCCACGATCAAGGAGAGGCCGCCAGAGCATCGGCGGGCTCGTTCTGGGTGATCGGGAACTCGAACGCATGGTCCATCTCGGCTCGACCGCCATGTGCCGCAGAAACAGCTCGCACGGCAGATGGGCTATCGGGCCGGAGCTTGACGCCTTCCGACCTGGACCGCCCACTCGCGAAAGATTGCAGCGTCGATCAGGGTCTCGCGCCAGAACGCACCTGAAAGGCGAGGGGGGCTGCTCGAAGAGAACATGCAGGGTTCGGTGCGCAACGTAGGGCGAGCGCACAGGGGCGAAGGCGGCCAAATTGTGACTCATTATCCGCAAATGGAGACTCTGCAGGTCCGGGATCTCGCCGACGATATGGCGCGATATAATCTGCCGGTTGCTGGTTAGTGTCATCTTGCAGCGGAAGGCGCCGCCGCTGAGGATGAGGCAGCGCTCGGACGGTTGGTCACCCTTGCGCACGACGATTTTGATCGGCAGCCATCTCTGGAATCGTCCAAGGCAAAAGTGGAGAAGGGGGCCATTCTCCTGCTCCGACAGATGTGTGATGCTCTCCAACCTGCGGATCAATGTGCGGCTCGCCAGCTAAGGTCATAAGCACGGCTCAGGAACGTTGGGGTGGAGCGGCTGTGTTGAATCCGTGTCAACTGATAAGCTTGTCTTCGTCGCTCATTAAGTAAAAATAAGAGGAATATCTTCCATGAATAGGTAAACTCGGAAATTTGATCTAGATAAGCAGGTATAAACGAATAAATACCGAGAATGATAATTGTCATATCGCGAATTTATTCAGCATGATTTCAGAAATAGCTATCTTCCTTGCCGCTGATCGATTATGTTTGTTCTATCACTTGCAAGGCGTGTCCGGGCGCAAGTGACTGAGAGGAACGTGTTCTCCCGCCCCAACATGGGAGGACGCTATGCAAGCTCCCCAGCAAATCTCTATCGGCAATCGCCTCCTCGCCTCGCTCTCTTCAGAGGACTTCGAAGCCCTCCAACCGCATCTCGAGCCAGTGCCACTCCCTGTGCGTCAGGTTCTGATCGAGCCAAACACGGTCATCGAGTCCATCTACTTTCCCGAGCAGGGGATGTCATCCGTGACCAACAACAACTCCGGCGGCAAGATCGAGGTCGGGGTAATTGGACGGGAGGGCATGATAGGGCTGCCGATTGTTCTTGGAATTGATCGAACTCCTTACGAGCATTTCATGCAGATCTCAGGTCACGGATGGCGCATGCCTGCACGCGATCTGGAGCGGGCCATGGCCCAGAGCAGTTCCCTGCACCGGAAGCTCCTGCGTTTTGTCCAGGTATTCCATGTTCAGGCCTCGGAAACCGCCTTCGCCAACGCCAACAGCGACATCGAAGCGCGTCTGGCACGTTGGCTTCTCATGTGTCACGACCGGGTAGACGGCGATGACATCCCACTCACCCATGAGTTCATCGCTATGATGCTGGGGGTGCGGCGCCCAGGTGTGACGGTGGCACTTCATATTCTCGAAGGCATGCAGATTATCCGAGCCAAGCGCGGAGTAGTCACTGTGCTCGACAGAGAGAAGCTGGAGGGACTGGCAGACGAGGCTTATGGGCATTCCGAAGCAGAGTACACACGTCTGATGGGGATGGAGCCGTGAAATGCCGCGCTACTTCCTCCATCTCCGGTATCCGGCTTCTGATAATGGTTTTGCCTATGATGATGAGGGTGACGAGATTTCTAACCCCAGCGATCTTCGGCAGCACGTCGTGAACACTGCCCGCGACCTGATGAGGGGCGCTCGCCTCAAAGCAATCCCAGACTGGATGAAATGTTCGTTCGAGGTAACGGATAAGACCGGCACAGTCGTTCTGACTCTGTCGTTCTCAGAAGCAGTCAAGTAGCTGTTGTTGGACCATCTCCCTTGCTGTGTCCGTTCGGATGGTAACTTCAGTCACTTGAATAGGTGCCGTTGGGGAGGGGACGCTTCCTCCGCTCTGGGCCTTTCCCCGCTTCGCCTGGCCGAGACATGAGGCGCGCCCCAAGGTGTCGTGTTCGAGCCGCAGCTGATCGATAAGGGAGTCGCCGGGAAGCTCCCGGTCCATGACTTCAAGGACTTCGATCCACCGCCTCCGCCGCAGGCGCCCTAAAAATCGATAGGTTAGGGGAGTCCGACCAGACGATCTCCCATCATGATCGTGCTGCCCATTGGAGGTCGCCCAAGCGTCGGTTGGGGTGAGGCAATACATCACGCAGCCGTTTGCGCAGCTAGCGCTGTGAGCTTGTCATCATCAGCAGGAAGGCAGAGGGCTGCACAGCAGAAAGCCCTCGCTGGGGTTTCCCGGCGAGGGCTTTTGGCTGGTGTTGGTTGCGGGGACAGGATTTG
>DASQML010000076.1:0-95968 GCA_035645515.1 Microvirga sp.
GCGTAGGCCAGGGCCGAACAGGACGAGCGTGGTCAAGATGAACTGGAGGTACCAGCTTTCCCGGTGACCGAGGGTGTCCATGACCCACTCGTGGACACCCGGGATGAAATGCGAGCCCATCTCAAGGGTAAACACGGGCAGGGTCAGGATCGCGGCCAAGCCAAGCGACCGGGTCAGGGAACGGTACTCCCGTTCGCGGCTTTCACGCTCACGGTCGGTCGCAGGCTCCGCGCCGACGCGACGGGTTTCGTAACCGACGTTGCGGACGACCTCTTCGAGAGAAGCCGGAGTCATGACGCCAGCGAGGTGGCGAACGGTTGCCCGCTCGGTCGCGAGATTGACGGATGCCTCGATCACGCCGGGAGCGGCCTTGAGGGCCTTCTCGACCCGCCCCACGCACGAGGCACAGGTCATGCCCTCGATGGCGAACTCCGTCGTCTCCTCCGGAATGGCATAGCCCGCATTCTCGATCGCGAGAGCCACCCCCTCCACATCGGCGAGGCCGCGGAAGGTGACCTCGGCGCGCTCGGTGGCGAGGTTCACGTTCGCCGCGGCGACGGTGGGCAGAGCCGTCAGAACCTTCTCGACGCGCCCGACGCAGGACGCGCAGGTCATGCCTTGGACGGGCAGGGAGAGGGTCGCCCCCGTTCTATCTGTCCGCTTTGCAGTGACGGTAGCCATCGCCAATTCTCCTTAAACATTCGATTAAGGAGCGGTCTAATCCTTCCAATCATTGTAAGGTCAAGCGATGAATTCAAATCAGCGTGGACCTAAGGTTCTTTGGGCTATGCGGCGGACTTCCAGCATGGAAACAGAGGACCGAACGGATCGCGATATGAAGTCCCTTCGCACCGATGACTACCTCCTTCGAAGTGGTCAGGCTGCGTCTCAATCAATCAGCATGGCCAATTCGGTCTTGAGCCAGCCGCGAAAAGCCGAAACCGCGCGGGTCTCGGGCAGGGCCCGAGCGGTAACGAACCAATAGGAGATTCCGGTGGCATATCGGTCCGGGAACGGAGCAGCGAGGCGCCCGAACCCAAGCGCATCGCACGCCAGTGTCTCCCATGCCAGGAAAACGCCTTGGCCGGCGACCGCAGCATCCAGGCACAACGAGGCATCTGAGAAGACCGGTCCCGCACCTAGGATGGATTCGTCCAGCCCATTTGGGCCCAGCCATGCATCCCACCCGAACATCGGCGTCGGTTCTCGAATGATCGGGACATTGGCAAGGTCGGCCGGTCGGTGGAGGCGTTCAGCAAGAAGCGGACTACAGACCGGAAAAACATGCTGATCAATCAGTCTCTCCGCTTTGACGTTGGCCCAGTCTCCCCATCCAACGCGAATGCACACGTCGACGTCAGAGGTGTTCGGATCGACCAGGGCAACGCTCGCATCGATGCGGATGCGAATGTCGGGAAACTGCTCGTGAAACCGCTGAAGACGCCACACCAGCCATTTGCTGGCAAACACCGGGGCAACCGATACGGTCAGCACACCCTCGCGCCGCCGTTCTGCAAGGGCAACGCCGGCGGAGATCTCCGCAAATCCCGCGCTCAGGTACGTGAGGACCTCCCGCCCGAAGGCTGTTGGCTTCAGGCCTTTCGGAAGGCGATCGAAGAGAGGGTGGCCGAACTGCTCCTCGGCTTTCAGAACCTGCTGGCTTACGGCGCCAATCGTGACGCCGAGTTCGTCGGCGGCGGCCCGCAGGGTGCCCAAGCGTCCAACCGCCTCGAGAGCACGCAGGCCATTTAGGTGAAAGCGATTCAAGTTGCGCATATAGTTATCCTACATGATTATGCAGGAAAATGCCATTTCATGCGATAGAAGAACGGAGCAAGATTTAGCTGAACTAAACATCAGATGATGGATAGGGAGCTAGATATGCTGACCCTCAAGATCCTGATTGAACGGTTTCGGTCCCTTCAGCCATTGTTTTCCGAACGCATGAAGGATGAGAACCGTGAAGAGTGGCTCCATGACCCACTCTCTCATCCGGCCTTGCGAAACATGACTCCTGATCAACTCGCCGATCTCCCGTTCGATCGTGGGATCGCAACCCAGGGCGAAGGCGCCGTGCTTCCCTTGATCGGGCCCACACATGAAGGGCAGCATGGTTCAAAGGGGCAAGTATGACTCGATTGCCAACGTGCTTGGCGACAAAGATTCGTATCTGACGTCTTCGGGCCCCCCGCTTCGGCAGGCAGCCTGAAGCTCACCCGCGCTCAAGAGCCGGACGGGCGACGGGCTTGTCGGAGCCGTCGCAGCGGATCTTGCGTCCGAGAAGGCAACCGCTGATGAGAATGCGTTTCATCGCGCGGTCGCGCTTCATCATTGGGCTGCGTGGCACACAGTCAGACGACAAGTGGTTCTAGGCTATGTAATCGGGGATGATGTCATGAATCTCAACTGCGCCACCCACCTCAACGGCGAAGTCCGGAAAGTACGGATATTGTTTGCCGTCGAGCCAGTACTCAGTCTTTAGGGGCTGAGCGCAAAAGTCTAGGACTGTTGGGTCGATCTCAGTCAGAATGATGAAGTCTCGAGCAAGCTGGTGACGCCAGGGAACCACGCCACCCATCTTGCGGCTGGCAAAGTAGCCGGTTACCCGGGTCGCTCCTCGGCCTGCGACCCTTCGAACTGGGCGAGGTGAGATCTCCATGCCGCATCCGCTTCCGGCGACAGGTTCCGGGAAAGGACATCGGAGGCGTTGCAGGCTAAGCGACGCTACGTCCTCCGACGTAACGCTTCACTCACAGACCTTTGCATCAGATTCATCATAGCCTTTTGGCGGAATGTGTCAGCGATTTTTACAGTCAGTATTCGTATCGGAGGAAATACTAAATTGTTCAAGAGTTCGCCTGCCGAAGGATGACGAAGACAGAGGATCAACGATGCGTCTCAATTCCAAGTCTTGACATATTCAGCGAAGCGGGTGTGTTGGAACGGCCCGCGCCTCTGACAGGACGGCGATCGCACGAAGCCCAGGGAAATCGCTGATCGGAGTTGTCAGGTAGTCTCAACTTATGTGCTCACAGTCTCAACTTATGTGCGACGCGACAGCTTCTTCAACAGGTCGCGGCGCAGGATACCCACGACTTCGAGATGCGGCGAATGCTTGAACTGGTCGACCGGGATCACGCGCTCCAGCCGATAGCCGCCGCTCATGAGAATGGCGGCATCCCGCGCGAAGGTGGCGGCGTCGCAGGAAACGCTCACCACGAGCGGCACTTTCGAGAGGGCCAACTGCTTTGCCTGAGCCTCCGCGCCTGCGCGCGGCGGATCGAGCACCACCGCATCGTAGGCATTGAGTTCGGGCGTCAGCAGGGGGCGGCGGAAGAGGTCGCGCGCTTCGGTGGTGATGCGGCGCAGACCCGGCGTAGCGCGAAATGCCTTGTCGAGGGCCGCCGTGGAGCCCTGATCGTACTCGACCGCATGAACCTCGGATTTTTCCGCGAGCCGCAAGGCAAAGGGACCGGAGCCCGAGAAGAGATCGGCGACGCGTTTCGAGCGTTCGCAGGCTTCGGAGACAAAACGTGCGAGAGTTTCCTCTCCGAGCCGGGTCGCCTGCAGGAATGAGCCGGCCGGCGGGACGACGGAAGCGCGCCCCATGAGGATCGCAGGCGGGCGGCGCTCCACGATCACGTCGCCGTGGATCGAGAGGCGTGAGAGATCGAGCTTTTCGGCAAGGCTGATGAGGCTCAGGCGATCCGCATCCTTCACCGGCCCGTGCCCTCGCACGTCCACGTCGAAGCCGGTCTGCGTGTTCGTGATCTGGATGTCGAGCGGCTTGCGAGCCGCTTTCAAATGTTCCCCGATGGCTCGCGCGATCGCGGGCGCCCGATCCTTCAGCCCGGGCTCGGCGATGGGGCAGAAGGCGATCTCGACGATCTGGTGGCTGCGCGCCGCCATGTAGCCCACATGTACGGCACGGTCGGGAAAGCGCACATGCAGCGTCACACGGCGCCGCCCTTCGCCATGGGCGTCGATCAGCGGCTCGATGGGCGCCTCGATGCGGGCTTGGCGGAGGGTGTGTGCGAGAATGTCCTGCTTCCAGGTCTGATAGAAGCCGTGCTTCATGTGCTGCGTCGCGCAGCCGCCGCATTCGTCATAGTAAGGGCAGAAGGGTGTCTCTCGTTCGGGCGAGGCTGCATCGACGCTGACGAGATCGGCACGCGAACCGTCGCGCTCGATGGTGACGGTCTCGCCCGGCAGGACCTTCGGCACGAAGACAGGACCGGAAGCGGTCTCTGCGACGCCGTCCGCCTTTGCGCCGAGGCGCTTGATCAGAACCTGCTCAGGCACGATGGGCTCCCAGCAAGAACTCGCGATTGCCGTCTCCGCCTTCGATGGGCGAGGGGACGATGCCATCGACGGTGAAGCCAAGAGACGTAACGAAGGCTCTCATATCGTCGCATACAGCGCGGTGCACGGCTTCCTCCCGCACGATGCCCTTCTTCACATGGTCGCGCCCGGCCTCGAATTGCGGCTTCACGAGAACGGCGAGCTTCGCGTGCGGCTTCAGCAGCGCGACGGCGGCTGGAAGCACGAGCTTCAGTGAGATGAAGCTCACGTCCGACACGAGGAGATCGGCGGGCTCTGGCACGAGTTCGGGAGTGAGCGCGCGCGCATCGGTGCCTTCGAGGTTCGTCACGCGCGGGTTGCTCGCCACCTTCGGATGAAGCTGCGAATGGCCGACATCCACCGCGTAGACATGCCTGGCTTCGCGCATCAGCAGCACTTCCGTGAAGCCGCCCGTGGAGGCGCCGACATCGAGGCAGATGCAGTCCTTCGGGTCGATGGCGAAAATGTCGAGGGCTGCTGCGAGCTTCACGCCGCCGCGCGACACGTAAGGATGCGGCTGCGCGGCTGTGATGACAGCGTCATCCGGCACGGTGTCGGAGGCCTTGCGCACGACGCCGCCGTTCACCGTCACGAGACCGGCGGCAATAGCTTCCTGCGCCCGGGCACGACTTGCGAAGAAGCCGCGCTCGACGAGCACTACATCGGCGCGCTTGCGGGTCATGAGCGATCAGGCCCGCGCCTTGCGGGTTTCTTCCTGGCCGAGGGCCTCGAACACCTTGGTCACGATGCCGGCGGCATCGAGGCCCGCCTGGGCGTACATGCGCTCGGGCTTGTCGTGATCCTGATAGATGTCGGGCAGCACCATGGAGCGCACCTTCAAGGTGCCCCGGTCGAGGGCGCCCCTGTCCGAGAGAAGCTGCAGAACGAAGGAGCCGAAGCCGCCGATGGAGCCTTCCTCCACGGTGACGAGAACCTCGTGCTCGCGGGCGAGCTTCAGGATCATCTCTTCGTCGAGAGGCTTGGCGAAGCGCGCATCGGCCACGGTGGTGGAAAGGCCCCGCGCCTCGAGCTCTTCGGCGGCCTTCAGCGCCTCGGCAAGGCGCGTGCCGAGCGACAGAATGGCGATGCGGCTGCCTTCTTTCACGATGCGGCCCTTGCCGATCGTCAGCGGCACGCCCGTCTCGGGCAGATCGACGCCGACGCCTTCGCCGCGCGGATAGCGGAAGGCGATGGGGCCATCGTTATAGGCCGCGGCGGTGGCGACCATGTGCACCAGCTCCGCTTCGTCGGCGGCCGCCATCACCACCATGTTCGGCAGGCACCCGAGATAGGCGATGTCGAAGGAGCCCGCATGGGTCGGTCCGTCCGCGCCGACGAGGCCCGCACGATCGATCGCGAAGCGCACCGGCAGGTTCTGGATCGACACGTCGTGGATCACCTGATCGTAGGCGCGCTGCAGGAAGGTGGAGTAGATCGCACAGAACGGCTTGTAGCCTTCCGTCGCCATGCCTGCGGCGAAAGTGACGGCATGCTGCTCGGCGATGCCGACATCGAAGGTGCGGGTGGGAAATTCCTTGCCGAAGAGATCGACGCCCGTGCCGGTGGGCATGGCCGCCGTGATGGCGACGATCTTGTCGTCCTTGTGCGCTTCCTTGATCAGGCTCTCGCCGAACACCTTGGTGTAGGAGGGCGCATTCGCCTTCGGTTTCGCCTGCGCACCCGTCACCACGTCGAAGGTGACGACGCCGTGATACTTGTCGGCGGCTGCTTCGGCGGGGGCATAGCCCTTGCCCTTCTGCGTGACGACATGGACGAGGATCGGCCCCGTCTCGGAATCGCGCACGTTCTTCAGAATAGGCAGCAGGTGATCGAGGTTGTGGCCGTCGATGGGCCCGACATAGTAGAAGCCGAGCTCCTCGAACATGGTGCCGCCGGTCCAGAAACCGCGGGCGAATTCCTCGGCGCGCTGCGCCTTTTCGTAGAAGAATTTCGGCAGCTTCTTCGCCAGCTGCTTGGCGGTCTCGCGGATGCCGCGATAGGTGCCGCCGGACACGAGGCGCGCGAGATAGGACGACATGGCGCCGGTGGGCGGCGCGATCGACATGTCGTTGTCGTTGAGAATGACGATGAGGCGCGAATGCATGGCGCCCGCATTGTTCATGGCCTCATACGCCATGCCCGCCGACATGGCGCCGTCGCCGATCACGGCGATGACGTTGTTGGTCTTGCCGTCGAGATCCCGCGCTACGGCCATGCCCAGGCCCGCCGAGATCGAGGTCGAGGTATGGGCCGCGCCGAAAGGATCGTATTCGCTCTCCGACCGCTTGGTGAAGCCCGAGAGGCCTCCCGCTTGGCGCAGGGTCCGGATACGGTCGCGGCGGCCGGTGAGGATCTTGTGGGGGTAGGCCTGATGGCCCACGTCCCAGACCAGCCGGTCGCGGGGCGTGTCGAACACATAGTGGAGCGCCACGGTCAGCTCGACCACGCCAAGGCCCGCGCCGAGGTGCCCGCCCGTGACGGACACGGCGCTGATCGTCTCCGTCCGCAGCTCGTCCGCCACCTGCCGGAGCTGGCTCTCGGGCAACTGACGGAGATCGTCGGGAGTCTTGATGGTGTCGAGGAGGGGGGTGGACAAGGTTGCTCTCACCTGGGGTTAGCCAAAGGCCGGTCAGACCTGGACATATGCATCGGAGATGGCCTGGTCAAACGAGGCCGGCCTTTTCGGCCCGAATCCTTAGCCTATTCCGCCACGTCCAGCGGGGCCGTGCCGGAGGCCGTGCCGTCGGGGCCGATGGTGATCTTCTCGATCCGAGCCTCGGCCTTCTTCAAGAGCTGCTCGCAATGCTTCTTCAGAGCCTCGCCGCGCTCGTAGATGGCGATCGAATCCTCGAGGGGCACGTCGCCGCGCTCCAGCCGCCGCACGATCTCCTCCAGCTCGGCCAGGGCCTTCTCGAAGGGGAGGGTCTTGATGGAAGTGGTGTCGGTCATGCAGCTACCCGCTTAAAAATCCTTGTTGTCCCGCCATCTCTAAGGGAGGGCGGCATTGCCCGGCCGTCGGACGAGGAACCTCTGATAAACGAGGCCGATGCCGATGAGAACAAGCCCGAGGCCAATAAATGACAGGGCCCGCATCACGCCTTCCAGATTGGACAGGTCGATGATGAACACCTTCAGAACGGCAAGCACAAGATAGACCCCCGAGGCGATGCGCGCAAAGCGGTTATCGCGGATCATCCCGAACCCGAGCAGGGCGATGCCGATGACGAGGAGCGCCACGGAATAGCTCCACTGCTCGCCCTGGGTGAAGCCGAGGCTCAGGGTCAGGACGGGGCCATGGAAGATCCGTCGGATCTCCAGGGCCACATAGGCCCATTGCAGGAGAAGGCTCAAAATCGCCGAGGCGAGGACATAGGGCCTGGGCCGGGTATTCCTTTCCACGTAAGCCAGAACGCCCGCCAGGATCGAAGGCAGGAGATAGGCCAGAATCAGGCTGTTGAAGACCACGCCGCCCGACACCGGATACGAGGAGAACAGGGGATTCACCCCAAGGAAAAGCCCCACGATGCAGTAGAAGAACGACAGCACCCGGAAGGCCAAGGCGCCCCAGCGATAAACCGGGTCGGTCCTGCGTATGTCGAGCCGTGTCAGCAGGATTGCGAAGGCGAGGCTTTCTGTCGCAACGAGGCCGGTTTCCAGAAGCGTGAAATCGCCCGCCAGGGGATCGCCCCCATGGACCGCATGGCGAATCTCGAAGAATACCAGGAGAGCCGCGAAGACGATGGCGAGGCCCTCGGCGAGCTGCACCACCCGGTCGCGTCCGGTGCGTTCCATGAGGCGGCCTGCGAGCCAGAACGCTGCGGCGGGAACGCCATAGCCCCAGAGCAGCCAGTTGACGATCACAGGTCCCGGATTGCCGCCGACGATGGTGGGCTCCCAGATCAGGCGCCCCAGCACGATAAGGCCGATAGCCCCCACCGCATAGCGCAGGGCCGGAATGGCGATGCGGTCGGCCACCCAGGCGGTGCCGAGAGCCGCGAGCGCGAAGGCAACCGTCAGCATGCCCTTCTCGAGGGCGAAGGTCAGGCCCAGCGCCACGGCGCCCAGCGCGGCGGAAGCGGCGGCGCCAAGGGCGAGGCGGATGGGGCCATCCTCATCCGATCTACGGCGCATGAGCCATTGGGAGACGAGCACGAAGGCGAGGGCCAGCACGCCTGCAACCAGGGCAAACGAGAGGCTGCGCTCGAATTCGGTCACGCGCCAGTAAGCTGCGACGAGGGCGAGCAGGGGCCCAACGCTCGCCGCGCCCGCATACCAGGCAGCCACGGACAGGCGCAGCCCCCGGGAGCGGACCAGCCGGAGCAGGGATGCGGCGGCAATGACAGGCGTGAGAAGCGCAGCCAGGGCGAGATAGGTGCTAAGCGCATGGGGGCGTGCGGTGAAGACGTCGCCGCTCTGATAGAACAGGTTCTCGGGATCGCCGCCAAGTTCGGTGGCGAGAGGCCAGACGAGCAGCGCTCCCACGGCGAGCAGCGCGGCGCTGGCCGCCGCTGTCGAGACGACAGCGATGCGAAAGCCCACCGCGAGCAGCACGAGCGCCATCACTGCGACGAAGACGGTGCGACCATCGCCCGTGGAAGCAGAACTCGTCACGACGATGCCGGCGAAGGCGAAGGCACCCAGGACCGCGCTCGCGGCTTTGTCGATGCGTGCTTCCGCGTCCGCCACGTGACGATAGGGATCGACGGCGAGGAAGAACGCCGCCAGAGCGGCCTGGAGCACGAGATGCACCATGGCCGGCAACACGCTGGCTTCGCCGATGAGAAAGATCGGAGCCGTCCACAGCAGCACGCCCACGGAGGCTGCAAGTGCGAGCCAACGCCAGAGGCGGAGCCGCGCGACGCCGTAAGCCGGGAGGACCACGAAGGCGAGATAGATCATGAGCGCCCATGGCTGTGGCCTGTCGGACGAGACGAGAAGCGGGCTCCCCATGGCACCGAGAAGGCCGAGCGCCGCCAGCATCGGGCCATGAAGCGTCGAAGCGACCATGGCGAGGACCGCGACGAGCCCGAGCAGCACGAAGGTCGTGCCGGGGCCGATCAGGCCGTAGAGTGCATAGGCGGCATAGGCTGATGCAAAGGCCGTGCAGGTGCCGGCAGCCGTCAGAATGCTGGGCACATGGGCGCTGGGAATGCCCGGCAGGCCGAAGCTGCGCTCGCGGCGGCGCATCCACTCGCCTGCGCCGATGAGGGCGAGCGCGAAGAGAATACCGAGCGTGATCCGGGTCTGCGGCGTGAGCAGGTTCTGCTCGATGGAGTAACGAACGAGGAAGATGCCGCCCAGCGCCAGCGCAACGCCGCCAACCCAGACGGCCCAGCGGGAGCCGAGCTTCTCCTCGAAGCCTGGTCGGGACGGAGCGGGCTGTGCTGCCGCCGGAATCGGGGGAACCGAGGTCTGCCGGGGCGCTTCAGGGTGATCCGTGGAGAGAGGCGCCTCAACGGGTTGTGCAGGTTCGGCTTCGGGAGCGAGAGCCTCCTCCGCTGCCCCATCGCCGGACTGTTGAGCCGGGCGCATCTGCGTCTCGAGACGATCGAGGCGAAGCTGAATGCGATACGTCTCGCGCCGTGCGCGGACCGCGACGACCAATCCAACAATTGCGACGACGGGGCTGCCGATCCCGATCAGGATCGCCAGGAGGATGGCAAGACCGAACAGCACGTCGTCCACGAAAAGGCCCCCGATTGCATCGTCTGGGCTCCTTTCCTCAGGTGGAATCGCGCGAGCCCCTGTTAAGCCGTAACATGAAGGGCGAGCCCTCCATAGCCTCCGCTCCCCGGCCGATGGCTCGGATGGCCTCAACCATGCGGCCTTGCCTGTGCAAGAGATCGTCGGCGAGCGCCACGAAGCGGGCGTTGGGGGTGGCCGATGGGGCCGCCTTCCTGAGAGCTCGGGCAAGCTCCGCCTCGTCGCGATCTGGCGCGAGAGCGCAGGCGGCGATATAGGCCGCCGCCGTCGAGCGGCTGATGCCGGCCCAGCAGTGGAAGAGCAGGGGGGCCGTCTGGTCCCACGCATGCACAAATGCGATCAACTGCTCCATGTGTTCGGGGCCTGCCAGAACATAGCCGTCCATCGGCTCCACGATGTCGTTCACGCTGATGGAGAGATGATTGCCCGGAGCAATCGAAGCGGGCCGCTCGACCGTCGCGCCGACGCCCATGAGGCTCACCACATGGCTCGGGCCCACCGCGGCAATCGTTTCCTCAAGACGGGAGAGGGGGCAGACGTGGAGCGTGGGCATGCGCGTTGCGCCGTCTTACGGAAGAACGGCGAGAACGCGCTCGCGGAAGCGCTCCTCGGCCTCGGCCACGGGCAACGGCTTCAGCAATGCGTGAACGCTGCGCGGCAATGGCTCGGGGCGTCCGAAGTATTTGATTGCTTCTTCACGGCCGAAGCCTGCAAGATGCGTGGCTTCGAGAAACGCAGCCTGCCGGTCCGCCTGCTTGATGAAGCGCTTCAGCGCAGCGCTGGGTGCGGCGGGCAGTCCGAAGTGAAGATGGATCGCGCCGAGCAGGCCCGCTTCGATGGCCTTGTAGGCGTCGCCGATCACCGCCTTGAATGGCGAGATGATGTCGCCGATCACATATTCCGGCGCATCGTGCAGCAGCACCGCAAGACGCGTGGCGCGCGGCATGTCGGGATCGAGATGGTCGGCAATGGCTTCCACGAGCAGGGAATGCTGCGCCACCGAAAAGATGTGGCCGCCGACGGTCTGCCCGTTCCAGCGCGCGACGCGCGCAAGTCCGTGTGCGATGTCGTCGAGCTCCACGTCGAGGGGCGAAGGATCGAGCAGGTTGAGGCGGCGGCCCGAGAGCATCCGCTGCCAGACGCGGGGTTCCTTCGCCATCTCACAGTTTCTCGGCGATTGCTGCACATTCCGCGTGTCGGTAGCAGCCGACAAGATGGTCGTTCACCATGCCCACCGCCTGCATGAAGGCATAGACGATGGTGGGGCCGACGAAATTGAAGCCTTCCGCGCGCAGGGCCTTCGAAATGCGTTTCGACACATCCGTTTCGGCAGGGACCTCGCTTCGGCTCTTCCGGTTGGTCTGGACCGGGCGCCCGTCGATGAAGTTCCAGAGGAAGTTCGAGAAGCCGCCACGCTCCTGAATGGCCATCCATGCGCGTGCGCCCGCGATCGTCGCTTCGATCTTGGCGCGGTTGCGCACGATGCCGGTGTCGAGCATCAGGGTCTCAACCTTGTTCCGATCGAACCGCACGATCTTCTCAGGCTCGAACCCTGCAAAGGCCTTCCGGAAGTTCTCGCGCTTGCGCAGGATCGTGATCCAGGACAATCCTGCCTGGAAGCCGTCGAGGATGAGCTTCTCGAAGAGGGCCCTATCGTCGAATTCCGGCACGCCCCATTCAGTGTCGTGGTAGGCGACATAGAAGGGATCCGTGCCGGGCCACCAGCAGCGGTGCCTGTTGTCAGGGTGAAGGATCAATCCGTCGGTCATGGGGCAAGGTGTAGCGGGCCCGCGAGAAAACGGGAAGATCCGATCCGTCGGAAACGATCAGCAGGAAGCAAGAACTTTCCGGTAATAGACGACCCGCTCGGTCTCCTCGAAGCCGATGGCGATGTGCATATCCTGGGAGATCGTGTTGTGGATCTCCACGTCGGAAGCCAGCTCGGCGCAGCCGAGACCGACCGCCCAATCCTCTACGGCCCTGCACAGGAGGCGGGCGATGCCCCGATTCCGATATGCCGGGCGGACGTAAATACCCTCCAGAAAGGCGACCGGAGAGGTGGCGCAGCCGTTCACGTAGTCATGCCGCAGCGCCGCTTCCGCAAAACCCGCGACAGCGCCTTGCGAATCCCATGCGATGAAGGCCGCCGCTTCGGCGGGATTATTCAGGATGGCTTCGGCTTCACGAGCATGCTCAGCCACGCTGGCGTCCGGCCACAGCTCGTGCCTAAGGGTCGCCCATGCGTCGAGAGAGGGGGGATCGCATGGGCTGATTTTCATCCCGCGCCTCGGCTGTCGACCAGATCCGCCATGCGACGGGCGTCCTCGCTCTTCAGGGCACGCAGGCCCTCGGCAACGCCACGGCGGTCGGCCTCCGACCGGTTCTGGCTGACCTTCCATTTGCCCTCGATCCGGGTGATCTCGATCTCTACGCCGACGATCCCCTTGACCTGTGCGGCCAGGAAATCGGCGGGCGCGTCGCTGACGGCCCAAGGCTCCGGCCGCAGGGCTTCCTGGGCCGAGGTCATGGCCGTGATCTGCTGCTGCAGCCACTGAGCATCGTCCATCACCCGCATCCGGCCGTAGGCCTGTACGATGGCGTAGTTCCAGGTCGGCACGACCTTGCCATGCTCGCGCTTGGCCTCGTACCAGGAGGGCGTGATGTAGGTCTCCGTGCCCTGGAAGACGACGAGCGCCTCCTGCTCAGGATCGAAATCCCGCCATTGCGGATTGGCGCGGGACAGATGCGCCTGGAGAGTGCCCAGAGGCGAGGCGGCCTCGTCCAGCACGAAGGGGATGGGATTGGCGATCAGGCCCGTGCTCCCGTTGGTCACGAGGAGCCCGAGAGGGTGCGCCCTGATGAGCGCGTGCTGGACCTCCAGGCGATCCTCGCGAAAATGCGGCGGCTGATACATGGCACTCCCATTCCCATCTGCGGATCATGCTAGACGTGAACGAGCAGTCGGACCAATCAATAATCGCGATCGGGACGATCACGGTTGCGGATGACAAGCGTCAGATGCCGTAGCGCAGGGAGCGCAGCTTGTCGGCCAGCTCAGTCCAGCGATAGGGCTTGCTGATGAAGGAGATGCCCTGGTCCAAACCTTCCGCCGGCAATGCCGACATGGGATAGCCGGATGCCAGCAGAACCTTGATGCCGGGCCGCATTTCGCGGGCCTTGCGGGAGAGTTCGACCCCGTTCATCCCGTTGGGCATGATCACATCGCTGAACAGCACGTCGATGGGGGCATCGCCTGCGAGGATTTCGATGGCATGGGGCGCGTCCTGAGCAGTGAGCACGTCATAGCCCAGGCTGACGAAGATCTCCGTTGCGACATCGAGAACGGCGGGCTCGTCTTCGACGATCAGTACCGTGCCGTTGCTGTCTCGGGACGGACGGTACGGATCGGCTGAATCTTCCTCGTTTGAGGGCTCGCTGTCGCCGTGGGCTGGGAGAAACATGGTGATCGTTGTTCCCTCGCCGGGGATGCTGTCGACCTTGATGTGGCCGCCCGACTGGGTGATGAAGCCGTAGACCTGGCTCAGGCCGAGCCCCGTCCCCTTGCCCACCTCCTTCGTGGTGAAGAAGGGCTCGAACACCCGCGATGCCACCTCCGGCGTCATCCCCACGCCAGTGTCCTCCACGGTGATGACCACGTAAGACCCGGCGGAAATGCTCCAGATCTTCGCGCGATCCTCGTCTAATTCGGTTTCGCCGATGGCGATCGTCAGCTCGCCGCCATTCGGCATCGCGTCGCGCGCATTGACCACAAGGTTGAGAAGCGCGGCTTCGAACTGCGCGCCATCCACGTTGATCGTGCTCACCTGCGCAGGGAGAGTGAGGTCGAGCTTCACGGTCTCGCCGCAGGCGCGGCGCAGCACGGCCTCGAACCCTTTGATCAATGTATTGGGATTGTGCAGGGCGGGCTGCAGTGGCTGGCGGCGTGAGAAGGCGAGCAGCTGTTGAGTCAACTGAGCGCCCCGCTCTGCAGCGCGCTGGGCGCTCTCGATTAAGCGAACCTCGCGCGCGCCGCTCACGCTGCGGGTCAAAAGATCCAGGTTGTTGACGATGATCGTCAGCAGGTTGTTGAAATCGTGCGCGATGCCTCCCGTGAGCTGGCCCACGGTTTCCATCTTCTGCGACTGGAACAGCGCTGCTTGGGCCTGTGCCAGTGCTTCCTGGGCGTTTCGGCGTTCCGTGATGTCGCGGGTGATCTTGGCGAAGCCGATCAGCCTCTTGGTGTCGCTGTAGATCGGGTCGATGACCACGTTGGCCCAGAACCGGGTGCCGTCCTTGCGCACGCGCCAGCCCTCGGCCTCGAACCGGCCATCGCGCTTGGCGATCTCGAGCACGCGCTGCGGCAATCCGGCGGCCCGATCCTCCTCGGTGTAGAAGCGGGAAAAATGCTCCCCCAGAATTTCGTCCTCTGTGTAGCCTTTGATCCGCTGCGCCCCGGGATTCCAGTTCGACACATGGCCTTCGGGATCGAGCATATAGATGGCGTAATCGGTGACGCCCTGCACGAGCAGCCGGAAACGCTGTTCGCTTTCGCGCAGCGCCTCCTCGGCCTTGCGCCGCTCGGTGAGGTCACGGGTGATCTTGGCAAAGCCGAGGAGCTTGCCGTTGGCGTCCCAGATCGGATCGACGACGACATGGGCCCAGAACCGGGTGCCATCCTTGCGCACGCGCCAGCCCTCGGCCTCGAACTTGCCCTCGCGCGCCGCGGTTTCGAGGACGCGCTGCGGCAGTCCGGCGGCGCGATCCTCTTCGGTATAGAAACGGGAAAAATGCTCTCCGAGGATTTCGCTTTCGAGATAACCTTTAAAGCGCTGCGCCCCGGAGTTCCAACTTGCAATAATGCCATTGGGATCAAGCATATAGATAGCGTAATCCGTGACGGCATCGACGAGGAGCTGAAAACGTTCCTTGCCCGGCGCCTTCACCTGCGCTTGAACAACTGACATCGAGAAACCCTTGAGGAGATCCTTCTCGTGCATGACTTTCGGCACGTAGAAGGTCCGTTCGCGGCTAACGCAGACCCGATCAATCCGGTTCCTCGGGTGAGAATCCTAGGTCGGCGCTACTGCTGATTGCGTATCACCTTCCCCAGGGTAAGGAAAGTTCACCCAAGCAGGTTTCTGCAATATTACGGGAATTCCGCCGGCTAGGATGGTCTGACCGGCCGCGAGGGCGTCGGCGGCGCGGTCGAGGCGGATCATGATCAGGCCACGGCCCTGTGCGCCGCTGCCGGTCTTGCCCAGGATCTTTTCGCCCGCGGTCACCTCGACGCCCACATCCGCGGCAAAGCCGCCCTCGTAGACGGCCGGGACGAGGCGCGTGCGCGCCGTGCCCCGGTGCTGCATGCGCGAGACCACCTCCTGGCCCACATAGCAGCCCTTGTCGAAATCGACCCCGCGCAGCTGGTCCATGAGGGCCTCGTGGGGAAAGGTGTCGCCGAACAGGAAGTCGCGCCCGCCCTCGGGAATGCCGAGGCCGATGCGGTGGGCGTGATAGGCTTCCGCAGGCGCCTTGGCGAATTCGGCAGCGTCCCCTGCCGCGACAATGGCGCGCCAGCCGAGGTCCGGCAGGCGCGGATCCTCGGCCACCAGGCCGACTTCATCGTCCGGTCTCGGCTCGCCCCATCCTGCCACGACGGCCGTGGTTTCGGAGAAATCGTCGATCGCGACCTTGGCCCTGAGCTTGTAGAAGGCGAGCCGCTTGGCCAGGTCGGATGCGAAGACCTTGAAGGTATCGAGATAATAGCCGCCGCCGATCTCAGCAGGAGCCTGGAACACGATGAAGTCGAAGAGGATCTTGCCCTGGGGCGAGAGCAGGGCGCCGAGCCGTGCAGCCTCCGGCGAAACCCGGTCCAGATCGCAGGTGAGGAGGCCGTCGAGAAAACTCTTGGCGTCCTCGCCCGAAACCCTTACCACGCCCCGGTCGGCTAAATGGACTGACGGCATGTCCCGCTCCGTTTGCTTGAATTCAAGCGTGACATATGCCTCCTTTGCACGAGCCTCAAGGGAAGAGATCGCATGCCTCAAACCTTCGACCTGATCCTCAAGGGCGGCATCGTCGTGAACCACGACGGCCGCGTCGAGCGCGACGTGGGCGTCCGGGGCGGCACCATCGCCGCCATCGGGGATCTTTCACAGGCTCACGCCGGACGGGAGATTGACTGCCGCGGCCTGCATATCCTCCCCGGCGTCATCGACACGCAGGTGCATTTCCGCGAGCCCGGCCTCGACCACAAGGAAGATCTGGAGTCAGGTTCCCGAGCGGCAGTGATGGGCGGCGTCACGACGGTCTTCGAGATGCCGAACACGGACCCGCAGACCACGACGCCTGAGACGCTCGCCGACAAGGTGCGGCGCGGCCATCACCGCATGCATTGCGACTTCGCCTTCTGGGTCGGCGGCACGCATGAGAACGCGAAGGATGTGGCGGAGCTGGAGCGCCTGCCGGGTGCTGCCGGAATCAAGGTGTTCATGGGCTCGTCCACCGGCTCCCTGCTCGTCGAGGACGACGAGGGCATCGCCAGCATCCTTCGAAACACGCGCCGCCGCGCCGCCTTCCACTCGGAGGATGAAGCGATGCTGCGCGCGCGCAAGGATCTCCGCGTCGAGAACGATCCCCACTCGCATCCCGTCTGGCGTTCGGCCGAAGTGGCCCTCGCCTGTACGCAGCGCCTCGTGCGCATCTCCCGTGAGACCGGCGCACGCATCCACGTGCTCCACGTCACCACGGCGGAGGAGATGGCGCTCCTGAAGGACTACAAGGATCTGGTCTCGGTCGAAGTGACGCCGCATCATCTGACGCTTGCAGGCCCTGAGGATTACGAGCGGTTGGGCACCTATATCCAGATGAACCCGCCCGTGCGCGACGAGATGCATCGCGCCGCCATCTGGCAGGGCCTCGATGAAGGCATCGCCGACATTCTGGGCTCAGACCACGCGCCGCATACGCGCGAGGAGAAGGACAAGGCTTACCCCAACACACCGTCGGGCATGACCGGCGTGCAGACGCTCGTTCCGATCATGCTCGACCACGTGAATGCGAGCAGGCTCACCCTCGAGCGTTTCGTGGACATGACGAGCGCGGGCCCCAAGCGCCTCTTCGGTATCGCCAAGAAAGGGCGCATCGCCGTCGGCTACGACGCGGACTTCACCGTGGTCGACCTCAAGCGCACCGAGACGATCACGAACGACTGGATCGCCTCGAAGTCGCAATGGACGCCCTACGACGGCAAAAAGGTCACCGGCTGGCCCATCGGCACCATCGTGCGCGGCAACGTGGTGATGTGGGACGGCAGCCTGGAAACCCCGTCTCAGGGCGAGGTGGTGAAGTTCGAGGAGACGCTGCGCGGGTGAAATGTTGCGCCACCGTGGCCTCAACCCTCAGGAGCGAAACGTCGCAAAGGACGAGGCGTCTCCAGCGCAATCTGGATCATCCTTAGAGACGCCGCTTCGCGGCTCCTCAGGATGAGGTGGATCAGATTGCGTAGGCTCTCAATGCCTGAGCGAACCCATCATCGAGAATGCGCCGCCACGGATCTTGTCCGCGAGCGTCGAGGCGTATTGCGCCACCGCCTCTTCGCCGTAAGTGGCGACAAGCTCGGTGAAGGCTGCGAACAGCGCGGCTTGCGCCATGCAGTCAGCGTCGAGGCCGTCGAGCTCGGCCTCGGCGAAAGCCTCGGTCACATAGCTCAGGGCAGCCTGCTTGATGGCGCTGAGTTCGGGCAGCTCGGTGAGGGGGACGTCGTTGTCGTTCATGAATCCAGGCCCCTTTCGAGGGGTCGGCGCGGTATCGGTAGATTCGACACTAAGACATCGCACCGTCCCACCGCCAGCATCGCCTTGCAAAGAGGTTAACGCGAGAGAGCGGCATCCGAAAAATGTGGATAAAAACTCCTTGCCAGGCACGGATTGGCTTGCCCTCACCCTAAGGGCGGCGCTGAAGCGACCGTCCGGAAGGGTGTTCAGCGCGGTCTGAATCCTCCTTCGGGACGCAGCCCGACGGCTGCTCTTCAGGATGAAGGTTCGCGATGCAAAGGAGGAGAAAGCCTTCAGCCGCCGTAGCGCCCGGTGATGTTGCGGGCGAGCTGCTCGCCTTCGCGGATGAAGCGGACCGAGGCCTCCTGCGCCGACGGGGTGCAGACCCGGTAGGTAAGGGCATAGGCCTGGTAGCCCTTGTTGTAGGCCCCGGCGAGCCGCTCCCTGCGGCCGGGCGTGGTGCCCTCCGTATCAAGCAGGATCTGCATGCGCTGGCCCCATTCCCTGGCGTCGGGCGCGGTGCAGAGCGGGCGGAGCATGGCGAGCGCGCCGATGATCTCGGCAAGCCGAAGCAGGTCCTTCTCATAGGGAGCCGGAGGCGGCTCGGCTGCCGGAGCGGGCTCGGCCTGCTGCTGATTCTGCGGCTGCGGGCTGGGGGCCTGCTGAGGGGCCGATTGCTGCGGGCGCCGCTGCTGCGGCTGAGGCTGCTGGGGACGATATTGGGGCTGCGGCCGGTATTGGGGCTGTTGCGGGTAAGGCTGCTGGGGATAGGGCTGCTGCGGTGCGTTCGGGTTGCGCGGCGCGCCGAACAGGCGCTCGAAAAATCCCTGCGCTCTGGCAGGCTGCAGGGAGGCCGGCAGCATGACGAGAGCGGTGAACAAGATGAAGGCGCGCTTCATGGGCGTGAATCCTCGGGGGCGAGCCTGAAGGCCTGCCGCAGAATCCCGCTCAAGCCCGCGGTCATGGGCAGATCGGCGATGTCCCGTTCCGTGACCCAACGGATATCCTTTGCTTCCGGTCCTGTCTGGGGTTCGCCGGAGACCCAGCGGGCGGCATGGGCGGCGATGACGACATGATGCTTTATATGGCCTCCGTCATCCCTTTCAATGAATTCCACCGGGGCGATGAGACCGATCAGTTCGGCCTCGACGCCCACCTCCTCGCGCAATTCCCGCAAGGCCGCCTCGCCCAAGGTCTCCCCAACCTCGACCATGCCGCCGGGCAGGGAATAGAGACCCTCGCTCGGCGGCTTGCCGCGAGCCGCGAGCAGGATGCACCCGTCGCGGATCACCGCCACCGAGGCAGCGAGGATGGGGCGGGAGGGATAGAAGCGGTCGCTGGTCATGACGATAATGCGGGTTCCTCGCCCACCACGTAGCGGGCGCGCGGACGGATGAGCTGGGCCTGGCTGCGCTGTTCGATGGCATGGGCCAGCCATCCGGCGGTGCGCCCGACCGCAAAGAGCGTAAAGGCCGCGCCGCGCGGAAGTCCATAGGCCCGCTCCAGCATGACGAGAGCCGTGTCGATGCTGGGCTTTCCGCCCGTGGCATTCTCCAGCGCCTGCAGGATGGTCGCGTCGGAGGCGAGCAGAGGCACGTCTGCGAGGATCGCCGCCGCGCGGGGATCGCCTTGCGGGTAGAGCTTGTGCTGGAAGCTCGGAGCTGCGGCCTTGCCGGGGTCTTCCAGGTAGGTTCTCACCCGCTCCGTGACGCCCCCGTGATACGGGCCGCTCAGCGCCGCGAGGCCCGCAATCACCGTGTTGCGCAGGGATGCGCCAGTGGAGGCCGTGACGCGCACCGCGAAGGCGGAAGAGCTCAATTCGTGGTCGGCGCAGAGAACGAGAGCCCGGCGGATGGCGTCACCCGCCTGGGGAGCTTTCCAGGCCCGAGCCAAGTGGCTGTGCAAGGGCTCGTTGCCGGGGTCTCTTCCGCTTCCCGCCGCGGCCATGAGGCGCAGGATCGACGCCACCTCGGCGGGGCGCATCTCTTTCGGCCGCGGCTCGGAGAGAAGGCGGACGGCGCTGGTCACGAAGCCATGAAGCCCGTCGGCGGGGGCGGGGAGCATGTCAGGCAGGCGGGAGGGCAGGCGGAACGAATCCTTGTCGAGGCCGATCAGGAGACAGGCCGTCTCCTCGAGGGTCGCCGTTTGGGCCCAGACAACGGCATCCTGCCCACGATAGTACAGCCGCTCGTCCTTGATCTGCGTGATGCTCGTCTCCAGCACCGGCAGCCCCCAGTCGAGGGCCGTCGCAGCCGCCGCCGTCGGGCGACGGAAGCGGGCTTTCCGCTCGATGAGCGCCTCCACGTCGTCCAGGGCATAGAGGCGCTGGCGCGGATCGTGGGGGGATGAAAACGAGCGGATCAGGCCGCGGCTCACATAGGCATAGAGGCTCGCCCGGCTGATGCCGAGGCGGCTGGAGGCCTCTTCGGCCGAAGTCAGGTCAACGCTCATATATTGATATGTTGATTCAAGATTGACCGTTTCGCAAGGCCGGCCAGAATTCTCCATGAAGGAGATTTCCATGAGCATCGGACTTGATGACGTCATTGCCGCTGAAACTGTCCTGAGCCACGTGGATGGCGAGGCGGGCCGCCTCGTCATCCGTGGGCACGACCTCGAAGAGTTGGCGGGCCACGTGTCCTTCGAGGACACGACGGCGATGCTGTGGGACGGGCTGGTGCCGGGCATGTCCGATCCCCGGGCGCTGTTCGGCGAGGCGCGGGAGAGAGCGTTCCGTACTCTGTCGCCTCTGGCCGAGAACCTCTCCGGCCTCACGCCGGTGGAGGGCATGCGCCTTCTGCTCTCGGCTCTGCCGGATTCCGACAGGAATCCCGCCTCGCTCGCCGTCGGCGCTTCGGCGGTGGCCGCCGCCATGGCGATCCGCGGCGCCAAGGGCTCGGCCCCGGTCGCGCCGGATCCATCCTTGAGCCATGCAGCCGACCTGCTGCGCATGATCAAAGGCGAACCGGTGGATGAAAACCTGGCGAAGGGGCTCGATACCTATCTCGTGACGGTGATCGACCACGGCCTGAACGCCTCCACCTTCACCGCCCGCGTGGTGGCCTCGACCGAGGCGGGCTTGCTCTCGGCCGTTGTCGCCGGGCTCTGCGCCCTGAAGGGGCCGCTTCATGGTGGGGCTCCGGGTCCCGTCCTCGACATGCTCGACGCCATCGGCACGGTGGAGAAGGCGGATGCCTGGCTCGACGGGGCCATGGCGCGGGGCGAGCGCCTCATGGGCTTCGGCCATCGCATCTATCGCGTGCGCGACCCCCGCGCCGACGTGCTGAAGGCAGCCGCCGCGCAGCTGAAGGGAGGCGACAACCGCATCGCCTTCGCCGAAGCGGTGGAGCAGACCGCCTTGAAGGTGCTCCAGCGTCGCAAGCCGGGACGCCGCCTGGACACCAATGTGGAGTTCTACACGGCGATCCTTCTGGATTCCCTCGGCGTGCCGCGCGAAGGCTTCACCCCGCTTTTCGCCGCCGGGCGTACGGCAGGCTGGGTGGCCCACGCCCTCGAGCAGGAGAAGGCAGGCCGCATCATCCGGCCGCAGTCGCGCTACGTGGGGCCATGGCCGGCTGAGGCGGCCTGAACCTAACATGCCTGCTGCGACAGCCTCCGGCCCGCCTATTGCGCGGGCTGGTCCGCCTGCGAGGCGAGGCATGGATCGAGAACGATGTGGTCGTCATCCGGACGGCTGTAACCGCCCGTCACCGTCACCACATCGCCGAGCCGCATGCCATTGAGCTGATAGGTCACGCAGAGCACCTTCGGTTCCTGCGGCGCACCGCACAGGCCGAGATAGGTGAGCGCCTTGTCGATGTGCACAAAGGCGAGCGGACCCGTCACGCTGAAATCCATGCGCTTGTCGTCCGTCACATGCCCTTCGGTCAGGCGGCGGACGTCATGGCATCTGGCCGGAGCGGTCGGCGTCATGTCCGCATCGGCAAAGGGGCTTGGTTCGCTCCCTTCCTGTGCAGAAGCGTTCGGCAGCGATGCCATGCAGGCAGCCATGGTCAGTGCGGCAAGGATCGAACGCATCGGCGCGGCTCAAACATGCTGGCCGCCATTGATGTGCAGCTCCGCGCCGTTCACATAGGAGCTCGCATCGGTGCACAGGAAGTAGATGGCCTTAGCCACCTCGTCCGGCGTGCCGAGGCGGCGCATGGGAAGCTGCTCCACGATCTTTTCCGTGCCGGGGGAGAGAATCGAGGTGTCGATCTCGCCGGGGGAGATGGCGTTCACGCGAACGCCCAGGGGGCCGAAATCGGCGGCCATCTCCCGGGTCAGCGCCGCAAGCGCCGCCTTCGAGGTGGCATAGGCCGCGCCCGCGAAGGGATGGACGCGCGAGCCTGCGATGGAGGTGACGTTCACCACCGAGCCCTTGGCGCGGGTGAGCTCGTCCTGCAGGCCGCGCGCCAGCATGATGGTGGCGAAGAAGTTTACCTGGAACACACGAAGCCAATCCTCGTGTTCCGTGTGGATCGCGTTGAGCCGCGCACCGCCGGGGCCCTTTGGCGAGATGCCCGCATTGTTGACGAGCGCATGGAGGCAGCCGCCTTCGGCCGCCAGGCGCTCCTTCACCTCCGCGATGGCGCGCCGGGTGTCCTGGGCATCGGCGAGATCGACCTGCAGATGATCCTCAGGCCCCATCTCCCACGGGCAGTTTTCAGGGAAGCCGTGGCGCGAACAGGTGATCACGCGCCAGCCTGCAGCGGAGAAGCGCTTGACCGTGGCATGCCCGATCCCACGGCTGGCGCCGGTGAGCAGCATGACACGGCGGGAGGTGTTGGACGAAGAGGACATCTGGACAATCTCTCTGCGAAGGAACGCACCCTTACCTTATCGGCAAGCGGAAGTCTCACGGATAAAGCCGGACCTTCCGCCAGCCGTCGCCCTCGCGGGTGAAGACCACCCGGTCGTGCAGGCGAAAGGGCTTGTCCTGCCAGAATTCGACGGAGACGGGCGCGATTCGGAAGCCGGTCCAATAGGGCGGGCGCGGCACCTCGCCGACGGCGTACTTCGCGGCATTCAGGGCCACGGCCTTTTCCAGCGCGAAACGGCTTTCGAGCGGACGCGACTGCTGGCTCGCCCAAGCGCCGATCCGGCTGTCGCGCGGACGGCTCTGAAAGTAGGCATCGGCCTCCGCATCGCTGACCAGGGTCACCGGGCCGCGGGCGCGGACCTGACGGCGCAGGCTCTTCCAATGCAGCACGATGGCGGCCTTCTTCTGCCCCAGGAGTTCGCGACCCTTGTTGGATTCGGTGTTGGTGTAGAACACGAAGCCGTTCTCATCGAAGCCTTTCAGCAGGACCATGCGCACGTTGGGCAGGCCCGTTTCGTCGACTGTGGCCAGCGCCATGGCGTTGGGATCGTTCGGCTCCGAGGCTTCCGCCTCCTTCAGCCAGGCTTGAAACAGGGCGAATGGCTCTTCGGATTCAGTGAAGTCACCGGTTGTTAACGGGTTCAATGGAAAATCTCTGCGTGTGACTTTTCGATCTGGGGGATCCAGCGCGTGCCGTGGACCAATCCGCGTCGTTATAGATCAGATGCTTTCCTGCGCGAAGCCGGGAAGATTCTGGTTGCGGGATGGCTCGCCCTGTCGACCTCGGCCTGCAGCTATTCCCTCGGCATGGCCGGGCTCGGCGAGGATGAGCCCAAGGCCACGGGTGCGATCGCGGCGGCGGATGCTCCTCCTGCGGCGGCGACCCTCTCGCCGGATCTGGACGAGGAGGATTGGCGCCGGGCAAAGGCCGCCCTTGCGGTTGCTCTCGACCCGCAGGGACCCGGCACGCAGGTGTCCTGGGACAACCCCGCCACCAGGATGAAGGGCACGTTCACGCCCACCGGCACCCCTTTCGTGAAGAACGACGAGATCTGCCGCAGCTTCAATGCGCATCTCAGCGGCGCCACAAGCACGAACCTGCAGGGCATCGCCTGCCGGCCCTCGGGCGACGAGTGGGCGATCAAGGAGGTCAAGCCGGTGGGAGCCGAGTCGAAACCCGGCAAGGCGCTTGACAAAGCGACGAAAAAAATTGCCAAGGCCTGAGCTTCGGCAAAGCTCTCGTTGCAAAGCAGCAACACTTTTCCCATATGAGCCTTGAGTTCCGTGGGGCAGTTCTGCCTCAGTCCAACGGTTCATGGATTTTCCAACATGCGAAACCCCTACGACGTTCTAGGCGTATCCCGCTCCGCGAGCGAAGCGGAGATCAAGAAGGCGTTCCGCAAGCTGGCCAAGACCTATCATCCGGACAGCAACAAGAACGACCCCAAGGCCAAGGACAAGTTCGCCGAGGTCAACGCCGCCTATGAGATCCTGGGCGATGCGGGAAAGCGCGCCCAGTTCGACCGGGGCGAGATCGACGCGGAAGGCAAGCCACGCTTCCAGGGCTTCGAGGGCTTTAGCGGGGGCCGGGGCGCGGGAGCCCAGGGCTTCGAAGGCTTCGGCTTCGGCGGTGGAGGCCCGTTCGGCGGGCGACGGGCCCGTGGCTTCACGGGCGGGGACACGAGCGATTTCTTTTCCGAACTCTTCGGCGAGGCGTTCCGCTCGGCCGGAGCCGAGAGCATGCGCCAGCAACAGAGCCGCGCTAAATCTCAAAAGGGCGAGGACGTCGAGGCGACCCTGACCGTGACCCTGGAGGAGGTGGCTGCCGAGGCCAAGAAGCGCATCCGGCTTCCCACGGGCCGGGATCTGGATGTGGTCATTCCCAAGGGCGTGAGCGACGGGCAGGTGATCCGCCTGCGCGGCCAGGGGCAGGGTGCTCCAGGGATCAACCCGGGGGATGCGCTGCTCACCATCAAGATCGCGCCTCATGATCGCTTCACCATGGAAGGCGCGAACCTGCGGTCTCGCCTGCCGATCCAGATCGAGGAGGCCATCCTCGGCGGGTCCGTGCGCATTCCGACCCTGACGGGCGCGGTGAGCATGAACATCCCACCGATGACGGATTCCGGCCGCACCTTCCGGCTGCGCGGAAAGGGCCTGCCCATGAAGGGCGGAGAGCACGGCGACCTCCTGGTCACCGTGGAAATCAAGCTGCCGGAGGTCGTCGACGAGGTCCTGATGGATTACGCCCGCAAGCGGCGCTCCGCGAAGGCGGAATAGCGAGAATCCACGATATAACACCTGGATTCGCCCGCTCGAGGCCAAGAGGGCTTCCCCACGCCTGTGCTCTCGGCTAAAGAAGCCCCTCTTCTTGCTGTCCAGCGACGATTTAGGTGAATCATGGCGGAGACGAAGGCCACCGGCATTCTGGCCGGTAAGCGTGGCTTGGTGATGGGCGTAGCGAACAACCGTTCGATTGCCTGGGGCATTGCGCAGGCTGCTCGCCAGCAGGGCGCGGAGCTCGCCTTCACCTACCAGGGCGATGCCTTGAAGAAGCGCGTCGAGCCGCTCGCGAAGGAACTCGATGCTCTCGTCGTCGGCCATTGCGACGTGACCGACGGCGCCACGATCGACGCGGTATTCGAGGAGGTGAAGCGCGCCTGGGGCTCCCTCGATTTCGTCATTCACTGCATCGCCTTCTCGGACAAGGACGAGCTGACAGGCCGCTACGTGGACACCACGGAGGGCAACTTCTCCAAGTCGCTCCTCATCTCCTGCTATTCCTTCACCGCCATCGCCCAGCGCGCCGAGAAGCTGATGAACGACGGCGGCTCGCTCGTGACGCTCACCTATTACGGTGCCGAGAAGTGGATGCCCCACTACAATGTCATGGGCGTCGCAAAGGCTGCGCTGGAGGCGTCCGTGCGCTACCTCGCTGCTGATCTCGGCCCCAAGAACATCCGCGTCAACGCGATTTCCGCCGGCCCGATCAAGACCCTCGCCGCCTCCGGCATCGGCGACTTCCGCTACATCTTGAAGTGGAACGAGTACAACTCGCCCCTGCGCCGCACGGTCACCATCGAGGAGGTCGGCGAGACCGCTGCCTATCTGGTCTCCGACATGGCCCGCGGCATGACCGGAGAGATCCTGCACGTGGACGCGGGCTACCACGTGGTCGGCATGAAGAACCCGGAAGCCCCCGACCTCTCCCTCGACAAAGAGTAATCTGACCCGCCATGACGCCGTCTCGCCCGACGATCTATTTCATCCGCCACGGCGAGACGGATTGGAATCTGGAGGGGCGCCTCCAGGGCCAGAAGGATATTCCGCTCAACGATCTGGGCCGCGTGCAGGCCGAGGAGGCGGGCCGGCGCCTCCGGTCGATCTGCGAGCATTACGAGGACCTCGCCTACGTGGCGAGCCCGATGCGACGCACCCGCGACACCATGGAGATCCTGCGCGCCGCCATCGGCCTGCACCCTGAGAGCTACAAGCTCGACGAGCGCCTGATCGAGCTCACCTTCGGCGCCTGGGAAGGGATGACCTGGAAGGAAGTCCGCAAGGCCGAGCCCCAGCTTGCCGCTCTTCGCGAGCGTGACAAGTGGAACTACGTTCCGCCGGGCGGAGGCGAGAGCTACGCCATGCTCACCGCGCGCATCCGCCCCGTCATCGACGATCTCACCCGCGATACGGTCATCGTGTCTCATGGCGGTGTGGCGCGGGCCTTTCTGGCTCTGTGCTGCGGCGTGTCCTCGCGCGAGGCTGCCAGCATGGATATCTGGCAGGGCAGGGTGCTCGTGATCGAGGGACGGCATCACCGCTGGGTGTGAGCGGCCGCTCCGATTTCCAGGGCTCCCGTGACACTCGCCTCTCGCGGCTTGGCGAAGCGCTTGGCCCCGACGACGCAGAGGATAACCGCGACAGTCACGGCGACCATCTGCCATCCGACGGTCTCGTTCAGAAGCAGGGCGGAGAGCGTGAGCCCGAAGAAGGGCTGGAGGAGTTGCAGCTGTCCCACTCCGGCGATGCCGCCAAGAGCCAGGCCTCGGTACCAGAACACGAAACCGATCAGCATGGAAAACAGCGAGACGTAGCCGAGGCTCAACCAAGCCGGCGCTCCGATCCCGTTCCATGCCGCTGGAGCAGCGACAAGCGTTCCGACAGCCGTCATCGGCAACGAGAGCACGAGCGCCCACGAAATCACCTGCCAGCCTCCGAGCTTGCGTGAGAGTTTGGCCCCTTCCGCATAGCCGAGACCGCAGAGCAGGATTGCCCCCAGCATCAGAACATCCCCTGCCGCAGAAGCGGAGCCACCCTGGATCAGGGCATAGCCGGCCACCAGGGCGCCTCCCAGACCGGAGAATGCCCAGAAGGCCGCCTTTGGCCGCTCGCCATTCCGGATCACGCCAAAGATCGCTGTGGTGAGGGGGAGAAGGCCGATGAAGACGATGGATCGGGCGGATGTGATGAATTGCAGAGCAAACGCCGTCAGCAGCGGAAAGCCCACGACCACTCCAAGGGAGACGATTGTCAGCGGGACATAATCCTCCCGATCAGGCTTCCTTTGCCGCAAGGCGGCGAGCAAGGCGGCCCCCAGGATGCCCGCGATGGCCGCCCGTGCCAAAGTGAGGAAAAGAGGGTCCAGGTCCGATACGGCAATGCGTGTTGCGGGGAGAGATCCGCTGAAGATCAACACTCCCAGAAAACCGCATATCCACCCTTCCGTTGTCCTGTCCATTCGCCAGCCTCCTGATTTCATCTTCTTTTCGGCGAGGCGCCATGGCTTTCCCAGAGACGGTCCGGTACAGTTCGTCCAAACTGTCATGGGATAGAGAGCAGTACAGTGGATGATTTCTCGATCCGGCCGCGTTCCGGAACGCAGATCGAGCGCGTCATGCGGGCGATCCGCAGCCAAATCGCCAGCCGGTCGTTGACACCGGGTGCGAAGCTCCCATCGATCCGCTCCACCGCCGAAACGATGCAGGTGTCCAAGTCCACCGTTGTGGAAGCCTATGAACGGCTTATGGCGGAGGGCATCATCAGATCCAGGCCGGGCTCCGGCTTCTACAGCGCCGCTCCGCTCTCTCCCTTGTCCCTGGCGGATATTGCTCCGCGTCTCGACCGCTCCATCGATCCGTTCTGGGTATCGCGGCAATCGCTGGAAGCCGGAGGCGATATACTGAAGCCCGGATGCGGCTGGCTCCCCAGCCATTGGATGCCGGAGGAGGAGATACGCCGGGCATTGCGCTCTCTCGCGCGGCTGAAGGACCGGACGGGGCTTACCGATTATGGCTCTCCTCTCGGTCTGGCGGCCTTGCGCCAATACTTGTCGCGGCGCATGGCGGAGCAGGGTTTCGAGGCCCCTCCCGACCAGATCTTGCTGACGGATTCGGGCACGCAGGCCATCGACCTCGCCTGCCGGCTTCTGCTTCGTCCAGGGGATGCCGTTCTCGTGGACGATCCTTGCTACTTCAACTTCCTTGCCTTGCTGCGCGCCCATCAGGTGAAGGTCGTGGGCGTTCCTTACACCGCTACGGGACCTGACATCGGCCTCTTCGAGCAGGTGTTGTCAGATCACCGGCCCCGCCTCTACATCACGAATTCCGGAGTCCATAACCCGACCGGGGCAGCGCTGTCCGCCGCGACGGCTCACAGGCTCCTGAAGCTGGCCGAGGATCATGACCTCCTCATCGTCGAGGACGACATATTCGCGGATTTCGAGATCGATCCAGCGCCCCGGTTGGCGGCCCTGGACGGTCTCCAACGGGTGGTGCGGATCGGGAGTTTCTCCAAAACTCTGTCGGCAGCGTTCCGGTGCGGCTACATCGCCAGCAGCCGGGATTGGATCGACAAGCTCACCGATCATCGAATCGCGACAGGTTTCTCGAGCAACCGCCTCGCGGAAGAACTTGTTCTCAGGGTTCTGAGCAGCAGCGCCTATCACAAGCACAAGGAGGCTCTCCGGACGCGCCTCGCCAAGGCGAGGGCAGCGGCCATTCCACGGTTAAGGGCGTTTGGGATCGAGCCATGGATAGAGCCGAAAGCAGGCATGTTTCTCTGGTGCCGGTTGCCCGACGGCATGGACGCCGGCGAGATAGCGGGCCGCGCTCTATCCGATGGGATCGTTCTCGCGCCCGGAAATGTCTTCAGCCCGTCGCGAACAGCAACCGGCTTTCTAAGGTTCAACGTGGCTCAATGTACCGACGACCGGCTCTTTCCAGTCCTCGAGAGGGCGCTGCGGCAGGCCGGTTGACCTGCGCGAACCATCGGACATGTGAAATACGGTCTCTCGCGTGCACTGCCGCGACATCGCCTCACGGCGGGCCGCCCGCATCGACATCTGGCAGGGCAGGGTGCTCGTCATCGAGGGCCGTCATCACCGCTGGGTGTAACGCCGATATGTGCCGTTGTGGCTCTTAGGAATATGTGCTGATGTAGGAACGTAGTTACATATTCCAAGGGGTCCCCATGTATCGCGCCGCCATCCTTCTTGCTGGTTTGACACTCGCTATCAGTCCTGCCGCTGCCGAGACGGTAGAGCGAACGGTCAAGGCGAATGCCGTCTCAGCCATCGGCGGCTTCTTCGGCTATGAGAGCCATACGTGCTATTCGTCGATCATCCCTGATGTGAAGGTAAAGCAGGCACCGACTAACGGCAGTCTTCGAATTGTACCTTATGAGCAGACCCTCGGGAAGGATTCGCGGTGCCCGGGAAAGAAGGTTCGTGGATTGGCTTACGTCTATACACCCAAGAAGGGTTTCACAGGCTCAGATGAAGTCGTTCTTGATGTGCCGTGGAGTTCCAACGACGTGAACATTCCGACAATCTGGACTTATACCTACCGTATCAAAGTGCAGTAACGGATCGGGTGGACCGCATCAGGATAAGTGAACGCAGGCCGGGCGTGACACCCGCGCGCTTTGGTTCTAAGACGCCTTGAACCTTCGAAGAAGCGCCATGTCCCACAATACGTTCGGTCATCTTTTCCGCGTCACCACCTTCGGCGAAAGCCATGGACCGGCCCTCGGCTGCGTCATCGACGGCTGTCCGCCCATGATCCCGCTGGAGGCCTCCGACATCCAGGCGGAACTCGATCGTCGCCGTCCGGGGCAGTCGCGCTTTACCACCCAGCGCCAGGAGCCGGACCAAGTGAAGATCCTCTCCGGCGTGTTCACGGACGAGCGCACGGGCCGGCAGGTGACCACAGGCACGCCCATCGCGCTGATGATCGAGAACGTGGACCAGCGCTCGAAGGATTATTCGGAAATCAAGAACTCCTACCGTCCGGGCCATGCGGATTTCACCTATGACGTGAAATACGGCATCCGCGACTATCGTGGCGGGGGGCGCTCCTCCGCCCGCGAGACGGCGGCGCGCGTGGCGGCGGGCGCGGTGGCGCGCAAGGTTCTGTCCGGCGTCACCATCCGCGGCGCGCTGGTGCAGATGGGGCCGCATGCCATCGACCGCGGCAATTGGGATTGGGACGAGGTCTCCCGCAATCCGTTCTTCTGCCCGGATGCGAAGGCGGCGGCCTTCTACGAGGAATACCTGGACGGCCTGCGCAAGGCGGGTTCGTCCATCGGCGCCGTGATCGAGGTCGTGGCGGAGGGCGTTCCGGCAGGTCTCGGCGCGCCGATCTACGGCAAGCTCGATTCAGACCTTGCTGCCGCGATGATGTCGATCAACGCCGTGAAGGGCGTCGAGATCGGCGACGGCTTTGCGGCAGCAAGCCTGCGGGGCGAGGAGAACGCGGATGAGATGCGCTCCGGCAACCAGGGCGCGCCGACCTTCCTGTCGAACCATGCGGGCGGCATTCTCGGCGGCATCTCCACCGGCCAGCCGGTGGTCTGCCGCTTCGCGGTGAAGCCCACCTCGTCGATCCTGACTCCCCGCTCCAGCGTGACCCGGACCGGAGCCGAGGCCGAGGTGATGACCAAGGGCCGCCATGATCCCTGCGTCGGCATCCGTGCGGTGCCGGTCGGCGAGGCCATGATGGCCTGCGTTCTGGCCGACCATCTCCTGCGCCACCGCGGACAGGTAGGCGAGGGACCATCCTGGCCATTCAAGGCTTGAGGTTTAGGGATCCTCACCATTGTCATCCCACCTTCAGGAATCACAGTGGTGGAGTCAGGCAGTTCTCTATGAGGAAACCCGTGCGCCTGCGCAAACCCTGAACGGCAAATTTTAGTTTTACTAAAATCCTGACATCGGCTAAGCCGGGCGCATGAAACTGGCTGAATGGTTGTCCCGCAATGGCGTGTCGCGCGTGGAATTCGCGCGGCGGATCGGCGTCACCCCCGGCGCGATCACCCAGATGTGCAACTCCGATCATGCCTGGCTCTCGCGGGACACCGCGGAAATGATCGCCCGCGAGACCCGCGGGGCGGTCACGCCCAACGATTTTCTGCCCTCATCCCTCCAGGAGGCCCTGATGCCCAATTCCGTCACCGAAGCCATCGAGGCTTTCGCTCGTGGTGAAATCGTCATCGTCACCGATGACGACGACCGCGAAAACGAGGGCGACCTGATCGTTGCCGCCTCCCTGTGCACACCGGAGAAGATGGCTTTCATCATTCGCAACACCTGCGGCATCGTCTGCGCGCCGCTGACGGCCGCCGAAGCACGCCGCCTGCGGCTCGATCCGATGGTGGCCTCCAACGATGCGCCGCTCGGGACGGCGTTCACGGTGAGCGTCGACGTGAGGCACGGGCTCACCACCGGCATTTCCGCCGAGCAGCGCTCGAACACGGTGCGGGCGCTGGCGAACAACAACATGGGCGCTGCCGATTTCGTGCGTCCCGGCCATATCTTCCCACTGATCGCCAAGGATGGCGGCGTGCTCATGCGCTCGGGCCATACGGAAGCGGCCGTCGATCTCTGCAAGCTCGCGGGCCTTCCGCCGGTGGGTGTGATCTGCGAGCTCGCCAACGACGACGGCACGGTGATGAAGGGCGCGCAGATCGACGCCTTCGCCGAGAAGCACGATCTCAAGCGCATCTCGGTCGCCGATCTCATCGCCTATCGCCAGTCGCGGGAGAAGCTCGTCGAGCGCATCGCCACCTTCCCGGTCGAGACGCCCTGGGGCTCGTTCACGGGCTATGCCTATTCGACGCCCTTCGACAGCGTGCAGCATATGGCGCTCGTCCATGGCCGCATCGGCGACGGCACCAACATCCCCGTGCGCCTGCACCGCGCCAACGCGCTCACCGATGTGTTCGAGGGCGGCAAGACGGTGTCAGCCGCCATGCAGCGCTTCGTGAAGGAGGGCCGGGGCGTTCTCGTCTACCTGCGCGATGGAACGGCGGGCGTGCCCACCACCACCTTTGCCGACCATGAGGAGACGGCATCGGAAGCCGCGCGCACCAATCAATGGCGCGAGATCGGCCTCGGCGCGCAGATCCTGAGGGATCTCGGCGTGTCGTCCATCCGCAATCTCGCGACGTCGAGCCGATCCTATGTGGGCTTGAGCGGCTTCGGCATCGAGCTGCTCGGCCAAGAACCGATCGAGTGCTGAACGGCCTCGTGCTGCTTTCGTAACATCAACCTCATCCTGAGGAGGCGCGCAGCGCCGTCTCGAAGGATGGCTCAGAGAGCACTGGATCCTCCTTCGAGACGCAGACTTACGTCTGCTCCTCAGGATGAGGTCAGTGCTTCTGCGTCCGTTGTTGTCAGGTGTGCATCTCACGCCCCATGAGGGCGTCGAGATGGAACGCGGTCGATTTCGCGAGTCCTTCGAGGTCGTAGCCGCCCTCGAGAACCGAGACGATCCGCCGGCCGCAATGGCGGTCGGCAAGATCCATCAGCTTCTGCGTCGCCCACGCGAAATCCGTCTCGGTGACGTTGAGGCTGGCGAGCGGGTCGCGCCAATGGGCATCGAAGCCCGCCGAGATGATGATCAGGTCCGGCGCGAAGGCGTCGATCCGCGGCAGGATGGCCGTTTCGACCGCCTCGCGGAAAGCCTCCGTGCCATCGCCGGCATTCAGGGGGGCATTCACGATGTTGTTGTGCTCGCCGGTTTCGGAGAGCGCCCCGGTTCCCGGATAGAGGGGCGCCTCGTGCGTCGAGCAATAGAGCACGCTCGCATCGCTCCAGAAGATGTCCTGGGTGCCGTTGCCGTGATGCACGTCCCAATCGAAGATCGCAACGCGCTCGGCTCCGTGCTTCTTCTGCGCATGGCGTGCGGCGATCGCCGCATTATTGAAGAAGCAGAAGCCCATGGCGCGTACGCGTTCGGCATGATGTCCGGGCGGGCGCATGGCCACGAAGGCGTTCGCCATATGGCCGGACATCACTTCGTCGACCGCCTTCACGGCGCCCCCGGCCCCGCGCAGGGCGGACTCGTAGGTGCCCGGCGACATCACCGTGTCCTCGTCGATCCGAACCAGCCCCTCGCGAGGGGAGATGTCGCGCAGGCGCACCACATAATCCTCGGGATGGGCAAGCAGCAGGCTTTCCACCTCCGCCATGGGAGCCTGATCCCGAATGAGGGAGGTGAACCGTTCCTTTTCCAGGGCCCGTTCGATGGCGCGGATGCGGTCCGGCCGTTCCGGATGGCCAAGGGGCGTCTGATGGTCGAGGCTGGCCGGGTGGCTGAGATACAGGGTCGACATGCAAGCACTTGATTTGGGGTGGAAAAGCAGTGTCGCAGCGGCGAAAGCGAATGTCCATGTTGTTGCAATGCAACACCCAATCGGGGTTAACCGTGGCATTGTTCGGGTGATTCGCTTATTGACCCTGGGTCAACCAGTCCTAGCGTAATAACGTTGCCACTCACCCAAGCTGTCTTCGCGACAGCAAAGCAGAGCTTTGTCCCGATGCGCCTCTTGAGACTTGTTTTTCTTGTTGCCACCATGGCGGCCCTTGCGGGCTGTACCTTCAAGGGTGTTCCGGAACCGCAGGTCTCGGCTCGCGATTCGGAATGGCTGGCGCAGGTTCCCAGCGCTCAGGAAGAGCCACGCTACGGCCGCTACCTGATCGAAGATCCGACAGGCGAGGCGCCCGGCACCATCGTCGTGGATACGAAGCAGCGCTTCCTGTACTACGTGCTCGATAACAAGAAGGCGATCCGCTACGGCGTGGCCGTGGGCGACGAGGCCTATGGCTGGACCGGGACCTCGCGCATCGCGCGCAAGGCCGAATGGCCGGATTGGAACCCGCCTGCCGAGATGAAGGCCCGCTGGCCGCACGTGCAGTTCACCAAGGGCGGTCCGAACAACCCGCTCGGGGCCCGCGCTCTCTACCTTTACGAGGGCAATCGCGACACGCTCTACCGCATTCACGGCACCAACGAACCGGAGAAGATCGGCCAGGCCGTGTCCTCCGGCTGCATCCGCATGCGGAATATCGATGTGATTGACCTCTACAATCGCGTGGCGCTGAACACGAAGGTGATCGTCCGCTAAACCAGGTGCCGCTCAACAAGAAAAGCGCCCTTCGGGGCGCTTTTTGTTTGAGGGTTTCCCCGCATCAGTGCCCGAGCACGGCTTCCTTGCGCAGGATGGCCGGCGGCTCGGAGATCTTGGTCTTGACCGACTGGTGCTTGGCCGAGCGCATTGCCGCGGCGAGGGCAGGCAGGGCGACCGGCTTGAAGGCCGGAACGGTCCGGGCGGTCTTTGCGCTGGATTGCAGGTCGTGATTCGTATCGTTCGCGGTCATGGAATTTCCTCCGTCTTTGGCAGGCGCTTGCACCTGCCTTTCATTCATTGGGGGGCGATGGCCTCAATGAGGCGTTCCCTCGATCATGGGCCGGTTATCCCGTCCATGATGCAAACAGGCTTAACCGAGGATTAACGCTGCAACAATCTAACACCGAGATCCGGGTTCTGCGTAGCCGCAGCGGATGCGTCCGGTCTCGGGCGGGTTGCAAGGATCGAGATCAGCACCAGCGCGCCGATCATACCCATATGCTCGCCCGCCGTATGGAAGGCGACGATGGCGCGCTCGCCGTCGAGCCGCCAGAAGGCATGCACGATCGGGATGGTGAGAAACGTGAATACGCCGAGCATGCCCGCGCCGAACCAGGTGCCGCGCTTGAGGATGATCAGCGCCGAGCCCACGAGCTGCACGAGGATCGTGAGGCTATTGAAGAGCCAGGCAGGCTCGAGCCCGAACTGACTCATCTCCGCCATGCCGGCGGAAAAGTTCAGGAGCTTGGCGAGACCGCTGCCCCAGAACGGAAAGGTAAAAAGTACGCGCGCGGCGATTTCGAGGATACGGCTCGACAGAATGGCCTCGACCCAGCGTGGCGTCATGAATGCCCCTTATGAAAGACGTTTGATAGGGACGTTAGGTAAGGCCGGGCTCCGTCATGATCTGTGCGAGGCCGCACGCTTCACGAAGTCTTCGCCGTCCCTGAGGCCCAGCTCGTAGGCTCTCCGGATGCCATCGGGGTTCGTGATGTCGAACTGCCCGATGGGGACGGGTTCCGACGGCTGGATATAGGTGCGCCCCTTTACCTGCGGAAACGTGCGGTAGAGGCGCGAGAGAATGACGAGGGTCCTGCCGCCTTGGGCTTCCACCGGCAGCAGCGGCTCTGCGGGGACGTTGTCCACGAGGCCGCCGTCAAGAGCCGCCATACCGCCGATGCGCCCCACCGGCATGAAGGGCGGCACGCTGGCGCTCGCCATCAAAGCGGCTGCGACCTCTGCAGGGGAGGCGAGATCCTGCACGCGAACGAATTCCGGAATGAATCCCAGGGCCCGCCCGCCGCGCGGATGAACGGGGGAATGCCACTTCTTCTCGATCTGATAGGTGGCAATGCCGAGCGGAACGGCGATGGAGAGCGGCAGGCGGCGCGGCTTTCGCGCAAGACCGATGAGAATGTCGGGACCTTGTTTCAGGCGGGCCAGGGCCTCTTCGTCGAGGATCGTCTCGATCAGCGTGCGATACATGAAGGCGACGGGCCAGGGGGAGCCTTCGCTGCGCCATGCCTTCCATTCGAAGTTGCGGCGTCCCTGGCTGCAGCCTTCCGCCACCATGGCGTTGACCTTCCGTCCGAGCCCGAGAAGGCTGTAGCAGGCCGACCATGCGCCGGCGCTGACGCCGACGACCAGGGATGGATTCAGGCCCAAAAGCGGAGCGGCGGCCTCCCAGAACCCACCCTGCCAGTAGCACCGGTTGCCGCCGCCCGCGAACGCCACTGCATCGAACATGCTCTGCTACCGCTGTACTTTTGCGAGAGAGGCGTCCTCCTCGTTACGGGCGCGCTCGCGCCAGGCGAGCACGATCCGTTCGAGTTCGGCGAGATCCTGCTGGGGAAGCGAGCCGAGAGTGCGCTGCACATAGGCGCGTTGCGCGGCGATGCCCCGCTCGGCGAGGTCGCGGCCCTTCTTCGTGAGGTACAGCGCATTGGAGCGCCTGTCGCCGGGAATGGAGCGCCGTTCCACGAGATCGGCCTCCACCATCCGGTCGAGCAATCCCGATACATTTCCCTTCGTCACATAGAGACGCTCCGCCAGTTCCTGCTGGCTCAATCCTTCGCGCTCCGTGAGCGTGGAGAGCAGGTCGAATTGCGGGATCGACAGGCCGAGCGCCTTCAGTTCGCTAGCGACGGTGTTCACTGCGCGTCGGTGAAGGCGGATAACCCGGAACCAGATGCGAAGCGGATCTGTGCCGAGGTCGGCAGGGGCGGGGGCAGGGGACGTCAAAGAGAATGGCTCCTGATGCGGCTGGACAGTTTACAGCGAAACGATCGATGCCGTCATCCCTGCGAAGCAGCTGCTTGACCGCAAATAGTTCGGGGTATCCGATCATAATCGTGAATAGTGCGGCAGATGTCGTCAAAGTAACGTTCTAAAATTTCAAATTCGTGCTAAGGCCTTTCCTGTCGCACTTGAAGGTTAGAACCATGACTGCCTCCCTCTCTTCGAACATTCCCCTGACGCCGCAGGCTTCTCCCATGTCCTTCTCGGGACGCAGGGGCGAGTTTCTGAAGATGCTCGTAGCCGGCAGCCTCTTTCAGATTCCCACTTTCGGCTTCTACCGGTTCTGGCTGACAACGAAGCTGCGTCGCCACCTGTGGGCCAACACCCGGATCGAGGGGGAGCCGTTCGAATACACAGGCACGGCGAAGGAGCTTCTGATCGGCTTCCTGATCGCTCTTGCGATCCTCGCGCCGCTCTACATCGCAATCTTCGTCCTCTCCTTCGTGCTCGAGGAGAAGGCGGCTTTCGCGAGCGTTCCGCTCATCCTCATCCTCTACGTGCTGGCGCATTTCGCCAGCTATCGCGCACGCCGCTATCGTGCGAGCCGCACCATCTTCCGGGGCGTGCGCTTCTGGATGAGAGGCTCGGGCTGGGCCTATGCCTTCCGCGCCGTCCTGTGGGATTTCGCCAATTTGCTGACGCTCGGCCTCGCGCTTCCGTGGGCGATGGCGAACCTCGAGCGCTACCGCATGCGCCACACCTATTTCGGCACCGTGCAGGGCGATTTCTCCGGCACGGGCTGGACGCTGTTCAAGCGGGGAGTTGGGGTCTGGGCATTGGGCCTCATTGTCGTGTTGGCCGGCGTCGGACTGAGCTTCTACTTGGCTCAAGCCTACCCTGAGCACGAGGAGACGTTCGCCGGCATTGGAACGCTCGTCGGCATTTTTCTGCTGATCATGTTGTGGCCGATCGTGATGGCCATCTTCACCCGCTGGCATATCGATGGTCTGCGCTTCGGCGATGTGGTGGTGTCGAGCAAGCTCGGCATCGGCACCTTCTACGGGCTTTTCTTCAAGGTGTTCTTCTCTTCCATTGGCTACGCGATCGCCTTCACGCTCGTCTTCGCCATCGGTAGTGTGGTGATCGGCCTGTTTTTCCAGGACGCCCTGACCGACATGCAGGCAGGCCAGTGGACCGGCGGTGCGATCGTCGTCGGCATTCTCGGGGCCGTCGCCTATCTGATTTTCCTCCTCGGTTTCGGCGTGATCCAGCGCTACTTCTTCGGTCGCGGTCTGTGGGCTGCCATTGTCACCACGACGACGGTTTCCAACCTGCGCTCCCTCGACAGTGCCATTGCCGCCGGGCAGGCTTCCAGCGCGGTGGGCGAGGGCCTCGCGGATGCGCTCGACTTCGACGTCGGCATTTAGGGAAAACCATGATGGATGCGGTGTTCTATGATGGAGTGAGCGCTCGGCGCAGGGCCGTCACTCTGAAGGTCACCGCATCTAGCCTCGATATCCACGAAGGAGGCGAGTGGCTCGCCTCCTGGCCTGTTGCGCAGGTTCGGCGGAAGGACGCGCCTGACGGCGTGCTGCGCCTGATGCGCGAGGGCGGACCGGATCTCGCACGTCTCGACGTGACGGATCCCGCGGATCAGATGGCGATCCGGCTTCATTGCCATCGCCTCGATGCTCCCGAGCATCGGGAAAAGACGGGACGCATCGTCTTCTGGTCCGCAGCAGCGGCGATCTCGATCATTCTCTGCGTGCTCTTCCTGATTCCGCTCATGGTGGAGACACTCACGCCGCTCATTCCCCGCTCTTACGAACAGCGGATCGGCAACGCCGTCGACAAACAGGTGCGCGCGATCTTCCGCGGCAAGGTCTGCGAGGCGCCGGAAGGCGTCGCTGCCCTGCGCACTCTCACGGAGCGGCTGAGAACGGCGAGAGGGGTCGAGACCTCTCTCGACGTGTCGGTACTGGACTCGAAGGTGCCGAACGCCATCGCTCTTCCCGGAGGGCGGATCTACATCTTCAAGGCACTTCTCGACGAATCGGAATCCGCCGACGAGCTCGCCGGCGTACTAGCTCACGAAATCGGGCACGTGATCAACCGCGACGGCTTGCGCAAACTGATCCAGTCCAGCAGCACGTCCTATCTCTTCGGCCTTCTGTTCGGCGATGTGACCGGCGGCGGCGCTATCGTGCTGGCGAGCCGCTATCTCGTGGACAGCGCCTATTCCCGTGATGCGGAGAGCGCTGCGGACGAGATCGCCGGCAAGACCATGGTGTCCTTGGGCCGGCCCGCTCATCCCATGGCGCTGTTGCTCAACCGCATCGAAGCGGACAAGGATGACGATGGGAAGAAGGGCGAAGGGAACGAAAGGGGCATTCCCGCTTTTCTGTCTACCCACCCCGTGACCGATCAACGCCTGAAAGCTTTGGAAAAACAGGTTCCCTCCCAGCCCGGCGAGCCTCTTCTGACGGAAGAGCAGTGGCGCGCCCTCAAAGAGATTTGTAAGCCGTCCTGATGCGTCGCCTCATCATCGAAGAACCGTATTCCCGGCCGGCGAAGTGGTCTCCCGCCCTCGCATGGTTCGCGCTCGTCGTGACGGTTCTCGCCGCGTTGATGATTCGCCTCGGCCGCATCGACTATCAGTCCGGCTTCGTGACCCTGGGGCTCGGCATCGCCTTCGCCCTTGTGGCCGTGGGGCTCTCCCTCGTCGCCTTCATTCGTATCTGGCAGGAGGGACGGCGGGGGCTCGGGAGCGCGATCAAGGGCCTCGTGCTGGCAGCCCTCGTTCTCGGTTATCCGGCGTTCATGGGGCTGAAGGCTCTGACCCTGCCTGCAATCAACGACGTGAGCACCGACACCGAAGATCCCCCAGCCTTCTCGCGCTCACGCGCGGCCCTGGAGGCGCGCAGCGGCCGCATTCCGCCCGATGCCTCTCCGGAGGACCGCGACCTGCAGCGCGAGGCCTATGTGCAGATCGCGCCGCTCACCCTCGACATCGCGCCTGAAGATGCATTTCCACTGGTGCGCAAGGCGGCCGAGAATCTCGGATGGCAGATCATCGAGGCGGTGCCCCCCGGCGGCCGCAGCGGCCTGGGACGCCTGGAAGCGGTGGACCGCAGCTTCCTATTGAAGATTCCCGATGACATCACCGTGCGCATCCGGCCTCGCGTCGACGGCACGCGCATCGATATCCGCTCCGCGTCCCGGATCGGCCATCACGACCTCGGCTCGAACGCGGCGCGCATCCGGAAATTCCTCGAAGAGGCGTCCAACCTGGCTCTTGCGGTGAAGTAGCGTCCGTCACGCAGGACGGTATTCCCCGTCCAGGCTCGGAACGCCGTCCGTCGCCGCAAGCTCCTTGGCCACGAGATCTTCCAGATGGGCGAAGACCGAAAGGCCCGCGGCATTCACGAGAGCGGGATTTAACCCTTGATAAATTGCGGCGACGATCTGGGGTATCGTCCTGTCGCCGGCCTGCAGCCGGTTGAGAATCGAGGCCTCCCTCTGGCGGCGATGATGGGCGAGGGCGCGCACGAATCGCTGCGGGTCCTGCACCGGGCCGCCATGCCCGGGCCAGTAGACCGCTTCCTTGCGGCCTTTCAGCTTGTCGAGGGAGGCCATGAACTCGCTCATCGAGCCGTCCGGCGGCGCGACCACGGTCGTAGACCAGGCCATCACGTGATCGCCGGAGAACAGCGCCTTCTCCTCTGGCAGCACGTAGGCGAGATGATTGGCCATGTGGCCGGGGGTCGCCAGAGCTTCCAGCGTCCAGCCGGGCCCCTGCACCGTTTCCCCTTCCTCAAGCTCGTGGTCGGGGGCGTAGTCCCTGTCCGAGCTGGCCTCGAGGGCGTTCATCTCGCCGTCGAACAGAGGACGGGCGCTCCGGTGCGGGCTGCAACCGACGATGAGGGCGCCCGTGGCGGCCTGGATGGCGCGGGCGGCCGGGGAGTGGTCCCGATGGGTGTGGGTCACCAGGATGTGAGTCACCGTCTCGCCTCTCACGGCACCGAGCAGGACCTCGATGTGTCCCGGATTGTCCGGCCCCGGATCGATGATCGCCACCCGACCCCTGCCTACGATGTAGCTGCAGGTCCCGGTGAAGGTGATGGGGCCGGGATTGTTGGCGACGATTCGGCGGACGAGGGGGCTCACCTGCAGGCATTCGCCGGGTTGAGCCGGAGGGCGAACATCGAAGGTGAGCTCGTCTGCCATGAGGGATCCTTGGGTAAATCTGTGCCGGGAAGCGTCATCTTAGCCGTTCGGCTGCTTGAGACGCCGGCCAGACACTCCTATAAGGCTTACAGCACCGCCTGCGAATGGCGGAATGTTCTGGAGATTTGTTTCATGTCGACTGGCGCAACCTCGCTGTCCTCTCCGTCGACCCTCGTCGGCCTTCTCTGGCCGTCCCGGGACGATGCCCGTTTCACCGCACTGCGCGCCATCGTGCTGATGGCAGTGGGTACGGCGCTCCTGACTCTGTCCGCCAAGGTTCAGGTGCCGCTGCCTTACGTTCCCATGACGCTGCAGACCCTGGTCGTGCTGATCATCGGCGCGTCCTACGGCTGGCGCCTCGGCGGCGCGACCGTCGGCCTCTACCTCCTGCAGGGCGCCATGGGCGTGCCGGTCTTTGCCGGCCCAATGGCCGGTCCGGCCTATTTCATGGGTCCCACCGGCGGCTTCCTGTTCGGCTTCCTCGCCGCAGCCCTCGTCATGGGCTTCATGGCCGAGCGCGGCTGGGACCGCTCGCTCATCCGCGTCATCGTGATGATGAGCATTGGCCATGCGGTGATCTTCGCCTTCGGCCTCGCCCAGCTCTCGCTGGTGATGCCCTTCGCCAAGGCCTGGACCGTGGGCGCCGCCCCGTTCGTGGCTGCAACCGTGGTGAAGACCGCTCTCGCCGTTGCCCTGATGCAGGCTGCTTGGTCGGTAACCCGCCGCGGCTGAGATCTTCAGCGCGTCAAGACAAAAAGAAGCCGCCTTCGGGCGGCTTCTTTCGTTTCTGGAAGCTGATCGGTGGCCTAACCGGCCGAGTGCACGAGCCGGAGATTGGGCTTGGCCTTGACGCTGTTGTGGCGGAAGGTGATGTCGACCCACTCCTCGTCGCCGCCTGCCTCGATGACGCGATAGCCCATCTGCTTGGCGATCGCCTCCACCTGGCCGAGATTGGCCCGGGAGATCCAGCGGGAGAACTCGAGAAGCTCCTGGTCCATGAGAACGGCAATCATGCCGATTTCAACGCCCTGGTCGAAATCTTCGCTGCGGCCTGGAAAGCGCAGTCTCAGACCCTCGTCGAGATGGATATGTCGCATGGTGGGAGCCCCCATTCGCCGTGTGCGGCATTCTTTTGTGGAACTGTAGCAATATTCCGGCCGGACAGGAAGGTGGCATGGGCGCGCAGCACTCAATAAACTTGGCCTTCCTGCAGGAAGGGCCGGAACCGTCTCCAGGACCGCTCATTAGCCTTTCCGAAAGTCAAAGATGTTTCAGAGGCGACCCCATGGCTGAACGCAGAATCATGGCCTTCTTCAACACCTACGAGGAGGCGGCCAAGGCCGTGCAGCGGCTGGAGACGGCGCAGATCCCGAATGTCGAGATCAGCCTGGTGTCCAACAATGCGAACAACGTCATCTCTCATCAGGCCAAGCACGCCCTCGACGAGGACGGCTCCTCGCATGAATTCGCGGGGGCAGGAGCCGCGGCGGGCACGATCGCCGGCGGCGGCGCAGGGCTTCTGGCCGGGCTCGGCACGGTTGCGGTTCCCGGGCTCGGTCCCGTGGTGGCAGCAGGATGGCTGGTCTCGACGCTCCTCGGCGCCGGAGCCGGAGCGGCCCTTGGCGGTCTGATGGGGGCACTGGCCGATTCGGGACTGAGCGACGAAGAAGCGGAGGCCTATGTGGATGGTGTGCGAGAGGGCGGAACGCTCGTGACGGTCCGCGTGGACGATGCCGATCGCGAGCGCGTGGTCGATATTCTCGACGATGAAGGGCGCATCGAGCCTCCCAAGCGCGATTGGCGCTCCGAGGGCGCTGCCCCGCCGATTGGTGCTGCCGCTTCCACGACCACGGGATTGACGACGGATCTCCTGCCCAATCCGCTCGACGAGGATGACGACGACCATACTCTCCATGTGGAGATCGAGGACGAGCGTCTTCGGCGCGTGCCAGGGGAACGCGGCGACAAAGCCTGAGCGAAAGAACGCGAGGCCCGAGGCCTCGCGTTGTCATCGAGTGGCGGACGACGGCTTAGCGGCTCTTGCGCAGCAGATTGTCGACGCTCCACACGCCACCGCCCGCTGCGACGAGGTAGAGAAACACGAAGCAGTAGAGAATCGCTGCGTCCCCGCCGTTCAGCACGGGAAAGACGCTCTTCGGCGCGTGGGCAATCCAATAGGCTGCCGCCATCAAGCCGGAAAGCACGAAAGCGACCGGCCGCACGAAGAGCCCCAGCACCAGAAGGGCGCCGCCGAACAATTCGAGCACGCCCGCAATCCAAGGCAGGCTGAACATGGCCGGCGAAGCGCCTTCCGGGAAGCCGAGAATCTTCTGGGTGCCATGCGCCATGAAGATGAGGGCTGCAACGATGCGCAGGATGCTGAGAAGGCGCGGCGACCAGACATCCGTGAGCGTGCTGGTGTTCATTCAATCGATCTCCGGTGACATGAAGAAGCGCGGGCTCCTGGCGGAGCGCCGATGCGTGCTCCGGTTAGCGGTCTCAGCTCTCGATTTCCAGGTGCGAAAGCACACGCTTCAGTAACGAATTGCTTACCATGTCCGCAGGATGCTTTGATCGTTCTCCATGATCGGGCGTTTCCCTTATGCCAACAGCACAGGAGACCGCCATGACCATCCTTGATCCCCGCACCGGTCAGCTTGTGACGATCGACCTCACGCCGCGCCCGCGCCGCGGATGAAGAAGGGCATGGCTGCCCTGCCGGACATCTGTATTCCCATCTTCTGACGTTCTGTTCTCTCGCATGGATCGCTTGTCGCTCCTCGCTTTGCTCTCGAAGCTCAAGCTGAATTGTGCGGATCGCCACCTCCCAGTAATGTGACGCTTGGTTCCGGCGCAGAGGTCGGAACCTGAAAGCTCCACCTGCATTGGCCCTGTAAGCGCAAGATTCGAAGGCGTTATGGCGCAGGTTTTACTTGCCTCGCTCTCGGCGACCGGAGTTTTGAGGCGCAAACTTTGCAGAACACGAGAGAGTTGGGAGAGTTGAATGGCTCTGACGGGACGCTTTAATCTCCGCAAGACCTTTACAGGCCGCATCGTCTTGCAGGTCGAGGAGGAGGTGCAGGGTTTTTGGGGCCGCCTGACGGGAAGGCCGAAGCTCCACCGCCGCTGGCGCGACGCGAACGTGCTCGATCTTGCGGCACCTGAGCTGCGCTCCCTGGTCGACCTGCGGTTCCGCCCCCGCTACATGCCCCAGCAGGCTCCGGAGACTGCGCCGCAGGACTGGCCGAGAGCCCCTAGGCAGCTGGAGGCCATCCCGGCCCAGACGCTGCACTACGAAACCTACGACGAGAACGGCCGCTTCTCGACCCACTGAGCGGTCGTAAATCGCACACAAGAGAAAGCCCGGCGCTGAACCAGCGCCGGGCTTTCTCTTGCAGGAGACAATGATTCTCAGGAGGCGCTGCTCCGGATCTCAAGCGCGCTGACGGGCGTCTCGATCTTTTTGCGCGGGCGAGGCGTCCTATTCGTAGCGCGTGGCAATGGCGTCATGACGGCATGCACCGGATTGGGATAGTGCTCGAGGGTGGCTCCGGTCGCGGCATCGGCTGCCATGCCGACCACGCCGCCGATGATCACATTGCCGGCGAAGCCGGCGGCACCGCCGCCCGAGACGCGGGTTTGGACCGGGATCTGCAGGTCTTCGTAGCCGTCCTTCTTGAACGTGGCGATGAACTCGGCTTTGCGGCTGACCTCGAACGTGCAGGGTGTTGCAGGGCAGCTGTGACCAATGGACGTGGTTGCGGAGGCCCCGGAAGGCTCCGACGTGACCGTAATCTGCTCGGTGGTCCCGCGGGTGACGGTGGCGCAGGCTGCCAAGGAAAGCGACGCCGCGGCAATGATAAGAATTCTCATGATTCCCCCAGTAAACGATGGGCGGAGCCAATCACGGCCAAGCTGCTGACGCAATGAGATGTTGCATCTAGAAGTTGCTTTTCCCGCGCAAAAACAGCCAGGTTGCGCAAGCGCTCCTGAGAGGGTTTGCCTCGCTGGCATGCAGCTTTCTGGAAAAGCGGGAAAATGGTCGGAGTGATAGGATTCGAACCTACGACCCCCTCGTCCCGAACGAGGTGCGCTACCAGACTGCGCTACACTCCGACACCGATATTTCATCGGGAAGGCCGGTCTTATAGCGGCGGCGCCGGAGGGCCGCAAGGGGAGATTTGCGCCTCCCGGCAGATATCTTTCCAGTTTCCGCTCCTCGCAAAACCGGGTTGCCAGCGACGGTTCAGCCGATTATGTACACGCCCACCATTGGGGCGTCGCCAAGCGGTAAGGCAGCGGTTTTTGGTACCGCCATTCCCAGGTTCGAATCCTGGCGCCCCAGCCATCTTCTCCACGGTTCAGGCATTCAGCGGGTGAGGAGGAGAGAGGCGCTCTTGCATCGGATCGTCATCCTGAATGCTCCGGAAGAACCCTTGCTCCGCCGGGGTACTCCAAAGGACCCGGCTTCCCGCCTAGACCTTAAAAGCCCCGAGACGATATCAAGCTGGATACGATCGGCCCAGGCAGGAGATGGACGGTGACCGCAAGCGATGGATCTCTCAAGTTCGGCACCAGTGGATTGCGGGGCCTCGTCACGGACCTGAACGGGGTTCCGGCCTATGCCTACACGCGAGCCTTCGCCGAGATGCTGAAGGAAGATGGGTCTGCCGCCGCAGCGAAGAAGAACGTCCTCGTTGGCCGGGACCTGCGCGAGAGTAGCCCGAGCATCTCCCAGCTGTGCTGCGCGGCTCTGAGGGATTCAGGCCTCGTTCCGCTCGATTGCGGCGCTCTTCCCACGCCGACCCTAGCCTATCATGGGCTGCGCTTCGGCCTGCCGGCGATCATGGTGACGGGAAGCCATATTCCCGAGGATCGCAACGGGCTGAAGTTCTATCGCGCACAAGGCGAGATCGACAAGAAGGACGAGGCCGCCATCGTTGCCTGGCATGGGAGGCTGAACATCGCGGCTCTTCCGGAAGATGCGCGGGACATTCAGGCCGCAAGGCCCGGAATCGACCTCATCGCGGCCTATCAGCAGCGGTACCTGGATTTCTTCGGACAGGATGCCCTGAGGGGGCTCACGATCGGCGTCTACCAGCATTCCTCCGTCGCGCGCGATGTGATCGTGCAGATGCTCGAAAGGCTCGGGGCGTGTGCGGTGCCGCTTGGGCGCGCCACGAGCTTCATTCCCGTCGACACGGAAGCCCTGCGGGAAGAGGACGAGGAACTGGCGCGGCAATGGGCCGGCGAGCAGACCCTCGATGCGATCGTTTCCACGGACGGCGATGCGGATCGCCCGTTGATCTCCGATGCGCAGGGCCGCTTCCTGCGCGGCGATCTCGTCGGCGCGATCACGGCGCGATACCTTGGCGCCGACGCGATCGTGACGCCGGTCACGTCGAATTCCGCTCTGGAGGCCTCAGGCGCCTTCAGCAATGTCGTTCGCACCCGGGTCGGGTCGCCCTATGTCATCGAGGGCATGGGCGAAGCCTCACGCTCCGGCGCGAAGGCCGTCGTCGGGTTCGAGGCCAATGGCGGCGTTCTGCTGGGCTCCTCCATCGAGCGCAACGGCCGCACGCTTGCGGCGCTTCCGACACGGGACGCCATGCTCCCGATCCTCTGCGCCCTCGCATCGGTGAACGAGCAGAGGAAACCTCTGGCGGATGTGGGTGCGGCTTTCGCGTTCAAGTCGGCCATGAGCAACCGGTTGAAGAACGTGCCGAGCGAAAGGACCGGGATCTTCCTCCGGCGCCTCCAGCAGGACAAGGCCTTCATGGACGAAATCTTCGCCCCACTCGATGGCGCATCCAAACTGGACGTTCGCGACGGGTTGCGCATCACCGCAGGGAATCAGGAGATCGTCCATTTTCGCGCGTCCGGCAATGCGCCGGAGCTGCGTGTCTATGTGGAGGCGTCGTCCCAGGTGCGGGCGGAAAGCCTCCTCGATTGGGGGCTTGCCGTGGCCGAACGGCAAATCGCGGGCTAGCTTCCTGATCGGACAGGCATCTGAGCGAACCGCCCAGGCTGGCATGGATTTCTTGGCTGCAACCGGCTGCTTCTGTCGACCGGAACAGCATGGCATTTGATCGATGCTTTGCCAGATGTCCGTATTGTCGCTATATTGTATCGACTGGGGCGCAATTTTTCTGGGACGTCGCGAGCAGGCTGCGGGAGCGATGCCGATGGCAGTGCGCCCCTCTGCCTTGCCGATTCGCTTTCCCTGAGGAGCACTCTCTGTACTGAAGAAGATCGATATGATTTTGTATTCTTGGTGACCTTGGAAATTTAAAGAAGTTATGAAATCAATTCAACGTCCATCTCTTGAATATCGCAGTCGTATGTATCTATTCACCTGTCTATTGACTTCTATTTTGTCTGGGATTTCAGTTTTCCGATCGGGTCCGGGCTCACGAGCAATTGTTTGAAGGTATACTGACATGTCGAAACGCTTTCTGGTGACTGGTGGCGCCGGGTTCATCGGTTCGGCCGTCGTTCGTCGGTTGATCGGCAGGACGGCCCATGTTGTTCTGGTGATCGACAAGCTCACCTACGCGGGAAATCTCGACTCCCTTGCTCCGGTTGCCGAAGATCGTCGCTATGCCTTCGAGCGGGCCGATGTTGCCGATGCAACCCGCATGCGGGAGGTCATCGAGCGATTTCAGCCGGATGTGATTATGCATCTGGCCGCCGAGAGCCACGTGGATCGCTCCATCGATGGACCGGCGGAGTTCGTCCAGACCAACGTGGTCGGAACCTTCGTGCTGCTCCAGGAAAGTCTGCGCTACTGGCGCACGCTTAGCGGGGAGCGCCGCGACGCCTTCCGGTTCCATCATATTTCCACGGACGAGGTTTTCGGCTCGCTGGGAGAGGAGGGTTTCTTCCATGAGACCTATCCCTATCAGCCGACTTCTCCTTATTCGGCCTCCAAGGCAGCCTCCGATCATTTCGTCCGCGCCTGGCACCACACCTATGGCCTCCCTGTGGTCGTGACCAACTGCTCCAATAATTACGGGCCATACCATTTTCCCGAGAAACTGATCCCGCTGATGATCCTCAATGCCCTCGAGGGCAAGCCGCTGCCGGTCTACGGCAAGGGCGAGAACGTGCGCGACTGGCTCTACGTGGACGATCACGCGGAGGCGCTCATCCTGGCTGCCGAGAAGGGCGCACCCGGTGAGAGCTACAATATCGGCGGCTGGAATGAGCGCCGCAATATCGATGTCGTGAGGGCGATCTGTGCGCTGGTCGACGAACTCGCCCCCGATCCGGCGATCGGTTCCCGGGACGGTCTGATCACCTACGTTGCCGATCGACCGGGGCACGATCTTCGCTACGCCATCGATGCCAGCAAGATCGAACGGGATCTGGGTTGGCGCCCGGCGGAGACCTTTGAAAGCGGACTCCGCAAGACAGTGCTGTGGTATCTTGAGAACAGGACCTGGTGGGAGAGAATCCGTTCCGGTGTTTATCGGGGTGAACGGCTTGGAACTGCTGCCTGAGCCGGTGGCGGAAGGTCCTCCGGCTCTGCTCCTTCTCTCGCGATGACAGGACTTGCGAAAGTATGCTCGAAATTCAGCCCACCGCCATACCGGACATAAAGATCCTTATTCCAAAGCGCTTCAGCGACCATCGCGGCGTCTTTTCCGAGACCTACAACCGTCAGCGCTTTTTCGAGGCAGGCATCACCGAGGAATTCGTTCAGGACAACTATTCCCTGTCCGTGGAGGCGGGCACTGTGCGAGGCCTGCATTTTCAGAGTGCGCCTTTCGCGCAGGTCAAGCTGGTACGGGTGACACGGGGGCGAATTCTGGACGTTGTCGTCGATATCCGCCGGTCATCGCCAACCTATGGCAAGCACATCGCGCTGGAGCTTTCGGCCGAAGACGGCTGGCAACTTCTGGTTCCGGCGGGCTTTGCCCACGGGTTCTGTACTCTTGAGCCCAATACCGAGACTCAATACAAAGTCTCCGCCTATTATTCGGCCACCCACGATCACGGCCTTGCATTCAATGATCCGGAATTGGGTATCGCGTGGCCGGTAGAGGCGGATCGGGCCATCGTATCGGACAAGGATCGGAAGCAGCCGAGGCTTGCGGAGCTTCCGTTGTATTTTGAATAGGGGGACACCAATTCGTCCCGTCGATGAAGAAGGGCAGGAAGCTCGACTGGGGCAAATTCTTGCTTGAGTCTAAACCAGCGCAGCCACCTTTGGACTGCCGATGAAGGGGCACGTTGTGAAAGGCATCATTCTGGCCGGTGGAAGCGGGACGCGTCTGCATCCGATGACCTACGTCACCTCGAAGCAACTCCTCCCGGTATATGACAAGCCGATGATCTATTACCCGCTGACGACCCTCATGCTGGCGGGAATTCGGGATATCCTCATCATCTCCACGCCCGATGATCTGCCACGCTTCCGGCAGCTCCTTGGCGGCGGCGAGCAATGGGGCATCCGCCTGTCTTATGCGGCGCAGCCAAAGCCTGAAGGGCTTGCTCAGGCCTATATCATTGGCGCGGAATTCGTCGCAGGAGAACCATCGGCCCTCATTCTCGGCGACAACATCTACTATGGCCATGGCTTGACGGACCTGCTGCGTTCGGCGTCCGGGCGCGGTTCGGGCGCCACGGTATTTGCCTACCACGTCACAGATCCCGAGCGGTACGGTGTCGTCGAGTTCGACGGGGAGGGCCGTGCCGTGTCCATCGAAGAAAAGCCCAAAAGGCCGCGCTCGAGATGGGCAGTAACCGGGCTGTATTTCTACGACCATCAGGTCGTCGACATTGCGGCCCGTCTCAAGCCCTCTGCCCGAGGCGAGCTTGAGATCACTGACGTGAACCGCGCCTATCTCGACATGGGCCAATTGCATGTCGAGCTGATGAGACGCGGCTATGCCTGGCTGGACACCGGAACCCCAGACAGTCTTCTAGAAGCATCGGAGTTCGTACGTGCCCTTGAGAAGCGCCAGGGATTTCGTATCGCCTGCCCCGAAGAGATCGCCTTCAACGCGAGATGGATTGATAGGGACCAGTTGATTACGTTGGGGAATGCACTCTCCAAGAGTTCCTATGGGCAGTATCTTCTAATGATCGCCGAGGGCGGAGCTTATACTTGATCTCAAAGGAGAAAGCTCAACCAGACAACGGCGAACCGGCCTGCGAGATCGACTGCTTTTCTGTTGTCACCTTCAGATCGAGACAGTAAGAGACGAGGCAAAACCGGTAAGCTGGCGGTAAGTCCCAGAAATCTCTCGTGTTTGCCGGGTGTCAGGTTCCCATCAGTCGCATCTTGGATTGAACAGCGCTTTCCCATCATGAAGAAAATCGCAACGGTCATCGGCGCACGACCTCAGTTCATCAAGGCTGCTCCTCTCTCTCTCGAAATTGCCAAGTCGGGGCAGATCGAGGAGGTGTGCATCCACACAGGTCAGCATTTCGACGAGAATATGTCCGGCGTGTTCTTCCGCGAGTTGGGCCTGCCGAAGCCGGCATATCAACTCGATATTCACGGCGGCCCTCACGGTCAGATGACCGGCCGCATGATGGAGGCGATCGAGGCCATTTTTCTAAAAGACCGCCCGGATGCCGTTCTCGTTTACGGAGACACGAATTCCACACTCGCGGGAGGGCTGGTAGCAGCCAAGCTGCACATTCCGGTCGTCCATGTGGAAGCCGGGCTGCGTTCGTTCAACCGCAGTATGCCGGAGGAGGTCAACCGGGTGCTGGTCGATCATATCAGCGCCATGCTTCTGTGCCCGACCTCGGCAGCAGTTAAAAACCTAACCGATGAGGGGATCACCAAGGGTGTCTATCAGGTGGGCGACCTCATGTATGATGCAATCCTGCAATTAAGCCCTGTCGCCGCAAAGCACTCGCGCATCCTGGAGAAGTTATTGCTTGAGCCCAAGGGCTATGGCGTGGCCACCCTGCATCGCGCCGAGAACACGGACAGCCCGGATGCGCTGCGCAAGGCGATGGCCTTTCTGGTTCGCTTGGCCGAGGAAATTCCTCTCGTGTTGCCGCTCCACCCACGCACCCGCAAAGCGCTGGCGGATGCAGGGATCGACGTAACCCGATCACAGCTGAAGCTGATCGATCCAGTCGGCTATCTCGACATGCACATGCTGCTCAGCCATGCAAACGTCGTAGCGACGGACTCGGGAGGAGTTCAAAAGGAAGCCTATTTCTACCGGGTGCCGTGCATTACCCTGCGCTCCGAGACCGAATGGGTCGAGACTGTTGAGAACGGGTGGAACCGGCTGTGGCACGTGGATGAATATCGCCCCCGGCACGAAATCAAGGAATATGGCTCAGGAGATACTGCCAAAAGGATCTTGGAACTCCTGAATAGTACGCAACTGTAAGCGCTCGCCGCGGCAAAGGCCGCAGAGCTTTCCTGCGTCTGATGGTCAGCCGAGACCCATTAACCAGAACTCAGAGGAGAGCGGTTTTGATGCCGACAGGTCCTCAGCCATGACAGATTTGGTTGTGCGGCAGACTTCCATTGCTCGCATGCGTTACGACTGATGGTGCGCCGGGTTCTGTCTGGCAAGCCATGACGTCTACCCCCGTGGCACGACATGCGCCAGTTTCTGTGAGCAAAAACTTTCCGTCCCTGTATGCATTGATTTAAATACCTATATGGCAACCAGCGGGTGGCGGGAGGAAGGACTTGATCCGCCTGATACTTCGGCGGGCACGCGGATCTGGTTGCAGCCGAGGCTCTTCAAAGGGCGGTACGGAGAGAGCCTCAAACGTCAAGACAGGAAAAGGGCGCGACAGCAAGCGGTCCCGAGCAACAGATTTTCGTTCTCAACGGGCGCATTCATGGTTATCAGGACCTACAGGGAAGCCTCGGACGTCTTTGTATCGCGCCAACCTCATATCGTATCGATCGCGATGAACGCAGTCGAGGGAGACAGCCATTTCATCAGGACGGCTCAGGCAACCATCGTCGGCGTCGCCTTTGTACCTGACGTGGTGAGACGGGACATCGGAGGGGTTCCGATCGTTCTTCTCCCCCATTTCGCGACCGAATTGATGAAGCGCGGCCTATGGGGAGGAGCATCGGCAAGAGATCTCCGTGTGCTGAAACTCTAAGCTCGGCTCAAACTTACAGAACGACGAATTGAAGGTTCCGAATGTGCGGTATCTACGCCTCCGTTGGCTTTGCGCCTGATCGCGCGCGTATTTCGATCGTGGCCCATCGTGGCCCTGACGGCGAGGGATGGGAGACCCGGTCCTCGCCATCAGGTCCGGTTGCCCTAGGTCATCGACGTCTTGCGATCATCGACACCAGCGAAGCCGGGTTGCAGCCGTTTGCAGATTCTGATGGGCGATTTGTTCTTACCTATAATGGAGAGATCTACAATTACCGGGAGCTCCGCGAAGAACTGACGGCTCTCGGGGATACGTTCCACACTCATACCGATACTGAAGTGCTTCTTGCAGCATGGCGACGTTGGGGAGAAGGCGCGCTCCAGCGCTTTGTGGGGATGTTCGCCTTCGTCATTTGGGACGACAAGGAGAAGCGGCTCTTCGCCGTGCGGGACAGGTTCGGCATCAAGCCTCTGTACTGGGTAGAAGGGCAGGGCGGCGTGGCCTTTGCATCCGAAATCAAGCAGCTTCTCGATCTGCCGGGTGGCGAGCGCCGGATGAACCTGCCTCGCGTGCGTGACTTTCTTGTCGGTGGGATCAGCAACCATACGGCTGAAACCATGTATTCCGGCGTCCGCCAGTTGCGAGGCGGGGAATGGGCCGTCGTGGATGCGCAGGACGGCGGTGGCGTTCGCATCACTGTGCGGCGATGGCACGACATCGGCCGGTCGCCCGCCGGCCGGATGAGCGGCAAGGAGGCTGCCGAGACATTCCGCGAACTGATGGAGCAGTCCATTCGTCTGCATCTGCGAGCGGACGTTCCCGTCGGAGCCTGTCTCTCGGGTGGTTTGGATTCCTCTTCCATCGTCGGACTGATGGCACGCATTCTCCCGGAAGATCACCGGGGACTGCATACGGTCTCCGCATGCTTCACCGACAAGTCCGTCGACGAGAAACCGTACATGGATGCGGTCATCCACGCCACGGGTGCCACGCCGCACTTCGTCTTTCCGAAGCCCGAAGACGCACTCGAGCATGCTGGCCTCATTACCTGGCACCAGGATGAGCCCTTCGCGTCAACGTCGATCATCGCACAATGGTGCGTGTTCTCGGAAGCGCAACGTGCCGGGATCAAGGTCATGCTGGATGGTCAGGGAGCGGACGAGATCCTGGCTGGGTATCACTTCTGTTATCCCTATCATCTCGCCCATCTTGCGCGTCAGCTCCGATTGGGATCTTTTCTGTCGACCATTGCGGCGCGTCGCCGGGAACAGGGGCGTGCGCTTGCATCTCAGCTCGCGCAGGTTGCCTTGGCGCTCTCGCCGCCTGCCCTGTCCGATATGGCGTTCAGGGTCCGCAGCGAGCGCCTGAACCATGAATGGCTGGACTCGGAAGTTTTAAGTCCCCTGGGACGTCAACCATCGCCGCTTCGAACAGCAGCTGAATCTCTCTCGCTGCCGTTGCCGACGGATATCGCATCACTCTGCGATGTCATGACCTATGCCTCCAACCTTCCCATGCTGCTGCAGTGGGAGGATCGCAACAGCATGGCACATAGTATCGAGGCACGCGTTCCATTTCTCGATCACCGAGTGGTCGAATTCGCCCTTGCGTTGGAGGCTGAGCACAAGCTCGCCGGCGCAGAAACGAAGAAGGTTCTTCGGCAGGCCCTCGCGGACGTGCTGCCGCCGGCAGTGCGTGACAGACGCGACAAACTCGGCTTCGCAACCCCGGAGTCCAACTGGCTCAAGGGGCCGCTGCGGCCCCTCATTGTAGACGGGGTCGCCAAGACGCTGGAGGTCTGCCCGGGACTCCTGAACGCTGCAGGAGTCCGTCGTATGCTCGACGATTTTCTAAATGGGCGTGATGCCCTGGGATCGACACTCTGGCGGATCGTGAACCTCGGCATCTGGGCCGACCGCTTCCGCATAACAGTTGCCTGAGCGGCGGGACGCCAAGCCTTATCGACATCAAGTGTTTGATCGGGCCAGTAAGGTCTCGATGCACGAACGGAGGCGATTGCGCTCCTGCTCCCAACACAGGATCTGCGATGCTTCGCGTGCTTTTGCGCGAAACGCACCGACCGATTCAGGCGTCAACGCGTTGATGGCGGCCGCAATGGCCTCAGGTGCCGGATGCGCACTGACGACTCCGATGCCGTGCTCGAGAACCAGGCGCTTGAGGTCGAAACCGGGGGATACCGCAACAGCAAGACCTGCGCCGATATATTCGAACAGCTTGTTCGGCAAAGTGAATTGGTGCTGCACCGTCTGAAGAGGGGTGAAGAAGACCCCAACATCGGCGCTTCGCGCAGCGGCGGGAATGACCTCTGTTGGGGGAACGGCCGGTTCGAACGTCACTCGATCATGCGCGCCGACATTCGCCACACGCCGGTGAAGCTCCTCGAGATAAGCCGGGCTGCCGTCTCCGCGGATGATAAGGCGGTGAGCGGTACGCCACAGGGGGATACTGTCGATCAGGCTTTCGAGACCCCGCCCCGGCAGAACCTGCCCGTGGAAAAGCAGGCGCAGGGGCCATTGTGCTTCGACGGCAGGGGCGAGGGCGTGCCTGTTCGGGATGCTTCGGATAACAACCGGCGGTGCATCAAGGCCGTAATGACGCTGCAGTTCCTGCGCCAGCCCGGGGCTGATCGTGCTGATGCTGTCGGCTGCGCCAATAACGGCCTTCTCCAAGTGGGTCACGAAGGGCTTGTAGACAAATCGCCACCACGCCCGCTCGTCGAATTCACGTGTGGCAAATTCATGCGAGTCGTAATGGATCAATCCGCCATGCTCCGCCTTCCAGCGGGCAGCGACGACAAGCGCAGGCCAGTCATTCGCAATCACCAGCCGGGGTTGGATTTTTTTGAGTTGCTCGAGAGCCCAGCGATATCTTGGCGATGACCAAAAACCCGCCATAGCTGCCGCCGTGCCGAAATGGGCAGGAAGCTGACGCATGAGTGTACCCACGCGATGACCGATGGTCGGGGCGGGAAGGGGCCATGAAACGAAGTCATGCCCGATCGTCTCCTCAGGCGCCGCATAGCCGATAACCTTGGGACCCCATCCCATTTCGGCCACGAGCTCGCATTGGCGAAGCACACGCTGATCCCGCGCGATCCGCGAGAACGACAGGATAACGATGGACTCAGGCATGATGTCCTGCCGTCGCAGCCGCCGCGTCGACGATGGGCGTGATGATGGCATCGATCGTCTCGGCGCGTTTGGCCCACGAGCCGTGCTGACGAATATAAACTAAGCCATTCTGGCCCCTTTGGCGGGCGCGATCGGGCTGCGCGGCAATTTCTGCAACGGCCCTGGCCAGCGCCTCGGCATCGGCCATCGGGATCACCCAGCCTGCATCGTGAGTGCGAACCAGATCCGCCTGGAAAGCGAGATCGGTCACGATCACGGGGACGCCGCTGGCCATCGCCTCGAAGAACTTGAGTGGGGCCACCCCGGTCGTCAGATGGTCCGTCGTATCTTCCGTGATGCTCAGTGCAGCAATCGCGCCGCGGATATAGCGTGCAGCCTCAGCCTGGGGGAGGCGCCCCAGCCAGGAAATTGTCTCGGACGGGGGAAGGCTCTGCAACAATCCGCGCTCGACCCCATCGCCGATGATGGTCAGCTTCACACCCTTCGGCCATGCAGGCAGGCGCGCTGCGCGGATCATCGTGCCGATGCCATGCCAGCCGGTCAGGGAGCCTACGAATACGACGTAAGGATTTCTCTCCGGAGGCCGATCTCCGTCCGGTGTGAAGAGGTTTGTATTGGCTGCATTGGTCACGATGCTGATGCGGTCGTGACGTGCCTCCTCAGCTGCCCAGCGGCGCAGGCCCTCAGTAACGACGAAGACATGCGAGGCGAGCCTCATCTGGATCCGGTAGGTCCAGTGAATCAAACTGCCGAACCGAGCGAGCCATGGATAGGTGACAAAGATGTCATCCGGCCGGCCGTTGATCTCCTGAAACACCGGAACGCCGGCGGCCCATGCAACGAGCGAGGCGGGTAGGGCGGCGAAGTGAGACCGCATATAGACGGCATCCGCACTGCGGAGACGGCGGACCATGGTCCATTGCACGCGCAGGTAATCCAGGAGCCGCTTGAAATAGCTGGCTCCTGAACTGGCGCCGCCGCGGTCAGCCGCAAGCAGACTCACCTGCCAGCCAAGGGACCGTAGCCCCTTGACGATCTCATGAATGTGCGTGTGCGCCGCCTCGCCTTCCCGTGGGGTTTCCAGTGCGAGGTACAGAAGGCGACGGCCGGTTCTCACGCGGCAGCAATCCTCTGTGCGAGCGCTCCGTGAACTGCCGCAACGATCCGATCCTGAGTGGACTCGTCCAGATAAGGATGCATGGGCAGGCTCACCACTTCCGCTGCAAGTCGCTCGGATACCGGCAGACCGTTCCCAGCCACAGGGTAGCTCTTGTAAGCGGTCTGCTGGTGGAGCGGCTTGGGGTAGTACACCATGGTGGGAACGCCAGCGGCCTTCATATCCGCCTGGAACTTCTCGCGATTCACGCCGGGGAGGCGCAGGGTGTATTGCGCCCACACAGAGGTGTAGCCCTCCGGAGTCTCCGGCACGACAGCGACGTCGCGCAAAAGGTCGTTGTACCGCTTGGCGATCCGGTCACGGGCCTCGACCTCGCTCGGGAAGATCTTCAGCTTTTCGATCAGGATTGCAGCCTGCATGGTGTCGAGACGTCCGTTCATGCCGATGCGGACGTTATCGTACTTGTCGGAGCCCTGGCCGTGAACACGGATGGAGCGCATCACTGCGGCGAGTTCGTCGTCATTGGTGAAGACGGCGCCGCCGTCGCCGTAGCAACCCAAGGGCTTGGCGGGGAAGAAGCTCGTGGACGTGGCCAGACCGATCGAGCCGACCTTGCGGCCCTTGTAGGTGGCGCCGAAGCTCTGGGCCGCGTCGCACAGCACCCACATGTCCTCACGCTGGCACACGGCCTCGATGGCATCGTAGTCAGCAGGAAGACCGAAAAGATCAACCGGGATCACGCCGACAGGCTTCAGGCCGAGGGCCTTCGCAGTCTTGATGCCAGCTTCAAGGCTGGCGATGTCCATGTTGAACGTGTCCTCGCGAACATCGACGAAGATCGGCGTCGCACCGGTCCAAGCCACCACTTCCGCCGTCGCGGCGAAGGTAAAGGTGGGGCAGATCACCGCGTCGCCAGGCTTCACGCCTTTCGCCATCAGCACGAAACCGAGGGCATCCGTGCCGTTGGCGCAGGACACCACGTGCTTGGCGCCGGTGAAGGCAGCAAGGTCGGCCTCCAGCGTCTTCACCTCAGGGCCCATGATATAGCCGCCGTGGTTGATGACCCGCAGAACGGCTTCGTCGACGGCGGAGCCGAGGCGCTTGCGCTGGGCCGCAAGATCAATGAAAGCAATCGGATCCGTCATCACGCGATCTCCTCGAGTTTGTTGGGGCCGACCTCGCGGTAGCGACGACCGGTTTCAGGGCAGACTAGATCGGGGCCGAGCTTGGCGCCCGCATGACTCATCCAGCCGATGCGCTTGGCGGGAACCCCGGCCATGAGAGCAAAGGCAGGAACATCCTTGGCGACTACGGCGCCTGCAGCGATGAACGAGTATTCGCCGAGGGTATGACCGCAGACGATGGTCGCGTTTGCGCCGATGGAGGCGCCGCGCTTGACCAGGGTGGGGCGGTATTCGGACTTGCGGGCGATCTCCGAGCGCGGGTTGTTCACGTTGGTGAACACGCAGGAAGGGCCGCAGAACACGCCATCCTCGAGGGTCACGCCCTCATAGACGGAGACGTTGTTCTGGATCTTGACGTTGTTGCCGACCGTCACCTTCGGACCGATGACCACGTTCTGGCCGACATTGACGTTCTTTCCCAGCGTCACATTCCCGAGAATATGGCTGAAGTGCCAGATTTTGCTGCCTTCGCCGATTTCGACGCCCGGGTCGACGTAAGCCGATTCATGGATCATGACACCCGGATAGTCTTTCGCCACACGCGGCTTGGCATGGATGGCCGGAGCGGCGACCGGGAGGGCTGCTCCGTTCGAGCGGCCGTTGCGCAGGGACTCTGCCGCACGGGCCAGAACGGACAGGACACGCAGGCCTTCGCGGCCATCGGTGCGCGGAGTTGCCCCGCTGCGCACGCAATCAATGAAATGCTGACATTCCTGCCTCAGGGGCTCTTCCTGAGGAACCGTGACCGGAAGGGCATCCGCCTTCACCGGAACGGGGATGTTGTCCTTCCACTCTACCTTGTGCGGGTAGAGAAGAAGCTTGCGTTCCCAGACCTCGCCATCGTCGAAGACAGCCATGGCCTCGGAGCCGACGACGACGAGCTTCTGCTCCTTGAACGGATGCAGCCATGAAACGAAAACGTGCGCCCGTTCGCCTCCGGGGAAGCTCAGATGCGTGGTGGTCACGTCAGCGATGGCATCATGCAGGTAATAACCACCGACAGCTTCCACCTTGTCCGGCTCAGCGCCGACGAGGGAGAGGATCATGGAAAGATCATGCGGCGCGAAAGACCACAAGATGTCCTCCTCGCGGCGGATCTTCCCGAGGTTCAAACGGTTCGAATAGACATATTGCAGCCGACCGAGCTTGCCTTCGCGGACCAGCCTCTTCAACTCGAGAAAGACCGGATGATACTGAAGGAGGTGCCCCACCATCAGGCGGCGGTCGAGGCGCTCTGCAAGGGCGCAGAGTTCTTTAGCTTCGGCGACCTCCAGAGACAGGGGCTTCTCCACGAAGACATGTTTGCCAGCTTCGAGAGCGCGCTTGGCCAGGCTGTAGTGCAGGGCCGCGGGGGCCGCAATCGCAACAGCAGGAACAGCCTTGTCGACAAGGACCTCCTCGAAGCTGAGCGCCCGGCCGCCATGCTTGGCGATCAGCCCCTCGACAGTCGGCTGATGAGCGTCGACCAGAGCCTCAAGGACGCCGAGTTCGGCGAAGTTGCGGACGAGGTTCTTGCCCCAGTACCCGCAACCGACAACCGCTACCCGCACATCGCTCGCCATCGTTGTTCGTCCTTAGCTGTTTTCGTTCTGGTGAGAAGTGATTTCGGCTCAGGCCTTGATGACCCGACCTTCGGGAATACCAGCCCTGGCACAGGCATTCCGGGTATCGACGACGACCTTGGCGTGATCGACCACGAGCTTGTAGTCCACGTTGTCATGATCGGTCGCGATGAGAACCGCGTCGTACGAGGCGATTGTTTTCGCATCGAGGTTGACCGAGCGGCGGCCGGCGAGTTCCGCATGCTCGCGGGTCATCGGGATCACGGGAATGTAAGGATCGAAGTAATCGACATGGGCGCCGCGGGCTTTGATTAGCTCGATGAGCTTCAAGGACGGGCTTTCGCGCATGTCGTCGACGTTCTTCTTGTAGGCAATGCCAAGCATCAGGATCTTGGATCCGGTGAATGCCCTGCCGCTTCGGTCGACCGCTTCCGCGAGCTTGTTCACGACGTAATAGGGCATGCGGGTGTTGATCTGTCCCGCCAGCTCGATGAAGCGGGTGGCAATGTCGTATTCCCGCGCTTTCCAGGTGAGATAGAACGGATCGATCGGGATGCAGTGCCCGCCCAAGCCCGGCCCCGGATAGAACGGCATGAAGCCGAAGGGCTTGGTCTTGGCGGCGTCGATCACCTCCCACACGTCGATGCCCATGGCAGCATAGACCACCTTCAGCTCGTTCACGAGGGCGATGTTCACCGCGCGGAAAATATTCTCCGTTAGCTTCACCGCCTCTGCCGTCGCGGCGGAGGAGACCGGCACGGTCTTTACCACGAGCTTGCTGTAGAGCGCGTCTGCCAAGGCTAGCGCATCCGGCCCGTCACCCCCGACGACTTTCGGGATGGTGGAGGTGCCGAAATCCGGGTTGCCGGGATCCTCCCGCTCCGGGGAGAAGGCGAGAAAGAAGTCCTTGCCGCTCTCCAGTCCGGTCGCCTCCAGGATCGGCTTGATCACCTCTTCCGTGGTGCCCGGATAAGTGGTCGATTCGAGCACGATCAACTGCCCTTTTCGCAGGCGCGGAGCGATGGCGCGGGCGGTGTTCTCCACATAGGACAGATCCGGCTCACGATGCTTGGTGAGCGGAGTGGGTACGCAAATCAGAAGGGCATCCGGTTCGCCAAGGCGGGAGAAGTCGGCTGTTGCCTTGAACTTTCCGCTGGTCACGGCTTCGGAAATGGCTTCGGTAGGAATGTGCTTGATGAAGCTATTGCCCTGATTGATCTGATCCACACGCGGAGCATCGATGTCGAAGCCCAGGACGTTGAATCCAGCCTTCGCGGCGGTCAGGGCCAGGGGAATACCAACATAGCCCAGGCCCACAATGCCGATTACTGCCGTACGGTCATTGACAGCCTGCTTCAAGTGCGCGGCAGCATCCGAAAATGTGTTCCGTTGTAGCATCATATCGTATCCCTGTAGCAGGGCAGGCGTTTCCCACGAAAGGGGCTGATGGTCAACATTCTTCATGGCTTTGGCCGGCCACGCCGCCCGATGTCGCAGGTGTGCAGCCGAAGAGGCGACTTTTGCAGTTGGGATCGGAAAAGTTTAAATTTCTTCTATGGAGTCGCCCTCAAACAAGGGATCCTCTACAGGTATGTATTTTGTGCCTACCGAGGCTTGATTTTCCGGGGGAAGTGAAAAGCCTGGTATGAAATGAGCATAGGGTTTGATCGCAGGAATAAATGCTACACTATGAAGCAGGCTGCTAAAGAAATTACTTACTAGGCTAAGGTAAGCTCGAAGTAGAGCAAAGACAATAAATATCTGCCCCAAGTCAACATTTATAGCTTCTGTCTCGTGCATAATCAGCATGAAGACGGCAAAGGCCAGAGCAAAGAGGAGAGGGGCGAAGCTAAAGGCCGATGATAGAATGATTCTATTGAAATAGGATCTGTAATAAAGATCTATTGCATTGTTGTGCAGGCTCTCGCTGTCGACCTTCCATCGACCTGTGTCTTTTGCATGCTGAAAAAGCCCAAGGGTTGCATCTGTAACTTTTCCGGAAAGTATTCTCATTACGATATATAATCCCGCAACGCAGCTGGCCAATACCCCTATGCCGACTAGCCCGAAATGCGGCGGAAGGTGGGCGACCAGTACGATGAGACTGATGATCAAGATGCATACGATGCTTGCCGTCCGCATGCTGGTCGTTGAGAGTCGCCCATAGTAGTTGGAGGCACGTGCAATGTTCCCTGGCACCAATTTAGCCTCGGGCTGCCGCCTCAATTTCTCTGCCAGCCATCGTTCCTGTTCTACGGTAACCTTGCCTTCGACAATGATCTGTCCCGCTCGCGAAACGAGTGAAATCACCGCAAACACGATAGCGGCTGAGATGGCGTAAGTTTTATTCTCAGCTAATACATCAAGCTGTGGTAGGTTTTTGATCCCAAGAACATCGAAGCCGAAGTAGAGCGCCACCATGGTAGAGAAGGCGACTGACGATCCAATCAGAGCCATTCCTGTGACAGTATGAAGCGCCACATTCAGCTTGTTGTTGGCAATGGTAGCCATAAGCAGGGCGCGGTCTCGCTTGTTCATTGCTCTCCTACCTTGGTATGGATCGGACGCTTTACACGACTGCCGATTGAGCCACAATACGAGTTCAGAGAAGTGTTCCGCAATTGTGCTTGCTTGGAGAACCTACTGCACCCCGTGGAGAGGGCTAAAACAAGACAGAATGAGGTCTAGCGCATTGAAGCTGAGACCGCCGGATGCCGAAGGTGGTCAGCCTCCTGGCCGTTATCCTGGGTTCGTCGATATCGTTGTCCCGGATGCTTCAAGAGATGGCTTTCCAGCAGTCCGATCCGGGAAGGGCCAAGAATCTGCTGCTCAGGGCGGGCCACCAGTGCGACTGACTTTGTTAGGAACGGCCGCGAGCTAGCGTGACTGGTTGGCATCGAACATGATCGGCAGAACCTGACAATCGATGCTGAAGTAGCGGTATGAACGTTGGTGCTATTAGCTTCCAAAGGTCATGATATTCTTTCGCCCCAATCTGGCAGCGTTCACTGCTTGAAGATGAAGACATAGAGAGTCATGGTCCGTCTTGCCGCTGGATCCTTTCGGCAATGGGCGCGGAATCCTTCGCACACAAGGTCCGTTGGCATCATAGATAACGAAGGACTTGGCGAGTGGCAGAAGAGCCGGCGACGGCGAGTGCATCGATGATGCTGAGGCCGGGCACAAACGGGAATGTCTGTGTCTGGTATGGAATAGGACGATAGGTTTTGACCTCGAGAGTGATCCCCGCTGCCTCGAATTTCTCCTTATTCTGGTAATTTTCCCCACCAGGCCCGGACAGATAACACTTGCCTCCGAGTTTTTTCACCAATTGAATCAGTCTTTCATCTCCTTTCTCCTCCACATTGAGATCGGAACTAAGCACTAGCTCTGAGCCGATTCCTAATGACTTGGAGATTGATCTTAATAGTTGGATGTTCAAAGCGCATAGATTGCTGTGCCTTGCTCGCAGGGCTGGTTCAATGATCTCAATCATCTCCGAGTAAAAATCAGCTTTTGCATAATTCTGATGAAGAGTTTTCAGGTGCTTGTCACAAAACGAAGGTTCAGAAATGGAGACGTCCTTGATAGGCGGTGTGCCTGATTTCGAGACTGGGACGGAAAGCCACTGCTCATTATCTCTGTTCCGTATTTTTGTCCTTGAGACAAAGCTACGGCCGTTTGGAATCGCGGCATCATCAAGTATAACGAATACATCACAATTGATCATTTTCGTGAAGAAGCCGCACCACGGCAAGTAATTGGGTTGATGAATGGCGATCTTCATAGTTGAATCCACAGCTTGAGTTCAGGAATGGCTTGGCCACTCCTACTACCGCTGATCGACTGTAGATGGGGTGGGCAGCCATTGTTGGTTATAGGGCTAGTCTGGACACTGGTACTAAAGATTTGAAACCTTGTATAGGTCAATTAGTGTCCTAGCAACATATGCGGCGTCAGTGTCGCTCATCGAAGGATAAATAGGTAAACACAGGATGTTATGTGCAAATTTCATCGTATTCGGCATGGTCGAATTGGTTAATCCTTCTTTGATGTGAAGGGGTTCCAAGACGCCAAAACCGCATTGCACTTTGCGCTCTGCCAGCCTCTGCTTCAGGCGATCTCGCATCCTCTGGTTCGGTAGGAGAATTGGATATTTGAGAAAAGCTGCCTGATCCGAGAATGCGAAATCTGTTTGGATATCTGGGATCTCGGCAAGATGGCTCTTGTAGATTTGGCCGATCCTTTTGCGTCGCGCAATGAATTCACCAAGCTTCCGAAATTGCGAAAGGCCCAGAGCGGCGTTGAGGTTAGTCAGATGATAGTTGTATCCAATTACCTCGTGTCCTCGACGGGCTCCATAGTATGTTAGCCGTTTTGCGCTTTCGTATACGCCCTCATCTTGCATGAAGACCATGCCGCCATCCCCAGAAGTGATCATTTTGGTCGCATAGAAGGACGCTACGGCATGGTAAGTATAGGAGCCTAATTGCTTTCCTTTGTATTCGACCCCCAACGATTGAGCAATGTCTTCGATCACTCTTTCTTGTCCGAATTGATCTACAATGGCGTCTATGTCAGTCGGAAATCCGAAATGATATGGAAGAATGACCAGCCTCGTCCTTCTTGAGTAAACGCGGCTGATCGTTTCCAAGTTAATATTGAAACTATCAGGGCCAATATCAGCAAAAACGGGTGTAGCGCCCACGAGCTTTATTGGGTATAGCACCGATGGGCAACAATAACTTGGAAGAATGATTTCGTCCCCAGATCTCACACGAAGGGCTTGTAGAAGAACGTGGATTGCCGAGAACCCGTTTGTTGTGGCTTGCCCGTAGGGTTTGCTCAGGAATTTCGCTAAACTCTGCTCGAACTCTCTGACATAATCTCCCTCTTCGAGGTGTCCTGAGCGAAGTGCCTCAGCGACGGATGCAACGTCAAGCTCGTCGATCGTTGGCCGAACTGAGGGAAACTCGCTCATTTCGTGGAAGGTTCAAGATAGAGATCGTTGCGCCGAATGACCTTGGCCGGGTTGCCATAAACCAAAGAACCTTCAGGGATCGATTTCAGAACGACGCTTCCTGCCCCAATGACGCTGCCCGATCCCACAACGATGCCATCAATCAAAACTGATCCAGCACCAATGAAACAGTCATCATTGACTTTGACGCTGCCAGCAATCGTGACGCCTGGAGCAATGTTGACGTTGCTGCCGACATCGGCATCATGCTCGATGGACACGTTGGAAAATATCACTGAGCCGTTTCCTAGCTTTGCTCTGCTGTGCAAAGTCGAGTTCGCGCAGATAACGTTTCCCATTCCGAGTATGGCTGAGGGTGCAATATACGCTCGTTCTGAGACTGCATTCAGTCTGAGCAAGTTTCGCTCTACTAGATCTCGAATGAGATTTCGCCGCAGAAGCATATTGCGCAGGGCAGCGATGGCGACAAAGATAGAATCGTTGTCGTTGTCTTTGTATCCCGAAATCCCGCCGAGCCATGTGGGATCATCCGTTGGACGATCATCGTAATACCCATGGAAGACGTGGCCGGTAAGGATTTCTCGGATGGGCTGAAATAAGCTGCCACGCCCAATGATCGCGTAAGATGGCTTGCTCATTCTCGCAATATTGCTCCGCCGTTAGTGGTTAGAAAGATACCGCTCGCACAATCTCGAATACCTCAGCCAGAGGTGCTCCTACCTGCACTCCGCGAAAAGTGAGTTGCGACTGCAAAAAGTCCCTGTTGAAATAGGCGCGTCTTTTTTGTGAGTTATAACAGTTTAAGGCGGCAGCCTTCGCTTCGAGGTGCCTTTGTTCAACGATAGAAAAGAAGCTCGTCGTGAATACGATGTTATTCCATGGAAGCTCGTAGCTCAGAATGGTTTTTTGTTTGAAGGCGCGTAAGGCTTCGATATAGACTGTCGAGTGATCTTGATGAAGATCGCTCGCTGACGGAACGAGCACGACGTCGGGGTTGATTTCCTTCCGAAGTTCCAGAAGGTTATCGAGAATATCTTGCCGACGTTCTGAAAAGCGACGGACACGGTAATCCAGGATCCTCAGGTCCTCAGGTTGTATGCCGAGTACCTTCGTCGCTTCTCTGACTTCCTGCTCAAGGATATTAGAAGGCCAACCGCCGGGAACCGAGTCTTGGCACGTAGAGAAGGCCACGTATACCACGCGGCTTCCCTGTTCCTTCCACTTGGCAATAGAGGCGCCTGCACCAAGTTCGCCGTCATCAGTGTGTGGCGCAAGCACCAATATAGATTTGTTATCGAGCACTTAGGATGCTCCCATAAATTTCGATGAGACGTCGGGCCTGTACATCCCAGCTATATGTATGCGCAATACGAGACCATTCGACTTTGTCGAAATATCCTCGCCTTTTTAGATCGATCGCTTCGAGTATTGCTGCAGCAGTCTCTTCCGGATTTGTCATTACGCGAGAGATACCAGCCTGAGTTGTATTTACAAACTGCTTCATTTCTGTCAGGTCCCCGACGAGAATGGGGACATGCGCAAACACGGCATCGAAGAGCTTGTTGGGAAGCGCAAGATCATACGACAAGCAGACATTCTGCGCCGGGTTTATGAAAAGGTCTGCGTCAGAGATCAAAGCTGGTACGTCCTGTGGAGCAACCGGAGGGACTAGGTGCATCCTGTCGGCTACATTGTTCTGGATGGCAATATCTTGCAATCCGGCATCTTTGTCGTGCCGGCGAGGACCTAGAATAGCGATATGGTATTGTTTTGGCAGGTGTTTCAGGCTGTTGACTAGGATCTCAAGCCCGCGGCCGAAAGTTACTGTTCCCGTATAGACGACAAGAACGCTTTCCTCAGAAAGCCCAATTTTCCTTTTCAGCCGTTCTCCATTATTTAAATCGCCATGCCAAATCGACGGACTATTAAGTACAACGGACGGACGAGGGATATTATAGGAGTGTGAAAGCGCGTCAGCGATACCCTCACTTACGGTAATGACGTGATCAGCCTTGCGAATGCAGTACCATTCGATGATCTGATCTGTGATGTTGCGTGCGAAGTTATATTCCTTGTTCCGGTGCATCTCAAACTCATGGGAGTCATAGATCACCAGTGCGTAAGGGGCATACTTATCCCTATACCTGATTGCAGCAGGTAAGGTGTGTAGGTCATTGGCATGGATCACATCTGGCTTGAAAGCTCTTAGGTAGTTCTTGATCGACCTGTAATAATTTATGTAGCCTCCCAGGGGGGCAAAGTACCTGCGGAAGCCAGAGGAGCCTGTGCTTATGCGAACATGGTGCTTGCTTATATATTTTCTATGATAAGTATCTATATCTCTTCTATTCAGAACTTCTTTTCTGAGTTCGCGCAGGCTTTTTCGTATAGTAAATTCCTGGCGAGCAATGATGCCGAGTTTCTTATGTAGTGATTGCTCGCTTGAGAGGCCGTGTAGCAAGCGATCATGATTCGCAAGAAGACTGCGTACATTATTCGCTATAGCGATCGCAGCGTCGCTCTGCGCGACGGAAGGCTTGCTCTGAGTACCTGCTGTGGCAGGCGCAATCTCCTGAACCCGCGAATCCACAACTATTTTGTAGTTCGGCTTGTATTGTGTAGAATTCCTAATCAGTTGCCAAATTTTAAGAGGATATAGAACGCAGAAACGATGGCTCAAAACCTTGATCCGTCGAGCAACGAAGCGAAAATCAGGTATTCTCAACTGTACGTAAGGTGCACGTACCAAGCCAGGGTCCTGATAGCTGTGACTAATACCTTTCTTTGTAATCCCCAGAATGCCAACTGAGTAGCCAGCACTTCGAAGCGAGGCGGCGGTCTTCTTCACGCGGGTATCATGGTCAACCGAATTGGCCACCAAAAGCACAACCCGCCGCCTCTCGGCCTCAGGAGGATAGGTCTGAATCGTCGTTGAGGGTAGCCCAAGGGATGGGTTTTGAAGCGAATGCTCTGTACCGAGAAGGAGCCGCTCGACTCGTCCTTTTGCTCTGGCAAGGAGCGAACGGGTTTGCTCGGGGGGAGCCGCCGTATCGTCTGTGTCGGGATCTAAGAGCAAAGAAGACATTTAGGGCCTATATTCAAGTCTGATTCCCCCTCACAGGGGCGGTGCTGCTGCAGGCGGGCAATCTACAAGGTGCCTTGTGACTGTGTCTAGAAGCGGAGACTGTATGTTATCATATTAAGAATTTACCTTGAAAGTGCGTATGTTGCAATTTCAAGGTAAATAGGCCAATCCTTATCTATGGTGACGGGTGGCCGCATGCCTCAATTTGCACTGACGATTTACTTTTGACGATGTACTTTCCGAGATAGTCGGTCTTCCATAGAACGCTACGACAGGCTTGTATCTATCCAGAGATCAGTCCATCTGCGGCAGCATTCCGGCGGCGGCCTCTGACTGCAATAATTTAGCCTGCAGGAGCGTCTATTCCTCAAGCCGAAATTCTCAACCGCCATAACCGTTCTTGATCGGTACTGCGCCCCAGGTGTAAAGCTATGCTTGGCCTCAGCTTCGGTTTGACCGTGTCGAACTCAGTGTTGTTAGCGTTGCGCACTCCTGAGTGTGTCAATACGGCAGATGACCGGAGAGTGAGAATCTGACCTCTCTTGAAGAAGTCCCGGAATGGGCCAAGCAGGATCTTCTGCCCTCGCAAAGAGAGGTAATGCGCTGGTCTAATGATAGACTTTTCGCAAGATTGAGATCCTTGACGGGCCCAGCGCCGCCGCTGGACGGCGGACCGGGAAGCTGGCCATGGCCGGGCACTGTACGGGCATCCGGTCCGTACCAGGCCGGAGAGTCCTCTCTGATAAGTCCAAGCACTATAATCGCCTTCATCCTATGCGTGCTCGGCTATCGTTCATCCGGCGAGGTCATCGCAGCCTGCCGATCTAGGGGGCCTATGCCCGCTTCTTAAGGGGCACATACTGACGTTCAACAGACTTCGATGTGCGCGTCTGCATGAATCGACACGCAAATTTTGCAAGAGGCCGTCCTGGGTCGCTCAGTTGCACATGATATTGGCACAGATTAAGGGAGAAGCGCCCAGCCGTGAGTGGCCTGTGGATTAGAGCTTCGCAAAGCTGTCTTTTCCATTTCGGGGAAGGGCATGTCCATTCAACAAGACGAGGATCGTCCATGGAACGTTATGTGTAAGAAGCAAGCCATGAATGATCCAGTGCTTTTAAGTCACTCTAAAAAATACGCATCCTATGTAGCTTTCGGTGCGGCAGTCGTTCTGTCATTATCTCTGTTGCTTAAGCTTGTAAGCGTAAGTTACAAGGGCTTTGACTTAACGGATGAAAGTTTCTATCTTATTTGGATAGTAAATCCGTGGAATTATGAAATATCTGCGACCCAGTTTGGATTTATATATAATCCCCTATTGCGCCTTGCTGGGGGCGATCTTGTTCTGGTGCGACAGTTTAATGTCCTGATTACTTTTACTTTAGCATTTTTGCTGGGGGCTGTCTTTCTGGGAAAGATGACAGAGGCAGTCTTTCAAGGAGCAGGCCATCTCCGTGGCTTCTTTATCTTTGGATTGTCGTTCTCGTTCGCATCAACGGCGCTGTTATTTTTTGCTCCGTGGTTGCCGACGCCCAATTACAACAGTCTTGGTTTGCAAGCCCTTTTGCTGGCTGGAGCTGGAGCTGTGTTGGCCGAACGAGAGTGGTCCAACAGGAGTATCGTCGGATGGTGCCTTATCGGGGTAGCGGGATGGCTGAGCTTTATGGCAAAGCCAACTTCCGCCGTGGCACTTGGGATAGCTATCGGAGTATATGCAATTGTCGGGCAGAAGGTAGCGGTACGGCTCCTTCTGTTGAGTGCTGGCGTCGCACTGGTTCTGCTGGTTGTCTCGGCGTGGTTCATTGACGGGTCAATAATAGGTTTCGCGCAGCGTTTATTGGAGGCTGCTAAAATCTATGAGCTGGTCGGAGCCGGTCATACTTTATCCAATGTATTGCGTGTAGATTTTCTAAAACTAAACCCCACACAGCTTAAGATTTACGTTGTATTGGTGTTGTTTGTTTCGTTTTTGTTACTCGCTGGAAGGAATGGGCGTTCTGAGTTAATTTCTTGGATTGCCTTGATAATCGTGTGCGGAACTGCCATATTTTTGCTTTTTGCATTTGGAAAGTCAAACGAAAATCTGAAATTCGTCCATCATGTGCATGTTTCGACAATATTTGCTGCGTCAGCCTTCATATTTGCTGTACTCGCCTTCAAAGATCCATCATCTGCCGTTCGTCGCGAAGGATTCGCGTTAGCTTTGCTTTTTTTTACTTTTCCGTATGTTTACGCGATTGGGACGGCTAGTAATTATTGGGTTGTCGGATCAAAGGCTGGAATCTTTTGGATTCTCTCTGGTATATCATTGCTTTCTGTGGTTGCGCCACGTGAAAGACAGACGGTCTACTTTTTGTCACTCATTGTGCCCTCTCAACTGGTTACAGTGGCCGTTCTTATATACGGTTTCGAGCATCCCTATCGACAGCCGGAGCCTTTACGTCTGAGTCATGCGACCGTGTCACTGGGCGAGGGCGGTTCGCAACTGAGGGTCGCTCAAGAAACTGCTGCCTATATCGAGGCATTAAGGCGTATCGCCCGGGAAAATGGCTTTACGTTGGGTGACCCATTGATCGATCTCACCGGCCGTACCCCTGGAGCTGCGGTTATTCTTGGAGCAAAGGCGGTCGGACAGCCTTGGCTGCCAGGCGGATATAGGGGAAGCCGAGCCTTTGCGGAAGCCGTGCTCGATAGTGTTTCCTGCGACGATATAGCCCGTGCCTGGGTTCTTACGGAGCCCTCTGGTAGACGCGCGTTGCCCTCGGATGTTCTGACGCGATACGGACTTGACCTTTCGAGAGACTTCTTGGTCGCCGGAGCTTTGTTATCGCCCGAACGGGTGTATCAACAAGTGCTCTTGAAGCCGTCCCACACCCGTGAACAGGGCGAGCGCGCCTGCGAAAACAGGCGGGACGCCGTTCAATAAGAAAAATGTTTGCAAGAACAAAAGCATAAAAGCTAAAGACATCGAATCCAGCTTCGATGCTGCTGTGCCGATCAACGCCCCCTGCAAGACTGGTCATAAGCGCATTTTCATGCAAGGAGAGCCTCTTATGAGCCATTCTCTCAATATCGAGGAGCTTATCTCAAAGGCGCGTCGACGCCTTTTAGATATGCATTTTCAAGCCAGGGCAGGGCATATAGGCGGTAACTTATCCTGCCTAGAGGCGATCATGGCACTCCACCACTTGGTGATGACGCCTCAGGATCAATTTGTGCTTTCCAAGGGACACTCCGCCGGCGCTCTTTATGTGACCTTATGGAGTCAGGGCAAGCTCAGCGACGCAGATCTCGATACTTTCTGCCAAGACGACACGATCCTTCCCGGGCATCCTTCGGGGGTGTCCATCCCAGGTCTCCTGTTCTCGACCGGTAGTCTCGGCCATGGGCCGTCCCTGGCCGCTGGACTTGCTTTGGCATCTCGTCACAAGGGAACTGGAAAGCGGGTCTTCTGCTTCTGTTCCGATGGGGAATGGCAGGAGGGTTCCTGTTGGGAGGCACTGATATTTTCCGTGCACCAACGCTTGGATAACCTGACCATTCTCATCGATCAGAATGGCTGGCAAGGGTTCGGTCGTACGGAAGAGGTCGTATCCTGCAGCGATTTGACCCCGCGCCTGAAGAGCTTTGGGGCCTCGGTCGTGTCGGTGGACGGCCACAATGTCGCGGATGTTCTTTCGGGTCTTGAGACTCGTGAATCGAGTAAGCCACATATCGTCGTTTTAAACACGATCAAGGGGCGCGGCCTTCATTACGAGGATCGTTTGGAGTCCCACTATCTGCCTCTCGCAGAGGATGCTTATGCGATGGCTTGCGCATCAATAACTGCGGATGGTTCAAAATGAGGAATGCTTTCGCAACTGCGATGCTTGAGCAGGGCGGTAATCCGGATCAGTTCTTTCTGACGGGCGATCTTGGTTTTATGGCTCTTGAAGGAGTTCGTGAGGCATTCGGTGAGCGCTTCATTAATATGGGCGTCGCCGAGCAAAACATGGTGGGGGTTGCTGCGGGTCTCGCGCGGGAGGGCTGTCGGGTCTTTGCCTACAGCATCGCACCATTCTGCTATGCTCGCCCATTCGAGCAGATACGAAACGACATTTGCTTCGGCCGGCTCCCGGTTTGCCTCGTCGGCAATGGCGGGGGATATGCCTACGGTTACATGGGGCCGACCCATCACGCTCTCGAGGATTGCGCGGCTATGACGGCACTCGGCATGAGAGTTCTGGTGCCTGCATTCGATGAGGACGTCTCGGCCATGCTGGCCTCTATCGATGGGCCGACTTATCTGCGTCTGGGCTACGATGTCAGGCCGAAGGGGACCTCTGCTCCACCCTATGCGTCGTGGCGGCTTGTCCTGAAAGGGAATCAAGGCATTCTCATTGCGCTGGGGCCTTTGGCTGGACTGGCTTGGGATGCTCTCAAGGAATTGGACGAGTCCCGACGCCCGTCCGTTTGGGCCGTGACGGAACTCCCCGTTTCCGAAGTTCCCCGGGAGATCCTCGAACTCCTGGGCGCGCAGCACTCACTGCTCGTGATGGAGGAGCACGTCGCCGCTGGTGGATTAGGCATGCAGATCGCCCACTCCCTGGTGCTGCAGGGACAATCGTTGCGACGCTTCATCCATCGGCACGCCTTTGGCTACCCATCCGAGCGCTTCGGCTCCCAAGCCTTCCATCGCGCTCAATCCGGGTTGGACGCGCAAAGCATCCTGTCATTCGTCGCCGGGGGAGGGATGGAATGACGAGCGTCGCCGCAAAGATCCGGAGGCTTCAAGGGCCTATCCTGGTCATAGGTGCGAGCGGATTCGTTGGAACGAACCTGTTCCGTGCTGTCTTGCGTGAGCGTGATGATGTCATCGGAACATTCTTCTCAGGTGATTCCTGGCGCCTGAGTGGAATCCCTGCGGCGAACCTCGCTTTCCTGAATCTCGAAGATCCGGTGAGTGTTCAATCCGTTTTGAACAGGATTCAACCCAAGACCATCTTCGATTGCTCGTCCTTCGGCGCGTATTCCTTCGAGCAGGATTTCGAGCGGATTCATGCCACCAATTATCTCAGTTTCGTTAGATTGATGGAGGCGGTCTCGCCATTGAACCTGGCCGCGTTCGTTCATGCGGGAAGCTCGTCGGAGTATGGCCTGAATGCAGCTGGGCCGGACGAGGACGGAAATCTCGTACCGAATAGCCACTATGCGGTCAGCAAAGCTGCGACGAGCCAAGCCATCACCTTCTATGGGAAGGTCCGAGGGGTGCCAGTCGTGAACCTCCGACTCTACTCGGTATATGGTCCCTACGAAGACAGCTCACGTCTGATACCTATGATTTGCGAGAAGGCGCTGCGTGGCGAACTCCCGCCTTTTGCGCGTCCTCAAGTGTCGCGTGACTTTGTCTATGTCGATGATGTAGCCGAAGCCTTTGTTGATGCAGCCCTGGCGATGAAGCCAGATCTGGCAGGACAGTCGGTCAATATCGGCAGTGGCATTCAAACTTCCTTGAGAGACTTGGCCGAGACGGTCCGCCGCATTTTTCAAATAGAGGCGGTGCCCGAGTTTGACCCAAGCCAGGGGCGCGCCTGGGATGTCGACATGTGGTACGGAAATCCCAAGAAGGCATTTGATGTGCTTGGGTGGAAAGCCCGCACTTCTTTGGAAGATGGCCTGATTCAAACGCGAGAGTGGTGGCGTGATTATCTCGCACATTCAGAATTTACAAAGCTCACAAAGAAGCAGGAGCTTCGTGAGGACAAGAATTCTGTATCCGCGATTGTTGCGTGCTATCGTGATGCGCAAGCAATTCCAATCATGCACCAACGCTTAGTGGAGACATTCAACCGTATTGGGGTCGATTACGAGATTATCTTCGTCAACGACAACTCACCAGACAATTCCGCCGAGGTGATACGGGAGATCACGTCGCGGGATCCGCATGTCATCGGCATCAGCCATTCGCGAAACTTTGGATCGCAATCTGCCTTTCGAAGCGGAATGGAACTGGCGAGTAAGGAGGCCTGCGTATTACTGGACGGAGATCTTCAGGACCCGCCGGAGCTCATCGAAGAATTCGTCCGGAAGTGGCACGAAGGCGCTGACGTCGTTTATGGGCGCCGAATCAAACGCGAGATGTCAGGCTGGTTGGAGGCCTGTTACAGGGCGTTCTATCGTCTGTTCGCGGCCATGAGCGAAGTTCCGATTCCTAAAGACGCCGGCGATTTCTCTCTCCTTGACCGCTCAGTCGTTCATTGGATGATGCAATGTCGCGAGCATGACGCATTCCTGCGTGGATTGCGGGCCTATGTAGGTTTCAACCAGGTCGGTGTCGATTATGTGCGTCCCGAGCGGATGTTCGGAGTCAGCACAAACAATTGGATCAAGAACATCGGTTGGGCCAAGAAAGCCATTTTTTCGTTCTCCCGAATGCCCTTGCACCTTCTGACTGCTTTCGGTGGTCTCGCCTTCGTGGCAACCGCCCTGCTGGCGCTCATCAGCATTGGCATTCGTCTGATCGCACCTGAATCAGTGCCGAGGGGCATAACCTTCCTTTCGCTATTGATCATGTTCTTTGGATCGATGACGATTCTGGGGTTGGGACTTCTCGGCGAGTATATCGGCAAAATCCTTGAGGAGGCGAAGGCGAGGCCAGCCTTCATACGGAAAAATCTGATCTTACGTGGTGAAGTGAAGCCAGCTGCTCTTCTCGAAGCAACCAAGGGAAATCCACTTGTCTAACCAAGCTGCAAATGAGCGGCCATGCCCGGCATGCGGGAGCAGAACGACCGTTCACTTCGCCGATGAACGCCTTGATGCCAGCAAGGTGAATGATTTTACTTATGCTTCCCGCAAGAGGCCGGAGTTCATGTGCCTTCGCCTTGAGTGCTGTACGAACTGCGATCTGGTTTACGCTCCTGCGCCGCCCGACAGCTCGTTCCTTGCGAGTGCTTATGCAGAAGCGGCCTACGATTCGGGGGAAGAGGCGAAATGCGCAGCCGAAAGCTATGCCAGGGCTCTTGCTCCCTATTTGGGCAGATTGACCTCCCGTAAGGCTGCCGTCGATGTCGGTGCAGGAAATGGTTACCTGCTGAGCTGGTTTCAGCAGGCGGGTTTCTCTGAGGCTGTCGGAATCGAGCCATCACGAGCGGCCATCAATGCTGCGCCAGCCAATATCCGACCCTTGCTGCGCGAGGGGATGTTCTCGGCGCATATGCTATCCGACGTGACACCGTCGCTGATCTGTACGTTCATGACCTTGGAGCATTTGGCTGAACCGGATGTTTTTGTGAAGACGGCTTACGATTTGCTTGAGCCGGGTGGGATGATTGCCATTGTGGTTCACAACTGGCAGAGTTGGCTCAATCGCGTCCTGGGAATGCGCTCTCCGATCATCGATATCGAGCACCTTCAGCTCTTTAGCCCGAAGTCGGTGAGATCCTTGCTCAAAACTGCAGGCTTCGAGCGCATCGAGGTCCAATCAATTCGGAATTCGTACCCTCTGCGTTATTGGCTGAGATTGACGCCAATTCCGGACAAGCTAAAGGACGTCATGGGAGACGTTCTGGAAGGCACGGGTCTCGCTGGTACCAAAGTGCCATTCAATGTAGGCAACATCTTGGCTGTAGGTCAAAAGGCGGCGGCTTGAACATGAACGAGCATTCGAAAACCGTAAAAGATAATGTCAGCCGTTTCGATGATGACGTGAGGCGTACAGGCTCCTATGCCTACACCGCTGAGAAGCTGTCGGCACGTTATGCCAATGGCCGAATTAGCGAAGGAATCGCTCGTATATACCCATTTGAATCGAAGCGGGTCCTCGATCTTGGCTGCGGTGACGGGACCTACAGCCTCGAATTCGTGATGCTTGGCGCAAAAGAGGTCTTGGGAATCGATCCCGCTTCCGTCGCTGTTGAGGCTGCTTCCAAGAAGGCTCTTGCCGCAGGCATGGCCGACAAGCTGCGCTTCGAAGTCGGAAATATTTACGATCCCAACCTCCTGCAGGGACGCCCTCGGTTCGATTGTGTGGTTTTGCGTGGGGTTCTGCATCACCTTCCGGATCCCGAGCGCGCAGTGGTCTGTGCCGCAGGGCTGGCCGATTCGATGATCATCCTAGAGCCCAACGGGTATAATCCAGTCCTGAAAATTCTCGAGCGGGTCTCGCGTTACCACATCGAGCATGAGGAGCAGTCGTTCTTTTCGACGACTCTTACATCCTGGATTCGGGCAGCGGGATTCCAGGTAAAGGCTGTGCAACACATCAACCTCGTGCCTATGTTTTGCCCGGACTGGATGGCAAAGGTTTGCCGCAGTCTCAGCCCCATTGTTGAACGCATTCCGGTGGTTCGGACTCTCGGCTGCGGGCAGTGCTTGATCTTGGCAAGCCGAGGATAGCGACGGCAAGAGGGGATGTTCATACCTTGAGAAAGTTTGTGCGATTTCTCGACGAGCTGCCAAGGCTGTTTGCTTGGGGGCTTGTCTTGGGAATGGTCCTCTGCACCACTACCGCCCAAATTATCTTCAAGCTGGCGGCACAGTACTCTCTCGCCCATGCCGGGATTGAGAATGGTTGGATACTCAACCCTTGGCTTTGGTTCGCTCTAGCCGCATCCATCCTTGGTATGGGCTTTTGGATGCTGGCCCTTAAACGGCTACCCTTGGCAGTTGCATATCCATGGACAGCTTCAGTATATGTCTTGACGCCTCTGGTGAGCACGTGGGCCTTTCAGGACACTGTATCCCCCCAGTACATTGCCGGGCTGGTTTTCGTTTGCCTAGGTATTCTTATCACGACAAGAAGCGTTAAAGCACCGCGATGACGCCGTATGAGCTCGGCTTGTGCATTTCAGCTGTTGCCAGCAGCAGTGCGGCTCAGTTGCTTTTCAAAGCGGCTGCTACGGATATTACAGCGAGCAGAAACGTGCTCTTGCTGATCGTTGGCGCAATTCTAATGTCATTCTCCATGACGGCTGCAATTTGGGTGCTTCAGACGCTTCGAGTATCTCAATTAGTCCCATTTGCAGCGGGTGCGTACATTCTTGTCCCCTTAGGAGGACGCATTTTCTTCAAGGAAATGGTGTCGCGACGCTTTTGGCTCGGCGCTATGTCCATCATCGCTGGAATTATACTCACGTTCTGGAATTAGAGGTTGTCTGGAGTTCTTAATGACTGCATGGCTACTCTTTTGGTCATGAGGCGGTTGATCGCAAGGTAAATCCAGGCCCCTGTGGTGGGCGACAAGCCATCCCAGTCTTTGGCGAAGCGGCGGTTGCACGCAAACCATGCGAAGGTGCGCTCCACAATCCAACGCTGCGGCAGAACAGCAAACCCGGCAGGCATCTTGGGGGCCGGTCGACCGGCCTCTACGCCCAGCGGCGTAGTCGCTTCAAGGTCAGAAGCATCCATCTGAGTTCGGCTGACAGCCAGGTGGACAGACTTTGATAATCTATATCGGCAAACAGGCGTTCCACGTGTGGATAGCGGCCTATTAAGTCTGCGGGAACAGCTTCGGCCGCAAGAGGGTCATGCTCGTCGGCTGGGTTGACGAGCACGTGCAGGATCAATCCTTGGTTGCCGACCGCCAGGTGACGCTTGGGCCAGAGATGCGCTTGCCACCAACCTCACTGATACGTGCGGTTTGGCTGTCGATGATCGGGGCGTGTGGCTGCGGAATGCGGCCGGCCAACATCTGGCCTCGTGTTCGCACGGCATCATTGATGATCGCCAGGTGCCGCGCTGACCCCGGCGCCGGAAGTGATTATGCACGCTCTGCCAAGGCGGGAACTCGTGCGGCAGCAGGCACCAGGGCTCGTCGCCGCGCAGGATGTAGAGGATCGTGTTCAGCACTAGTCGCAGGTCGTGCCTGCGAGGGCGCCCACGGCGGGTTGCGGGGGCAAGGCACCCGCTGGCGATGGGCGGATAGGAGCCATCGTTTGATCCGGCTCAGTGACTCATGAAGGCAGGACAATCAGCATCTTTCCTCCTGGATTCAGATGTCGGATTTTCCCTTGGCGCCAACCAGAGGTATCTGGCGTCTGAGAGCTTGCATTAGTTAGTTAATATTATATCATATAGTGTGATCGATCGACAATCCTTTTCCCGCAGCGTGCCGAAGGTCTCCGGCCATGCGACGCTGTAGATCCATTTTGGCAGACCGAACCCTGGATGCCTGGGGTGATTGGCCTCTGCCAAACCTCGTCCCGGAGTATGGAGCGGCGTGAGCTGACAGGTGCGGCGTGGCTGGGAAAGATGAGTCGGATATGAACGGGGGTAGCAATCAGATCCTACCCGTAATCCTCTGCGGCGGCTCAGGAACGCGCCTCTGGCCGGCTTCCCGGGACAGTATGCCGAAGCAGTTCGTCCAGTGGGGAGAGCGCTCCACGTTCCAAGCCGCCGTCCAGCGCATTATGGGGGCGAGCATCTTCGCCCGTCCGACGATCATTTCCAGCAATGACGCGCGCTTCATCCTCGCCGAGCAGCTGGCGCAGATCGACGCCGAGGCCGACATCATCCTTGAGCCCGTTCAGCGGGATTCCGCTGCGGCTATTGCCGCCGCCGTCTGCCATGCCGCCCGCCGCAGCCCCGACGCAATCCTGCTCGTCGCCGCAGCCGACCACGTCATCGACGATCCGGCTGCTTTCGTTGCGTCATGCGAGGCGGCTCTCGAACTAGCCCGCCGAGGGCTCATCATGACTCTGGGCGTAGTGCCGCGATATCCCGCGGTCGGCTACGGCTATATTCAGCCTGGGGCACCGGTCGAGGGTACAGTTGCATCCCGTGTCCGTCGTTTCGTCGAGAAGCCGGATGCCGCAACGGCACAGGGCTATATCGACCAGGGCTTTCTCTGGAACAGCGGCACCTTCCTCTTCCGCGCCGGCGTGATGATCGAGGAACTCGAGCGCTTCCAGCCGGAGATCTTGGCGGCCGCCCGGGAGGCCCTCGAGAACGCCGTGACCGATCTCGACTTCATCCGTCTCGACGAGGAGGCCTTCAGGAAGGCTCCAAAAATCTCAATCGATTATGCCGTCATGGAGCGCACCGAACGGGCCGGTGTCGTGCCGGTGTCGTTCTCCTGGACGGATATCGGCACCTGGAGCGCTCTATGGGATGCATCCCCGCGGGATGAGTCCGGCAATACCGTGCGCGGCAATGTCGAAGTGGTGGAGGCCCGCAACAGCCTGGTTCACAGTGACGAGATCCTCATCGCCGTTGTAGGCCTCGACGATATCGTTGTCGTTGCCAAGCCTGATGCGGTGCTCGTAACCTCACGGCATCGTTCAGAGTTGGTGAAGGACCTCGTGATCTCCATGCGCGCTAAGCAGCGCCCCGAGGCCTGCGAGCACATTCGCATGTACCGCCCCTGGGGCTGGTATCAGCGCATCGATCGCTGCTCCGGTTTCCAGATGAAGCGCATCGTGGTGAAGCCAGGCGGGCGTCTCCCGGTGCGGAAGCATTATCACCATCCCGCGCACTGGGTTGTGGTGAAAGGCACCGCCGAGGTCACGGTGAATGAAACCGTGACGCCCGTGCATCAGGCCGAGTCCGTCTCCATTCCCGTCGGAGCGATGCATCGATTGGCCAATCCAGGGCGCATTCCCCTGGAGGTCATCGAGGTCCAGGTCGGCAGCTACACGGGCGAGGATGACCTCATCCGCATCGAGGATGTTTACGACCGGCAAAGCCTCTGAGCGCTTCGCGCGAATCTATCGACGTTTCTCTCCAAGAGCCAGGACGTCCTCATCGAGCACCCGGCGGATCGACGGCGATCTCCATGGAGAAGTCGCGGCTTTCGCCCGGCGGGATCATGACGATGCCGGGCTTGTCCCTCAACTCTCCTTCGAAATCCGCCGGACTGGCATAGCCCTGCCAGGGCTCGATGCAGACATAGCCTGCGCCCGGTTTGGTCCAGATGCCGAGATGCGGCATCCGCGGGAAGGACACCGTCATGGAGCGGCGGCCCGGGACCCCATAGCGGACCTTGCGGCTGGCAAGCTCGCTCCACACCAGGGCCCCGTATCGAAACAGGTCATCGTGCAAGGGCAGGCGATTGCCTTCGACAGGCGTCGGGCGCGTGGCCGGCCCCAGCAGTTCATCGGACAAGGTGTGCAAGGAGGCAAGCTCTGCAGCCTCGAAGCGGATCTCGTGCTCATTGCGCTCGCCGCCATAGGGCAGAGGCCAGCGCAGGGCAGGATGAAAACCGAAGGAAACCGGGATCGGGCGGTCCTCCGGGTTCAGCACCGATGCGGCCAGGATCAATCGGGCACCATCGAGCCGATAGGTCATGTCGAGCCTGAAATCGAAGGGATAGAGTTCGCGCGTGACGTCGCTCGCGCTCAGCCGGAGACGGCAGGATTCGGGGCCTGCATCGACGATCTCGAAGCGGGAGGTGCGGGCAAAGCCGTGCTTCCTGATGGAATAGGCGCGCCTGTCGACGAGGATCTTGTCGTCGCGCAGACGTCCGACGATGGGGAAGAGCAGGGGTGAGCGCCCTGACCAGAATGCCGGATCGCCGTTCCACAACAGATCGTGTCCGGCCTCGTCCTGCAGTTCCACCAATTCGGCTCCGAGTTCGGATATCTGGGCCTTCAGAAGGGGATTAGCGATGGTGATGCTCATGGGGACGATCTGTTCGACGAGGGCAGGGAATGTCCGAGCTTACAGACAGGCCGCCCTTGAGTACAACGGCCATTCCGCCTTCAGGTTGCCCCGTCGGGGCATCGTGTGGGAAGGAGCTCAAGGAGCATGGGCCGCGTCGTGTTCCTCCATCCGGGGACCTTCGGAACGTCGCTCCCCGGACGATCTTTTCCAGCGCTCGCGAGTTGTGCCTGTTCAGGTCTCGACAGGAGGAACGGAAGCGGAATGGGAGCCACCGGAGAGATTCTCGATTGCCTGATCGTCGGCGGTGGGCCGGCGGGGCTGACGACAGGACTTTATCTGGCGCGCTTCAAGCGCCGCTTCCTCATCGTCGACAGCGGCACGCCGCGGGCGGCCTGGATCCCCACCAGCCACAACATCCCCATGTTCGCCGACGGCATCTCCGGGCCGGACCTCCTGGCCCGCGCGCGGGCCAATCTCGAGCAATACGGGACCTGCATCCAGGCAGGCCGCGTGACGGGATTGCGCAAGCAGCCGGACCGCTTCATCGTGCTCGTCGAGGACGATGAGGGGGGAACGAGCCAGATTTCGGCCAAGCGCGTCGTGCTTGCCACCGGCGCGGTCGATATCGAGCCGGATCTTCCGGATCTGCCCAATGCCATCCAACGCGGGCTCGTCCGCTATTGCCCGATCTGCGACGGGTACGAGTCGCGCGATCAGAAGATCGCCGTCATTGCCTATGGCTCCCATGGCCTTGGGGAGGCTGTCTTCATCGCGCGGACCTATTCCCGCGACGTGACCCTTCTCACCCTGGGACAGAATCTGGAACTGACGCCGGATCAGCGTGCGAAACTCGACGAGCATGGGATCAAGGTCGTCGAAGCCCCCGTGGAATCTCTCGATCTCGAGAATGACCGGATCTCCGCGCTGCATGTCGGCGGCAAGGAGCATCGTTTCGACGTGCTGTATTCGGCCCTGGGCCTCAAGTACCGCTCCGATCTCGCCCTGTCGCTCGGAGCCGAGCATGATCCTTCAGGCAGTCTGATCGTCGACGAACATTGTCAGACCAGCGTGAAGGGGCTTTATGCGGCGGGCGACATTGTTCACGGGCTCGACCAAATCGTGGTCGGCATGAGCCATGCCGCTCATGCCGCCACGCACATCCACAATCATTGCGATTGGCCGACGGAGGATGAGCCGGGCGGCGCGTGAGACCGTCAGGCCAGCGCGCGCGCGAGGAGAGGCAGGCTCACATCCATCCGGTAATCGACGGAGGAGTGATTGTCCGGAAACTCCTCGTAGGTGTGGGCGATGCCTGCGGCTTCGAGCTTCCGGTGCAGCTGACGTGAACCGTAGACCATGTTGTACTGATCGGCATCGCCGCAATCGATGTAGAAGGCCTTAAGCCTTCTGAGGTTGTCCTGCATCTTGGGATCGTCCGCCATCCGCAGCGGATCCCAGCGCAGCCAGTTTGCCCACCGCTCCTCGATCACCTCGCAGGTGTGCGGATCCACGGGCAGGCGGATGCCGCAGAAATGACCAGGATCCGGATCGAAGCTCGCGGCCTGCGCGAGGATCATCAGCACGTGCCAGTCCCGGTCCTTTGCCTTCGGTCCCTGCTCGAACTTGCTCAGGAAAGTCTCGACGGACATGCCGTGCCCGGAAAGATGCCTCAACACGCCGGCGAACTCGCCGAGATGGTAGAGATATTCGAAGCCTACATCGCCCGAATGGGAGGCCGCAGCCGACCAGACCGAGCCGCCGTGGCGCAGGGCATGGACGAGGGCACCGTAGCCGCCGGAACTCTTGCCGAAGACGCCGCGGCGCCCGTCTCCTCCACAGCCGAAGCGCTCTTCCACGAAGGGCAGCATCTCGCGGATGAGAAAGGTCTCCCACGGTCCCATCGCGGCGCTGTCGATATACTGGTTGCCGCCGAGGCGCGTGAAGCAATCGGGAAAGGCCACTACCACCGGGGGCATGGCGCCTGTTCCGATCAGGCGATCGAGCCGCTCGGGGACGTTCTCGCCATAGTTCTTCCAGTTGGTGTGGGCGGGCCCTCCCGCAGTGTAGCCCACGAGATCGACGAGGAGGGGGAGGCCCCGTCCATCATGGCCGGCGGGCACATAGACGTCGATGCGCCGCCGGTGGGAATCGCCGAGAAGGTTGCCCCTCAGGCACTCGCTGTCGATTCGGAGAGAGTGCACCACGCCTTCCGGCACGTTCTGATCCTTACGCATCGCCGATCCTCATGACTCGCGGACGACTAAGATGTGGCTGCCAACGGTCGCTTGTCCAGAATTGGAGCCTCAGGAGCGGTTAATAAGTCTTTTCAGACGCTAGCCTTTCATCGGCTCCTGGCCCTAGGGTGTCGCCTCAAGCGTCATTGACTGGGGGAATGAACATGACCGAGAGCTTCCTGCCTAAATGGACCTTGAAAAGAGAGGGCACCATCATGCCCGACGAGAGGCTGCCGACGGGCCAGATGGTCGTCGTGGGCCTGCAGCATGTGGTCGCCATGTTCGGCGCCACCGTGCTGGCGCCGATCCTGATGGGGTTCGACCCGAACGTTTCCATCCTGTTTTCCGGCTTTGCGACCCTGATCTTCTTCCTCGTGGTCGGCGGCCGCGTGCCGAGCTATCTAGGCTCGAGCTTTGCCTTCATCGGCCCGGTTCTGGTCGCGACCGGTGCGACCGTGGGCGCTCCGAACCCGAACCTTCCCATTGCTCTCGGCGGCATCATCGCGGCCGGCGCGCTCTATTTCATCATCGGCCTCGTGGTTCAGATGGCGGGTCACCGCTGGATCGAGCGCCTCATGCCCCCAGTGGTCACGGGCGCCATCGTCGCGGCCATCGGCCTCGTCCTCGCACCCGTCGCGATCAATAGCGCCTCGGGAGTGACGCCCGACAACGCCAACGGCTCCGACTTCGCCCGCTGGATCGCCTTGGCCACGGCCCTGTCCGTGGGCCTCGTCGCGGTTTATGCGCCGGGAATGGCGCGGCGTCTGCCCGTGCTGCTCGGCGGCGTGCTCGGCTATCTGATCTACTACATCTTCGCGAACCTCCTGGGCTATGGGACGCCTATCGATTTCTCGAAGATCGGGCAGGCGGCCTGGTTCGGCCTCCCGGCCTTCCAGAGCCCTGTCTTCGACATGAAGGCGGTGAGCCTGATCGCACCCGTGGCGGTCATCCTGGTGGCCGAGAATCTCGGGCACATCAAAGCCATCGGCGCCATGACGGGCCGCAACCTCGACCCCTATCTCGGCCGCGCCTTCATGGGCGACGGCCTGGCGACGATGCTTTCCGGCTCCGCCGGCGGAACGGGCATGACAACCTATGCCGAGAACATGGGCGTGATGGCGGTGACCCGCATCTACTCGACGCTGGTCTTCGTCATAGCCGCGGCGTTTGCGCTCCTTCTCGGTCTCTCGCCGAAATTCGGCGCTTTCATCGGCACCATTCCGGGACCAGTGCTCGGCGGTCTGTCGATCGTGGTGTTCGGTCTCATTGCCGCTACAGCGGGCCGCATCTGGGTGGAGAACCGGGTCGATTTCTCGAATCCGCGCAACCTCATCACCGTGGCGGTGGCTCTGATCCTGGGCGCCGGAAACTTCAAGCTGAACGTCGGGGGCTTCACCCTCGACGGCATCGGCACGGCAACCTTCGGAGCGATCATTCTCTATCACCTTCTGAACATGGGCGCCGACCGCACGGCTGAGCCTCCGCACGTGTAAGTCGCGTCCAGGAACACGCTCCTGAAGCCCGCGTTGAGGTCTCAACGCGGGCTTCTCCTTTGTTATGAACCAGCGAGCGCCCGCATCACTCTCCAACAAAGGATGATGCCATGAGCTCTGAACAACAGCAGACGCTTCCTCCGCAGGTGCAGGACCAGCAGCCCGGTCATGAGACCGAGATGAATCCGCGGCCCGATTACGAGCCGCGATATCCGGGCAGCAACCGGCTGCAGGGCAAGACGGCCCTCATCACCGGCGGCGACAGCGGCATCGGCCGTGCCGTGTCCGTCCTCTTTGCCCGGGAAGGCGCGGATGTCGCTATTCTCTATCTCAACGAGAGCGATGATGCGCAGATGACGAAGCAGCTCGTGGAGAGGGAAGGGCGCAGGTGCATAACCATCGCAGGCGATGTCGGCGATCCTGCCTTCTGCCGCTCGGCCGTGGAGCAGGTGATCCAGCAATTCGGCAAGCTCGACGTGCTCGTGAATAACGCAGCCGAGCAGCATCCCCAGAAAGAGATCGCCGAAATCACGCCGGAGCAGATCGACCGCACCTTCCGCACCAACATCTTCGGCTATTTCTACATGACGCAGGCGGCGATGCCACATCTCAAGAACGGCGCCGCGATCATCAACACGACATCGGTGACGGCCTACCGTGGCAGCGCGGACCTCTTGGATTACAGCGCCACCAAGGGCGCCATCGTTGCCTTCACGCGTTCGCTTGCGCAGAAGCTCGCGGAGCAGGGTATCCGCGTCAACGGCGTCGCGCCGGGGCCGATCTGGACGCCGCTGATCCCTGCCACATTCCCGGCGGAGAAGGTGAAGAGTTTCGGCGCGAATACACCGCTCAAGCGACCGGGCCAGCCCAACGAGGTCGCGCCGTCCTTCCTGTTCCTGGCGTGCGAGGATTCGTCCTACATTACCGGTTCGATCCTGCATCCGAACGGCGGCGATCCGACGGAGTCGTGACAACAAAAAAGGCGGCTCGTCGAGCCGCCTTTCTTCTTGAAGGCCCTTAGCGCTCAGCGACGGCGTCGCACGCGCACAGGGATAGGAGCCGGAGCCTGAACCGTGAGGGCGAAGAACAGCAGAATGGCCGACAGCGACGCGCCGATCAGGAAAACGGCTTCGGCAATTTCAGCGTGCGACGCGAAGCCGGTGACAGCCGCTAGACAAGTCAAAATCGTGAAGAGAAAAAATGCACGAAGGGCAATGGAACGGGTCATCGACATATCTCCCAAGTGTTCAGAAAAACGTACTTGGGACAGCCGGGTTCCATACTGATCGGGGTCGAAAAAATACTTGCCGTATTGAACCGGTGCAAGGCTTAACTTTTTAATCGGAACCCTACAGTCGCGCTTAGCGTTGATTGAACATCATCGGCCGCAGGCTGATCTTTTATTCAAGCGAGGTAACATCATGCTCGGTTGGGCTGTCACTTTTCTCATCATCGCGCTGGTCGCGGCTCTGTTCGGCTTCGGCGGCATCGCCGGTACCGCTGTCGAAATCGCAAAGCTGATTTTCTTCGTTGCGATCGTGCTCTTCGCTATTTCGGCCGTGATCGGTCTTCTGCGCGGACGGAGCCCCATGTAGGCGCAGCCTGAGGCTCCCTTGGAGAATGGAAGACGCCGCCATCGCGCGGCGTCTTTTTTAGGAGGTCAGCCTTGCAGGGCCGCGCGGGTCATGGTGTCGGGGCCAAGATCCTCCACATCGTCGACGTTCAGCATGGCAGCAAGTCGGATGCGGGCGCGGTTTACCCGGCTCTTGATGGTCCCTACGGCGCAGTCGCAGATGCTGGCAGCCTCCTCATAGGAAAAACCCGAGGCGCCGACCAGAAGCAGGGCCTCCCGCTGATCGGATGGAAGCTGGAACAGGGCAGTGCGGAAATCCTCGAGATCGAGATGAGAGCCTTGCTCGGGCTGGACTTTCAGGCGACCGGCAAAAATGCCGTCCGGGTCCTCGACCTCGCGGCGCCGTTTCCGGTATTCGGAGTGGAAGAGATTGCGCAGGATCGTGAATAGCCAGGCGTTCAGGTTGGTGCCTGGCTCGAAGCGGTGAAGGTTGGAAAGGGCCCGGAGGAGAGTATCCTGGACAAGGTCGTCCGCCTTGTCGACCTGACCTGCGAGAGAGATGGCGAAGGCGCGCAGGCCGGGGACTGCAGCGAGGAGAGCCTCTCTCAGGTCAGGCTCAGGGGTCATTGCGACCCTTCTTTCTTCTTGTCGAGCTGATCCAGCAGCTCCTTGAAGCGATCCGGGACGGGCTGCTGCATCAATTCGTCGTACATGGCGCGCAGCTGGTCGCCGATGCGTTTCTGGCTGCTGCTGTCGAGTTTCGCACTGGTCCCAAGCCTGTCATCGAGCGACGGTCCCGGGAGCGCCCGAGCCAGCCTGTTCCCCTTGTCACCTGTCATCTGATTCCCCTTGCCATCCCGGATATTATTGAGGGATAGCCAACCTTGGCAGTAGCTCTATACTCGTTTTCGAGCAATAACGCTCATTGTTCAAGACTGTTCCAGAATGGAACTTTTGCAGCTTTGCCGCGTTGAATGGACCATCGGTACAACGAGTCAAAAGCACATATTAAGGGGAAGCGAATGTCGACAGCTCAGCTTGTCGTCCAGCACTTACCGTATCTTCGCCGTTATGCACGCGCTCTCACGGGCAGCCAGATGGCTGGTGACGCCTATGTGGCCGCAACCCTTGAGACGCTGGTGAGCGAGCCCGAGACTATCGGGCCCTCAGGTAACGTCAAGGTCGAACTTTTCCAGGTTTTCACACGCATTTGGAATTCGCTTTCCGTGAACGGACGCAGCGAGCAGATCCAGCGCGACCTGCCGGCGGAAGTCCGCCTCGGTCAGATCACCCCGCTGCCCCGCCAGGCATTCCTGCTTTCCTGTCTTGAAGGCTTCGGAGAGGAAGAGGTCGGCCAGATCCTTGATGTCGACACGAAGACGGTCCGCGAGCTTGTCGATGAAGCCGGCCGCGAGCTGGCAGCCGACATGGCCACTGATATCCTCATCATCGAGGATGAGCCGCTGATCGCCATGGATCTCGAAGCCCTCGTGGAAGGGCTCGGCCACAACGTGACGGGCGTCGCCCGTACGCGCACCGAGGCCGTGAAGCTTGCCTCTACCAAGCAGCCCGGGCTCATCCTGGCGGATATCCAGCTGGCCGACGGCAGCTCTGGCCTGGACGCGGTCAACGACCTCCTGAAATCGTTCGAGGTGCCGGTGATCTTCATCACCGCCTATCCTGAACGGTTCCTCACGGGTGAGCGGCCCGAGCCTGCCTTCCTCATCGCCAAGCCGTTCCAGCCGGCCAATGTCTCGGCCGTGATCAGCCAGGCCCTGTTCTTCCAGCAGAGCGCCAAGCGCCGCGAGGTTCGCGCCGCAACAGCCTGATTGCTCTTTGAGTTATGGCCAAGTATTCGCCCGGCTTCCGAGCCGGGCTTTTCTTTTGCATGTTGTAATGAGCACAAAAAAAGACGGGCTCCTAAAGCCCGTCTAAAGGTGCCGGCCAATGCACAAGGGGAATGCGGGGAGGACCAGGAGGCCGGTGCTTTTAGAACGCCGCTTGGAAAATAAAGGTTCCCACCTTTTTTCTTGGATTATCCTCTGGGAGAGGCGCAGGAACATCAAACATAGGGTCGCGTTGTTTCCTCGAATGGTTCAGCTAGAAACCGGGAGACGGGGATGCTCCTCACCTTCACCAGATTAAGTGTTCTGACCGGGGCCGCCCTGCTGGCCGGCAGCATCGCCTTCGCTGATTCGGGGATTCCGTCCCTGGAGCTGCCCGGGGCTCTTAAGTCCGCGCTCCTGCAGGATCCGGTCGCAGTCAAGGGCAATCGCTTGGCTGCTTCGAAGCCTTCTCTGAGCCCAACCAGCGTCTCGATTGTGGAAATCGTCGGCATTGCCCATGCGACTGTCATCCTGCGGGACAGTGAAGGCGGGGTTCTCTACCGGTCGGACCCGCGCTCCGGTGTCACTACGATCTCCAAGAATACGGAACTGCCGATCCTGACGGTGAAGGAGGATGCACACAGCCCAGCAGTTCAGCATCCGCCAGTCTCGACCCGCGAAGGAAATGAGGAACCGGTGAAGACCAAGCGCCAGAATCCGGTCGGCTGTGTGGGCGATGTCAGCCCCCTGGCCAGCGCCGGCACGGGTAGAATGCCGAGCCTGTGCCTGGCCTCGCTGACACGCCCGTTCTCCTGAGAGTCCCGATGCTATCTCGGTCTTGATCTGCATGATTCAAGTTTAAGCCCATAGTGCCATGAATTGAGTGGATGACCTGCCGCCGAAGGAAATATTCTGATAACAGGCCTAGTAATATGAACAAGTATTCATCTTGATATAGATTGCTTTCCTGCGCGCATCGGGAGGGCGAATACGAGTGATCGGGAACGTCTGGGGGGATTTCGGCGTTCAATACAAGCGCATCTGGCGCATTTCGCGACTCAAAGGACAATGAGGAGAATAATCCGATGCTGAAGAAGCATATGGCAGCTTGCCTTGTCGTGACGGCTTTCGCGGCTGCGCCCGCCTTTGCTCAGACTTCGCCTTCCGCCCCGACGGATCGCCCGACGGCAACGGGCTCCGGCGCGGCCACCTCGGGCTCGCCGGCCATGCAGCCTGGTGCTGCAGCGGCTCCGTCCGTCGGGTCTTCCACGACAGGTTCCTCTGCGGCGGGCTCGGCTGCCATGAACCAGAGCGGCAGCACGCAGGGTCAGTTCATGACCCAGATGCAGCAGGGTCACATGATGGCCTCTGACCTCATCGGCACCCGCGTCGTGAGCGCGAATAACGAGTCCATTGGCGACATCAACGATGTGATCGTGGATCGCAACGGCCAGGTGATGGCCGCCGTGGTCGGTGTCGGCGGCTTCCTCGGGATCGGCGAGAAGGACGTGGCCGTTCCGTTCAAGTCTCTGGAATTCGCCAATGCCCAACAGGCGAACGCCATGGACGGGAACAACGGCGGCGGCGCCAATGTGTCGACCACCGGTTCGACCGCCACGGGCAACACCGCCGGCCAGGGCTCCGCTGGCAACAGCGCCAGCGCCACGGCCTCGAGCAATCAGCCTGACCGCGTGATCCTTCGCATGACGAAAGCCGAACTTCAGGCGGCTCCCGCTTTCAGGCAGGACGGCGACAGCACCACGAACCGTTCCACTAACGGAGCGGGTGGCGCCACGACGACTGCTCCCAAGCAGTAACCGTCGTCCGGCCTCTCGTCGCTTGCGGCGCCCCGGTCCTCCGGGGCGCCGTTTCTTTGGGCCGAACGGTGGAGGGTAAAACAAAAGGCGCAGCCACGAATGACTGCGCCTTGGAAGGTACCGGCCCGAGGGGGCATTCGAACCGGTTGATTGCACAACGTCCGGAAGAGGATCGTGTTCCAAACATTTCTGGAGAATTTCATGCGGCCTCCCGGAGTGGCGGGGTGAACTTTCTGAAGCGGCGAGGAACCGCGCCGTTCCGGGCACGTTGCCAAGCCAAGAACGATGCGGAGACGACAATGACTGCCACCAACGAACTGGATGCGGCCTTGTGTCAGGAGGAACTGCCTGACGAGTTCTCGCGGCTCGCCTCCAATTCATCGCCTCACGAGAGACCGAACGTAGCTTGGATGCTGAGCGGAATCGTTTCGACCTGCCCACAGGACGAGGTGACTTGTCCTCTGATGCTGCGGCGGCACTTGGTGGTGCAGGCGTGGCCCCGCGGCATGGCTGCTCACGTTCAGCGGAATCCGTAGGGCTCAAACCTTCTCAGGCTTATTTGATTGATGGCTGATGCATCCTTGATCCCGATTGCGAACGATCCTGTTGCCATTCTTTTTCATCCCAGCGCCGTGCCGGTCGTCGATGTCTTTCGGTCCATCGGAAGCCTGGAGGATCAGTACGATCTGGCGCTCCTGGATGGCCCTGAACATCTCCTGTCCGCCTATGTCGATGCGACGGCGGCCAAAGGCATCGTGTCCGATGTCCTCCTGCTCGCCTTTGCTCTCACCCGCCAGCGGGGGAGGACCTTCAGCCATCGGCCGCTGAGATCGCGCTTGGGAAGTCTGGATGAATACTGTCTGATGGCCATGATCGGCTCGTCCCGCCAGGGCACACTGGAAGTGGCGCGGGAGGCTTCGGCCATTCTCGGCGTGTCCCCGCTCGATCTGCTGCCGGCTCTGGCAGGAGAACTCGCGCGGCAGATGGATCTTGGAGCCATCGTGTTTCCGGTTCCCACCCTCAGCCAATTCCGCGCCATGGTTGGAATCGAAGGCGCGCAGCTGGAAGCCATCGTCGAGGCGTCCAGCAAGCCGGGACGGCATTTCAGCTTCTGACGCCTCCAGCCTTCTCGACTTTTTCAAGCTGTCAAAAGAAAGGGGCCGACGAGCGGCCCCTTTTTCCCAGAGATGGGAGCACTCGCGTCATTCCTGATTGCCGCGAGTATTGCCCGACGCCTGTCCGCCCTTGCGGCCGGCTTCGGAGGCGAGTTCGCGATCCTGGGAGAAGGAGCGCTTCTCTGCGGGAACGCTCTTGCCGCCCTTGCTTGCGATTTCGCGCTGACGATCCGAATCCATGGATGCGAAACCGCGCTTCGAAGTGGAACTACTTGGCGCCATCTTATGCCTCCTTGACCAATGATGTTCGTGAGTGAACAACCGCTCGCAAATTCGATGGTTCCGAAGCGGAGGGGGGAACCTTTGCAAAAAATTTCATGAAAAAAAGCAATGTAGATGAAGAACGTTTCCCACTTTGATTGCGGCGTCCAAATAATGGCCAAGATTTGTTGTTTGTACCTTTTTCAAGGAGTGGTGGTGTCGGGCTGGAAAGCAGAGCAGAAAGAAAATTATATTTAAGAAATTGATGTGTTAACGGCGGGAGTATTTAGATTCGCCTGAGTCTAAGGTGGACTCCCTCAAGATTCCCGACTGTCGATCACGCAGCAAGAACAGGCACGATTCAGGCCCAATATTCAGAGGAAAACCTGAGGTGACTGTGGGCCGCTTCAGGTTTGACTCTGCAATTGCGTACCAGTCTCCCGATTGACTGAAGCCTCGGATTCGGCGGAGGAGCGTTCTACCTGTGAAATGGTCGGCTCGGGCGATCCCGCCGGACACTGCATGGGAGTGATCGGCCCGGCGACCCGGTGTATGAGTGTCCGGAGCTATGTTTGATGAGAGGGCGGGATGACCTACGACGACAACAATGTGTTCGCCAAGATCCTGAGGGGCGAGCTGCCGTGCCACAAGGTCTACGAGACCGAACATGTGCTGGCCTTCATGGACATCATGCCCCGCGGCGATGGCCATGTGCTGGTCATCCCCAAAGCGAAGGCCCGCAACATTCTGGATGTAAAGCCTGACGATCTCGCGGAACTTGCCAAGGCTGTTCAGGTGGTCGCTCGCGCGGCCAAGGAGGCTTTCGCTGCCGACGGGGTGACCATCCAACAGTTCAACGAGAGTGCGGGCGGGCAGGTGGTGTTTCACCTGCACGTCCATGTCATCCCGCGCTTCGAGGGCGTCCCCCTCAAGCCGCATACGGGCGAGATGGCGTCCAATGAGGTGCTGGCGGGATTTGCCGACAGGCTGCGAGCGGCTCTCAAGGGTTGATTGAGGTCATGGAAAGCGGCCTTCGGGCCGCTTTCCGTTTCAGGCCTAGTCGGCCCAGTCGAGGGAGCGTGCGACCGCCTTGTCCCATTCCGCATTGAGGCGGCTGCGGCGGCCTGACTCCATGGCCGGGGACCAGCGCTTGTCGATGGCCCAGTTGCGCACGAGGTCGTCCTGTCCGGCCCAGAAGCCCACGGCGAGGCCTGCGGCATAGGCGGCGCCCAGAGCCGTTGTCTCGATCACTTTGGGGCGCACCACAGGCACGTCGAGAATATCGGCCTGGAACTGCATGAGCAGTTCGTTCACCACCATGCCGCCGTCGGTCCGAAGCTCCTTCACGGCGATGCCGGTGTCCTTCGCCATGGCCTCCAGCACCTCGCGGGTCTGGAAGGCCGTGGCCTCGAGGGCCGCGCGGGCGATATGGGCCTTGGTGGCATAGCGCGTGAGCCCGCCGATGAGGCCGCGCGCATGGGAGTTCCAGTGCGGCGCGTAGAGGCCGGAGAAGGCCGGCACGATGGTGACGCCGCCATTGTCCTCGACGCTGCGGGCGAGGGTCTCGATCTCGTGGCTGGCTTGGATCATCCCAAGATTGTCGCGAAGCCATTGCACCAGGGCGCCGGCAATCGCGATCGAGCCTTCCAAAGCATAAACCGGCTTCGCCTCGCCGAACTTGTAGCCCAGGGTCGTAAGCAGGCCGCATTTGGACGGGTAGGGGGTCTCGCCGGTGTTCATGAGCATGAAGCAGCCGGTGCCGTACGTGTTCTTGGCCTCGCCGGGCTGGAAGCAGGCCTGTCCGACGAGGGCCGCCTGCTGGTCGCCGAGGATGCCCGCGATCGGCACGCCCGCCAGATTGTCCTTGGCGACGCCGTAAACCTCGCTCGAGGACTTGATCGTCGGCAGGCAGGCCCTGGGGATATCGAAGAGGCTCAAGATCTCCTCGTCCCAGTCCAGGGTGCTCAAGTTCATGAGCTGCGTGCGGCTCGCATTGGTTACGTCGGTGATGTGGCAGCCGCCGTTCACGCCGCCGGTCAGGTTCCAGACCAGCCAAGTGTCGATATTGCCGAACAGCACGTCGCCGGCATCCGCCTTCTCGCGGGCGCCGGGAACGTTGTCGAGCAGCCACCGCAGCTTGAGGCCGGAAAAGTAGCTCGCCAGCGGCAAGCCGGTCTTCGCCCGCAGACGGTCATGGCCGCCGTCCTTCGCAAACTCCTCTACGATGGGATCGACGCGGGTGTCCTGCCAGACGAGCGCGTTGTGAAGCGGCTGGCCGGTGCGCTTGTCCCAGATCAGCGTGGTCTCGCGCTGATTGGTAATGCCGATGGCGGCGAGATCCTGAGGCTTCAGGTTCTTCTTCGCCAATGCGTCCTGGATGACGCTTTGCGTGTTGCGCCAGATCTCGAGGGGATCGTGCTCCACATAGCCGGGCTTGGGGTAGATCTGCTCGTGTTCCTTCTGACCGACAGAGACGATGTTGCCCGCCTTGTCGAACACGATGAAGCGCGAACTCGTCGTCCCCTGGTCGATGGCGCCGACATAGGTAGCCATGGGCCCTCCCAATGTTCTTACTGGGCTGCGATCAAGGCAGCCTTTTGCCGGGTCATGTAAGCATCAATCTTGGCCGCAGCGCCAGCCGGAACATGCAGGCCGAGCTTGGAACGCCGCCACAGAACATCCTCGGCGGTGCGCGCCCATTCATGGCGCATGAGGTAGTCGACCTCCGCAGCCGTCAGGCCCGCGCCGAAATCTTCGCCGAGATCGGCCATGGACCTGGCCTCGCCCATGAGGTCCAGAATGCGCGTGCCATAGGCCCGTGCCAGCCGATGAGCCACGGGCTCAGGCAGGAAAGGCCAGCGCTGGCGGATAGTGGCGAGGAACTTGCCGAAATCCGCATCGATGATATCGCCTCCGGGCATCTTGGCGTTCTCTGTCCACGACGGCTTCATGTCCGGGAAGAAGGCCTTGAGCTCTTCGAGGGCGTGCTCCGCAAGCTTGCGGAAAGTGGTGATCTTGCCGCCGAAGATCGACAGCACAGGAGCCTGGCCTTCCGGCGCGTCCATGTCGAACACGTAGTCGCGGGTCACGGCTGAGGCGTTGGACGAGCCGTCGTCGAAGAGCGGACGCACGCCGGAATAGCTCCACACCACGTCTGCCGGGGTGATCTGCTTCTTGAAGAAGTGGTTCACGACGTTGCAGAGGTACTGCACCTCGTCCGGGCTGATCTCGACCTTCCTGTCAGGCACGGATTCCACCGGAATGTCGGTGGTGCCGATGAGCGTGAACTTCTCCTGGTAGGGAATGGCGAACACGATGCGCTTGTCCGTGTTCTGCAGGATGAAGGCCTGCTCCGTGTCGAAGAGCTTAGGGATCACGATGTGGCTGCCCTTCACGAGGCGCACGTTCTTCGTGGTGTTGAGACCCAGCTTGGAATTCAGCACGTCGGCCACGAAGGGGCCGCCCGCGTTCACGATGGCCTTGGCGCGCACCTCCTGCGTCTCGCCGGTCTCGACGTTCTGCAGGGTCGCTACCCAGATCTTTCCCTCGCGGCGCGCCGCGATCAGCTTGGTGCGCACGCGGATGTCGGCGCCCTTCTCGAAGGCATCGAGAGCGTTCAGCGCCACCATCCGGCTGTCCTCGACCCAGCAATCGGAATAGACGAAGGCGGTGTCGAAGCCGGGCTTCAGGGCCTGTCCTGCCGGGTGCCTGGTGAGATGGATCGTTTCCGTGCCCGGCAGTTTTTTGCGCGGGGCGAGATGATCGTAGAGGAAGAGGCCGAGGCGCACGAACCAGGCCGGACGGATTCCCTTCTCGTGAGGCAGGATGAAGCGCAGCGGCCAGATGATGTGCGGCGCGGAATTGAGCAGGCGCTCGCGTTCGAACAGGGCTTCGCGGACCAGCCGGAACTCGTAATATTCCAGGTAGCGCAGGCCGCCATGGATCAGCTTCGTCGAGGCCGAGGAGGTGTAGCCCGCCAGATCGCCCTGCTCGCACAGGACCACGGAGAGGCCACGGCCCGCCGCATCGCGCGCGATGCCCGCGCCATTGATGCCGCCGCCGACGATGAGGAGATCAGTTGCTGCCGTCACGGAATGCGTCTTTCTTCAAACCAAGCCATTGGGACCGTGAGCAAATGAGTTCTTTAGCCGTCTAACGCAAGCGAATTTTCCGGGTTGTCACGCCCCTTGTGCAACACCAGGACGGCCAGGAAGAAACCGAGCGAGCAGATCGACATCCCCAAGGACAGGATCATGACCGAGGCATAGCTGCCCCACCAGGCCCAGAGCGCGCCGAAGAGGAAGGGGGCGGCGGCGGTGGTCAGGCGCACGGGCATGGCGATCATGCCCTGGACGGTGCCGTAGCTCTCGCGTCCGAACAGCTCGGGAGGCAGGAGGGCGCGGACGATGGTCATCATGCCGTTCGAGGCGCCGAAGAGCACAGCAAACGCCGCCACCAGCCACGATCCGGGGGAGAGCAGGGGCAGGAGGCCGAAGGCGAGAACGCCCAGGCTCAAGGTGACGATGCCCGTTCCCTTCATGCCGAAGGTGCGCTCACCTAAGGCCATAGCCATCCGCCCCGCGACTTGGGCCGGGCCGATGATGGAGAAAGCCAGCACGGCCATCTCCAGGCTGTACCCCGTCTCGGTGAGAAGCGGGATCAGGTGGATGGGCATGCCCGCCGCGATGAGCCCCTGGAGAACGGAGGAGGCCACGAAGCACCAGAAGGAGGCCTTCAGCAGCACATGGTGGGCTTTGGCCGGAAGAGGGGATTGCTCGCCGGGAGCGGCCGGGGAGGAGGACTTCAGGGCGGGCGGGATAAAAACCGCATGCGCAGCGGCGCAGACGAAGAGGTTGAAGGCTGCCAGAACCAGGAGGGCATTCCGCCAGCCGAGAGCCTCGATGAGCAGGTGGGTGAGGGGGATGAAGACCGTGCTCGCGAAGCCGCCGACCAGGGTCATGAAGGTGATGCCCCGGCGGGTGAGAAACCCGAGCCGGCGCGCCAGGACCGCAAAGCCCGGCTCGTAGAAGACGCAACTCATGGAGAGGCCGAAGACGGCCCAGATGAACACGAAGGCGGGATAGCTCTCGACCCGTGACCAGAGCCCCAGGAGGATGGCCGCCAGAACCGAGCCGCCCGTCATGACGAGGCGGCCATAACCCAGATCGATCAGCCGCCCCACCGGAACGGCGAAGAAGGCAGAAGTGCCCAGAGCCAGCGAATAGGCTGCGGTCAGTTCCGATTTCCCCCAGCCGAGGTCACGGCTCATCGGGTCGATGAAGAGGGCGAAGGCGTAAAGGATGGTGCCGTAGGAAACGAGCACGCTCAGGGACAGAGCGGAGACGAAGCCCCAGGGCATGCGGGCGGGAGTGGACATAGTGCTCTTTCGGACTGGAGCTTTGGAGGCGGTCCGCTCCTAGAATTGAAGCCTGAAGCCGCCTGAAGCTTCTCTGAATGCTTCGACCTGCCGGAAATCCGAGATCCAACTGTCGGCAAGATGGGCCAGATGGCTTGAAGGGCCAATGCCGACGACCTTCGAACCAGCCCCGCGACCGGCTTCCATGCCGGCCTGCGCATCCTCGAAGACGATGGCCTCCGTGGGATCGCAGCCCAGGTGCTCTGCGGCCATCCGATAGCCTTCCGGATCCGGCTTGCTCCTGGACACGTCCTCGGCGGCGATGAAGGTGCGCGGCTGCGGCAGGCCCGCGACCGCCAGCCATTCTTCCGCGAGAGAGCGCTTGGCCGAGGTGACGATGGCCCATTCATGCGGCTCGAGCTTGGAGAGGAACTCCCGGGCTCCAGAGACCGCCTTGATGCGCTGCGTACCCTGGGCAGCCTGCTCGTTGAACCAGGCCGTTTCGGCCTCCAGGTCGATTCCCTCAGGCGCGAAGAGCTTGACGGTCTCCATGGCCTGCCGCCCGTGAGACCTGGCCAGGACAGCATGCCCGTCGATCCCGTGCCGCTCGGCCCAGCGATGCCAGATCTCCTCGATCACCTCCGTGGAGTCGATCAAGGTGCCGTCCATATCGAAGAGGAAAACTTTGCCCCGCATGGCGTCCCGCATGTGCTCATTCCCGGATCGTGTCCGGGTTCATCGTGTCAGTGGCTCTTTATGTCAGGCCTTGAGGTTGGTGGATAGATCTTTAGCCGGCACATCGCTCGTTCGACAGATGCACTTGTTCGAATACCATGTCTACTAAGGCGCTTCGGTTCGGAGACGGTGTGTTTGTCAAAGAGCCAAGCGGGCGAGCGTGATTGTCCTCGCGGCGTGAGTGCCCGAGGGTGTGAGATCGAGGGAGGGCGCGAGGAGGCGTCCGGCTCGTGTGTGTCGATGTGAAGAACCCGACGGCTCCTCGCGCACGGTTCTTTGAGGCGGACAC